>CBIHPH010000058.1:0-25636 GCA_966212105.1 uncultured Rhizobacter sp.
GGAGCCCGACGCCGGGTCCCCCCACCGTTGAAACGAGAATCATGACCACCATCGCAATCGTCGGATTGGGCTACGTCGGCCTTCCGTTGGCCGTTGAGTTCGGCAAGAAGTACAAGACCATCGGCTTTGACTTGTCTGCTGCGAAGATCGACGCGTACAAGCGCCATGTGGACCCCACCGGCGAGGTGAGTACCGACAACCTCAAGGCAGCTTCCCAGCTGTATCCCACCACGGATCCCACCGCGCTCAGGGACGCCGATTTCGTGATCGTCGCCGTGCCCACGCCGGTCGATGACGCCCACAACCCTGACTTCACGCCATTGGTGGGTTCCAGCACGTCGGTGGGGCGCAACCTCAAGCCCGGTGCCACCGTGGTGTTCGAATCCACGGTGTATCCCGGGGCCACCGAAGAAGTCTGCATTCCCATCCTCGAGAAAGAGTCGGGCCTGAAATGGAAGAAGGACTTCTTCGTCGGCTACTCGCCCGAGCGCATCAACCCCGGTGACAAACTTCACACACTGACCACCATCACGAAGGTGGTCTCCGGCGACACCGCCGAGACGCTCGAGCGCGTTGCCGAGATCTACGGCAGCGTGATCACCGCCGGGGTTTACAAGGCCGCGAGCATCAAGGTGGCGGAAGCCGCGAAGGTGATCGAGAACACGCAGCGCGACCTCAACATCGCTCTGGTCAATGAACTGTCACTGATCTTCCATCGCATCGGCATCGACACGGTCGATGTGCTCGAGGCGGCAGGCACGAAATGGAATTTCCTGCCTTTCCGCCCGGGTCTGGTCGGTGGCCACTGCATCGGCGTCGATCCCTACTACCTGACGCACAAGGCCGAGCGCATGGGCTATCACCCCCAGGTGATCCTGGCCGGCCGTCGCATCAATGACGGCATGGGCAAGTATGTGGCGGAGCAGACGATCAAGAACATGATCCAGGCCGGCTTCCAGGTCAAGGGGGCGCATGTGTCCGTCCTCGGGCTGACCTTCAAGGAAGATTGCCCGGATCTGCGCAATTCCAAGGTCATCGATGTGATTCGCGAGCTGGAGAGCTACGGCGTCACGGTGCATGTGCATGACCCGGTGGCCTCGGCCGAGGAGGCCCGGCATGAGTACGGGGTCAACCTGGTGTCGTGGGAGCACCTGCCGCGGTCGAATGCCATCGTGGCGGCCGTGTCGCACAAGGCGCTCAAGGCCCTGAGCGTCGATGCGTACGTCGAAAAGCTGGCCCCGGGCGGTCTGTACGTCGATGTGAAGGCCCAGGCCGATGCGAACGCACTGCGTGAGCGCGGCATCAACGTGTGGCGCCTGTGATGGACGCGTTGCAGGCCATCCTCGGGCAGGTCGAGGCTTCACCGCGCCGTTGGCTCGTCACCGGAAGCGCCGGTTTCATCGGCTCGCACCTGTTGGAAAACCTGCTGCGTGCAGGCCAGCATGTGACGAGCCTCGACAACTTCGCCACAGGTCATCAACACAACCTCGACCAGGTGCGTGAGCTCGTGGGGGAGGCGGCATGGGCGCGCCACCGCTTCATCCAGGGCGACATTGCCGATGCCGAGACCGCGCGCGAAGCATGCGAAGGCATCGATGTGGTGCTGCACCAGGCGGCGCTGGGCTCCGTGCCACGGTCCATCAAGGATCCGCTGACCACCCACCGTGCCAATGCCACCGGGTTCTTGAACATGCTGACGGGTGCCAAGGACGCAGGCGTCAAACGGTTCGTCTATGCGGCGTCGAGCTCCACCTATGGGGATTCGCCCACGCTGCCAAAGGTCGAAGACGTGATCGGCCGGCCGCTGTCTCCCTATGCGGTCACCAAGTACCTGAACGAGCTGTATGCCGATGTGTTCGGCCGCACTTATGGCTTGTCCTGCATCGGGCTGCGCTATTTCAATGTGTTTGGCCCGCGCCAGGATCCGAATGGTGCCTATGCCGCGGTCATTCCGAAGTGGGTGGCGGCCATGCTGAGGGGTGAACGCTGCATGATCAATGGCGATGGGGAAACCTCGCGCGACTTCTGCTTCATCCGCAATGTGGTTCAGGCGAACCTGCGCGCTGGCATCGCCGACAACCCGGAGGCTTCCAACCAGGTCTACAACGTGGCGGTGGGTGATCGCACCACGCTGAACCAGCTGCATGCGGCGCTCGTGGAAGCACTGGCCACCGAAAGGCCGGAGCTGAAGATCGATGCACCGGCTTACCAGGATTTTCGCGCTGGGGACGTGCGCCATTCGCTGGCCGATGTCAGCAAGGCTGGGCGCTTGTTGGGCTACACGCCCACGCACGATGTGCGTGCCGGCCTGAAACAGGCAGTGGCCTGGTACGTTCAAGACGCGATGCGCCGCGCTGGGTGACCGGTCGCCTGGGTGATGGCCCTGGCGGGCCAGAACACGCGACGGCGCAGGGCGCTTGCCACTGATGCCGTCACGCGACCGGCTCACGTCAAGGAAACATGACATGTCAAAGGCGGTTGACGAGTATGACAACCTGGTCGCTGCGCTGAGCAAAAGCGAAGGCGTTGTGCCGGGGCAGATGTTCGGGAAGGCCTGCCTGAAGGTCAATGGCAAGGCGTTTCTCGCTCAGCACAAGGAATGGGTTGTCTTCAAGCTGAGCGGCACCACGCATGAGAAGGCGCTTTCGGTCAAAGGGGCCGAACTTTGGGATCCCTCCGGCAAGGGGCGCCCCATGAAGGAATGGGTGGCCGTCCCTGCAAGTGAAAACCGGGGATTCAAGGCTTTCGCTGCTGCGGCGCTCAGCTATGTGGCTGAGGGCTAGTGTGCCGGTTTCGGTTTGAAGGACCGAATGCGCGTCGCTGAGCCGTGGTCTCCATGGCCAGGTGCCTGAAGGCACGCATGCCGTAACGGCCATGCACCATGAGGCGCAGCGCCGTCGTGCCTGCCTCTCCTGTCTTGCCGAGAAACCGAGCGGCGAAAGGTCTATGCGAAGGTGCGAGCCCAGTCGCCCACCAGCCCCAGCAGGCGCTGTTGCGCACTCAGCGGCGTGACCGTATGGTCGATGTTGGGCTGGTATTCGCTTCGCACGCGTGTGGCGAAACCGTGCCCGGCGAATGCCTCGCGGTACTGTTCGGTGTAGTTGTACACGGACAGCATGCTGCCGGTGTACACCACGCACACTTCGACGCCGCGATCCACGAGGGATTGCATGGTGCGTGCGTAGGCCTCGCGGCTGGGTGGGGTGCGGCCGCCTTCGGCTTGGACCATGTCTTCCTTCGGTGTACGCAGCGCGGCCCACTTGCGGCGAAGCCAAGGCAGCACGGCGCTGAGGATGGGGCCGCGCGCGCGGAGGCGATAGCGCATCCAGCGGGTCTTGGGGGTGGGGTAGGCGTAGCCGTCGAGCATGCACAGCCCGACGACACGGGGATCGGCCTGGGCGGTGTTCCAGCCGTTGTCGGCGCCGGAGCAGATGCCGGCGATCACGAAGCGGTGCACGTCGGCCGTGCGGGCGAGGTGATCCATCGCCGCGCGGATGTCGGCGACGGCCTGTTGTGCGAAATCGAGTGTGGAGACCGGCACGCGGCTGTCACCTTGGCCGGACAGGTCGAACCGCAGGCTGGCAAAGCCCAGTCCTGCGAGGTGCCGGGCGAGCTTGACATTGATGCGATGGGGGCCGATGCGATGCACGACGCCGGCGTTGAGGAGCACGAAGGCGGTTCGGGCCGGCGGGTTTCCTTCAGGCAAGGCGAGCGTGCCGATCAGATGGCGTTCGGCGCCGAAGGTGACAGGAATTTCGTTCATGGTTGTGCGGCAGGGACGATGTGCTCGGCCAGCAGCGTCACCGCTTCGTGCGGCACGAGGGCGGTGTTGAGCGCTTCTTCGGAGGCCCAGTCGAAACCGTGGTGGAAGTTGACCGTGGTCACGGGGGTGCCCTGGGCACGCAACGCATCGGCGAAGACGGCGGTGCCGTGATCGTGCGGTGGGGCGATCAGTGTGGCGCGGCGCGCTTGTATGCCGGCCAGGCTGGCGGGGGTCAGGTGGCGGAACTCTTCCAGCAGCAGATCGCTGAGCTCGAAGCCCATGGCTTCTCGGGTGGGCGTGTGCTGGTGGACGGAGGGCACCACACCGAAGCTTTGCACGAGGGCATGGCGGTGGTGTTCGGCCATGGCGCCCAGGTAGGCGGGGCCGTCGGCAAGGGGCTCCCAGAGGATGAGGTGGTCGGGAAGGTCGGGCGACTGCCGCGCCGCGAGGGCCGCAATGGTGGCGCCCAGGCGGGCACCCACCCAGGTGATGGCCGCACCCATGGAGCGCCGGTGCAGTTCCTGGTGGGCGAGCAGGACGTCGTTGCGCCAGGCTTCCAGGTGACCATCGGTGTCGTCGCCGGAGGAGTCGCCCGTGCCGTGGTAGTCGAAGCGCAGCACGTGGACGCCTGCACGGGCCAACCGGTCGGCGAGCACGCGGAACATGCGATGCGTGCGCACGGCTTCCTGCCCGAAAGGGTTGCACAGCAGGGCCGCCGTGCGCCGGGCATGGCCTGGCGAGGCGGGATGATGGATGCCGAAGAGTTGGCGTTGGGGGGGGCCGAATCGGAAAGGCGTCATGCAATAGGCCAAGGTTCAGGAAGGCGCCACGCGGGCCCAGGAAACAACAGCGCGGTCACCGTCCCGGAAGGACTCTACCGTGACTGTGACCGGACCGTCCGGAGCATGCACTAGGACGTCGCGCCTGTCGGGGCGCAGCCCGACTTCGAAGGTGTGCGGATCGACCTGCAGCCCGCAGCCGATGGCTTTCAGGCAGGCTTCCTTGCGGGTCCAGCCGTAGAGGAACACGAGCGCTCGCTCATGTGCGGAGGCACCGACCAGTTCGGCCTGTTCGGCCTTGGTGAAGTGGTGGCTCGCCAGGGCGTTCGCATCGGGCATCTCGCGCAACCGTTCGATGTCGACACCGATGTCTCCCTGGGGCGCCAGCGCATACACGGCGAGTTCATCGCAGTGGCTCATGTTGAAGGCGCACGCGGGCTCGCCGCGCAGCGCCGGCTTGCCGTATGGACCGATGTCGAACTGAAGGGCCGCCGCGGAGCGGCCCGTTTGCCGGGCCAGCAGTTCGCGCAGCACCCTGTGGGCGGCGATGTAGCGACGACGGTGCACATCGTGCACAAACCGCGCGGCCCGCGCACTTTCGTCTGCCGAGAGCGTCGATTCTCCGTCCGCAGGCGGCGCTGCGTCGAGGTCGGTCCACCAGAGTTGAAGTTCGCCCGATGCGGGTGCCGTGAATCGCCTCATGAACCGTTGCGGAACGCGCCCATCAGCCGGCCCCACAAGCCCTTGGACTCGCCGGCCGGTGGCGCCGCCGGCGCGACCGGAGCGCTGGCCGAAGCCGAGGCGGAGGCCAGCGCGGGTTCTTGCGGAGCAGCGCTGCTGGCAATCTGGGCCAAGGTCTCGAAGATCAGGCGGCGAACGTTCAGCCGCACGCCGAGGCGTTTTTCAAGTTCGATCACCGCGCGCATCGCCAGCAGGGAATGGCCACCGAGGTCGAAGAAGTTGTCGGTGATGCTGACGTGGGGCACGCCGAGCAGCGATTTCCAGATGTCCGCCACGACGGACTCCGCTTCGTTGCGCGGGGCGACGATGGTCCGGTCGGGTGTGCTGCTCGCCGGCGTGCTGGGTGCTGGAAGCGCGTTGCGGTCGGTCTTGCCGTTCGGCAGCAGCGGGATGGCCTCGAGGAACACGACGTGCTGCGGCAGCATGTATTCGGGCAGGACCGCACGAAGGTGATCGCGCAACGCATCGGCCGATGGTGCCTCTCCCCGGGGCACGATGTAGGCGACGAGTCGCATGTCGCCCGGCTGGTCCTCCCGCACGATGACGAGTGAGCGCGTCACTTGCGGATGGCCGGCGAGGGTGCTTTCGATTTCGCCGAGTTCGATGCGGTGGCCGCGTACCTTGACCTGGAAGTCCAGGCGGCCCATGTGTTCGAGCTGGCCATCCGGACGCCAGCGGCCGCGGTCGCCCGTGCGGTACAGCATGGCACCCGGCCGGAACGGGTCTGTGACGAACCGTTCGGAGGTGAGTTCGGGGCGGTTCAGGTAGCCGAGCGTCACGCCGTCCCCGCCGATGTAGATCTCTCCCGGGATGCCGATCGGCGTGGGGCGGAGGCGCTCGTCGAGGACATGGACCTGGGTGTTGGCGATGGGGCGGCCGATGGTGATGCCGCCTTCTGTGGACGTCACCTTGCAGCAGGTGGACCACACCGTGGTTTCGGTGGGGCCATACATGTTCCACAGTTCGCCGGTGCGGGCGATGAGCTGGTCGGCCAGGTCGGCCGGGAGGCCTTCTCCGCCGATGAGCGCCTTGAACGATGGCGAGCCTTGCCATCCCGATTCGATCAGCATGCGCCAGGTGGAGGGCGTCGCCTGCATGACGGTGGCAGCGGTGGATTCGATGAGGGCGCGCAGGGCCTGGCTGTCCAGCGCCGTGTCGCGCGATGCGAGCACCACCTCTGCGCCCACCGCGAGCGGCAGCAGCAGCTCGAGCACGGCAATGTCGAAGCTGAGCGTGGTGACGGCCACGAGGCGGTCGCCGGCGCCGAGGCCGGGTTCGCGGGCCATGCTGTCGAGGAAGTTCACGACGGCGCGGTGCGGCACCCGCACGCCCTTGGGCTTGCCGGTGGAGCCCGAGGTGTAGATCACGTAGGCCGCATCGGATGGCCGTGCATCGCGTTCGGCATGGGCGGCAACCGGCGTTTCAGGCTGACTGGAGATGGCCATGGCGTCGATGTCGACCAGCACGGCGCGGGCGCGAGGCCATTCGATCGACTGCACCAATGCCGATTCGGTGATCAGCAAGGCGAGCTTGGCGTCCTCGGCCATGTAGGCGAGGCGGTCGGCGGGGTAGGCCGGATCGAGTGGCACGTAGGCAGCGCCGGCCTTCAGGATGGCCAGTTGCGCGACCACCATCTCGGTGCCGCGCTCCAGGCACAGGCCCACGAGATCGCCGCGCCCGATGCCGCGGGTGCGCAGCAGGTGGGCCAGGCGGTTCGCGCGACGGTCGAGTTCGCCATGGGAGAGGGTGCCGAAGCCGGGCTGGGTCACTGCGGCCGATTCGGCATGCGTGGCTGCGGCCGTGGCAATGCGACCGTGCACCGTGGTGTCGAGGTCGAGCTGTGCTGCGGTGGCATTCCAGCGGGCGATGGCAGACAGTTCGTCCGGGGTGGTCAGCGTGAAATCGGCCAGCGTGGTGGCGGGCGCGGCAACGATCTGGCGCAGGAGGTGTTCCAGGCGCAGCAGGAAGTGGTGCACCGTGCCTTCGTTGAACACGTCCGTGTTGAACGTCAGCGCGCATTCGAGGCCTGCGGCCAGCTCGACGCAGTAGAGGCTCAGGTCATGGCTCGAGCCGCGCAGGTCGATGTCGAAGCGCTGGTGGCCGATGGGGCCCCATTGCACCGGGCGCTCGCGAACGTCCTGGAAGGAGTAGAGGACCTGGGCGATGAGCGGACGGCTCGCGTCGCGAGGCACGTCGAGGGACTGCACGAGGTGTTCGAATGGCACATCGGGGCTCGCGAAGGCGGTGCCCAGCACGTCCTGCACCTGGCGGATCCAGCGGTCGAACCCGAGCGCGGCTTGCGGACGCATGCGCAGCGGCAGCGCGTTGACGAAAAAGCCCGCCACCGGTTCGAGTTCGGCCTGTTCCCGGCCGCGCACCGGTGTGGCGATGGCAAAGTCGTTCTGGCCGGACATGCGATGCAGCTGCAGCGCGTAGGCGGCGAGCATCACCGTGGACAGCGTCACGCCCTGGCGGCGTGCGAGCTGGTGCAGCCCGGCCACGAGGTCGGGCGGCAACATGCGCTGGCACGAGCGGCCGTCGCCGGTCATCTCGGCCGGGCGGACCCGGTCGGTGGGCAAATCGAGCGTCTCGGGCAGCGGGGTCAGCGTCTTGCGCCAGTTCGCCAGCTGGCGGGCCAGTTCTTCGCCTTGCATCCACTCCCGTTGCGATTCGGCGTAGTCGCCATAGGAAACCGTCAGCGGTTCGATCGCGGGGGCGCGGCCTTCGACCGCGGCAGGGTACAACGCCGCCAGGTCGCGGTAGAGGATGTCGAATGACGTGCCATCCCACACGAGGTGGTGCGTCATGAAGAAAAAGATGTGCTCGTTGTCACCTGTGCGGAACAGGTGCACATGGAACAGCGGCCCGCGCTCCAGGTCCATCGGCGCGAGCGTGAGCCCGCGGATGCGCTCGCGCACGGCCTTGTCGCGTTCGCCGGCCGGCAGCGTGTGCATGTCCTCCACCGGCGGCCAGGTCACGGTGATGGAATCCAGCACGCGCTGGCGAGGGCCTTCCGGTGTGCGCTCGATCACCGTGCGCAGCGCCGACTGGCGGTCCACCACTTGCTGGAAGGCGCGGTGGAATGCGGCCACATCGAGCGGGCCGGTCAGGCGGTGGCCCGACGGCAGTTGGTTGAACGGCGTGCCGGGCGTCATGTTCTCGAGGAACCACAGGCGCTGCTGCATCAACGACAGGGGCGCCACGTGCTGTGCGGCGCGCGCCTTGACGCGCAAGGCCTGCGTCGCCTGTTCACCGCCCGACGGGGCGGCGAGCGCCGCGGCCAGACTGCGCGGCGTGGCATGCTCGAACAGCGTACGCAGCGACGGCCGGGTGCCCGCGAGCGCAGCGATGCGCGTCGCCAGCTTGGCGGCCTGCAGAGAATGGCCGCCGAGTTCGAAGAAGTGGTCGTCCGCCCCCACCGACGGCACGCCGAGCACCTCGGCCATTGCGCGGGCCAACTGGGCGGCCAAGTCGCCCTGGGCCCGCAGGGGCGGAGTCTCCACCGGGGCCGGGGTCGGGGCTGCTGCTGCTGGGGCGCTGATCGGCGCAGGCAGGGCCTTGCGATCGATCTTGCCGTTCGGCAGCAAGGGCATCGAGGCCAGCACGACGAGGTGCTGCGGCACCATGTAGTCGGGCAGGCTGGCCTTGAGCGCCTGGCGCAGCGCGGCTGGGTCGGGAGACATGCCGGACGCAGCCACGAAGTACCCGACGAGGCGCACGTCGCCCGGGCTGTCTTCGCGAGCCACGACCACCGTGCGTGCCACACCCGGCAACGCTTCGAGGCGTGCTTCGATCTCTCCCAGCTCGATGCGGTAGCCGCGCACCTTGACCTGGAAATCGAGCCGCCCGAGGTGGTGCAGCTGGCCGTCTTCGCCCCAGCGGCCGAGGTCGCCGGTGCGGTACAGGCGCGCACCGGGGATGGGGGAGAACGGGTCGTCGACGAAGCGCTCGGCCGTCAGTTCCGGACGCTTGAAGTAGCCGTTGGCCACGCCGCTGCCGCCGATGCAGATCTCTCCTTCCGTGCCCACCGCACACGGGTTCATGCGTTCATCCACCACCCACACCTGCGTGTTCCCAATGGGGCGACCGATGGTGATGCATTGGGCATCGGTGATGCGAGACAGCGTGGACCACACCGTCGTTTCGGTGGGGCCGTACATGTTCCACAGTTCGACCGGGGCGGCGAGCAGGCGCCTGGCCAGTGCGGCCGGCAGCGGCTCGCCGCCGCACAGCGCGCGAAAGCCCGCCGGGGCGCGCCAGCCGGCGTCGAGCAGCAGATGCCACGTGGTGGGCGTGGCCTGCATCACGTTGATGTGCTGGCTGACGATCAGCTGGGACAGGACATCGGGATCCATCGCGTCTTCGCGTTGCGCGAGGACGACCGTGGCGCCGGTGCAAAGCGGCACGAACAGTTCGAGCACGGCGATGTCGAATGACAGCGTGGTGACCGCAAGCAGGCGGTCACCGGCCTTCAGGCCCGGTTCGCGCTGCATGCTGGCGATGAAATTGCAGACCGCCTGCTGCGGGAGCACGACGCCCTTGGGCTTTCCGGTGGAGCCGGAGGTGTAGATGACATAGGCGGGCGCATTGGCGGGCGCGTCGACAGGGGCCTCCATGGGGCCGGCGGGGGCCGCATCGAGCTGGGGCGCGTCGTCGTCGATGCGCAGTTGCTGCGCACGAGGCAGGCCAGTGAGGTCCGCGTGGCGATGTTCGGTGACCACGGTGTGCAGCGCGGCATCTTCGGCCATGTACTGCAACCGTTCCTTCGGAAAGCCCGGGTCGAACGGCACGTAGGCGGCGCCGGTCTTGAGCACACCGAGCAGCGTGGGGATCAGGTCGATGCCCCGGCTCAGGCACACGCCCACGAGGGCACCAGCGCCCGCGCCGCGGGCGCGAAGCACGTGGGCAAAGCGGTTCGCGCGCTCTTCGAGCGCGCGGTATGTCAGGCTGATGCCACCAGCGACGACGGCCACGGCGTCCGGTGTCTTTGCGGCCTGTGCGGTGACCCAGCGTTCGAGCCGGGCGCGGGCCTCGAGCGGCACGTCGGTGCGGTTCCATGCCAGCAGCCGCGGGTCGACCGGCACAGCCGCCAGGGCCGCCCGGGCCGGCACGGCACTGGCCGGGCCGGCGAGCGCGGCGGCCCAGGCACGGCATTGGTCCATCAACTCGTCGACGAGGCTTTGCGCGAGCTGCGGGCTGAAGAATTCGCTGCTGTGATGCAGGTCGAGCGTCAGCGCGTCGCTGCTCTCGTAGAAGTTGAAGAACAGTTCGTTGAGCACGGCGCGCTTGCGGCCCTCGAACATGGTGGCGGACAGCGGCGCCCAGCCGGAGAGATCGACGCGGGGGTTCAGGTTGAAGTAAATGCCTGTCAGCGGCGGACGGCTGCCCATGCTGCGGATGCCGAGTGCACGCGCCACGGTCCCCTGGGTCATCAGCGGGTGTTCCAACGCGTCCATCAAGTGGTTGCGCACGTGTTGCAGCACGCCGGCAGCCTCGTCCGACGGCGCACAACGCAGGCGCAGCGGCAGGTCGAGCACACCATCGGCCATCAGCGGCCCGTGGCGGCCGAGGTTCTGGCTGGCGTAAGGGATGCTGACGACAAAGTCCTGCTGGCTGCTGCGGCGGTGCAGCAACACGGTGACGGCGCTCAGCAGCACCTGGAACAGGGTGGCGGCATGCTGCTTGGCCTGGGCCCGCAGGCCGGCCAGCGCAGTGCCGTCCAGGCGGACACGCACGGTATCCGCAGCAAAGGTGCGCGGCCCGCTGGGCGAGCGGTCGCCCAGTGACAGGGCCGCTGGGGCCCCACGCAGTTGCTCGGTCCAGAAGGCCAGCGCCGCCTGTCCGTCCGGGCTGGCAAAGCGTGCCTGCTCCTCGGCGCCGAAGGTGAGTGGCGACTCGGCCGGCTTCCATGACGGCACGAGGCCCGCGGCGCGGGCGCGATACGCTTCGGCCAGCTCGGCGTTGAACACGCTGGAGGCCCAGCCGTCGAACACGAGGTGGCTTGCCACCATGTGCACCACGGTTCGACCGTCGGCCAGGTCGAGCAGGCTCACCGCTGCCAGTGGCGCTCGGTCGACGGGGAAGTCGCGCAGGCTGGCTTCGCTGCAGAAGCTGTCGAGTGCGGCATCCGCATCAGGGTGGCCACGGAGGTCCACCTCCGTGAGGGGCATCGGCTGGGCCGTCGTCAGGCGTTGAACCGGATCTTCAAGGTCGAAGTGCACGCGAAACGCCTCGTGCCGGTCCAGCACATCCCGAAGGGCCTGCTTCAACGCGGGGCGGTTCACATCGCCGCGGAGGGTCACGCAGAACGACTCGTTGAGCGCCCGGCGGGCGGACGCATCGAAGCTGCCGGCGAGCCAGCGCTCGGTCTGGCCGGAGGTCAGCGGGGCCTCGGTGCGCTTCTCTCCGTCTTTGCCGGGGCCTTGGGGCGCCGGGCCACCGCCGTCGCGCGGCACGATGAAACCGAGCGCCATGAGTTCGTCGAGGGCGTCGGTGAACACGGTGAAGATGCGGTCGGTGACGGCATCGTCCATCGCGTCGGTCACGAAGTGGCCGAATTGCTCGTACAGGTGCAAGCCGTGGAAGCGGACGAGGTAGTAGAAGAGGCTGACGAACTTCTGGTTGTCGTCCCACGCCAGCCGCCACAACGATGCGCAATGAACGGCCTGCACCGGCGCGCCGCGCACGAGGAAGGCGTCGTTGAGCCGGTCGATCAGACGCTGCGTGCGGTCGTTGAGGGCCTGGTAGAACGCGCGCCCGCCTGCCTTGATGTAACGCAGCGCGGCGCCGGCCGCAGCCAGAGCGAGCGGGTGGCGCACGAACGTGCCGGCGAAGTACGTGACACCGGCTTCCGGGTAGGACTCGTCGCCGTACTGCCAGTGGCCGCCGTCGAGGGCGTCGAGCCAGCGGTCGGCCCCTGCGATGGCTGCAAAGGGCAGGCCGCCGCCGATGACCTTGCCGTACGTGGCGATGTCGGCGCGCACGCCGTAGAACTCCTGCGCCCCGCCCGGCGCCACGCGGAATCCGGTGACCACCTCGTCGAAGATCAGCGCGCATCCGGCGCTGTCGGCGATCTCACGCAGTGAACGCACGAACTCGCGCGGCTGGATCGTGGGGTATTTGTTCTGGACCGGCTCGGTCATGATGGCGGCCAGTTCGGAGCCACGCTCGCGCAGCACCCGCAGCGATTCCTCGCTGTTCCAGTCGAGGACCAGGATGTTCTCGACCGCGTTGGCCAGGATGCCCGGCGCGGCGGACAACGAGCGCAGCTGCCTGGTGCCGCGCACGATGACCTCATCGAAGATGCCGTGGTACGAATTCGTGAAGATTGCAATCGTCTTGCGGCCCGTCACCGTGCGGGCAATGCGCATGGCCCCCATCACCGCTTCGGAGCCGGTGTTGCAGAACGCCACGCGCTCCATGCCGGTGAATTCGGAGATGAGTTGAGCCACTTCGGCAGCGAGCGGATGCTGCGGTCCCACTTCGATGCCGCGGTCGAGCTGCTCGTGCATTGCAGCGAGCACGGCCGGTGCCTGGTAGCCCAGCAGGTTGGCGCCGAAGCCCGACAGCAGGTCGATGTATTCGTTGCCGTCGAGGTCCCACAGCCTGGCGCCATTCGAGCGGTCGACGACGATCGGGTAGACGAGGTCCTTCCACAACGGATTGAAGCCGGTCACGACGCGCGGGTCGGCCATCAGCTTGCGGTGCTGCTGGCTGAACGATTTGGACCGGCCGCTGCGGGCGGTGTAGCGCGCGATGAAGTTGTCGAGCCACTGTTGTTGTGCCGGCGTGAAGGTGCGCACGGCGTCGAGCGTGAGGCGAGGGGATGCACCGAAGGGCTTGTCCACCAGGGACTGACGCGTTGGCGCATCCGCTGCGGCTGGTGCAGGCGAAGGCGAGGGCGCCGAGGCGGGCGTTGCGGGTGCCGCCACTGGCAGCGGCGGCGCCTGAATCGGGCCCACCGGTTGCCCGGCCAGCAGGGCAAGCTGCTGCGCCATCAATTGCATCTGCTGCTGGATCAGCTGATGCAGGGCGCCGCCGTCCGCGGCCACGGAAACGGGCGCCTGCATGACCGGTGCGGCGGCGGCGGGGACTGCCGTGATCACGGGTGCGGCGGCCTGCGGCGGCGGTGCGAAGCGGTCGGCCGGCAATTCGGCATCGAGGAAGCGCGCGAGCTTGTCGATGTCGTTCAGGTCTTCGAGCAGGCGGCGAAAGCGCAGCTTCACCCCGAACACGCGCTCCAGTTCGAGCGTGGCCTGGGTCAGCGACAGTGAATCGAGCCCCTGGTCGACGAACGTGGCATCTCGGGCGATGTCATCGGCCGGCACGCCGGAAACATCGCTGAGGATGCGCTGGAGTTCCTGCTCGAGGCGGGGCAATCGGTTCATGGTGACCATCGATGACGTGGAAGGGGATGATTCGGCGCGCAAGGCCGCATGGGCGGCGAGGCTTGCAGGCGCGAGGTCGTTCGAGAGGGACGCGGCCTGGCGCTTGAACCAGTGACGCTCGTCCTTGAAGGGATAGGTGGGCAATGCCACCCGCGGCGCATTGGCGGCCACCGGCCATGCCAGGCGGACCCCGAGCGCCCACAGCGCACCCGCGGCGGCCATCGCCGAGACGGCCGGATCGCCCGGGTTGTTGGCCGGCCCCAGCATGGCCACTTGCGGGGGCACGGCACCGGCCGCCGTGCGGTGCTGGCGCAGCAACGCGGTCAGCGCCTGGCCCGGGCCGACTTCGATGAAGACCGTCTCCGCACCGCGGGCCAGCTCGGCCGAAACGGCGCGGGTGAATTGCACGGGCGCGCGCACCTGGCGGGCCCAATAGGTTGGGTCGACCGCTTCCTCGGCCGTCAGCAGCGCCCCGCTGACGCAGGAATAGAGCGCACGCCGGGGCGCGCGGAGCCGGGCATTGCCCAACGCCTGAGCCACGCGGGGCAGAGCGCCTTCCATGGAGACGCTGTGGAAGGCATGGGAGACGCGCAGGCGCGTGGTGCCCAGGTCGCGTGCATCGAGCTGCGGGGCGAATGCATCGATCGCTTCTGCGCTCCCGGCCACCACGGTGAGCGCCGGTGCATTGATTCCGGCGATTTCGACCCCGGCCGGCAGCAGCGGCCGCAGCGTCTCTGCGTCGGTACGAACGGCCAGCATGGCCCCGGGCGGCTGGTCGAACATGGCCTGGCCGCGCGCGAGCACGGCGGCCATGGCATCTTCGAGCGACATGACGCCGGCATGGCAGGCCGCCGCGTATTCGCCAATGCTGTGGCCGATCATCGCGTCAGGTTCCACGCCGAGGCTGTCGAGCCACGCTGCCAATGCGTACGACACGGCGAACAAGGCCGGCTGGGCATATCGGGTTTCAGCCAGCTGGCGCGCCACGGTTTCGTCGGCCGGGTCGGCGTTGACGAGCCAGGTGCGCAAGGGCACGCCGAGAGCTGTTTCGGCCAAGGCGATCGCACGGTCGAACGGCTCCCGGAACGCAGGGGCTTCGTCACACAGGTGCCGGGCCATGCCGGGGTGCTGGGAGCCCTGGCCCGGGAACAGGAACACCAGGCGTGGGGATGCCAGGGCCGTCACGGAGGACTTCACGGCGCGCAAGGCGGTCACGGCATCGGCCGTGGTGGCAGCGACGACGGCCTGGCGTTGAGGCATCGGCTTGCGGCCGCGAATCAGCGTGGCGGCCACCGCCGACAGTGGCAGTGCCGGATGGCGTTCGAGGTGTTCGGCCAGCAGGCGGGCGCGTGCCGCGACGCCGTCGGCATCCCGCGCGGACAACGGCAACACCCAGCGTCCACCCTCGGGCGCAGGGGCCGCCACGGCCTGCGGCGCCTCTTCGATCACGAGGTGGGCATTGGTGCCGCCCACGCCGAAGGAGCTGATCGCGGCGCGGCGTGGGGTGGTGGCGTCGCGGGGCCAAGGCGCATTGCCGGCGATCACGCGAAAGGGCGATGCCTCGAAATCGATCTGCGGGTTCGGCCTGCGGTAGTGCAGCGTGCCGGGGATCACGCCGTGGTGCAGCGACAGCGTGGCCTTGATGAGCCCGGCCGCGCCTGCTGCCGCCACCATGTGGCCCAGGTTGCCCTTGAGAGAGCCGAGGCCGCAATAGCCGGCGTCAGGGGTGTCTTCGCGGTATGCACGCGTGAGGGCGGCCACCTCGATGGGGTCGCCGAGCGACGTGCCGGTGCCGTGGGCTTCGACGTACCCGATGCTGCGCGCATCGATCCCTGCGTGGTCCAGTGCCATGCGGATGGCCTCGGCCTGTCCGCTCACGCTCGGCGCGGTGAAGCTCGCTTTGTCTCCGCCATCGTTGTTCAAGCCGACGCCGCGGATGACGGCATACACCGTGTCGCCGTCGGCCTGGGCATCTTCCAGGCGCTTGAGCACCACCACTGCGCCGCCGCTTGCGAACACGGTGCCGCTCGCGTCGGCATCGAACGGTCGGCAGTGGCCATCGGCCGATTGCATGCCACCTTCGACATGCAGGTAACCGCTGTGCTGCGGCACGTTGACCGTTGCGCCGCCGGCGAGCGCCACGTCGCACTGCCCGGCGGCCAGCGCGTGCCATGCCTGGGCGATGGCCACGAGCCCGGTGGAGCAGGCCGTGTGGACGCTGACGGCCGGGCCATTGAGATGGAGGCGGTGCGCCACGCGGGTGGCGACGTAGTCCTTCTCGCTCGCGAGCATGGTGGCGAAATCGCCGTAGCGCTGGGCGAGGTCCGGATCTTCCTGGCGAAGCAGGCCGATGTAGCTGTTGTTCGCCGTGCCGGCGTACACGCCGATGCGCTGGCCCTCGCGCGAGGGGTCGACACCCGCATGTTCAAGCGCTGTCCAGCTCAGCTCGAGCATGAGGCGCTGCTGCGGATCGGTGACGGCCGCCTCGCGAGCCGGCAGACCGAAGAAGCCGGCATCGAAGCGGTCGGCATCTTCGAGCACACCGCAAGCGGGTACGAAATTGGGGCGGTTGCGCAGGTCCGCCGGTACAGAGGCGTCCAGTTCGTGCGGCGCGAAATGCCGGATGCCTTCCTGCCCGGTCAGCAGGTTGTTCCAGAAGCCCTCCACGTCGGCCGCGCCGGGAGTGCGCGTGGCCATCCCGACGATCGCAATGCCGCTGGTCATGCCCGTCTGGCGCCGGCGGGGAGTGCCGCCCGCCTGGCGCCTGGCCGTCAGCCCGGCGAGGGTGGGGCGGTCGTAGACGTCTGCGACGCCGATGTGGCTCACGCCTGCTTCCTTGAGCTGCGCCACGAACCGCAGCACCAGCAGCGAGCGGGCGCCCAGGTCGAACAGGTTCTGGTTGTCGTCGATGGCGGGGACGCCGAGCAGATCCTGCCAGAGCGCGCGGCACAGCGAGGGAAGGTCGGCCGTGTCGACCGCCTTGGTGGAACTGGCTGCCGGCAGGGGCAGGGCGCGGCGGTCGATCTTGCCGCTCGGGGTGGTGGGCAGTGCGTCGAGCGTGATGAAGCGCACGGGCACCATGTATTCGGGCAGGCGGCTGCGCAGGTGCGCGCGCAGGCCGGCCGTGGCGTCTTCGGTCACATGGCCGGCATTCAACACCAGGTGGGCGACCAGCTGCTTGCCGATGCCCGGGATGTCGGGGGCGGTCACCACGGCATCACGCACCGCCTCGTGGGCCATGAGCGCCAATTCGATTTCGCCGGGTTCAATGCGGAACCCGTCCACCTTGAGCTGCTGGTCGGCGCGGCCGAGGTATGTGCACACCCCGTCAGCATCACGGCTCACGAGATCGCCGGTGCGGTACCAGCGGCCCGGCGTGCCGGACACATCCGTGCGGAAGCGTTCGGCCGTGAGTTCCGGCTGGCCGAGGTAACCATGGGCGAGCGTGGCGCCGCCGAGCAGCAGTTCGCCGGTGTCACCCGTCGCCGGCCGGCCCGATTCGGCATCGCGCAGTGCGAGTTGCACATGGGGCAGCGCACGGCCGATGGGCGGGATTTCGGGCCAGGTGCGCGCGTCGCCTTCCAGTTCGAAGGCGGTGACGACATGGCTTTCGGTGGGGCCGTAGTGGTTGTGCAGTGCAGCGCCCGGCAGGCGTTCGAACAGGCGGCGGATGGCGGGCGTGACCTGCAACTGCTCCCCGGCGCTGATCACGTCCACGAGGTGCGTCGGGGGATCATCGGCTGCGGCCTGCGCAATCATCTGCAGCGCCACGTACGGGACGAAGATGCGTTCGACGCGCAGGTCCACCAGTGCACGGTGCAGCAGCGCCGGATCGCGGCGTACCGCCTCGGGCACCATCACCAGCGTGCCGCCGCAGGCCAGGGTGGAGAAAATTTCCTGGAAGTGCACATCGAATGACAACGGCGCGAACAACAGGGTGCGCGCCGCCCGGCCGAGCCGTGGGTGGGCCGCGTGCCAGTCGGTCAGGTGGGCGAGCGGTTCGCACCCCATTGCCACGCCCTTGGGCCGGCCGGTGGAACCCGATGTGAACAGCACGTAGGCCAGGTCGGGCTCGGCGCCGTGCACCGGTGTGCCGGCCGGGGCCGGGGCGGCCAGTGTGGGGAAACGGCCGGCCAGCTGCGCGAGCGCAGTGAGCGCATCGTCTTCGCCCAGCACGACGCGGGGGCGTGCATCCTCCAGCATGGCTTGCAACCGGTCCGCCGGGTAGCCCAGGTCAAGCGGCACGTAGGCGAGGCCGGCGTCCACAGCGGCGAGGATCGCGACGATGGTGTCCACCGATCGGGTGGCGGCGATGCCGACGCGGTCGCCGGGGGCCAACCCGGCAGCGGACAGGCGGTCGGACAGCCCGCTGGTGCGGGCAAGCAGGTCCGCGTAGGTCAGCGAAGCCGTGGGCGTTTCAAGCGCCGTGGCGCCGGGCAGGCGGCCGGTTGTGTCGCGCAATACGGCACGCAATGCGCGGGGGGCCGGGATGGCCGGATCGATCAGCGTGGGGCGGCGTTCGTTCATGACAGGGGGCGGCGCAGGGCCATCCAGAATGGAAGAAGAGCCGGAATCGCCTGGGGGTGACGCCGCTGGACCCGCTGACGAGGGCCTGGACGCGTGCCTCGACGCCTGACGGCGCTCTTTTGGGCACGCGTGCTCCTGATTGTTTCTGATTATGTCTGGGGGGGAGGGGTTGGAAATCCCCCGAATGCGTGAGTGTGCGGGGGGGGCGGGATGGCCGACACTCGCGTCCTGACATGCGAGCACCCCCCCTTTCATTGCGATGGCGCGACGCGCTGGTCGCCGTTCTGATGAGCGTGCCCGCCCTGGGGTCGGTCGCGCCCACGAACCATCGCATTCCACTGGCGATCATCGGTGATTCGGACAGCCACGGCTACCACGACGAGCGCGCTTTCCCGCCGGGTTCGGCCGATCGCGGCGGTCGTCTGCGTGACACCACTTACCAATGGACCGAAGTGATCGCCGCCCTGCGCGGCGACGCGCTCGACCTGGGGGAACGCGAGTCCACTGGCACCTGGCCCCGTGTGGCGCGCGTTCTCCGGTTTGTCGGCTTCGATGTCCGCGCGCCCCGCAAGGTGGACCATCGCCACAATTTCGCCGTGTCCGGCCAGGGTTGCGACGACCTGATGGATGGCCCGTCCCGGCAGGTGCCCGAACTGATCCGGCTGATGAACGAAGACCCGGTGCGGTGGCGACAGGGTCTGGTCGTGATTCGCATCGGGGTGAACACCTTCGGCAAGGCCGCGGAGCTCGACCGCCTCGCCCGAGACCCGCGGGACCCCGCCGTCGTGCGTGCCATCGACACCTGCGTGGCCCAGATCCGCTCGGCGGTGGACGCCATCGCCGCCGCGCATCCCGGCACCAAGACGATCGTCGTGGGCATTTTCGACAACCGGCACTGGGCTGCCTACCTGACCCGATGGCGTGCGCCGGCCGAACAGGCCAACATCTCGGCCGGCCTCGACCGCTTCGACCAGGCCTTGCAGCGCTTCGCCGCCGATCGTCCCCAGATGGCGTTTTTCGATGATCGTGCATGGTTCGCGTCCCTGTGGGGAGGGCGGGATTCGCAGGGCATGCCGGCTTACCGGACGGTGTCCTTCGGGCCGCTGAAGGTCGCCAATTCATCGGGTGACGAACCTTCCAACGCGACGTTGGCCGACGGGCATGCCGGCACGGTGTGGAATGCCCTGTGGGCGCGCGCCCTCATCGACCTCGCCAACCAGCGGTTCGGGCTGGGCGTGGCGCCGCTCACCGAAGCGGAAATGGTGTCCTTGCTGTCGCGGCGATTCATGCCCTGATCGGGGCGGCTCTGGCAAGACCACTGAGCGCTCAGCAAGGGCATTGGTTGCCGGAAACTGCAAGGGCGTTCAGTCTGAGGTTTGATGACAAATGCGGGTGCCGTCGACCGAAGACCCGGCACCAAGGCCGCGTCCATTCGGAGACTGACCATGATGTCTTTGCCGCGCCGATCACCGCCCGCCTGCCGGATGCGCTGGATCGCCGCGGTGGCCGCGTCGCTCATGACGGGTGCTGCGCTCGGCCAGTCCGTGCTCTCGCTCGGGGTGCCGCGCTCCCCGCTCTCACTGCCATTGTTCATTGCGGAATCCGAAGGCATGTTCGAAGACGCCGGCCTGCGGGTGAACATCGCCGAATGCCCCACGGGTCAGCGCTGCATGAAGATGGTGCTCGACGGCTCCGCCGACGTGGCGACGGTCGGCGACACGCCCATCGTCTTCAACAGTTTCAGCAGTTCGGATTTCGTCGTGATCGGCACCATCGCATCCACCCCGGGAGACCTCAAGCTGATCGTCCGGCGAGACAGCGGCATCTCGTCCCCCGCGGGGCTCGCGGGGCACAAGATCGGCATCGTGTCCGGATCCACCAGCCAGTATTTCCTGGATTCGTTCCTGCTCACCCACGGCATCGACCCTACGCTCGTGACCACGGTGCCGATGCAGCCCGATGCCATGCTCGACGCCTTGCAATCGCGGCGGGTGGACGGCGTGTCGGTCTGGGAGCCCTTCGGCTACCGGATCACCGGGGCGATGAGGTCCGGCGTCCTGTTGCTGCCGACCGAGGGCATCTACAGCGTCACCTTCAACCTCGTCGCGCACCGGCGAATGGTGGGTGCCCGGGATGCCGACCTGTCCCGCCTCCTTCGAGCCGTGGAACGGGCCGAGCAGTTCATCCAGGCGCAACCCGAGCGGGCCAAGTCGATCCTGCGCCGCCGGCTCGGCACCGATGATGCCTTCGTCCAGTGGGTATGGCCTCAGCAATTGTTCCGGCTGTCCCTCGACCAATCACTCTTGAAGACGCTCGAAAGCGAAGCCCGCTGGGCCTTGCGCGAAGGGCATGTCAGCGGCCGCGCAACGCCCAATTTCCTTTCGCTTTTTCACCGTGCGCCGCTGACGGCAGTGAACCCGAGCGCGGTCGGCATCAGCCGCTGAACTCCAGACCATGCGCATTCGCACGCAGCTTCGGCTCACCATGGCGATCGCTTTCGGGGTGGTCCTCTTGGTGGCCGGGTTGGCATGGCAATCGGTCAACGCAGCCAATGAGGCGGGTGCGGAGCAGGAGCGCTCGCGCACCGTGGCACGCCATGCGACCGCCCTCTTGCTGTTGACCCAGGAGTACCCCCGATACTTCGAGGAGCGCGTTGCCCAGCAGTGGCGCGAGCGTCACAGCGCACTCGTCGTCGAGCTCAGCCAGGCCACGTTGTCAGGGCCTGAATGGGCCGGACTCGGTGCGCTGCGCGATTCGGCGCGGCGTTTGCCGTTGCTGTTCGATCGCCTCACCAGCCTGACATCAGCACCCGAAGTGGGCTTCACTGCGCGGCGGGCCGATTTTCTCGTCGATCAGATGATCAACGAGACGCAAGGGCTTGCCGACGGTGTCTACCGATGGTCCCGGGAGGCGGCCGCGGCACAGCAGACGGCCACGCGTCGCTATGAATGGATTTCGGTGTCGTCGCTCGCGCTGCTCGTGGTCTTGCTGCTTGGGCAGTCGGTCGTGATTGCCCGGCGCATGGTCGGGCCTGTCATCCGCATCGAACGGGCCGTTGCGGCGGTCGAAGCCGGCAATCTCGGCGTCAAGGTCGGTTGGGAGTCTGCGGACGAACTGGGACACCTTGCCCGAGGCTTCGACAGCATGACCTCATCGCTTGCCGAACGTCGCGATGAGCTGCGCGCCGAGATGCTTCGGCGCGAGGCGTCGGAGCAGCGCGTGACGGCCATCACCAACAACATTCCCGCGCTCATCGGCTACTACGATGCAGACCAGCGCCTGAAATTTGCCAACGGGCCCGCGCTGCAGCGGTTCGGGTTGGACGCGGAAAAGCTCGACGAGTATTCAATGCGCACCGCGCTCGGCGAGGCCCTCCATGCGCAACATGAGTCGTTCGTACCACGGGTGCTCGCCGGACAGCGGGTCACACTGGAGGCCGAATGGGTGCGCGACGGACATCGCGAGCACTACCAGTCTCACCTGGTGCCGGACGTCGGCGCGGACGGCAGGGTCCGGGGCTTCTACGCGATGATCTTCGACGTCACCGCGCTCAAGCAGGCCGAGGAGGCGCGTGCTGCCGGCGAACTCAGGCTTCGCACCATCACGGATCACCTGCCTGCGCTGATCTCGTACGTCGACGAGCATCACTTCATTCGCTTTTGCAACGGTACCTACCGGTCATGGCTCGGCGTGGAGCCCACTGCGTTGATCGACAAGCACCTGCGCGATGCCGTGGGGCCGGCGCTGTATGCACAGCGGAGCGGTCAGCTCGAGCGCGCCCTTGGCGGCGAGCGCGTCGAATTCGAGACCATGTCGATCGTGCGCGGGGCGTCGCGCTATTTGCGAACCGAGTACATCCCGGACGTGCGCCCGGACGGCCACGTGGTGGGCGTGTACGCATTGAGCGCGGACATCACCGCGCTCAAGGAAGCCGAAGCGCGCATGAGCGAACAGGCGCGCAGCGATTCGCTGACCGGGCTGCCGAACCGCCGACAGTTGAACGAGCGGCTGGAAGAGGCGCTGGCACGCAGCCGGCGAAGCCAGCGTCCGTTGGCCCTCATGTTCCTGGACATCGACCACTTCAAATCCATCAACGACACCCTGGGCCACAAGGGCGGCGACATCGTGCTGCAGGAGTTTGCGCGCCGGCTGGTCGGCAGCGTGCGCGGCACCGACACCGTGGCCAGGCTGGCGGGCGACGAATTCGTCGTGGTGCTCGAAGGCCTCAACATCGGACCTGAGGCGGAGCAGGTGGCTCGCAAGATCCTGCGAAGCATGACGCGCCCTTTCGAAGTCGGCGGTACGACCCTGTCAGTCACCACCAGCATCGGTGTCGTGGTGTCGGGGTCCGGGCCGGAGGAGGCTGCCGACCTGCTGACGCGTGCCGACGAGGCGCTCTACCGAGCCAAGCGGTCGGGACGCAACACATTTGCGTTGTCGATGTACTAGGCAATGGAGATGAGGATCGGTGGCTCTGCCATGACTCCGCGCGACGACCCTCGCCAATCAGTTCGGATACGTCGCTATTTCATGGCTGCCGCCAGCAGCGTTCTGGTGATCTGTCTGCTGTCGGTGTGGCACCTGCTCGGGATGCTGGAAAGGGGCCCATTCCTTCTGATCTCCGCAGCGATCGCGTTTTGGGTGCTCGCTTTCTACTGGATCTTCCGCAAGGGCCTGAACCGCCGGTGGGCCGACCCCAGCCTGACGCTTCAACAGATGGGGGCAGCCACCCTCACCATGCTGGGGGCCGCCTACCTGGCCGACCGATCCCGAGCGGTGTTTCTCGTCATCCTGATGATGGTGCTCACGTTCGGCGTGTTGCGTCTCGGAACTCGCGCGCTGCTGATTTATGCGGCGGCCGTCGTCAGCGGCTATGCCGGGGTGATTGGCCTGCTGTGGATGTTCAAACGCCACACGCTTGACCTTCGGCTCGAACTTGTGCAGCTGCTTGTCTTTGCCGTGACGATGCCGTGGTTTGCACTCATGGGGGGCTACATCAGTGGGCTGCGGGACCAGCTGAAAATTGCGTTGCGCACAGCGAGAGCCAACGAGAGCGCCTTGGCGGAGTCGCAGCGCCTCGCGCACATTGGCAGCTGGTCCTTTGACCTCGCGACGGGCGTGACCGTGTGGTCAGCCGAGACGTACCGCATCTTTGGTATCGACCCCGACCAACCCGCGTTGGTTGGCGCCGAGTTCTCAGCGCTCGTTCATCCCGAAGATCGGGAGCAGTACATGCGGTTGATTCAAAACGCATCGCTTCAAGCCGAAAACGTCGACATTGAGTATCGGATCAAACTCTCTTCTGGCGCAGTACGCTGGGTGCACACGATCGCAAAACCAGTCGTCGATGACAAGGGGCTTGCGACGGTGATCAACGGCACGGTCATGGACATCACCGAGCGCAAGTGCGCAGAAGAACAGGTGCGCCAACTCGCCCATTTCGATGCCCTGACCGAACTGCCCAATCGCAACCTTCTGATTGAACTTCTGCGCCACGCCTTGTCCAGGACGCAACGCTGCCACACGTCCCTTGCGCTGCTCTTCATCGATCTTGACGGATTCAAGAAGGTCAATGACACGTTGGGGCACGAAGCAGGGGACTTCGTCTTGGCCACATTCGCTCAGCGGCTCCGGGCTTGCCTGCGCAAGTCCGATACGGCCGCCCGGCTGGGTGGCGACGAGTTCGTCGTACTGGTCGAGGATTCCGAAAGTTCATTGTTCAATGTCGCCGCCATCGCTGAACGGGTGCTGGCGGCTGCTTCTACGCCGTTCCGATTCAGGAATCATGAATTCGTCCTGTCCGCAAGCGTGGGTGTGGCGACACATCCGCGGGCGGGGACAAGCGTCGATGCGCTGATCAAGAACGCTGACATCGCCATGTACTCAGCCAAACAAGCGGGCAAGAACTCCTGGAGGAATTGGGCAGAAACCTTCCCGGCGCCTGGAGGGTGAAGCGGTGTGACGCGCTGATTCCAGCGTTCGTGCAAGTGCGGC
Source organism: uncultured Rhizobacter sp. (assembly GCA_966212105.1). Classification (GTDB taxonomy): domain Bacteria; phylum Pseudomonadota; class Gammaproteobacteria; order Burkholderiales; family Burkholderiaceae_C; genus Rhizobacter. The sequence continues at coordinate 24,192 of CBIHPH010000058.1, forward strand.
GTGTTCATCGCCGCAAGGTGCACCGCCTGCACGCTGGCCTGGGCTCATTGCCGCTCGTCGCAATGCCAATTATTCACGGTCACGCCCTCTACCCCCGCGAATGCGTTGGTGCAAAAACAGACGCCTGCGGCGACACTGCGCGCCGTAGCGACTCATCCGCCCCGGAGGGGCACCGCAGTGAACTCATCCATGACGTGCTTTGCGGACGACATCCGCCGCGACCTGCTTGACCGCGAGGCTTTCACCTTCCGCCATCGGCTGATGGACCATCCGGCCCTCTCACTCGAGAACCTCGGGCGGGTGATTCCAGCGTTGCCTCCTTCACAGGTCTTCTATTCGAGCGGCAAGCTGGACCGCGGCGCCAACTTCGATCGCGCGCATGTGGAACACGCGAACGGCCTGTCGATCGAGGAAACCATCGAGACCATCCGCACGTCCGACTCGTACATCATGGTTCGGGCCCCTGAAGCGGACGCCTCATTGCACCCGTTGTTCCGAGACCTCGTGGGCGACGTCGAATCGCTGATCCGGGAGCGCCGCGCGGGGCAAAAAGCCCATAGGGCCATGCTGTACCTGTTCATTGCCTCGCCCAACAGCATCACGCCGTTCCACATCGACCGCTATTCCACGTTCCTGATGCAGTTCAGGGGCAGCAAGGAAGTGACCGTGTTCCCACAGTGGGACGAGCGCGTCGTGCCGTCCGACGTGCGCGAGGGGTTCGTCGCCCATGCCGGCGTGCGTCCCGTGTGGCGCCCGCAAGCCGAGCCGCTCGGCACCACCTTCCGCTTCGCGCCGGGCGATGCCCTGCACATCCCGTTCGTGGCTGGCCATCATGTCCGCAACGGCCCCGACGACGTCTCCATCTCGATGTCGATCATCTTCAACACCGACGAAACCCGGTCGCAGACCCGCGCCATGGCGCTGAACCACAAACTGCGCCAAGGCCTGCGCCTGCGCCCCCACCCCGTGGGCCAGACCCCCTGGCGCGACGCCGTGAAATCAAGCGTGTGGCACACGGGCTCCCAGCTCGTCAAAATCATGAAAAAGGCCCCCCAGTCGGCTGGCGCCTCCTGCCCCCAAGGGGCGACCCCGGGTTGAATAGGGCCCCCTACGGCGCTGGCGCGCCGGTCCCCCCAAGGGGGAGCCACGGGTCGCCCGGCGGAGCCGGGCTCGCGTGTGGCTTGATGGGCGGCTTCGCTTCGCTTGCCTACCTGTCGCGCGCGCTGCGGGGCGTTGCTCGCTTTGCTCGCTCGCCTCTCGCTCTTTGTAGCTCCGGCGGCAGTCGTGGCCATTCGGGACAGTGGGTACCGGCTTTCGCCGGTATGACATGCGGGGGGCCGCAAACACGTGCGGGGGCCGTAAACACATGTGGGGGGCCCAAACACATGCGGGGGGCCGCAAACAAATGTCACCCCGGCGAACGCCGGGGCCCACCGGGGCCAGTG
>CBIHPH010000059.1:0-25432 GCA_966212105.1 uncultured Rhizobacter sp.
GCGAACATCCTGTTCAACGTGCTGAAGATGACCGGCGGCCAAGGCGTGACGGTGGGACCGGTCCTGCTCGGCGCAGCCGCACCGGTGCATGTGCTCACCCCGTCATCGACGGTGCGTCGGGTGGTCAACATGACGGCCTTGGCCGTCGCTGCGGCAGGCGTGAAGCGCTGATCCGTGCGCCCCGGCTCCTCCGCCGGGGCAACACTGGATCAGCGGGTCAGGAACGCCAGTTCAGTGCTCCAGGCCGCCTCGTCGATGGGGTCGGCATGGAGGTACCACTCGATGCGCGCGCTCCAGACTTCTGATGGGCCTTCTCGACGCATGTCCCAGGCAATGCCGGCCTCTTGCGCCCACTGCAGCAGTTCGCCAGTGGCCTGCATGAGCCCGTCCGGAGGCCCGTGGTACAGCGCAACGGCATAGCTGCCGCCGGGCAAGGTGTCCGCCACAACGCGGCCGTCGCCCGGCGGTGCGACGATCACCGGAAACCCCGACTCGACCCTCACGTGCGAGGCGGCCGTATCGACCACCAGGTAACGCCAGAAGGCCGGGCCCGCTGGAACCTGGCCGCGGGCCGCAAGCCAGGCGAGCAATTCGGGGCTGTGGGGTGGCAATGCCGTCGCTAGTTCGGCCATCGCCACGTCCGAACGGATGCCGACACAAGGCCGCGCTGGCCGCTGTTCCAGTCGAGGGGGCGTGATGATGGGCATGGCGGGCGTCCTCGACGCTCACTGAGCTGCGAAGTTCAGTGTCAGAGGGCCCACCCGACCCTGTCAAGGCCGGGCAGCGCTCACCCGGAGATCTTCAAGATGCCAGACCGCGCGTCCGCACCGATCTGAGCCTCCGTGCCTTGTCGGGATCAGTGACCAGACCGAGCTGTTCTCCCGAAAGGAGTCGGCCCGGTTCATGGCGTACCACTGCTCGATGATGCAGTCATTGGTGTCGTTGAGTCACGAAAGGCGTAGGCCTCGGCGTTCGTGCGGATCCGTGCAACCGTGTTGCTAGAAGCGGTAGGCCACCCCGATCGATGCCGCCAGCCTGAAGCTGTTGCGGGCCAGGTCCGACTCGACTCGCTGCCGCTGCGTGCCGGCATCCTGACCATTCGCGTTGGTCAGCGTGACGCGCGACCTGTGTTGCAGGCGCAGGCCAAGATCGCTGGTGAAACGCCAACCACATTGGTCGATCGGTGCAGACTCCCAGCCCACTCCCATGTAGGGCTCGAAATGCGAGTACGACACCTTGCCTTTGAACGGTCCGTCGACGCTGCTCGCCACGCCCAGGGTCTGTTCATTGCGATCCAGATAGCCCAGTCCAGCAGACAGCCGCAGTCCGCTGCCCTGCATCGGATACCAGTCCAGGATCGCGCTCAAGGACGTCGTGGCCTGAGGATGAAAGTCATAGTCGACGCCGTCCAAGGTGCGGTGGTACGACGATGGCCGCCTCGTCCCAAGAACCGTGCGGATCGCCAGCCCGTTGCCCAAGGCCCTGCCGATGCCCACGGCGCCATGCTCCTCCGGTCCGACGGACGCAAAGCCAATCCAGTCGTCGGCGAACGAGGCATTGCTCGATACAAGCAGCACGGCCACCAACAGCGTGCGGCGGAGAGAGGTCGGGATCATGAGGTTCCTTTTTTGGTCAAAATCAAGGCCACCGCGATGAAGGCGGCGCCGCTGATTCTTGGGAACCTCGCGTACCGGCACATGTGCCGATTGGCAGACGAATCAACCATGACTTCCGGCACAGGCCGATGGTCATGGCGAAGATAAAGTGGGCGCCTGTTTCCGCAACTTCCGATGTGCCCGGCCACATGCCAGTGCAGTGTTTCACGCCACGCGGCGCCCGGCGCAGATGAGTCTCCGCACCGACCTGATGTTCAGAGCCATCGCCTTGTCGGCCAGCGCCGTGGTGATGGGAATAACGTGGGCGAACGTGCTGGCCACGGACCCCGGGTCATGGCTGCAATCGGTAGGCACGGGCCGGTCGCTTGCGCTGCTGGCGCTCCACCTGAGCGCCGGTGATCTGCCCATTGGACGCAGCACATACCTTTGCCTGTCGTCGCTGGCTTTCGTCTCCTTTGCCCTCGCCTTTTGGTGCGGCACCCGAAACGGGGATGGCTCATCGACCGCCAGGGCCCTCTTGCTCGCCGTCCAGATCCTTGTGGGTGCGTTGGACGAATCCGACTTGCTGTTCCTCGTGGCAGCCGAGCTGGCATTCGTGATGCCATCGCGCGATGGACTGGCCTGGTTGGCCGTGCTCCCCATGGCTTATGGGCTGTCGACCCTCCCGACGCTGTTGCAGACCGCCTCCGGTCTGGCGCATTGCAACGTCCCCGAGATCGCACCACCGGCAGGCGTCTGGCTTCCGCTTGAATGGTCCAGGCAGGCTGCGTTCCATCTGTTGGCATTTTGCGTTGGCCATACAGCCAGCACGCAAATGCGCAGCCGGGCGGCGCTCGCCGCACTCCACACCGAACTCACCTCGGCGCAGGCACAGTTGGAACAAGCCATTCGCGTGTCGGAACAGGATCGCATCGCGCAACGGGTTCACGAGACCCTGGATCAGCACCTGTCGGCGCTCCATGCAGAGCTGGCATCGGCTGGGCGGCATCTGGCAGGTCCGGCAAAAGCCGCGGTGCAGACCTCCCTGGGGCTGGCACAGCAGCTGATGTCGGAAGTGAAGACGGTCGTCGCCACAGAGCGGGATACTCCCCCACTGGACCTGCTGGCTGCGCTTCGCGCCATGTCCACGGGCCTGCCCAAGCCCCGTATCGAGCTGAACTTGGACGCGCATGCCGCATGCACCAGTCCAGCGCTGGCACACACCCTGTTCAGGATGATGCAGGAAGGGATCACCAACGCCATTCGCCATGCGGACGCGACGCTGCTCCGCATCGGCTTGACGGCATCGGAGCACACGCTGACCCTGCGCATCGACGACAACGGCCGGGGCCGGCAGCATGGCGAGCCAGCGGCCTTGGGAAGTGGATTGCGCGGCATGCGCGACCGTGCCGCTGCCCACGGCGGCACGTTCATGGCGGGCAACCGGGACGAAGGGGGATTCGCCATCGTCGTGACCCTTCCGTTGGGAGAACGCCCATGTTGAACAAACGCGAGCTGGGCACGTTGACCGTCTTCCGGTCCGCCGCGCTGGCTGTCTGCTGCGTGGTGGGTGTTCAGCCACTGGCACGTCTGTGGTTCATGGGCCCGACGGCCTTGCCCTATGTGCGACTGCCGATGGTAGATCTGGCGCGCATGTTTATCAGCATCGATCAGTCAGGGATGTTCAAGCTGGTCATCGCCGGCCAACTCGCTGGCCTGGTCGTGTTCATGCTGGCATTCGTACGATGTACTGCCCCGGCTCGTCCGCCAAATCCGCGCATGACGGCGGCGCTGCTCGCCCTGCAAATCGGACTCGGCGCGCTCATCGAATCCGATCTGCTTTTTGTCATGGCAGCCGAACTGGCGCTGATTCTTCCCCGGCGCCAAGCGCTGATGGGGTGGGGCGTCCAGGCGTTGGTCTTTATCGCCGATGGCCTGTGGCGGCTGGGGCAGCTCAACCGCCCCTTGCTCATCTGCAATGCCACCGTCGACACCATGACGCCACCTTCGCCGAACCAGCTCGCAATCGGCATTTACCTCTCCGTCGTGACCGGCCTGCTGTTCCAAGCCGTCGCGTTCATCGTGGGCCGCCTCGCAGCCTCAGAGAGTCGAAGGCGCGCCCGCATTGCCGCCGCACGCGCCGGGCTGTCAGCGACGCGGCAGTTGCTGCTCGACGCCGTGCGTGCCGCCGAGCGCCTGCGCGTTGCCCGGGAGTTGCATGACGCGGTCGGCCATCAGCTCACCGCGATCAACCTCCATCTGGAACTGGCGTTGCGGCAGTCGGGGGAATCGGCCCCTGCGGCCCTCTACAACGGCTGCAAGCTGGCAAGACGCCTGTCTGCAGACCTTCGGCAAGTCGTTCGCGACGAAGCAACATCACGCAAAGAGCAAGCATGATCCGAGTGGCACTGATAGACGACCAGACGCTGGTACGCAGCGGCATCAAGGGGCTTTTGGACCTCACCGAGGATATTCGCGTGGTGGCCGAGGCGAGCGACGGTCATGCCGCCCTCGACGTTCTGGCTTCGATGAGCCCAGACGTCGTCCTGCTGGATGTGCGAATGCCCGGGCGCAGCGGAATCGAGGTGCTGAAAGCCCGCAAGGCGCTGGGACCGCTCCCTCCCACCATCTTGCTCACCACCTTCGACGACGACGAGGCCCTGCTGCAGGGCATGCGCGCCGGCGCCAAAGGGTTCTTGCTGAAAGACATTTCCCTGGACCGGCTGGCAGACGCCATCCGTTCGGTCGCGGCCGGCGCCACGCTCTTTCGGCCGGCCATCACCGAACGGGTGTTGCAGGGCGTGCGCGAAGGCGATGACCTCGCATTTCCCAAGCTGCACCCGACCGAACCGCTGACGAGCCGCGAACTCGAAATCCTCGCGCTGATGGCCGGAGGCTTCAACAACCGGGAGATCGCCGATGCGCTCGGGCCGAGCGAAGGAACGGTCAAGAACCATGTGTCCAACATCCTGTCCAAGCTCGGTGTGCGCGACCGGGTGCGCGCGGTGTTGCGGGGTTTCGAGCTGGGGTACCTTTGATCCTGCGCTGAATGCAGCGACCGCTGTGCCGTCTGGAATGGGTGGTTCATGCTGCCTCCAGCCGGAACGTGCCCACCACCCCGGACAGCTTCTGAGCTTGGTCCTTCAGGCTCTCCGCGGCGGCGGACGATTCCTCCACCAACGCCGCGTTCTGCTGGGTCATTTGATCGAGGTCGATGACCGCCCCGTTGATGGCGCCGAGCCCCTGGCTCTGTTCGTTCGCGGCGGCGCTGATCTCCGCGATGAGGTCCGTCACGCGTTGGACGCTGGCGACAATCTCTTCCATGGTGCTGCCCGCCTCATGGACGAGTTTGGTGCCCGACAGGACGTTGTCCATCGACGTCGAGATCAGCGCCTTGATCTCCTTGGCCGCCTGCGCGGACCGCTGGGCGAGGTTGCGCACCTCGCCGGCCACGACGGCGAACCCGCGCCCCTGCTCACCAGCGCGGGCCGCTTCCACGGCCGCATTGAGCGCGAGGATGTTGGTCTGGAAGGCGATGCTGTCGATCGTGCCGATGATGTCCGCGATCCTGTTCGAACTGATGTTGATCTGCTCCATCGTCGAGACGACCTTCGAGACCACCACCCCGCCGCGGGACGCCACGTCCGCAGCGGACGTGGCAAGCTGGTTGGCCGTGCGCGCCGAATCGGCCGTCTGGCGCACCGTCACGGTGAGCTGCTCCATGCTGCTGGCCACCTGCTGCAGGTTGCCGGCTGTCAGCTCGGTGCGCTGGCTCAGGTCCAGGTTGCCGGTGGCGATCTGCGAACTCGCCGTCGAGACGCCCTCCACCACGCCACGCACCTGTTGCAGCGAACCGCACAGCGCGGCGCGCATCGCATCGAGTGCCTGCAAGAGGCGCCCCGTCTCATCATCGGCGTGGGTACGTGAGGCGCCACCGGTGAGATCCATGACGGCGATGGCGCGCGCCATCATTTCGGCATCGTTCAACGGGTTGACGATGCTGCGCGACAGCAACCAGGCGAGCGCCGCCCCGAATGCCAATGACGCGATGCCGCTGGCCAGCAGCAGCGTCGTCGTATGGGAACGCACGGCTTCGGTTTGCGCAGCCGCGGCATCGAGCTGCTGTTGCTGCATCGCCACGAGCTCCATGACGCCGGCCACATAGTCCTTCGAACGAGGCTCGAACTGTTCGCTGAACGCCTTGAGGGCACCGGCGGCGTCGCCCTTCTTCTTCAGTTCGTCGACGGACTGCCGGGCCTCAAAGAAGTCCTTGCGCAGATTCGCCACCTTTTCGAAGAGGGTCACTTCATTGGGCAGGTCCATGTGCTGTTCGATTGTTTTCTGCAACTCTGCCGTGCGGGCGACGGCAGACGCCGTCGCGTCGGCGAAGTAGTCCACGAGGCCGGGGTCGCGGCTGCGGGCAATGGCCGCAGCGCGCTGCACGCCCGAGGTGATGTGCATCAGCCATTCGGATGCGGCGCGTTCGACGCGCAACTGATCCTTTGCGATGGCGTCGATGTGCACGCCAAGTTCATTGAGCTTGAGCACCGCCAGAACGTTCGTGCCGAGTGACAACAGCAGGATGACGCCGAGCACGAGGCCCAGCCGCTTGCGGATGGAGACATTGTTGAGCATGAAGAAACTCCCGTTTGGAAGGAACGCGCGGCGCCTGCCGCTTGTGTCGCTATTTCCGATAACGGCAGCGCTGCGCACCCGCCCCGTGAAGTTTCTGGCGGAAGCCACCGGAACCCCGGGAAGGTCCATTCGGAGTCAATGGGCCTGTGGCGTTGGACACGCGCTTGTCAGCCTTTCACGCACACCACCTGCTTGAGGGTGTTCACGACCTTCACCAAGTCGTGCTGCGCGGCCATCACCGCGTCAATGTCCTTGTAGGTCGCGGGCGCGGGGATCCGCGAGGGCTTCCATGGGGAGGTCACAGAGCCTCGTTCTTTAATTTCTGTCTTGACAGAAATTAAAGACGCGAAGAAGATGGCACCATGAACCTCTCTCCCACCCTGTCACGTTTCGTGCTGCACTGGGGCGAAATGGGCACCCGCTGGGGTGTCAACCGCACCGTCGCGCAGATCCATGCCCTGCTGTACATCACCGGCCGGCCCATGCATGCCGAAGAAATCGCCGAGACGCTGAAGGTGGCCCGCTCCAACGTCAGCAACAGCATCCGCGAACTGCAGAGCTGGAGCCTCGTCAAGCTCGTGCACGTCCCCGGCGACCGCCGTGATCACTTCGAGACCTCCAAGCAAGTGTGGGAGTTGCTGCGGACCATCGTCAAGGAACGCCAACGGCGCGAGATCGCGCCCACCATCGAGGTGCTGCGCGAGCTGCTGGCCGACCCCGCCATCGCGAAGGACCCAGCTGAAGCAAAACGGCGCATGCAGGAAACCCTGGAACTTCTCGACACCCTCACCATGTGGAGCGACGAAATGCTGCGGCTCGACACGCAGACGCTGACAAAGGTGCTCAAGCTCGGTGCAAAGGTCAAGAAGCTGCTGGGACGCACGCCCGCCAAGGATTCGGCCGTGGGGGCCTGACAGCCCCTTTTTTTTGACGCGACATTTCTCTTTCGACAGAAATTACTGGAGAAACACATGCGACCCGCGTATCCACTGACGTTGCTTTACGACGCCGCCTGCCCCGTCTGCGCGCTGGAAATGGACCACCTGCGAGAGCGCAACAGCGCCGGCCGACTGGAATTCGTCGACATCGCCGCGCCAGGTTTTGACGCCGCCGCCTGGGGCACGACGCGGGCAGCACTCGACGCCGAGATTCACGGTGTGTGGGCGGATGGCACGGTGACCGTGGGCCTCGAGACGCTGAGGGGGGCTTATGCGGCCGTCGGCCTCGGCTGGGTGATGCGCCCCACCGGCTTTGCGCCCGTCAGGCCCCTGTTCGATACGGCCTACCGGATCTTCGCCCGCTACCGGCAACCCATCTCGCGGGCCGCAGCGCCGTTGATCCAGGCGCTTCGGGCGCGCCGCATGCGAGCCCGCATGGCGCAATGCGCCGGCGGCGCCTGCCACATCGACGCAACGAGGGGAGACCGTTCATGAAGGTGCTTGTCTGTGGAGCCACCGGGTGCGTGGGCCGTGCGGTGTCACGTGCATTGCGGTCGCGCGGCCACCAAGTCGTCGAGGGCGCCCGGAACGTCGACGAGGGACGCCACACAATGCCCATTGACTTCATGGTGCCGGTGACCCCGGATGCCTGGGCAAGACGCCTGCTTGAACGGCAGGTGGATGCGGTGGTCAACTGTGTCGGCATCCTGATGCCATCGCGAGGCCAGACCTTCGCCCGCGTGCACACCGCGGGGCCTGCCGAGCTGTTCCGCGGTGCGGCGATCGCCGGGGTCGGACGAATCGTGCAGGTGTCCGCGCTCGGCGTGGGCGACGATCCGGAAAGCCTGGCCACGCCCTATTTGCACAGCAAGCTTCTCGCCGAAGAAGCCTTGGCGGCCACGGCCGTGGATGGCGCGGTGGTGCGGCCATCGCTCGTGTACGGCCCTGGCAGCCAGAGCGCCGCGCTGTTCGCCACGCTGGCAAGCCTGCCGGTCATCAGCCTGCCCGGACTTGGCGCGCAACGCCTGCAACCCATCCATGTGTACGAGCTGGCCGAGGCCATCGTGCGTCTGCTCGAACGCGACGAACCCGCACGCGGTGTGTTCGAACTCGGCGGCGGCAACGTCGTCACGTACCGAGAGATGCTGGGCCGCTACCGCACCGCGCTCGGGCTGGGCGGCGCCGTGTGGCTGCCAGTGCCGATGCCGTTGATGGGCTTTGGTGCGCGGCTTGCCGAGGCGCTGCCGCAGCGTGTGTTCTGCCGTGACACGGTGCGCCTGCTGGCCCGCGGCAGCGTGCCGGCGGTCAATGCCGCACCCGGCCTGCTCGGCCGCTCACCCAGCACGCTGACCCACGGACTCGCCATCACGGCACCGGAGCCGCTCATCGACCTGCGCGTGACGTTGAGCCCTGTCGTCGCCTGGCTGCTCCGCGGCAGTCTCGCCTTCATGTGGATCTACACCGCGCTGATCAGCATCCTGCTGCAGCAGGACTCCGGTGTGATGACACTGCTCGCTCGCTGCGGATTTGCCGGCGATGCCGGTACGGTGGCACTGATCGGCTCGTGCACGCTGAACACCGGGCTCGGGGTCATCCTGCTGCTGCGCCCATCGCCGTGGGCCTACGCACTGCAATGCGGCGCTGTGGTCGGATACACCGTCACCGCGGCGGTCCACATGCCTGAGTTGACCATCGATCACTGCGGGCCGCTCGTGAAGAACCTGCCCGTGCTCGCGGCCATCATGGTGTTGTGGCTGGGCCACCGGCACGGTGGGGCGGCCATCGCGACACCCACCCGGCGCAGGGCCCACAACGGCGGCCCTGGGTCGGCGTTGGCAATGCCTCCCGCCAAGTGAGCTCGGGAGGACGTGCCAAATTCGTGCGATTACTTCGACGGCTGAGCCTGGGCCTGCGTCGCCTTGCCATCATTGCCCGTGAAGCTCAGCGACGGCAATTCAGCCAGCGCCTTCTCGGGCGTTTCAAGATCCATCACGATGCGGCCCACCATGACACCGAAGCTGGGCGACGTCCGGATGTACTTGGTCTCCCCCGCGGCCAAGGTGAAGCTGAGGGTCTTTTCGGTTTCAGTGGTCGTGGAGGCGAGGTAGTTGCCCGGCGCCTTGTCAACGTAGAAGAATCCGCCGGGCTTCGATGCGCCCACGACCTGGCCGTCCAGGCGGATCTCGGGCTGGATCGCAGCCCCGAACATCACCGACGAACGGAAGAAGTAAACGCGGCCCTGATCCGGCTTGACGGCCGGGATCGTGGAAGCCATGTCCTGATACTTCACACCGGTGGCACAGCCAGACATCACAGCGGCACAAGCAGCAACTACCGCGAATTTCAGGAACGTGCGTTTCATTGAGGTTCTTTCAAGGGCAGCTGGATCGGAACGTCCAGAGAGGAATACCGGCCTTCGGCCGGCAGGTAAAAGCCCACGAGTCGGGCGTTGTCGATGACAAGCTGCGCTTCATGGGCCTGGCGACCTTCGATGGTGAAGACGGTGTTCAGCGGACGGTAGACGATGCCTTGCGGCAGGCGGCCGTTGGCTTGCCAGCTGCTGCCGGCGGGCAGTTCACGCGAATAGCCCGTGGGGAGTGTGAAGCGGACCCCGGTCTTGAGCTGGAACGTCGCTGCGCCGGCGTGTGGCGCCAGGGTCGCCGGAACGCTCACGACCATCGGCGCGCAGGCTGACAGCACCATGGAGAAGAACGTGGCAAGAATCGTTTGGCAAAGGCGCATGGTCGGCCACTGGGGGCGGTTAAGCGGCGCGTGTCGATCAGGACGGCCCGCGGCCGGCATGTTGCCAGATGTCCGGCGGATTTCGGAAGACACGAGGAACCATGCAGAGTGCAGGATTCCACGATGCGTGCGACAAGCCGTCGACCTGAGGCTGCCCTTTGGCATCGCTGCCAGCAAGTCTCAGTGAAGGCAGTTCAGGCAGGAAGGCCGCGCGTCGCTCTCCGGCACGCTTCATGCCGTGCCAGCGGGCTTTCGTGCGAGTCAGGCCCGGGGAGCGTCGATCCTCAGCAGGCAGCTGTCCCCGCTCGCCTCGCGGGAGATGCGCACGGCAATCACGCCCGGACGCACATCCTGCATGGCCCGAGCGATGTAGGCACACAGGTTTTCGAGCGTGGCGGGACCCAGGCCCGGCACGTCGTCGAGCATCATGTGGTCCAGAGCATCACGAACCTTCTGGATGCGCTGGCGCAGGAGGCCCAGGTCGACCACCATGCCGGTGACCGGGTCGGGCACGCCGGCCACGGTCACTTCGGCCAGGTAGGTGTGACCATGGATGCGCCGGCTACTCTCGGTCTCCACCAGACGGTCGAGCGTGTGTGCGGCCTCGAAATAAAAGCGTTGGGAAACTTCGTAGCTCATCGGATGCCCGTGACCTTGTGTGTCTGCAGGCTCAGGCGCCATGCTGGCCGCGCGAGGCATTGCGCAATGCACTGCTCGATGTGGCTCGCCTGGAGAGGCCCATCCATGGGCTGCAGGTAGCGGTAAGTGAAGTCGGCCTGTTCCAGCATGTCGAGGTCCAGTCCGGGCTGCGGCCACACGACCTTCAGTTCGCTGCCTTGGCGCTGCACCCATTCGGCGCCGGCCTTCGGGCTGACGCACAACCAGTCGATGCCCTCGGGCGCCGGCAAGGTGCCGTTGGTTTCCATCGCGATGACAAAACCGTGGGCGTGCAATGCGGCCAGCAACGCCGGATCGACCTGCAACAAGGGCTCGCCGCCGGTCAGGACGACGAAGCGGTCGGTGTGCGAAGCAACCGGCCAGAACGAAGCAATGTGGTCGGCGAGCCCTTGCGCACTGGCGAACTTGCCGCCGCCCTGTCCGTCGGTGCCGACGAAGTCCGTATCGCAAAAGCGGCATGTCGCGCCGGCCCGGTCGGCTTCCCGGCCGGTCCACAGGTTGCAGCCCGCGAAGCGGCAGAAGACCGCCGGGCGCCCGGCGTTGGCGCCCTCGCCTTGCAGGGTGTAGAAGACTTCCTTGACGCTGTAGGTGGCCATGATGGCAACGGATCGGAACTGGAACGAGGCGGTGGTGGCCTGCGTTGCAGGGTCTGGCCAATCCGGTATTTTACCGGTCCCGGAATGGCCATCGCAACGACCGTGCCGGGGCACGACTTCTCTCGCTGATCCACGCCCGGGACAGAGTCGCCTGGGCGGAAGAAGCGGTGCTGCCAATGCACAATATCAGCTACTTCATACGCAACCAGAATCGTGCCTTCTTCGAGCGATCCCCAGGTTCCCGGTACCTCCGGGTCGACCGGTGAATCCCCATCGGACACTTCCACAAGCCCGGCATGGGCCTTGGTCACCGGCGCGTCGGGCCGTGGCGGCGCAGCCATCAGTCGCGCGTTGCATGCGCGCGGCATGTCGATCGTGATTCACCACATGCCTCGGTCCCTGGCCAAGGCATTGGCGCTCCAGGCGGAACTCGAGCGCATTCGCCCCGGTTCAGTCCGCCTCTGGTCGGCCGACTTCGCTTCGGAGTCTTTTCCACGAGAAGGAATCCCCTCGTGGCTCCGGACGCAAGGCATCTCGGTGCTGGTATGCAACGCATCGGCTTATCGGCCGAGCCAGATCGAAGACATCGAACGCATCGCACTCGACATGGCCATCCATGTCACCTCGCACGCCGCCATTCTGAAGGCGCTTCGGCCTTCGGCTCCGCCGTCCGAGCCTTTGTCTGCGCTTCGCTCTGTCGTGGCCATCACCGACATTGCGGTGGATCGACCGGCCCAGGGGCATCTGTCGTACACGATGGCCAAGGGTGCGCTGCAGACCATGGTGCTTGCCCTCGCGAACGATTGGGCACCGCACGTGCGTTGCAATGCCGTTCAGCCTGGCGCCCTGCCGTTTCCCGAGGATTGGCGCGATGAAGAGCGCGGTCGCAAGATCAGGGCGTCCATTCCCCTCGAACGGCTGGGTACCTACGAGGATCTGGCCGGTGCCGTCGTCTATCTGGCGCTCGACGCCACCTACGTGACCGGCCAGGTTCTCGCGGTGGACGGTGGCCGCAGCCGCCATCTCGATTGATGGCGCCTGAACACGGTCGCGTTATCGCACCTCGGCGGCGCGGGCGAGCTGCGACAGGCGCTTGACGTAGGGTTCGTACAGCTCAACGGGCGTATTGCCATAGCCCAGCACCAAGCCGTTGTCCTGCGGCAAGGGATGCAGCGCAAAGCCGGACAAAGGCACTGGCGAGAGGCCGTAGCGGGCGGCCGCCGCGGCGATGGCAACGTCCGGGAAACGAGATGGCAAGCGGACGGTCAGGTGCATGCCCGAATGCCCTCCTTCGACCGAGTGCGGCACCCGGAAATGGCGGGTCAGCGCGTCCCTCAAGCCGCTTTGCCGGTCGCGGTACAAGCGGCGCATGCGGCCCAGATGCCGGGCGAATTCGCCGCTTTCCATGAAGGCCGACAGCGCCAGTTGTTCGTACACATGCCCGCCGCGGAGCAATTCCTTCAAGGGTCTCTCCAGCGGTGCCAGCAGCCCTTCCGGCAGCACGAGGAACCCCAGGCGCAATGAAGGGAACATGGTCTTGCTGAAGGTTCCGAGGTACAGCACCGGGGCCTGTTCGACGAGGCCCTGCATCGCCGTGATCGGCTCACCCGCATGCCGGAATTCGCTGTCATAGTCGTCCTCGATGAGCCACGCGCCGTGCCGCATGGCCTGTTCGATCAATGCGAGGCGCCGCTGCACCGTGAGCACGGCGCCGGTCGGGTACTGGTGTGACGGTGTGACGTAGACCAGCCGTGGCGGATGCTTCCAATCCTCCGCGGTGGTCACCAGGCCTTCGGCGTCCACGCGTTTCGGCACGATGCGCACATCGGTGGTCTGCATCGCTGCCTTCGCGCCACGGTAGCCCGGATCTTCGATCCATGCGGTGTCACCCGGGTTGGTCAAGAGCCTGGCGCACAGTGAGAGCGCCTCCTGCGCGCCTTCGGTGATCACCACCTGGTCTGGCGTGCAGCGCACGCCGCGTGACAGCCCCAGGTGGCGAGCGATGGCTGCACGCAAATCGGGTTGCCCGAGCGGCTCACCGTAGCCCAGCCCGGCCGGTCCCCCACGCCGAACGGCACGGTCGAGCGCGCGGCGCCAATCCGCCAAAGGAAACTGGGCCAGGGCCGGAACGCAGGGCCGAAGCGCCGTGGCCGCATGCCCCCGCGGCACCATGGTCCCCAGGTCCGACAAGCGCGAGGCGGTGACAGGCACCGCAGCCTTGGCGCCGGCTCGACGCACGTGCGCGGGCCGCGAGAGCGCGGCCACGCGGGTGCCCTGCCGGTCGGAGTGCACATACCCTTCCGCTGCGAGGAGGTCGTACGCGGCGGTCACGGTGTTGCGGGAGACCGACAGAGCCTCTGCCAGCACGCGGGAGCCAGGCAAGCGGGTGGCAGGCGCCAGGTGCCCTCCCAGGATGGAACGCTTCAGGCGATCGTGCAACTGGCGCTGCAACGGGCCGGCTTCCCTGCTCAAGGGCGCATCGATCAGGGCCTGCGAAAGGGTGGCAAGTATGGCCGGGGGCATGAACGTGGCTCCATGGAAATGCAGTGTCGTGGCGCTTCTCATGGGACCACGCGACAGATACCTTAACGCATGTCCCTCGCTTGTCTCAACGGCCCTGCACACATGAAGCTCCCTTGGCTTTCACCCATTCGCCTGACCGGCGCGTACGCTGGCCTGGAACCGCTGGACCCTGGCCACGAAGACGAACTTGCCGCCGCGCTGAACGACGGAGAACTCTGGAACCTCTGGTACGCGAAGATCCCGAGCCCCGCAACCTTGAAGGCCGAGATTGCACGTCGCCTCGGCCTGCAGCAGGCCGGTTCCATGGTGCCGTTCGTCAGCCGGGACGCGGAAGGCCGCGTGGCCGGGATGACAAACTACATGAACATCGATGCCGAGAACCAGCGGGTGGAGATCGGTGCGACATGGACGGCCCGGCATGCCCAGCGCAGCCCTGTCAACACGCAATGCAAGCTGCTGTTGCTCGCGCATGCGTTCGAGCGCGGCGCCATTGCGGTCGAGTTCCGCACGCATTTCCTCAACCAGCAGAGCCGCCGCGCCATCGAGCGGCTCGGCGCCCGGCTCGACGGCGTGTTGCGCAACCACCAGCGCCTGGCCAACGGCACACTGCGCGATACATGCGTGTACAGCATCACGCAGGAAGAATGGCCTGCCGTCCGGACGCACCTCCAGTGGCAACTCGACAAGCCGCGCACCTAACCCCCACCAGGAGATCCACCATGACACCTTCCGCCTCCACCATTGCCCACCGCCGGCAAGCATTCAAGCAGCTCCACGCATCCGGCTGCTTCGTGATCCCGAATCCGTGGGACGTGGGCGGCGCCCGTTACCTGCGGTCTTTGGGCTTCAAGGCCTTGGCCACCACGAGCGCGGGTCTTGCCTGGTCGCAGGGCGTTCCTGACGGGCAACTCGATCGGGAGACGGTGCTGGCCCACCTGCGTCACATGGTCGGGGCAACCGACCTTCCCATCAACGCCGACTTCGAAAGCGGTTTCGCAGCCGATCCTCAGGGTGTCACGGAAAGTGTTCGCCTGGCGATCGAAACCGGCGTGGCCGGTCTGTCGATCGAGGATACCAGCGGCGACCCGTCCAACCCCATTCGAGACATCGACGACGCCGTGGCCCGCCTTCGTGCCGCACGACGTGCCATCGACGCCGCGGGCGGCGACACCCTGCTGGTGGGGCGGGCCGAGAACTTCCTCTTCGGCCGGCCGGATCTGGAGGACACGATCGCTCGCCTGAAGGCATACGCGGCAGCCGGCGCCGACTGCCTCTACGCCCCGGGCATCACCACCCGCGAACAAATCACGGCAGTGGTCGCCGCCGTGGCGCCCAAACCGGTGAACCTGCTTGTCGGGGCGGCCGGCCCTCTGACCGTCGCGGACATCGCCGCACTGGGCGTGCGGCGGGTGAGCCTCGGCGGGGCACTGGCCCGCACTGCCTGGAGCGCCTTCATGCGCGCGGCACAGGCGGTTGCCGAAGGCGGCCGGTTCGACGGCTTCGCCGAGGCGGCCTCGGGACAGGCACTCAATGCCGTGTTCAAGACCTGACCAACAGGGCCTTCACTGGCCGTCGCGCACGTCCACTGGATACTTTCGGGCGTTGATGGCCATCTTCTCGCTGGCCGCCGCGATCAGGTCGACACCCAGCGCGGACGACAGCTGCACCAGATAGAGCAGCACATCGGCCATCTCGTGGGCCACGGCCTGCTTCTTCGAGGCATCGAGATGGCGGCTCTGATCCTCCGTGAGCCACTGGAAGTGCTCCAGCAGCTCTCCAGATTCCACGACCAGCGCCGATGCCAGGTTCTTCGGAGAGTGGAACGGCGCCCAATGCCGGGCGTCGGCAAACTCCTGCAGGCGCTGGGCGAGTTGGTTGAGGGAATCAGGCATGGTGGCCAGGGTGGTCTGTACGAGCGCGTACATCCTACCCTGGCCGCTTGTCAGGCACATCACCCCACGCTGACGCGCCAGGCCTTGCCGGTGGACTCGAACGCAAACTTCACGGGAAGAAAGCGCTCGATCACCTCGAAGTTCGTCTTCGCGTGGGGCGTCAGCTCCGTGCAGGTATAGGCTGCCGAGCGCTGCCGCTTCCAGACGGCCAATGCAAGCGGCAACGCCCATTGGTCGGCCAGGTGCTGACCAAGCGCAGCTTCGCTCGCCTGATATGCACGCACTTCATGCACGAGGTCACGCGCCACCTTTTCCGCGCTGACGCCCTTTTCTCCGAACTGCGTGAACACCTCGCTGATGTGGTCGTGGACCAGGGTCACCAGCAGTGCATTGCCGGGCCCTTCATCTTGACGAACCGCGGGAACCCGCAGCTGTTC
This sequence comes from uncultured Rhizobacter sp., assembly GCA_966212105.1. GTDB lineage: Bacteria > Pseudomonadota > Gammaproteobacteria > Burkholderiales > Burkholderiaceae_C > Rhizobacter. Next base: position 16,037 of record CBIHPH010000059.1, read on the forward strand.
GCGCTCCCAGCCGAATGCGACGCCAAGCTGTTCCAGCTCACGCTGCGCCACCGAGCGGTGCAGCGCCGGGGCGAAGCATTCCGCATAGCCCTCGACCTTTTGGCCCCGTGCCATGAGGTCGAAAGGTTGCAACGTGTCTCCAGCCGGCCAGATCGTGGCTTGCACTTCGCCGCCACCGGCCGGATAAAAGCCCAGGCGGCGCAGCGTCAGGTCGGCGTTCGCGCCCAACTTTCTCAGCAGCGGCGCGTAGCTGCGCTGCAGAAAGTGGAATGGCGGCGCCATCGGGTTGTGCGTGCCGCCCCCGAGGGTCAGCCGGCTGGGGGCATCGGCCAGCAACAGGGCCGGCCACACGGTCTGCAGCACGAGCGTGCAACTCCCCGCCGTGCCCACGTGAAAGCTGTATTCACCGGCCCGCACCGCGCCCGGCACGAAGGTCAGATTCTGCGAGTTCATCTCCGCGCCGTGAACCTCGGCGCCGCACACCTCTGCTGCGGCGTTGGCGCAGGTGAGGTGCTGGCGCATCAGGCCGGGCTTGGCACGTCCGGCGCGGATGCGCGTCAAGGTGAAGGGCTGCCCCGTGCACATGGACAGCGCCAGCGAGGTGCGCAGCACTTGTCCGCCGCCCTCACCGAGGGATCCATCGATTTCGATCATCTTCTTGCTACTTTCAAACGTCGCCCTCACCCCTTGACGCACACCACCTGCTTCAAGGTATGCACCACTTCCACCAGGTCCTTCTGCGCGGCCATGACCGCGTCGATGTCCTTGTAGGCCATCGGGATCTCATCGATCACATCGGCATCCTTTCGGCATTCGACACCGGCCGTGGCCTGGATCTGGTCATCCACCGTGAACAGCTTCTTCGCCTTCGTGCGGCTCATCACGCGGCCCGCCCCGTGGCTGCAGCTCTCGAAGCTCTCCGGGTTGCCGAGGCCACGCACGATGTAGCTGCGCGCACCCATGCTGCCTGGAATGATGCCCAGCTCACCACGCTTGGCGCTCACGGCGCCCTTGCGGGTCACGAACACGTCTTCACCGAAGTGACGCTCCTGCTGCACGTAGTTGTGGTGGCAGTTCACCGCCTCGATGTGCGACTCGAATGGCTTCGTGATGACCTTGCGCACCGTGGCGATCAGGTTGGCCATCATCACCTCGCGGTTGCGCATGGCAAAGCGCTGCGCCCAACCCACGCCGCGTACGTAGTCACCGAAGTACTGCGCACCTTCCTCGAAGTAGGCCAGATCCTTGTCCGGGAGGTTGCGCTGGTTGCGCTCCGCATCCTTCTTGGCCAGCTCGATGAAGTGCGTGCCGATGGCGTTGCCAACACCGCGCGACCCCGAGTGCAGCATGAACCACACGGCCCCTTCTTCATCCAGGCACACCTCGATGAAGTGGTTCCCCGTGCCAAGCGTTCCCAGGTGCTTGCGGTTGTTGGTGTTCTTCAGGCGCGGATGCAGTTCGCACAGGGCGTCGAACTCGTCGGCAAGCGTGGCCCAGGCCTGGTCCACGGATTCCGGCGGGTTCTCCCAGCTGCCGTGATCACGGCCGCGGTGGCGTGGGGTCGACCCGTGCGGAACGGCCCGCTCGATCGCCGCGCGCAAGGGCCCCAGGTTGTCCGGCAGATCCTCGGCGCGCAGGGTCGTCTTCGCCGCCATCATCCCGCAGCCGATGTCCACGCCCACGGCCGCCGGGATGATGGCCTTCACGGTGGGAATCACCGAGCCGACGGTGGCCCCGATGCCCAGGTGCACGTCCGGCATGGCCGCCACGTGCTTGAAGACGATTGGCAGGCGCGCTGCATTGGCCAGCTGAGCCTTGGCTTCAGCCTCGACGGGCACGCCCTTCGTCCACATTTTCACCGGCACACCGCCGGCGATCTCTTCGATGTTGTAGTTCAGTTCGGACATTGCCGTTCTCCATGAAAGTTGCGGTGACGAGGATCGATGAAACTTCGCTCCGCCATCCATTGCTGGACCGGGATTTGAACCCGGGCGCCCCGTGATCCTTCACGGGGCACGCGGCCTGCGCCGCGTGCGTCTACCTGTAGTTCCATCTGCATTCACCGCGAAAAAGGTGATGCCTTGCCGTGACAAGAGTCGGTGAAACATCGTGCTCTGACCACTGAGCTACGGTCCCCCTGAATGGGACCGGCGGGACTCGAACCCGCGACCACGAGATTAAAGAGTCTGTAGTTCCACCTGCATTCGCAGCAGGGCATCGCAAAAGTTGCGCGACCAGGTCGACAAGACATTGCCATCGCCGGTTTCCCGGCCGGGGAATCGAACCCCAGGCATCCATGTAGTCCTGTCAGCATTCGCGCGAAATCAATTCATCGTTTCCTTCACTCTTCTCTACTGCGGCATGAGTGCGATCTTCTCGATCTCACTCACCCAATGCCCGGCGTCCAGCTTGCCGTCCGCAAAGTTCGCCACCATCGTGAACACCGCATCGGAGAAGCCGCCCACGTTCAGCACATCGTCACGCTCGGCCGCCTGGGTGGTGGCGTACGGCTGGATGTCGATGCACACCAGTCGCGCGTTCGGGTTGCGCTTCTTCAGCACTTCCCATTCGCGCAAGGTCTGCGTCGCACCCGACCGCCTCGCATCGACCCAGGACTCGTTGTCCGAGACCAGGATCACCAGGTCCACCAGCGCACGTTCGCGGTTCAACAGGGCGATCGGTGCGCTGCAGTTGGTACCACCGCCACCGATCTTCGCCAAGGCCTGTGCATTGGTCATGATCGAATCCCGAGCGTTCAACGACAGCTTCACCACATCCTGCTCGAACGGCAAAACACGCGCCGTGCGGTTCTTGCGCAACACGGCTGCGGCCACGAGCGCCGCCACATCGATGCACCGCACGCTGGACGTCGCGGACCCGCGGTAACCGGTCACGGCCGAACTCATCGAACCCGACACGTCTGGGCAAACCACCACACGGCCCTCGAAGCCCGGCACGTTCGACACCGCCATCTCCATCGCATCCTGCAAGGCCTCCCGGATCACCAGAGGAATGCCGTCACCCGTCGCCTTGAACGCCGCCATCAACTGGTACGGCATCACGCGCGCCTTCGCCACGGCCTGCGGGTCGCGCAGCTTCGCTGCAACCACCTCGGCCATGCCGGGAATCTCGAACACACCCTGGCGCGCAAAGGTGTTCAGGTTCTGGCGCACCATCTGCCACGATCCCGAGCGGGCGATCTGTGCCCACTGGGACGCGTTCAACGGCAGTGCGGTCAGCATCTGGAACGGCACGTCAGGCACATCGGTCGCCACGCCAGCGGCGCTGTCTCGCTTGAAACGCTCGAACGCTTGCGTCAAGGAGGGCAACGCCGCCTCATCCACAGGCTTACCGATCAGCCAGGCGAACCAGGCCGCGCGCCATGCCTCGACAGGCTTCGGGTGAACCATCTTCACCACGTCGGCCAAAGACGGGGAATTGCCCACCGCGGCCTGGAGCAGTTGCTTCTCGGTCGCGGTCAACAGCCAATGCTGCACCAGCTTCTTCGGCCGCGAACCCAGTGACTTGCGACCCACGGTGCCGCTGCGCACGATCTGCACGAAGTTGCGCAGCATCTTGCCGCTGTCGACGACCCGCGGGAACACTTGGCTCAGCAAGGCCACGTCACGCACCGCCAATGCGGCCGCCAGCAAGGCCGGCATGTCCTTCATGTGACCGGCTTCACGCGCATGCACCGCCGTCTGGGCCACGAACATGGCATCCACTTCATTGGCCAACGCCATCACCTGCTCGAGCTGGTCTTCCGCCTGGGCGTAGAACGTGCGGGTCAGGCAACCCGTGGCTGCCAGCTGTGCCAGCTGGTGGCGCGCCGTGAAAGCGTACGCCGCAGTGCCTGCGGCATTGCGAGCCGTGGTGGCGGGCAGCAGTGCCCCGGGAGCGGTTTGGAAAAGTGCGGTGTTGACCATGATGTTGTTTTCCTTTTGCATTCAACTTGATGTCTTCATCGCAAAGGGTGTGCCACATCTTCCAAAGCGTAAGGCCCACTTTCTCCAAGCCTTTGATTCACAAAGGAAAACGTCCCAACTGCTTCATGTTTCGGTCCAGACTCACCAAAGCCACTCCTCCGCTTAACTAGAATATAAGCTAGCGAAAATAGCTTGATAGATATGACCAAGAAGAACGTTGTCATCGGTTTCATGGGCACGCAGCTGGATGCCGGCCAAGGGCCGGGCCGCTGGGAGAAGTGGCGGCCCACCATCTCGCTCGTTCAGCACGAAGACACGCTCATCCATCGGCTCGAGCTGCTCTACCCCACCCGCCATGAGGCGCTGGCGCAGGTGCTGCTGCGCGACATCGCGAGCGTCTCGCCCGACACCGAGGTCCACCTCGTTCCGATGGACATCGCAGACCCCTGGGACTTCGGCGAGGTGTATGCGGCGCTGTACGACTGGTCGCGCAGCTACCGCTTCGATACGGCCCACGAGCAGTATTGGGCGCACATCACCACCGGCACGCATGTCGCCCAGATCTGCATGTTCCTGATGGTCGAGTCCCGATTCATCCCGGGTGTGTTGCTGCAGACGTCACCGCCGAGAAAGCAGGCCCAAGGCAACCCTGGAAGCTATGCCCTGATCGACCTGGACCTCTCCCGCTACGACGTGCTCGCGCAGCGGTTCAGCCAGGCCCAGGCGGAAGCGCTGGAATTCCTCAAGAGCGGCATCCCCACGCGCAACAAGCGGTTCAATGCCTTGATCGAAGAGATCGAACGCGTGGCGGTGCGCTCACATGCACCCATCCTGCTGACGGGGCCCACGGGTGCCGGCAAATCGCACCTCGCGCGGCGCATGTTCGAACTCAAGAAGTCACGCCATCAGGTCCAGGGCGACTTCGTCGAAGTGAACTGCGCGACCCTGCGGGGCGATGGCGCCGCATCCACGCTGTTCGGCCACCGAAAAGGCGCGTTCACAGGTGCCGCGATGGATCGCCCGGGACTGCTGCGCACGGCTCACCAGGGCGTGCTGTTCCTCGACGAAATCGGCGAACTGGGTCTGGACGAGCAAGCCATGCTGCTCAAGGCCGTGGAGGAGAAGCGCTTCCTGCCCATGGGCAGCGACCGCGAGGTCAGCAGCGATTTCCAGCTGATCGCCGGCACCAACCGCGACCTGCGCATCGACGTCGCGCAGGGCCGCTTCAGAGACGACCTGTTCGCCCGCATCAACCTGTGGTCCTACACCTTGCCGGGCCTGGCCCAGCGCCCGGAAGACATCGAACCGAACGTCGAGCACCTCCTCATGCGACAAGCCGCCGAGACCGGCCAGGCCGTGCGGTTCAACGTGGAGGCAAAGACCCGGTACCTGCAGTTCGCCAAATCGGCAGAGGCCCTTTGGAGCGGCAACTTCCGGGACCTTTCGGCCAGCGTCACACGGCTGGCAACGCTCGCCGATGGTGGGCGCATCACGACCGGTCTCGTCGATGCGGAGATCCAGCGCCTCAAATGGCTCTGGCAGCGGCAGGACGTCGCCGTCCTTCATCCCGAAGAGACCGGCCTCGATGTGCTGCTGCCCGCCAAAACGGCCGAGTCAATCGACTTGTTCGATCGCCTGCAACTGGAGGCCGTGATCCGCGTTTGCCGGACGTCCAACACCTTGTCAGAGGCGGGCCGCAAGCTCTTCAACCAATCGAGGACACAGCGGGCCGTCGTGAACGATGCGGACCGGTTGCGGAAGTACCTGCTGAAATTCGGGTTGAACTGGGAGGTGGTGTCACGCCGTGCCCGGCAGGAAGGCGACCGGACATGAAGCGCGAGACGCGATCAAACAGATCCGTCAAGCTCACCTCCCAAGGCTGGGAGGCCAGAGGGATCGACTGATTGCAGCAAAGGGAGCCGCTGCCTTTGCCCGCCTGATGTCATCTCCGGGGATCAGGCGCCTGCGGGGTGAAGGCCACACGCCTGAGCCGCCGCCAGTCCCACGGCGGAACAGGGCGATCGTCCGACCACAGACCCAGGCGCTCATGCATGGCGCTGGCTTGAAGGGCCATCAAGGGCGATCCCTGGGGGGCATAGCGCCCGTAGACCCATGCCATGCCGGCCCTGACCTGGGCTGCGTTGGCGTCCTGCCCATCGCATCGAACATGCGCCACGGTTCGCCCATAGCGGTCCAGCCGTGCTTGCGGCATGACCTCGGCCTGCTTCTGGAAACACAAGGCCGCCAGATGCTGCTTGCTGCGCTGCCCGAAGGGCTGCGCCTTCTCCGGGGCATCGATGTCCGCGAGGCGCACCCTGATGTTCCGCGCCTCGGAGTCCTGTAGCCATCCCGTGGACTGCTGCGCACAGCGCACAGTCAAGGTGTCTCCGTCAATGATGCCGATGACGGTGCAAAGCAGCAAGGCTGTGATCACTTCAATTCTTTCCGATCTGTTCCTGGCCGCCCTGGAACACACAGCCTTTTCATCCGAGAAGCTCAACGGTTCGGCGCACGGCGGCGGCCATTGATTGTGAACGACATCGGGACGTGCGGCGCAGGCGACACGCGCAACATTCACATCCTTGATGTTTGTATGTCGCTGCAACTGCGATTGACGCCGGTGAATCCGCAGCACTATCTTTCTGCCCGGCAGCCTCGACGTGCGGCCACAGCTCATCAAAGAACAAAGGAACCTCGTTGAAATTCACCTGGATGCGTCACCTGTGCGTTCTGTCGGCGCTGCTGGTCGGGTTCTCGGCGACCGCCAGTGAAACACCCTCTGCCTGCCCCACGGCACCGAAGACCGATGCCAGGACGCTGAAGCGTTTGAGCAGCACCCCGCATCCGGACAGAGGACCCCTGTGGGAAATTTCCAAGGACGGACGCCGTTCGTTCCTCTACGGCACCGTGCACATCGCAAAGCTCGAATGGGACTTCCCTGGCTCGACAGTCGCACAAGCGTTGAATGCTTCCCGCCAGCTCATGCTGGAGTTGGATCCCGCCGATCCCACGCTGGCCAAACGCATGCAAGATGCACGACAGCGCATGCTGGGCGAGTCGACCGCAACGCCTTCCGCGGCCGCCGACAACGCTTTGGTGGCCCGGGTCAGCCAACAGTTCAAGTTGGCCTGCCTTGACGAGGCGAAGTTCCCGCAAGCCACGCTGGCCTCCAAAATTTTCTGGCTGTCGATGTACGCTGCCCGCGATGAGGGGCTGTATCCCGCTTTTGCGATTGACGCCGCCTTGGGCGGCTATGCGCGCATAAAGGGAAAGCCGGTGGTCGAACTGGAAACACCCGACGAGCAAACAAAAGCATTCTTCGCTCGTACCGTATCGAACGAAGAGAACCTGGCAGCACTTGAAAGTGGCACGACGCGCAGGCAAATCATTCAGCTGACTTCAGCCTGGGCTGAGGGCGATCTTGCAAGATTGGAGCATGATTTCCAAGACCACCTCGGTACCACGTACCTCATGAGCCAACGCAACGCCGTTCTTGCCGAGCGCATCGCCCGTGCCGATGAAACACAGGACGGCGTGTTCGCGGCCATCGGCGTATTGCATTTCGTCGGTCCCGGGAACGTGGCCGAACGGCTCGAGCGAATGGGATATTCGGTTCGGCGGCTGACAGGCACCCCGGCTGATCAGCACTTGCAGTAGCTGTCTCGCACTGTCGGGACCCAGTCCGCAAGCTCCGTCCCGCAGGCGGCGATCAGGCTGCCTCCCCGAGCACCGTCTCGGCCAGCAGGGCATCCAACAGGTGCATTTCGGGCTCGCCGATGCAAGGCTGCGCCTCCGACAGCCGCTGCATCAACCGGTCGATGAATGCGTTCAAGATCGGCCGGGCGGGCAACCATTCCTGCTCCCCGCTGCGGCGCTTGACTGCCAGCAATTCATGGAGGTCTTGCAAGACGGCCGGCTCGTCCACGAGCTCGTGTACCAACGACTCAAATGCCATCGGTGGCGAATGGGGCCGTTCCAGAACCCATTGGGCTGCCAGCAGCGGGCGCAAGACGTAAAGGTACTTCTTCGCTCGCACCTGGTCGCCGGTCAAATACTCGCGATGGTTGCCACGGCCCATCGCGTAGTAATGATGGAAGGAGCGGATGGGTTGATAAACCGCCCCGGCCACGTCGCGCAGGCGCTGCACAAAGGCTTCATCCTGCCGGTACACCACTGGTGAACTCAGCCACTCGATCAGTGTTGCATTGCCCTTGGCAAGCAGTTGCAATGCCTTGCGAACGTCCCAGCCGTTGACATCGAACACGGGGCCCGGCACTTCCTCGATGACATCGCGCACCGCCGTGACGCGAAGGTATTCGCGTGCCGGCCGCACGAAGATGAATCGCACGTCATAGTCCGAATCCGGGGACGCAAAGCCCCAGCCGCGGCTGCCCGACTCGCATGCGTAGAGCACACGCACATCGTGCTCAGCCTCCACAGCCGCCAGCTTGCGCATGATCTCCTGCCGGACTGCTGCGTCGATCGGGTGAGCTTCAACGGCCCCCTCAGTGACTGCGGCTGCCGACCGATCAGGCATCAATGTTCGCCGCCCTCAACGCATTCGTCTCGATGAAGTCCCGACGCGGCTCCACTTCATCGCCCATCAGCATCGTGAAGACCCGGTCCGCCTCGATGGCGTCATCGATCTGCACCTTCAGCAGACGGCGCACAGTGGGATCCATCGTCGTCTCCCACAGCTGCTCCGGGTTCATCTCGCCCAGACCCTTGTAGCGCTGCCGTCCCACCGCATTCTCAGCCTGGGTGATCAACCAGGCCATGGCCTGGCGGAAATCCCCGACGCGCGCTTCCTTCTGCTTCTCGCCTTCGCCTCGCTTGACGACGGCATCGGCACTCACCAGGCCCTTGAACGTGAGGCCGGCGGTGCTGAGGGCTTCGTAGTCGGCGCCGTGCACGAAGTCAGCGTTGATGATGCTGCTCTTGACGTTGCCGTGGTGCATGCGGCTGATGCGCAGGATGTGCTTGTCGGTGCGCGCATCGAACTCCGCAGTGACTTCGGCGTTGTGCAAGGCAGCCTTGAGTTCGGCGGCGGAGGTCTCAGCGGCTTCCAGGGTGTCGAGGTTCAGCACGAGGCCGTTGGCCATCGCGCGCAAGGCCTCGACGTCCATCCAGGCGCTGAGGCGGTCGACCACGTTGTTGGCGGTGATGTACAGGCGCGCCTGCTGTTCGAGTTCCTCGCCGGCCAGCACGCGGCCGTTGACGCCGGTCTCGAGCTTGGCATCCTTGAGGGCCACCTTGAGCAGGTAGGCGTCGAGTTCGGTGCCGTCCTTGAGGTATTGCTCTTCCTTGCCGAGCTTGACCTTGTAGAGCGGCGGCTGGGCGATGTAGACGTGGCCGCGTTCGACGATCTCAGGCATCTGCCGGTAGAAGAACGTGAGCAGCAGCGTGCGGATGTGAGCGCCGTCCACGTCCGCGTCGGTCATGATGATGATGCGGTGGTAGCGCAGCTTGT
>CBIHPH010000060.1:0-25164 GCA_966212105.1 uncultured Rhizobacter sp.
CCGCACGACCACTGTCTCCAGCTCCACCGTGACCGTACGAGACACCGCCGTGCCGACTCCCCTCGCCTCGGCTCGCTTCGCAGCGTTGACGGATCACTTTGCCCCGATCGGGAACCCTGCCCGCGTTACGCCGCCAGCCGGTCCGGCTCGGGATGCGTCGTGGCGTTGCCCGTGGCGGCGGCCAGGCCGCTTTCCTGCTCCCCGCCCAGGGCGGCGATGAGGTCGGGGATGAGCTGGCGCAGTTCGCCGGTGCTGATGGCCACATCGGCGTCGAAGCCGCCGTCGTCGTCCTTGCTGGCCTGGCCGCTGGTGTTCTGCTCCAGCACGACGTCGAGCATCTTGATCTTCTTGATCGACATGCCTTCGGTCAGCACGAAGGAGACGCGGCCGTTCCAGGTCATCGCGAGCTGGGTGGGAAGCTTGCCTTGCTTGATGTGCTCGCCGACTTCGTCAATGTCGAGGGTGTGCCGGGCATAGCGGACGGCTGATTTTTCGCTGTCAGGCTGCTTGAGTTCGCATTCGCGGTCGATCGTGAAGCCGCCCGGGGCTTCCTTGGCCTGCAGCCATTCGGCCATGGCGGTGGCCGGTGCCACCTGGGTCTGGACGAGGCGCAGCACGATGCCGCCACCCAAGGTCTCGACGAGCAGGGTCACGATGCGGTCGGAAGCCTTGACGCTGCCGGCGTTGACGACGACGAAACCCGCGTGCGGATCGATCCAGACAAGGTTGGCGGAGTGCTTGGGGAAGGCGCGGGGCAGCAGCTCCTGCATCACTTCCTCTTTCAGTTCCTTGGCCTGCTTGCCCTTCGGGCGGCGGCCGGTTTCCTGCTCGATCTTGTCGAGGCGTTCTTCGAGCCGGCTTTTGACGGCCGAGCCCGGCACCGCCTTGCGTTCGACGGCCAGGCGCAGGATCAGCTGGCCACCGACGCTTTCCATCAGCGAGGTGTGCTTGCCGCCGCGCGGTTCGACCCAGCCGGCCGATTCGGGCTGCGTGGCGCCGCAGGCCACGAAGCGGGCGGCCGCCAGGCGCTCTTCGATCGTGTCGAGGGACGATTTGTCCCATTGGGAGATGCGGTAGAGGAGAACGTTCTTGAACATGGCTGAGCTTCTGGGCAGGGCGCGGATTGTAGGCCGCGCCTGTGGCGGGATATCAGGGAACGGGGACGGCTTCGAGCATCGCGCGAACTTGTTCGCGCGCGCCGCGCCCAGAACCGGCAACCGGCACGAGCCGGTGTGCCACCGTCTGCGGCAGGATGGCCTGCACGTCGTCCGGGGCGACGTAGTCGCGCTGGTCGAGCAGCGCAATGGCCTTGGCGGCGCGCAAGATGGCGATGCCGGCCCGCGGGCTCAATCCGTCGACGAACCATTTGCCGCTGCGGGTGGCCCCGATGAGCGCCTGCAGGTAATCGAGCAGCGCTTCGGAGGCATGCACGTTCATGACCGACTGCTGCGCTTCGACGAGCTGTTCCGGCGTCATCACCGGGGTGAGGGCGTGGATGGCCTCGCGGCGGTCCGTGCCTGCGAGCAGGGCGCGCTCGCTGGCCGCATCGGGGTAGCCGAGGGTCAGGCACATGAGGAAACGGTCGAGCTGCGATTCGGGCAGCGGGTAGGTGCCCAGCTGATCGGCGGGATTCTGTGTGGCGATGACGAAGAAGGGCACGGGCAGCGCACGGGTCTCGCCTTCGACGGTGACCTGGTGCTCCTCCATCGCTTCGAGCAGGGCGCTCTGCGTCTTGGGGCCGGCACGGTTGATTTCGTCGGCCAGCAGCACCTGCGCGAAGACGGGGCCCGCGTGGAAGACGAAGGCTTCCTTGCTTCGCTCGTAGACGCTCACGCCGATGAGGTCGGAAGGCATCAGGTCGGCCGTGAACTGGGTGCGGGCGAAACGCAGGCCGAGCGAGACGGACAGCGCGTGGGCGAGGGTGGTCTTGCCGACGCCCGGGACGTCTTCGATCAGCAGATGGCCACCCGCAAGGAGGCAGGCCACGCAATCGCGGATGTGTGGGCGCTTGCCGACGATGATCGTGCTAATCTGATCGACGAGCCGGATGAGCCGGGATGCAAGATCCTGGCTCACCACGTGCCGGCCCCCTGCCGGCGAAGTCTGGAACGGAAGGCGTCTCGGTGTGTCATTTTCATTTGCGCACCATACCTGAAACCGCAAAGCGAATCACGCATGGCAACCGCGGACTAACGGCGCGTGAACGGCAGGGGATGTGAACGCGTGCATGGGTATAGTGCGCACCAACATCTCCCGTCCCATCCGGATCGCCATGTCCTTTCGTGCACTGTCTCGCTTCCTGATTCTGACCCTTGCCGGCCTGCTGAGTGCTTGTGCCGGCGTTTCTCCGGTTTCAATGAAGGAGGCCGACCGTGCCGCGATCAAAACCGTCGCAGTAGAGCCGACGGTCACCCTCCCCGAGAACATGTTCTACCAGAGCCGTGGTCAAGCGCTGGCGGGCGCGATTGCCGGCCCGGTCGGCGCTCTGGCTGCATCCGGGGCGTCGTCGGAGCCCAAGGCCGTGCTGCTGAACCTTATGAAGGCCAATGACATTTCCGTGCAGCAGATCGTCAAGGCAGAGTTTGCCCGGGCCGCCAACGCCAGGAGCCGCATGACCTTCAGCGAAGGTGCCGGTCAGCCGGATGCCTCCGTGACGCTGACCGTCAACGCCTATGGATTCCTGCCGTCACCGATGTTCGGCGCACAGATGTACCCCATGCTCAACGTATCGGCGGTGATGAAGAGGCCCGACGGCACGTTGGTCTGGCAGCGCACTCGTGTCATTTCAACGCTCCATGGAGACAACGACAAGGCCTATACGTATGAAGAGTACGTCAAGAATCCTGAATTGCTGCGCGAGGTGTGGGTCCGTGTCGCCGACGTGCTCAGTCGTGTTCTCGCCGGTGACATGGAAAGCTGATTTGGAATCGATGCGCAGCAAGCCGATGCGCTACGTCGATCAAGAGGGATCAATGACAACGTGAACCAGGCTCACCATCACTGAACTCAAGGGGCCTGCATGGAACACGAAGGCGCGTTCGGGCGCGCGCCGGTGAGGCCGGATGGTATCCAGTCGGTGATGAGCCGGGCGCGCAGTCGAGCCATGCACGGTGCGCATTGATTGCGCCAGCTGAACGATCCGCGACCCTCCATGGTCCGGGTGCTTTGTGCCAGATGGTCGTGCTAATCTGGTTGACGCCCCGGATGAGTGGGACGAATGATCCTCGCACACGTGAGGGCTCCCTCCTGGCGAAGTTTGGGACGGAAGGCGTCTGGGCGCGATTGGTGCACCATACCCGAACCAGCAAACCGAATCACGCATGGCAACCGCCTATTACAGCCACCCCGATTGCGCCGGTCACGACATGGGCCCGGGTCACCCGGAAAGCCCGCAACGGCTGGGCGCCATCCGCGACCAGTTGCTCGCGAGCGGACTGGACGCGGTGCTCGTGCACCGTGAGGCGCCCCTGGTGGACCTGGCCGATGTGGCCCTGGCGCACGACCAGCGCTATGTCGCCGAACTGCGTGACGCGCTGTTGCAGGTCGAGGCCGAGGGGGCATCCAGGGCGTTCGATCCGGACACGGTGGGCTGCCCTGGCACTTGGCGAGCCGTGCAGCGCGCGGCCGGCGCCGCGGTGGCTGCCACCGATGCGGTGATCGATGGCGATGTGGACAACGCGTTCTGTGCCGTGCGCCCGCCGGGCCACCATGCCACCCGCCATGAGACCATGGGGTTCTGCTTCTTCAACAACGTGGCGGTCGCTGCCCGGCATGCACTTGACAAGCGCGGGCTGGAGCGGGTGGCCATCGTCGATTTCGATGTCCACCATGGCAATGGCACCGAGGACATCGTCGCCGGGGATGAACGCATCCTGATGGTCAGCTTTTTTCAGCATCCGCTCTACCCGGGCAGCGGCACGGTCCCCCAGGGCGCGAACATGGTCAATGTGCCGGTATCGCCCCGCACGGGCGGCGAAGCGATCCGGGAGCTGATCGAGGCGAAGTGGATTCCGCGGCTGGAGGACTTCAAGCCGCAGATGATCTTCTTTTCCGCCGGTTTCGATGCCCACCGGGAGGACAGCCTCGGCCAACTCGGCCTCGTGGAGGCCGACTACGAATGGATCACCCGCCGCGTGCGGCAGGTGGCCGAGCGCCATGCGCAGGGCCGCATCGTGTCGTGTCTCGAAGGCGGCTACACCCTCGGTGCGCTCGGGCGCAGCGTGGCGGCGCACCTGCGCGCGCTCGCCGACCTCTGACTCGTATTTTTTGCACGCGGCGCGGCCCCACCGGCCGCGCCGTGACGGACCCATGAACCCCAACATCAATTTCGACGAACTCCGGGAAGTTTTTGAAGCATTCACCAGCTGGGCGGCGCTCCGCGAGGGCGGTGTGCTGGCCGCCTGCCTCGGCGCATCCTGGGTGGCCTGCCGGCTGCTGCGGCGCCTGCTCAAGATCGAGGGGGCCGTGATCTTCGGACGCCGGATCTTCGATGGCGTGCTGTTCCCGGTGCTCGCTTTGATGTTCGCACTGCTTGCGCAGTTCCTGCTCGCCGGCATCGTCAAGGGCGCCGTGCTGAAGGTGGCGGTGCCGGTATTGTGGTCGCTCGTGGCCATCCGCCTGTCGGTGCGCGTGCTGTCGTATGCCTTCCCCACCTCTGCATGGGCTCGCGCCTCCGAACGCACGATCTCCTGGCTTGCGTGGATCATCGCGGTGCTGTGGATCACCGGGGTCATGCCGGCGGTGCTCGACGCGCTCGATGGAATCCGCCTGAAAATCGGTGGGGCAACCGTGTCGGTGCGCACGATGCTGGAGGGCTCGCTGACCGCCGCGGTCGTGATGGTGCTGGTGTTGTGGATCTCCGCGGCGATCGAGAAGAAGGTGGTCAAGGGCACGGGCAACGACTTGTCGCTGCGCAAGGTGGCGGCCAACCTCGTGCGGGTCGTGCTGTTGTTCCTCGGGATCATCTTCGCGATGTCGGCGGTCGGCATCAACCTGACGGCACTCAGCGTGCTCGGCGGGGCGGCCGGCGTGGGCATCGGCTTCGGCCTGCAGAAGATCGCGGCGAACTACGTGAGCGGGTTCGTGATCCTGGCCGAGCGCAGCCTGCGCATCGGCGATGTGGTCAAGGTCGACAATTTCGAAGGTCGCATCTCCGACATCCGCACCCGCTATACCGTGATTCGGGCGACCAACGGCCGAGAGGCCATCGTGCCCAACGAAGTGCTGATCACCCAGCGGGTCGAGAATGCTTCGCTCGTGACGGCCGAATCGCAGGTGCTGATCAGCGTGGTGGTGCTGGTGGCCTATGGCACGGATGTTCGGGCGCTGCAACCCAAGCTGGAGGCGGCGCTCGCGGGCAACCAGCGCGTTCTGCGCGATCCGGCGCCCGTCGTGCAGCTCACCAACTTCGTGGCCAACGGCATGGAGTTGACGGTGCGGTACTGGCTCACCGATCCGAACAACGAGCAGGACCGTGTGAAATCCGAGGTCAACCTCGCCATCCTCGACGCACTCAACACCGAGAAGGTGGAGTTCCCGGGCCCGCAGCGGCTGGTGTTCCAGGGCCTGCGCAACTTCGGGGCGGACGACAAGACCGGCTGATTGCCGGCGGTCATTGACAAATCCCGGCAGGTTCGGGTGACCAATTGCGCCAGTATCCCGCTCCGGCGCCCGGTGCCGCACCCTGGCAAGCGTCCTGCTACTCACTGCGGAGCGGGCCTCGATGCCCGAAAAGACGTAAGAGGACGTATTTTGAGGAAGTGGGGCGGGGGAGGAAGGATCGCTGTCGCGGTGGTGGCTTGCGCCATGGCCATGGGAGGCGTGCAGGCGGTGGAACCGGGGCAGCAGGCCCCGGCCATCGACCTGCCCGGGCCGGCCGCATCGGTGAGTCTCGACCAACTCAAGGGCAAGCTCGTCTACGTGGATTTCTGGGCCTCGTGGTGCGGCCCGTGCCGGCAGTCTTTTCCTTGGATGAACGACATGCAGGCCAAGTACGGTCCGCAGGGCTTGCAGGTGGTGGGTGTCAATCTCGACGACAAGACCGAGGACGCCACCAGGTTCCTTGCCCAGGTTCCCGCCAGGTTCGTCACGGCCTTCGACCCGAAGGGGGACACCGCCCGCCGCTACCAGCTCAAGGGCATGCCGAGCTCCGTGCTGATCGCACCCGACGGCAAGGTCATCCAGGTGCACGTCGGCTTCCGGGCTGACCAGCGCGAGGCCCTCGAGCAGGCCATCGTGGCGGCCTTGCCGGCCGCGAGGTAAACCAACAAGAAACACAACACGCATCCACCGATGAAATATTTGGGCATGTCGGCACTGCTGGTGCTGCTACTGGGGGGCTGTTCGGCCATCGTGCCGCCGCAGGCCTGGGAAAAGGGCGCGCTTGCCAAGCCCGAGATGTCGATGGGGGGTGACGCCCTCGAACAGCGCAATGCGCTGCATGTGTATGCGAGCAAGGAAAACGCCAGTGGCGGGGCCGGCGTGGGAGGAGGTGGCTGTGGCTGCAACTGAGCGCACACCGCCGCGGCGCCTGGGCTCCATCGTGGCAGCGGCCTTGAGCCTGCCGGGGCTCGTGGCCTCGCCTGCCATGGCCGAGACGGCGCCGGAGAAGGGCAGCATCGCGCTGAAGTACCTGTACTACAAGGACTTCCAGAAGGTCGAGGCCAACTACCCTGGCGAGACGCGCCCGGCGCAGGAAAAATTTGAACGCATCCGGGTCAAGTCGCCCTCCGTGCAGGTGGTGGTGCCGATCGGCAGCGAATGGTCCGTGGAGGCGGGTGCCACGGTGGACGAAGTGTCCGGCGCCACGCCCACGTACTACAGCTCGGTCTCCGGCGCCACCAAGTCGCCCGGCGGCATGAGCGACTACCGCAAGGCCGGTGACGTCAAGGTGACGCGCCACTTCCACCGGGCCGCCGTGGCGGTCGGGCTGGCCTCGTCGAGCGAGCACGATTTCGAATCGAACGCACTGGCCGTCGAGGGGCGCCTGGCCAGCGAGGACAACAACACCACCTGGCATGCCGGCGTGGGCGCCACGCGCGACCGCATCGGTTCGAGCGACGACCCCACGCTCGACGAACGCCGACGCACCAACGAAGGCATGGTGGGCGTGACCCGGGTGCTCACCGCCAACGATGTGGTGCAGGTCAACGTGGGATACCGCCACGGTCGTGGGTATTTCAGCGATCCGTACAAGGCGTTCGACCGACGGCCCGACACCCGTCGACAGGGCACGGTGCTCACGCGCTGGAACCACCACGTGGCTTCGCTCGGCAGCACCGTGCGCAGCAGCTACCGCTTCTACAAGGACAGCTTCGGCATTTCGGCGCACACGGTCGAGGCGGCCTGGGTGCAGTCGTTCGGTGACTTGTGGTCGCTCACGCCATCGGTTCGTTACTACACGCAGAGCGCGGCAAGGTTCTATTGCGATCCTTCACCGGATGTCCTCGTGTTCCCTGGCTGCGCGGGCAGCCCGGCGTATTCGACGGTGGACCAGCGCATGTCTGCCTTCGGTGCGTTGACGCTCGGCATCAAGCTGCAGGTGCGGTGGGACGACTGGACGGGCGATGTGAAGTATGAGCGCTACACGCAAAAGTCCGGCTTGCGCGCGGGCGGCGGCGGGTCTCCGGGCCTCGATCCGCTGTTCGCCGACATCGTCCAGCTGGGTGTGAGCAAATCGTTCTGATGAGCGCCTGCGGCCGATGACGCCCGATTTCGGTTTCGAATTCGAGGCCATGGGCACGGTGTGCCAGTTGCGCCTGTGCGCGGACAGTGAAGCCGACGCCTCAGTCGCAGCACGGCGGGCCATCGACGAGGTACGGCGCCTCGAAGCCAAGTACTCGCGTTACCGGGCCGACAGCATCGTCTCGCGCATCAACGCCGCGGCCGGCTCGGGCGAGCGCATCGCCGTCGATGCCGAGACGGCGGGACTGCTCGGTTTCGCCGACACGCTGTTCGAGGCCAGTGAGGGCCTGTTCGACATCACGTCCGGCATTCTTCGCCGGGTGTGGGATTTCAAGGCGGCCCGCCTGCCCTCGGCCGAAGCGGTGGCCGAGCTGCTGCCCGATGTGGGCTGGCCGCTGGCCGATTGGGACGGCGAAACCCTCGCGCTGCGACGGCCCGGCATGGAACTCGATTTCGGCGGCTTCGCCAAGGAATACGCGGCCGACCGCGCGGCCGCGATGCTGCGTGAGGCCGGCATCCATGGCGGCACCGTGAACCTCGGCGGCGACGTCAGTCTTGTCGGACCGCATCCGAACGGGGTGCCATGGAGGATCGGCATTGCCCATCCTCGGCGGGCCGGAGAGGTCATCGCGAGCATCGAACTCACGCACGGTGCGCTGGCCACGAGTGGGGACTACGAACGAGCCTTCGAGGTGGATGGCCGCCGCTACTGCCATATCATCGACCCCCGCACCGGCTGGCCGGTCACGCATTGGCAGTGCGTGAGTGTCGTCGGCCCCGCCTGCCTGGCCTCGGGCGCGCTCACCACCCTGGCGATGCTCATGGGCGAGGGCGCACATGCCTTCCTGCGCGAGCAGGGCGTGGGTTTCCTGACCATCGATGCACACGGCCGGCTGTACCGCGAAATGCCCCAAACGGCACCGGCCGGCTGACCGCACCACGTTTCAAATCAAGAGAGAACCAAACATCATGCCTTTCATTGGATTGGGGCTGCACGTCCTCGTCGCATTGTTCTTTGCCGTCCATGCCATCCGCAACCGGCAGGAGATGTATTGGCTCATCGTGCTGTTTTCTTTCCCGATCCTGGGGAGCATTGTCTATTTCGTCGCGGTGTACCTGCCGGCCTCGCGGCTGGAACGCGGTGCCCGCCAGGCCCTGAGCGCGGCGGTGCAAACGATCGACCCTGGGCGTGCGCTGCGTGAAGCGCGGTCGGCCCATGCCTATGCCCCCACGGCGCAGACGCAGATGCGCCTGGCCGAGGCGCTGCTGGAAGCGGGTGAGGCCGACGAGGCCACGAGCCAGTACGAGGCGTGCCTCAAAGGCCCGTTCGCCGCGGATCCCGAGATCCGCCTCGGCGCCGCCCGGGCCGCCTTCGCCGGCGAACGCTGGGATGTGGCCCTGGAGCACCTGGCTTTCATCCGACGGACCGAACCGGCCTTCCGGGCCGAGACCATCTCATTGCTGTGGGCGCGCACGCTCGCCAGCGCCGGTCGCCGGGCCGAGGCACGGAACGAGTTCGAGGAGGCTCTGGCACGCTTCGGCAGTTTCGAGGTGCGGGTCGAGTTCGCTGTCTGGGCCATCATCTCCGGCGAGATGGACCTCGCAGCACGCCTGCAGGCCGACATTGACGCCACGATGCAGCGGTGGAATCGCCACACGCGGCAACTCAACCGGCCGCTGGTGCAGCGGCTGCAGGCGGCCTACGAGGTGGCGCGCAAGGCGCGGTAGCGTACGGGCCGAGCCGCCTGCTCCGAGGCTCATCTCACGGCGGCGCTGCAGTGGGCAACCGCCACAACCACACGGCAACGGCCAGGCAGCAGACGCCGGGGAGCCACGCCCAAGGGTGAGGAAGGAACCACCAGCAGGCCATTGAACTCGCAGCCATCATCGCGGTGGCGATCTGCTTGGCCCGCAACGGCACCGCCCTGTGAGCCCGCCATTCGCGGGCCATCGGGCCGAACCGGGGATGAGCCAGCAGCCAGCGCTCGCAGCGTGGGCTGCCCTTGGAAAAGCAGAACGCGGCCAGAAGGATGAACGGTGTGGTGGGCAGAAGCGGCAGGAAAACGCCGGCAAATCCCAGCAGCACCGAGAGCACGCCCGCACCGATCCAGAAGTGGCGTTGCCATGCGACGGGGAGCGGAAGGGATGGCATGGGTGATGGGTCGAGTGGTGCGCGCGGCCAGCATACGCTCTGGCTTGTCCTGCAACAAGCGAGCACGGGACCTGGCGCGCCGTCGTCGTCGGTTCGATGCCGTTGACAGGCCGTTTCAAATCTCGAACTTGACTCCCATCGCGAGGCGTACTTCATGGAGCTGCCCCTGGCCGCGCGTGGCGCCGAGATCGGCGAACAGGCTGACGCCGTCCATGAACTGCGCCAGCACGCCGGCCGCGAGGGTGGCGCTGCGTTTGCTCGACAACAGCTGTGGATCGGTCACCACGGGATCAGCACCGTAGACCGTGGCCACGACATCGTTTCCGCGCATCCACAAGCGCTGGTGCAGCATCGTTCGCAAGTACGGCGTGAGCGTGCCGAAGTCGGTGCTGCGAACCCATTGCAATTGCGCGCCAACCGTGGCGGACAGCTTTTTCTGGTGTTGAGCGGAGATCTCAAAGCCGGGGAAGGGACCCTCGTCCGGATGCGTGAGGTAAGCGAAGCGCGTGCGCAGCTGCGCGACCCGAATGTCCGCATATTCAAGCCCGGCCTGAGGGACAATTGCGATGCCGCCGCGGTAGCGCCAGACGTCACCGGCCGCCACGGACAGACTCACAGCGCGGCCCCGGGTGTCGCCGGAGAGCAGCACCACGTCGTTTACCAGCCGATCGTTGTGCAATGAGGTGCGTTGAAAGGCAAGCGCGGTGTCGATGAAGACGTCCGCCTTCGGGTAGTGCGTGACCGCCAACGCAGCCATGCTGCCGCGTGACCTCACCGTTGTGTCGCTCCGGAGATGTGGCTCTTTATCGGGCATCCTTTCGCTCTGGTAGCGATGCAGGCGCGCGCGTGACATGCCGAACTGCCCCCCGATCATCCACGTCGGCGACAAGGCATGATCGACGCCGACGCTCAATTCCGAACGTCGCACGCTCAATGGACCGCGTGTGACGACGGGCGGTGGGGCCGGCGTGCCCTGCGGGGGCAGTGGTGCGTCGCCGACCGCCTGGGGGGAGCTCAGTTCGGGTGTTCGGCCAGCGCGCTCTTCTTCTTGCTTTCGCTTGCGCGCGGCAATGCATTCCGCATCGGTCGCTCCATTGGCATTTCTGCATGCCGCATCAGCGGCACGTTCCCCGGTCCATGGTGTCGACTGCGCTTGTGCTGTCGCACAGGCGAACACGGTTGCTGCAGACAGGAAGAAGTGATGGACGTGTCCTGCAAGATGTCGTCGCTGCAGGGGCTGACGATAAAGGTCTGTTGTGTGCATTGTTCTCCGTCGGTCTCACGTGATCGGTGGCGCGCGAGCTCGATGTCGCGGGTGGGCAGTTTCGTGTGTCTCGCAAGCTGCCAAGTAACCCAATGTTGGCAGTGCCTGCGCACCTCATCTCCGCAAATACATTGAACCGATGCGCCCGCTGGCCCGACTCAAACGCAGAACGCCTTGCTTCCTTGAGTTGTCGCGCAGCAAACGCTGAACATTTCATGGCGAGAGCGATTGCGCCACGCTGGAAAGTGACCTCAGTAGACTCACTCCGAACCATCTCGATGAAACATTGATGCTCCGAGCTTTTGATCGCTTCACACGCCTGGCCTGGCCCTTGAGTGTCCTGCTCCTGGCTCCGTGGCTTGGGGCCTGCAGCAGCACGCCGAATGCGACGCCTGCCGTGTTGTCGACCTCCTCGCCACGCCTGACAGGCGACGATGAGATGCTGATCGTCGACTGCCTGATGCCTGCGCGCGTGCGCCAACTCGGGTCGCTGGCCACGGGCATTTCGCCTCGCTATCCGCTCAAGCTGCCCGCGCGCGACTGCGCTGCGGCAGGCGGTGAATACGCCTTGGCGAGTCGTGATGCGGCCGCCGCCCTGAAGCTGTGGTTGCCGTTCGCGCTGAATGGAGACGCCCAGGCGCAAACCCAGGTCGGCGAGTTGTATGAAGGTGGTATCGGATCCATTGCCGATCCTGCCGCGGCAGCCGTCTGGTACCGGCGCGCCGCTGAGCGCGGGGACACCCGCGCCATGGTCAATCTTGCTTCCTTGCTGGAGCGCGGCGTCGGCGTGACCCGTGATCCCGAGGAAGCGGCCCGGTGGTTTCGGCGAAGCAGCGGATTGCCGGCGGTGCCCGCGAAGATGACGATCCACATCATCGATCCGGTCGTGGTCTTGCCGCCGCCCTCCGCCCAACAGGCGGTGCCGAGTGCCACGCTCCCGAGGCGCACCCGGGGCATCACCGGGCGCGTGGTCAGCGACGCGCCGGTGCGTCTCGTCACGGTCAATGGCATCCCCGCGGCGGTGGACGGGCAAGGGGTGTTTCGAATTGCGCGGAAGCGGTTGAAGGGGATCGACGTTCTGAGCGTTGCCGCCAGCGATGAGCGCGGCCGTGAGGCGGAAGTCCGCCTGAGCGTGACGCCGGAAACGCCGGTCCGGCCGGCGAGCCCAACGACACCGAACGTGGCGGGTGAAGCCCACGCCTTGATCATCGCGAACCAGGCGTACAAGCATTGGCCCGTGCTCGATACGCCGCAGAAAGATGGTCTGGAGGTCAAGGCGGTGCTCGAGAAGCGCTTCGGCTTTCATACAACCCTCCTGGTGAACGCGACGCGGCGTGACATCCTCCAGGCGCTCAACCGCTTGCGCGAACAGCTCGAAGCCGATGACCGGTTGCTCGTGTTCTACGCAGGCCATGGCGACGTGGATCCCATCACCCGACGAGGCTATTGGATCCCGGTGGACGGGGAGCGCCAGCTGCGCAGCAACTGGATCTCGGTCCTCGATGTGACCGATCAACTCAATGCGATTTCGGCACGTCAGGTGCTGGTGGTGGCGGACTCCTGCTATTCGGGAACCATGGCGCGTTCGGCGCTTGGTGCGGTGGATGCGGAACTCGATGCAGAATCGCGAACCCGTGCGCTGAGCCGACTGGCGAGATTGCGTGCACGTGTGGCGATGACCTCCGGCGGGGAGGAACCCGTGGTGGATGGCGGAGCCGGAACGAATTCGCTGTTCACGCGCAGTTTGCTTGACGTGCTGTCTGCAGTGGACCGTCCCATCGAGGCCCAACGCGTGTTCGATGAATTGGCGGCACGGTTCGGTTGGCGTGCCCGGGAGCTCGGGTTGAGCCAGCGGCCGGACTACGCGCCGATCCGGTTCGCAGGGCACGCGGCGGGTGACTTCGTCTTCATTCCGAAGCAGCCCTGATGTGATGAAGCGGCCATCCACCGGCCATGTACCTTTCGGAGGGTGGCACTGGGAGTACTTCCAAGCCTCGGCGTGCAATCGCGCCCAGGCAGTGACTTTGCTTGGACTTCAACAAGAAACATGGAACTGGACAACGTACAAGCCCTGGGCCTGCTCGAGCGGGTGGCTCAGCAAGACCACGCGGCCTTCCGCCGACTGTATGAACTGTCGAGCCGCAGCGTCTTCGCGTTCGTGATGCACCGCCTCCACGACGCCGAGACGGCCAGCGAGATCGTCAGCGACACCTTGTGGGAGGTCTGGCGCAAGCCAAAGGCTTTCCGAGGTGATTCGCGGTTTTCAACCTGGCTGCTCGGCATTGCGCGGCACAAGACCATCGATCGGCTGCGCGCTCGTGCAACCGAGCATGAAGACATCGAGGAGCATGCCGACATGCCTGACGAACATGCGGCCGACGGCTTCGTGGCACTGGCCCGTCAGCAGCGCCACGACGGCGTCGTGCGCTGCATGGCCGGCCTGAACGATGTGCAGCGCGAATGCCTGCACCTGGCCTTTTTCGAGGACTTGTCACTCAGCGACATCGCCAGCGTGCAAGCCGTGCCGGAAGGCACCGTCAAGACGCGCCTGTTCCATGCGCGATCCAAGATCAAGCGCTGCCTGCAAGCGCTGCTGCACCGGGAGAGAAGTCATGTCTGACCGCCAACGCTTCTTTGAATTGCTGCCTTTTCACGTCAACGAGACGATCAGCGCGCAAGATGCCGCGTGGATGGAATGCGAGCTCGCCCGCCATCCTGAGCTGCGTTCGCAGCTTGCCTTCATGCAATCCATGCGCGCCGCCGTGCGGGAGAAAGCCGAGATCGCTCTGGCCGACGTGCCGGCTGACATCGGTTTTGCGGCCCTGTCTGCCCGCATGGCGCCGCGGCGCACGGGGCTTCGCGCGGTGCTCGGGCGGTTGCGCGCCGGGCTGGACGCGGCAGCGGGTCTGCTGGCGCCCGGACGGCTCGTGCCGCTTGCGTCCGGTCTGGTGCTGGGCCTGGGCATCGGCGTGGGCATGATGCTCGTGCTGCCAGAGTCGACACCGTGGTCTGAATCGCGCGGCGCCGCACCGGGCCTGGCCGACGGCCCCTTGCTGCGGGTGACCTTTCGTCCCGAGACGCGCGAGAGCGAGCTTCGTCTCGCCTTGCTCGATGCGCGCGTGCTCGTGGTGGCCGGCCCGACACGCCTGGGCGACTACTACTTGAAGGCAGCTCCGGGTCACATCGCCAGCGCTCGCTCCGCGCTGCAGAAGTCCGGGCTGGTGCTGCAGATCGAGGAGGTGCCGGAACTGGCGCCCGAACTGACGGAATGAGTGTCATGGTCCTGTCCATTCGATCTGCCGTGATGGCACTGACGATCCTGGGGGCCACCTGGTCCCTGCCTGCCCATGCCGATCGGCGCGAGGCGCTCGTCATCGGCAACAACACCTACCCCGAGATGCCTTTGCGCAACCCGGTCAATGATGCCGAGGCCATGCAGGGGCAATTGCAGAAACTGGGATTCCAGACCCGGCTGGTTCGCAATGCCGGCTGGCGCGACATGATTCAGACCGTGCAGGCATTCATCGTGGAGACGGAGGCTGCCGATCTCCGGCTCATCTACTACGCTGGCCATGGCGCGCAGATCCGGGGGCGCAACTACCTGATTCCGGTCGACGCGCCGATGGGCGACAGCGATGCCTTGAGCGCGCAAAGCCTCGACGCGAACGAGGTGCTGTCGCGGCTGGCACGGCACAGCAAGGGCTTGAACCTGCTGATCCTCGATGCCTGCCGCAACAACCCGCTCAACCAGTACCGGCTCAGTGCCAACGGCAGGCGGCTGAAGCTGCGCGGTGCGGGGCAGGGCCTTGCGGCGATGCAAACGGCGCCGGGCACCTTGGTTGCGTTTTCGACGGCGCTGGGCAGCGTGGCCGATGATGGTCCCGACCAGACGCACAGCATGTACACCCGTCACCTGCTGCGTGAGATGGCCACGCCGGATGTGACGCTCGAGCAGATGTTCAAGCGCGTGCGCATTGCGGTACTGAAGGAATCGGACCAGCGCCAGCGCCCGTGGGAAGAATCGAGTTTGACCACCGACTATTGCCTGGTGTCCACGAACAAGAACAGTGCATGTGCGGTTTCAACGCAGGCCATGCGTTGAGCGCCCCAGGATCCGCCCACACTGCAGTGGCGCATCCGATGGTTCGGCAGCGTGCTGGTCAGCCCGCCTTGGTACCCGTGTAGCCCGGGTGCCTCGTCAGGTCGCTGGTGCAGTGTCTCACGCTATGCGGCACTTATGGATCCGCGGCTTTGCCTCCGTGGCGGCGTTGCAAATCCTCGCGATACCAGAGGTATCGCTGCGGTTTGCGCCTTGCCACGAAGGCAAATCCGCTGGCCCATAAGTACCGCATAGCGTGAAACACTGCACTAGACTCGCGCCGAACCATCGCGATGAAACCCTCATGCAGCGCGCTTTTGATCCGTTCACACTCCTCGTCTGGCCGTTGGGAATCACGTTCCTCGCATTCTGGCTTTGTTCCTGCGGCAGCGCTCCTGCAGCGCCTGCGGTCGCCATGCCTTTGTCGGCCCTGGGTGGCGACGAAGCGGTGCTGATCGTCGACTGTCTGATGCCTGCACGCCAACCCGGGACCGCGACCACGGACGCGCCGCCCCGCCATCCATTGAGGCTGCCTGCCCGCGACTGTACCGAGGCAGGCGGCGAATATGCCTTGCCGAACGGTGACGCGGTCACGGCGCTCAAGCTCTCGCTGCCGTTCGCGCTCAAGGGCGATGCGCGGGCCCAAACGCGGGTTGGCGAGTTGTACGAGGCCGGCATTGGAACGCTCCCTGACCCGGCTGCGGCAGCCATCTGGTACCGCCGCGCTGCCGATGGCGGCGACAGGCGCGCGATGATGAACCTCGCCTCCCTGCTCGACCGCGGCGTGGGCGTCAACCGCGATCCCGAGGAGGCCGCACAGTGGTTCCGGCGAAGCAGCGGGTTGGCGGCGGCCCCCACGAAGGTCACCATTCACATTCTCGACCCCGTGATGCTCATGCCTTCCGGTGCTGCAGATCAGGAGACGTGGAGCATCACGCTGCGTCGTCGCAGGCGCGCGATCACGGGGCGGGTCATCAGTGATGCGCCGGTGCGTCAGGTCACCATCAACGGTGTCCCGGCCGCCGTCGACGTGCAAGGTGTGTTCCAGATTGCACCGAAGCTGTTGAAAAACGCCAAAGCCTTGAACATTGCGGCCAGCGATGAACGCGGCCGTGAGGCCCAGATCCATTTGCGGTTGACGTCGGGCGTTCGTGACCAGGCCGGGATTGCGCCGACCGAGTTGAACATTCGCGGCGATGCGCATGCGTTGATCATCGCGAACCAGGCCTACGAGCACTGGCCCGTGCTCGATACGCCGCTGAAGGACGGGCGGAAAATCAAGGCCTTGCTCGAACAACGCTTCGGCTTTCAAACGACCCTGATGGTGAACGCGACGCGACGCGAAATCCTTGGAGCCTTGAGCAGCCTGCGCGAGCAACTCGGCGACGATGACCGGTTGTTGTTGTTCTATGCGGGCCATGGAGACGTGGATCCGGTCACCGGACGAGGCTATTGGATCCCCGTGGATGGCGAGCGCCATCTTCGCAGCAATTGGATCTCGGTCCTCGACGTGACCGATCAACTCAATGCGATCCCGGCGCGCCAGGTGCTGGTGGTGGCAGATTCATGTTACTCAGGAACGATGGCACGTTCGGCGCTTGGTTCGGTCGATGCGGAGCTGAGTGCCGAGTCCCGAACCAGGGCGCTGAACCGGTTGGCGCAACTGCGTGCACGCGTGGCCATGACCTCGGGCGGCGAAGAGCCGGTGGTCGACGGCGGCGCGGGAAAGAACTCGCTGTTCACGCGCAGTCTGCTTGACGTGCTTGGCGCGGTGGACCGGCCGATCGAGGCCCAACGCGTGTTTGACGAAGTGTCGGCACGGTTCGGCTGGCGCGCGCGGGAGCTCGGGTTGAGCCAGCGGCCGGACTACGCACCGATCCGTTTCGCAGGACATGCAGAGGGTGATTTCATCTTCGTCCCCAAGCAGCACTGAGTGGACGCTGAGGCCTGCCGAGCACCCGCATGCCCCCGTTCTCAGCGCGAGCTGCCAGGCGCACCGAGCCGGGAGATGTCGAGATACGCCTGCCGATAGGCCTCGAACGGCATCGTGTCCGCCGCTTCGATGACGGACTGCTCAGCCATCGAAGCCTGGGCGAGCGCCGCGAAATGCTGTGCCTGTGCTTGAGGAAGCGGCTGTGAGGTGAGCTGGCGTTGCGTGTCCGCGGAGCGCGCTCTTGCGAACTCGATGAAGGAACCACCGTGCTGCTGTGTCGTCGCCTCGAGCACCCGAGCCGAAGGCAAGGTGTGTGGCTGTGCGAGCGAGGCGCGCGCCGCGTCGAGGGCCTCCCGGTGGCCGGTGGTGCCGAGGGCTTCGTCGAGCGTGTCAGCCAGTGGCGCGCAGCCGTCGAGCAATTCCTCGGCCCACTCCACGAGCGTCACATCCCGGCCCTGGCGTTCGAGCCGCAGGCCCGGTTCCCGGCCGCGTGCGGCCGCGCGGTGTTGGTTGCGGGCGAGGGCGGCGATCTCTTCGGGGCTGTCCAACGGGCTGTCGCTGAGCAGGCAATGCAACAGAAAGACGTCGATGAACCGCATGGTTTGGGCGCTGATGCCGACGGGTTCGAACGGATCGAGGTCCATGCAGCGCACCTCCACGTATTCGACACCGCGTTCGCGCAGCGCATGCAGCGGCCGCTCGCCCGGAAAGATCACCCGCTTCGGGCGGATGGTGCCGTAGAACTCGTTTTCGATCTGCAGCAAGCTCGTGGCGAGCTGGTTGTATTCGCCGGCCGGGTTGCGCACGCCGATCGCCTCGTAGGGCGGATACGGGTGGGTCAGGGCGTCCTGCAGCGATGCGGCATACCCTTCGAGACCGTTGTAGCTCACGGCCAGCGACGACTGGGCATCGCTCTGATAGCCGAGACGGCCCATGCGCAGGGAGGTGCCGTGGGGCATGTAGAGCGAATCGCTGCCCAGGCGCTGCAATTCATGCTCACGGCCTTCGACGAAGCATGAGCACACCGCGGGCGAGGCGCCGAAGAGGTACAGCAGCAGGAATGAATGGCGGCGGAAATTGCGGATCAGCGAGAAGTAGCCGTTGTTCGTGATGCCCGGCATCGACCAGTTGTAGTGGATGCCGGAGATGGTCTGCATGCGCCGGCCATAACGGTGTCCCAGCCCCATGCGATACACGCTTTTGGCACGGCCCACGTTCGACAGGCCGTAGCGGCCGATCGGAATGGTCTCGTCCACGGGCAGCCTGCACGGCATGCTGCTGACCCACAGCATTTCATCGCCGATGGCGCTGTAGACGAACTGGTGGATGCGGGTGAGTTCGTCCACGCAGGCGTCCGCGCTGCCGTGTACGCCGGTCACCAATTCGATCTGGGATTCGCTGAAATCGGTGGTGATGTTCGGATTGGTCAGGGCCGAACCGAGCGCGGCCGGATGAGGTGTGAGCGCCAGCCCGCCTTGGGGCAGGGCACGCAGGCTTTCCTTTTCCACGCCGCGACGCATCGCGGCGAGGGCGCCGGGGGGCAAAGCGCGCAGGCCCTCGTGCAAACTGCTCACGCAAGTCTCCTGATGTTGTTTGAAGGTGGCGAAAGGTATCAGACCCTGGGCAAGTGTGCTGCCGTCGTCCAGGATCACCCGTCGGCCCCGGCCCGAATGGACGGCGGATTTCTCGTCCCGCGGCCATCCGTGCTTGGATGGCGGCGGCGCGACCTGCGCTGACCTGCCTCCTCGGATGATCGTGGCCCGGCCGCTCCCTGTTGCAGGGATGTCAGATCGTGCCGAACCTGAGCTTGCGCTGGGCGGTGTACGCCCACCACGGGGCCGGCGGTGCGCCCCGCATGAAATCGGTGGCTGCCATGAAGGTGTCGAGCACGCACGGGTCCTGGCGGAGGCCGGTGGCCGTGCACAGGCGGCGGTAGAGCGTGTAGGCATCCTGGCCACGCAGGTCGCGCGGATGGTGGATGCCGATCAGGCGCAGGTCGGCGGCGAGCGAAGGGCCGATGTTGGGGAGTTGTTCGAGGCGCTCGCAATCGTCGGCGGTGCGGGCCTTCGGAGCTTTGATCGCCGCCATGGCGTCACAACTGCAGGTTGCTGCGGATGAGCCCCACGGCGAGGCCTTCCAGCTCGAAGTCGACATCGCCGAACGGGATGACGATGGGTTCGAAATCCGGGTTTTCGGGCAACAGTTCGATGGTGGTGCGGGTGCGCTTCAGGCGTTTGACGGTGACGTCGTCGCCAATGCGGGCCACGACGATCTGCCCGTTTTTCGCTTCCTTGGTTTTCTGAACGGCGAGCAGGTCGCCGTCCATGATGCCGGCGTCGCGCATGCTCATGCCGCGCACCTTGAGCAGGTAATCGGGACGGCGCGTGAACATGCTGGCTTCCATCAGGTAGGTTTGGTCGATGTGCTCCTGGGCCAGGATGGGGCTGCCGGCGGCCACGCGGCCCACGAGCGGCAGCGACAGCTGCGACAGGCTGGGCAGCGGCAGGCTGAACTGCTTGCCACGTGTTTCGTTGAGCGCGCGCAGTGTGTCAGACTTCAGCCGGATGCCCCGCGAGGTGCCGCCCACGAGCTCGATGACCCCCTTGCGCGCCAGCGCCTGAAGGTGTTCCTCGGCGGCGTTGGCGGAACGAAAGCCCAGTTCGCTTGCGATTTCGGCCCGGGTGGGTGGGGCGCCGGTGCGTTCGATGGCGCTTTGCACCAAGTCCAGGATCTGCTGCTGGCGTTCGGTGAGTTTCGGGGCGTCTTGCATGAGCTTCCTTGTGGGGCCCGCCTGATCGGGTTGCGGGGCTGAACGGACATCCAGTGGGCTGTATTTTTATCCAGCTGAGTGAAAAATGCAAAAGGCGAACACGATCGTGGTGCTTGGCACCGGCGGAACGATTGCGGGCACCTCGTTGCCCGGCGGTGACGAACGGGTCTACCGGGCGGCGCAGCTCGCGGTGGACGACTTGCTGCGCGCGGTGCCAGGGCTGCCGCCCGGGATCGTGTGCGAACAGGTGGCGCAGGTGGACAGCAAGGACATGTCGTATGGCGTGTGGCGCCAGCTGGTCGAGCGCATCGCGCACCACTTGGCCTCGCCGGCGGTGGCTGGGGTGGTGGTCACCCACGGCACGGACACCCTCGAGGAAACCGCTTATTTTCTGCAGCGGGTGCTGGCTCCGGCCAAGCCCGTGGTGCTGACCGCAGCGATGCGGCCGGCGACGGCGGCCCGACCTGATGGCCCGGGCAACCTGCGCGACGCCGTGGCGGTGGCCAGCGATGCGGCCGCCACGGGTGTGCTGGCGGTGATGGCAGGATCCGTGTTCGCCGCGCGGGACGTTCGCAAGGCGCACACATCGCGGCTGGATGCATTCGAGGCAGGCGATGCCGGACCGCTGGGGCACGTGGCCCAGGGCGTGGTGGCATGGCACCGTGAGCTGCCGAGGGACACG
The DNA here is from genome assembly GCA_966212105.1 of uncultured Rhizobacter sp. Classification (GTDB taxonomy): domain Bacteria; phylum Pseudomonadota; class Gammaproteobacteria; order Burkholderiales; family Burkholderiaceae_C; genus Rhizobacter. Next base: position 20,584 of record CBIHPH010000060.1, read on the forward strand.
CCGCTGCCCGGTTGGCATTGGCCTGCGGAAGGTGAGGCCTGGCCGCGTGTTGACCTGGTGGCGAGCCATGCAGGCGCCGACGGGGCAATCGTCGAGGCGTTGCGTGCCCTGGGCACGAGGGGAATCGTCGTGGTGGGCACCGGCAACGGCACCGTGCACGAGGCGCTGGACGCTGCGTTGCAGGAAGCCCGGGCGGGCGGGATCACGGTGTGGCGCAGCAGCCGGTGCGCCAACGGGGCCGTGGCCGACAAGCCGGGAGATGCCTTCCCGGCCGCCGGCGACCTGACGCCGCCCAAGGCGCGCGTGGCGCTCATGCTCGAGCTGATGCGCGCCCTGTGAACGGGGTTCTCAGACCACCGTGAGCGTCACGTCGATGTTGTTGCGGGTTGCGTTCGAATACGGGCACACCTCGTGTGCTGCGGCGACGATCTGTTCGGCGACGCCGCGCTCGATGCCCGGGACCGAGATCTTGAGTTCGGCCTGAATGCCGAACCCTGCGGGAATGGGGCCGATGCCGATGTTCGCGGTGATCGACAAGTCGGCGGGCAGGGTGACCTTCATCCGGCCGGCAATCAGCTTCATTGCGCCGATGAAGCACGCCGAGTAGCCGGCGGCGAACAGTTGTTCAGGGTTGGTGCCGACGGCGCCGTCACCCCCGAGTTCCTTCGGCGTGGTCAGCCGGATGTCGAGCACGCCATCGGACGACCTGGACTTGCCTTCGCGGCCTCCGGTGGACGTGGCGGTGGCGGTGTAGAGGACTTTTTCGAGGCTCATGGATGTTTCCTTGGATGTCGATGCATGGGCACGGTGGTTTCAGGAATCGCCCCAGCCGCTGGGCCCGCAGGCAGTGGAGCGAGCCGAGCGCCGATGGCGTCTTGGCATGGGCAAGACTGTAATTGATTAGCGTGCTATGTAATCGCGAGCGATGTAAAGACCTTGCATCCCTTGCGGTGATTTGGCTGCACGGCGCCTCGTCAGGCCCCGGCAGCCACTTGCCTCAGCCGGCCGAGAGCTTGTCGAGTGCCTCGGTGAGCTCGAGCCAGCGCGTCTCAGCGGCCGAGGTGTCGGTCTCAATCTGTTTGAGGCGCTTGCCTTGCTCCACCCGCTGGGCGGGCGTGACATCGCTGCGCGCGGCGGCCGCCTCGATGTCGGCCTTGTCCTTGGACAAGGCTTCGATGCGGCGCTCCACGGCGGAGAGCTCGGTCTTCAGTGGCTTGGCCTGCTCGGCAAGCTTCTGGCGCTGTTGGGCGCCGGCCTTGCGGTCTTCCTTCACGGCAGGCTTTTGAGCCTTGGCCTTGGCTTTCGCCGAACCGGCTTCCTTCGCCGCCTTGGCCATTTCCCTGGAGGTGTCGAGCAACCACTTCTGGTAGTCGTCCAGGTCTCCGTCGAACGGCTTGACTTCACCGCCGCTGACGAGCCAGAACTCATCGCACACCTCGCGCAGCAAGGCACGGTCGTGGCTGACGAGCATCACGGTGCCTTCGAACTCGTTGAGCGCCATGCTGAGCGCTTCACGCGTGGTGAGGTCGAGGTGGTTGGTCGGTTCGTCCATGAGCAGCAGGTTGGGGCGCTGCCAGACGAGCATCGCGAGCACGAGCCGGGCTTTTTCGCCGCCGCTGAGCGATCCGACGGGTTGCGTCACCATGTCGCCCACGAACCGGAACGAGCCCAGGAAATCGCGCAGTTCCTGCTCGCGGCCGGGCGGGCCCACGTCGCGCGCCAGGCGCACCATGTGCATCAGCGGGCCGTCGTCGAGCTGAAGCACATCGAGTTCCTGCTGGGCGAAGTAGCCGATCGACAGGCCTTTGCCTTCCGTGACTTCACCGGAGATCAGCGGGATGTTCTTCGCGATGGTCTTGACCAGCGTGGATTTCCCCTGGCCGTTGGCCCCGAGGATGCCGATGCGCTGACCGGCGAGCACCGAGCGGTTGATGTCGCGCACGATGGGCACGCCTGCGTAGCCGCAGTTCATCATCGAGAAGGCGAGCATCGGGTTGGGCAGGCTCAACGGTTCCCGGAATTCGAACTGGAAGTCGCTGCTCGTAAGCACCGGCCCGAGCTTTTCCATGCGCGCCAGCGCTTTCACCCGGCTCTGTGCCTGCTTGGCCTTGCTGGCTTTTGCCTTGAAGCGGTCGATGAACTTTTGCAGGTGCGCCATGCGCTCTTGCTGCTTCGCATAGTTCGCCTGGGCCTGCTCCAGCCGCTCTGCACGCATCTCTTCGAACGCGGTGTAGTTGCCGGTGTACCGCGTGAGTTTCGTCTCATCGAGGTGGACCGTCACCTTGGTGATCGCATCGAGGAATTCCCGGTCGTGGCTGATGACGATCATGGTGCCCTCGTACCGCTGCAGCCAGGCCTCGAGCCAGACGAGCGCGTCCAGGTCCAGGTGGTTGGTGGGTTCGTCGAGCAGCATCAGGTCGGCCGGGCACATCAGCGCGCGGGCGAGCTGCAGCCGCATGCGCCAGCCGCCGGAGAAGCTGTTGACCGGGTCGTCCACCTGATCGATGCGGAACCCGAGCCCCATCAACAGGGCCTGCGCCCGCGGGCGGGCTTCGAAGCCGCCGGCCTCGGCAATGGCCTGGTGGGCTTCGGCCATGGCATGGCCATCGTCGGCCGCTTCGGCCGCAGCGAGGGACGCTTGGGCCTCCATCAGCCGCGTGTCGCCCTCGAGCACGAAATCGGTGGCGGGCTGGTCGGTCTCCGGCATGGCCTGCGCCACCTCGGACACCCGCCAGCGAGGCGGGAACGACAGATCGCCCCCGTCGGCCTGGAGCCGGTTCGTCAGCAGCGAAAAGAGCGACGACTTGCCGGCGCCGTTGCGGCCGACGAGACCGATCTTCTCGCCGGGTTGCAGCGTGACGCTGGTATCGTTCAGCACGACCTTCGTGCCGCGGCGCAGCGTGATGTTCTTGAGGACAATCATGGTGAAATCGAATCGACAGTCCGCGATTCTCGCCGACGACCGCGTCCCAACCCTGTGCCAGGAGACTTTTGATGACCCTCGGACCCACCACCCGCCTGCTGCACGCCGACCATTTCACGGGCGTGGTGCATGGCGCCACCCATGAACCCATCCACACCGCCGTGGCCTTCGGCTACGAGACCGCACGCGACCTGGCGGCGGTGTTCCAGGGCGAACGCAGCGGCCATGTCTATGGCCGCCAGGGCAGTCCCACGCTCGCGGCCCTCGAGCGCAAGATCACGCTGCTGGAGGAGGGCACCGGCACGGTGTCCTTCAGCAGCGGCATGGCGGCCATCGCCGGCGTGCTGCTCTCGCTGCTTCGCCGGGGGGACCACGTGGTGTCCAGCCGGTTCCTGTTCGGCAACACCAACAGCCTCATGCAGACGCTCGACGGGATCGGCTGCACGGTGACGCTCGTCGACGCCACCGATGCGGCCGAGGTGGCTGCGGCGATGCGTCCCGAGACCCGCCTCGTCTTCACCGAGACCATTGCCAACCCCGTCACCCAGGTGGCCGACCTGGAAGGCATCGGCCGCCTCTGCGCCGAGCGCGGGGTGCTGTTCGTCGTCGACAACACGATGACCACGCCCTACCTGTTCCGTCCTGCAACGGTCGGGGCCGGCCTGTCCATCAATTCGCTGACCAAGTCGATCAGCGGCCATGGCAACGCGCTCGGTGGTGCTGTCACGGACACGGGGCGGTACGACTGGACACGCTACCCCAACATCATCGACACCTACAAATCCGGGCCGCCGGCCGGCTGGGGGCTGCTGCAAGTGCGCAAGAAGGGCCTGCGCGACATGGGCGGCACGATGAGCGGCGAAAACGCCCACCGCATCGCCACCGGAGCTGAGACCCTTGCCTTGCGCATGGACCGCGCCTGCGACAACGCCCTTCGCCTGGCCCAATGGCTGCAAGCCCAGCCGGGTGTGTCGAAGGTGCACCATCCGGGGCTCGAGGATCATCCGCAGCACGCCCGGGCCAAGCGGCTCTTCCGGCAGTCCGGTGCCTTGATGAGCTTCGAGCTGGACGACCGTCGCGATGTGTTTGCGTTCCTCGATGCGCTGAAGGTGGTGATCAAGTCGAGCCATCTGGGCGACAACCGCACCCTGGCCATTCCAGTGGCCCACACCATCTTCTTCGAGATGGGGCGTGCCCGGCGCGAGTCCATGGGCATTGCCGAATCGTTGATCCGCCTGTCCATCGGCATCGAGGATTTCGCCGATCTGCAGGCCGATTTCGCGACGGCCCTGGCGGCCACGGCCTGATTGATGGCTCCCGCGAGTTCGGTGCAATGACATCGATGTTGTCCGATCGCGGGGCTTGGCATGGCCCCCAGCGCGGGTCATGCCGGCGAACGCCGGTACCCACCGGGTGCAGTGGGCCCCGGTTTTCACCGGGGTGACATCTGTGTTGTTCGATCGCGGGGCTCGGCATGGCCCCCGGCGCGGGTCATGCCGGCGAACGCCGGTACCTACTGGGTGCAGTGGGCCCCGGTTTTCACCGGGGTGACGTCTTTGTTGTTCGATCGCGGGGCTCGGCATGGCCCCCCGCGCAGGTCATGCCGGCGAACGCCGGTACCCACTGGGTGCAGTGGGCCCCGGTTTTCACCGGGGTGA
>CBIHPH010000061.1:0-25042 GCA_966212105.1 uncultured Rhizobacter sp.
CATATTGCCCGAGAGGCGAAGCGATCTGCGGGCGGTATTTCAGCAGCCTGCTAGACCGAGGCGACACTGACCTGGTGCTCGAATACTTCTGTCACGACGGCGACGATATGTCGATTTGTGTCAATTGCGATCATCGCGGTTGCGTCTTTGATTTGAATCAACCCGAGGGCGCATTGCTGCAACTGGCTGTCGCCCCAGCTTGTGCTCGGGTCGACATAGTGGTGCGATGTAATTAGCCTTTCCGCAAGGCGTTGGTGCTGAATGCCTAGAGAATCTTCTCGCTTTGTGTGACCTCGCACGACAAAGAATTGATTCTCGATCGTGTATCTGATCTTGGCGTTTGCGTCGGGTGCGATTACCCCCTCGGGGGCAACAGGATTTCGAATTGGGTAGTCGCCAAAAACGACTGCTTCGTCCCGCAAGGCTGAGAGGATCGTCTTCCACGCCAGCGCTTCGACGCGAGTGACACATCCTTCCGCATCCCGTTCCTCGACGGCCCCGTTTACTGTGGCGGGCATCGATCCCCCAACAACAAGTACAGTCTTGAATCCCATTGATTTGAGCGAACGAATGCCACGTTCAGCAAAATCAACCATGTCCGGAACGGTCGTCGACGTTACGTCCTGAAAATCAAGCATTGCATAGCAATTTTGAGCGTCGAGATCAAGTTCGTTCAGCAACCCTCCGAGCTCGTCGGAAAAGTACTCCATGTCTCGCATGTCGTCCCGGATCGCTTCGCGGTCGAATCGCAAGCACGGAGTTACGCTGTGTCTTTCCCGGATGTTGCGAAGAGCCCGACGGTAAGCAGGATCATCTCGCCGATCGTATCCAATTATTGGGCTCGTCCGCACTCCCGCTGAAATAAACTGAGAGAATGCGTACTCTAGAATATGGATGCCGGTTTCCGTGGTTGCGTTTGAGCGCCATTTCGAGATATCGAGAAACGCAGCTCTTCCCTGCCAGGCTTTTCCCGCAGCGGTGGCGGTGCGCGATATTGATTTTTCAAACAGGTTCTTGTCAGGTTGGGCTGGCAATTCAAAGGCGGGAATGATCCTGTCTGCAATGGGTGCTTGGAGCGTTTCAAGGGCTCGGAATTCGCCCCTTTTGGCGGCAATCACGGGAACGTACGAAAGATTCATGATCAGGCCTCTGCTTCCGAAATATTGAAATGACGCCGCACTTCGCCCTGGCCGACTAGGTCGCCGAAGATGGTGTAGTTCTCTCGCTCTTTCCGAATGCGTCCAGCGATAATCCCAGGGTGAACTTTTAGTTCCCGTGAGAGGCTATCGATGGCTCCATACGAAGGGTTTAAAAACGCGTCGCTGCGTTTCCATGCCAGGCGGGGGATTAACGCTTCTTTTGCGATTCGATTTGCCTCGATTTCACGTTTATCATCGGAGTCGGTGTCAAGATTATCAAGAAACGCCTCATGGCCGTGAATGTGCTTCCAGAGATGCGCAACTTCGTGGACCAACGTGAACCAGAAATTATCAATGCGGTCAAATCGCAGCGTAAGGCCGATGACGGGAGTGCCGTCTTCATCTTCGAACGCGGCGCCGTCAAGGAGCGTTCCCTTGAGCGCGGGCTCCACTATGACTGCAATGCCACTCTTCTCAAGAAATTCGACAGCGAGAGCCGGCCCGTGCTCAAACCAGCTCAATTGAGCTAGTTCTCTCAGGAAGGTGTGCGAGATCTCATCTCGATTAAACTTTCCAAGATGCATTTTTCGGTCTCTCGCTCGTTGTGTAACTCGTGCCAGCCAGGCGTAGAGGGCGTACTTTGTTGCAGGTGAGTACGCGTCACCCCCGATAGAGCGTCTATACGCAGCAAGACCGAAATCTACGCTGGCGTCCGAAATGAAGCTCTTTACAAGTCCTTCCGAGGATCGTCCAACCTTGCTAGTCAATTTATGGAGCCAGCCACGAGCAATCATTTCCTTCACTGGAAACTTCGCCCACTCAAGATCATCTCCTCCTTGAATGGGCGGCTCACCGGATTCGACACCAATTAGCGTTTCGGCCGAAATCCCAAGTCCTGTCGAAAGCGCTCGAATCATGTTGACCGTAAGAGGGCGTTTGCGTGCTAAGACTTCAGAAACACGGCTCCGCGTGCCAAAATATGGAACAAGGTCTGCTTGTTTAAGTCCTTGTTCTTCCATTCGGAAAATGATTGCCTCGATAGGATCCAGCGGCTCTACTGGATACCTTGAGTTCTCGAATGCCTCCACCAAGACTGAGAAAAGTTCGAACCTCTCGGCTTCGGCGCTCCCACTTTCCGGATTGAGCGCCATCAGACGATGGATCTCACGAAGATAATCCTGATGTTGCTCGTCGGAGCGAATAACTCTTGCTTCGGGCAGCATGGTCAATTAATTCGCTTCAGATCAACTACGAGGGCGACAGCCTGAGGAAAGACGATAGCTACTTCGATTTGTTGCGGCTGATTTTTCACGGGGAATAGAAAGACGTTGGCCTCGGCGGTTTGCGTTCGAGGAAATTGCCTCAAGACATCGCGCTCTCGCTTCCACGTGGCGTTGCTTACCTCCGCGACCCATCCCCGCAGCCAAACGTCTGTGGGTTCGTCGAGCCCGAATAGGGGGAGAAGGCGATTTCTGCCAAGGAGCTTCATGAGCGAGTGTTCGTGATTTGGGAACACTCTAGCACATGTTCCACTTTTGGGAACATTGTGCTCACGAGCACCGATCCCATTTGTGCGGCGCAGGGTGCCAACTGGCAGCAATGGGCTAGAGATGGTCTTCCCTGGAGAGGGCCACGCGATTGTCGAACCGGTGCAGGGAGGAAGGAGCGCAACTGCCGTCGCGCTTGCCCACCAAGGGGACTCGAGCCGGCGCAACTCGCCTTCTGCCCAGGCTTCCCCGGCCCGCCATTGCCCCAGCGTGAGCGCCGTCGTGAAGCCCCCGGCAATCGCCGCGTGGATGCCGGTGAGCTGTTGAAGCTGGGCAGGCGACAGGCCGTCAGCACTCACAGGCTCAATCGGCGGCCTCGGCATTCCCCGCGTCAAGAACTGCTGCGGTGAACATGGAACGCGCCAAGGAAGGCCGTCATGAGGTCTGGGTCGAACCGGATCATGTCATCGGCCGCCAGGATGCGTGCCCGCAGTCGGGCTGCCAACAGTTCGGCCAGCTCGGGTGAGACCGTTTGGGTGGGCGCGGGGCGCAGTTGCGTCATCTGCCGGCGGAAGGTCTCGGCGCATTCCGCGTGCAGGCGGAGGGCGTTGACGCGGGCCGCCTCCGTGTCGGTCGTGTTGAGCGACATGGGCAGCTTGGAGCGGCCGTCATAGAAGTCCGTCCGGAGGGCGGTCGGCACCATGACGCGAAGTCACCACATGGCGGAGCCTTCGCGCCGGTGCATCCGCGTGGGTTTGCGAATCGCCATGGCTGCCCCTTTAGATCGCCGAGCAAGGACGAGCCCTGCCCGGATGGTGATGGGGCGACGCAGCGTCAACCGCAGCGGGTCGCGGCAGGGAGAGGAGGGCGGGGGGAGCGAGAGGTTGCAGCATGTTCCTGGGTTCCCGGGTCATTGGTCGAGTGACACATGCCGGGAACACACTGCAAAGGCATCGTTAGATCTGGCGCGGCTCCCAGGGCGAGAGCCAGGAATTCGCTGGAGCGGGTGAAGGGAATCGAACCCTCGTATGAAGCTTGGGAAGCTGCCGTTCTACCATTGAACTACACCCGCGTGGCTCGGCATTATAGGGCCACGCGGAGTGGATCAGGCGCTCGCGGCCATCGGGGATTCGACGGGGGGGGTGCCCTCCTTGAACAGCTTCGCCAGTTGCTCGCGGAACTCGGGCGTGTCCTCATGGCCGTGCACGGCGACCGCATGTTGCACGGCGGCTTCCAGCAGTTCCTCGGTGCTGTCCGCCGCCAGCGCCACACTGCAGTGGGACTCGCTGGGGTATTCGCGGCAGTCGATGTATTGGCGTGACATGGCATCTCCTTTCAGTGGGGTTCAGGGGCGGGCTTCGTAGACGATGTTGAACGGCGTCTGCGCAGCGCGGCGGAACCGCCGGAAGCCGCCCGTGGTGACGACCTCGCGCATCCGCGCTTCGCCGGCCTGGGCACCCAGGCACATGCCCACCTCCTGCGCGCGCGAGGCCGGGGTGCAGATGAAGGTGGACGCGGCATAGAACACACGGCCGACGGGGTTGGCGTTGTCTTCCAGTCGGTCGTTCGCAAAGGGCTCGACGATCATGAATGCGCCGTCCGGCTTGAGGCTGGCCTGCACGTGTGTGGAGGCACCCACCGGGTCACCCATGTCGTGCAGGCAGTCGAACGCCGTGACGAGGTCGTATTCGCCGCCAGGGTAGTTCTTGGCGCTGGCGACTTCGAATCGCACGCGCCCGCCGAGGTTGGCGGCCTTGGCCCGGGCCCGTGCCTGGTCGATCGAGGGCGCGTGGTAGTCGTAGCCGATGAAGGTGGAGTTCGGGTAGGCCTGGGCCATCAGCAGCGTCGAGGCGCCGTGGCCGCAGCCGACGTCGGCCACGCGGGCGCCTCGGCGCAGGCGCTCTTCGATGCCGTCGAGTGCCGGAATCCATTGACTCACCAGGTTGGCCGCGTAGCCCGAGCGGAAGAAGCGTTCGGTGCCCTGGAAGAGGGCGGCATCGTGTTCGTGCCATCCGATGCCAAGGCCGGTGCGCAAAGCCTGGACCATCTTCGGGATGGCCTTGAATTGGGCCTGGGCGATCTGGAACGCCCCCAGCACGAATGCGGGGCTGTCTTCCCGAGCGAGCGCGAACGCCTGCTCCTCGGTCATCGCGTAGCGCTCCGTGGCGGGGTCGTATTGCACGTAGCCGCTGGCCACCTGTGCTGCGAGCCACTCCCGGAGATACCGAGGGTCGGTCTCGGTGCGTTCGGCCAGTTTCTCCACCGTCCCGGCGCCGTTGGCGATGGCTTTGTACAGCCCGAGCTGGTCGCCTGCGACGACGGTGGCGGCGTGCAGCACGGCGCCGAGGTCCTGGACGAATTGATCCATGAAGGCATTGAGCTTCCCTTCGTCGATGGCCATGATGTTCTCCTTCGCGCCTGGGGCCGCGTGGTGGCGATCGTGCGGGGCCCTGTCTATACTGCATGCATCACAGGGAGACGCCCGCTCCGGTATGGTCCGGCCGGCGGGCACGGGGTGCCAATACGCAGCAATGCGTATGCACCCGTGACCGGGGCGCCTGATGAACCATCTCACCCGCAGCGATTACGCGACGGCCTTCCAACTGCTGGCACGCGTCGAGGCCCAGGCGAAAGAGATCGAAGGGTTTGCGTTGGCCGCGGCAACGGTTCTCGACGAATTCGTCGGCCCGGATGTCGCAACGCTGTGTGTCTGCGATCTGCTCGCGGGCCACCGCAAGGTGGTGAGCACGCCAGGGCGGCGTCCGTGTCGCGATGCCGAAGCCGTGCTCTCGTTTGACGGCGGCCCGCTCGATCATGCCGTGGCGGTGCCGCTTTACGAGGACGGTCGCACGCTCGTCCACATCGTGCTGAACCGCCATGGGACGGGCTTCGATGAGCGCCACCGCGCGCGACTCGAATTGCTGCTGCCGCATCTGGCGTTTCTCTGCGCCCACGCCTGCCAAGCGGCGGGTGTTTCGATCGGGCGGGAGCCGCAAAGGACACCTGCTGCACACGCAGGCTTGACCACCCGCGAGCGGGAGGTGTTGCAGTGGCTGGCCCGCGGCAAGACGGACGCCGATATCGCCTCGCTGCTGGCGATCAGCCCGCGAACGGTGAACAAGCACCTCGAGCACATCTATGTGAAGCTCGGCGTGGAAACGCGAACGGCCGCGGTGATGCGGGCATTGACGGCGCGGCTCGTCGACGGGGGCGTTTCACTTGCGGACCCGCCAGATGGCTTGGCCCACGAAGCCCCTGCGTCGTGGCCCCCCGTTCAGCGCGCCGGGGTGCAGTCCTCCCGGCACAGATCGAACTTGCGCTCGAAGCCTGCTTGAAGTGGCGTTGCTCCGCGCCAAAAGTCACGCGTTTCCCAGATCGTCCGGGCTGAGCCCTCCAGCCGCAGCCTGCAGAATCCGATATCCACATCGCGGCACTGACCTTCGACGGTGCCGGTGAGCGCCGTCTTCCATGAATTTTCTCATTCCGCGGTACGACGCGTGGGTGGTTGCCGCATCCATCTTCATCGCGGGCCTGGCGTCCTATGTGGCGCTGGACCTCGTGCAGCGCATCCGCGCCAACCGGGCGCAGGCTGCAGCAGCCTGGTGGCTGGGTGGTTCGGTGGCGATGGGCACGGGCATCTGGTCCATGCATTTCGTCGGCATGCTGGCGTTTCGGCTGCCCACCGAACTGGCCTATTCGCCGTGGATCACTTTTGTTTCATGGCTTGCCGCGGTGGGCGTCTCGGCCGTGGGGCTCGGGATCGCCCGCGGCGAGGCGTCTGCCGCCCGGGTGCAAGGCGGTGCCGCGGCGATGGGAACCGGCATTTGCGCCATGCACTACATCGGCATGGCCGCCATCGACATCACCCCGGCCATCGTCTGGAACGCCTGGCTCGTGGCGGCTTCGGCGGCCATCGCCGTCGTGGCTTCGGCGGTCGCGCTGGTGATCTTCTTCTGGCTGCGCGGCATGACGACGCGCCGGGGAACCTGGTTCAAAGCCTTGGCAGCGGTGGTGATGGGCGCGGCAATCAGCGGCATGCACTACACGGGCATGGCGGCCGCCAACTTCGTGCCGGATGCGGTGTGCGTGACGGCCGGTGCCCTCGGCGGGGGGCAGCTCGGCTCGCTGGTGATGATCGCCTCCGGCCTGCTGATGATGGCCACGCTGCTCACTTCGACCCTGGACGCGCGCATGCAGGACCGCACGGAGCGTCTTGCGGCCTCGCTCCATTCGGCCAACAGCCAGCTCCAGATCGCCAACCTGGAGCTGCAACGCCGGGCATTCCTCGACCCCTTGACGGGCCTGCCGAACCGGCTGCTGTTCGAGGACCGGTTGATGCATGCGCTGGCGCGTGCGGAGGGCAGGGCGGCAAACCGCGTGGCCGTGCTGTTCATCGACCTCGACGGTTTCAAGCCGGTCAACGATTCGCTCAGCCATGCCACGGGCGACGAACTGCTCAAGGCGGTGGCCTTGCGCCTCGGCACGGTGGCACGCGAGCGGGACACGGTGGCCCGCGTGGGCGGCGATGAGTTCGTGCTGCTGGCCGAGGATGTGGTGGACATCGCCGATGCCTTGACGCTGGCCACGCGGGTGGTGGCGTCGCTCTCCCATCCGTTCGCGTCGCAGGGTCGCACCCTGCAGGTTTCGGCCTCGGTGGGGATCGCCGTTCATCCGGAGCACGGTCCGGCCTCGCAACTGATGGTGCATGCGGATGCCGCGATGCATCCGGCCAAGCGCATGGGCGGCAACACGTGTGCGCTGTTCGAATCGCACATGAACGCCGGTGCGGCGCAGCAGCTTGCGTTGCAGTCGGACCTGCGCCATGCCCGGGCGAGGGGAGAGCTTGTCTTGCACTACCAGCCCAAGTTCGATGGCGCGCGCTCGCAGATCCGTGGGGTGGAGGCGCTGATGCGCTGGCGCCATCCTGAGCGCGGCGCCATCTCGCCCGCCGTGTTCATCCCGATGGCAGAGCGGTTCGGCATGATCAAGGACCTGGGCGACTGGGCCATCGACGAAGCCTGCCGCCAGATGCGGGCGTGGGACGAACAAGGCTTGCGCATGCGCGTGGCGGTGAACCTCTCCGTTCATCAGCTGCGCCAGGACGATCTGATCGACAACATCGGGGCGGCGCTCGCACGCCATGGGATCGAGGCCGAACGTTTGCTGTGTGAAATCACCGAGACGGTGGCAATGGAGGACATCGGCGCCACCCAGCACGCCTTCGATGGCTTGCGCCGCATCGGCGTCTTCCTGTCGATCGACGACTTCGGCACCGGCTATTCCAGCCTGAGCTACCTGCGCAAACTTCCGGCCACACAACTGAAGATCGACCGCAGCTTCATCCAGGACCTCGAATCGAGCGCCGACGCCCGGGCCGTGGTCGACGCGGTCGTTCAACTGGCCCATGCCCTGGGTCTGAAGGTCGTGGCCGAAGGCGTGGAGACGGAAGGCCAGCGTGACATCCTGCTCGGCTTGCGATGCGATGAACTCCAGGGCTACCTCTTCGCCCGCCCCATGCCGGCCGACGACCTGTTCAATTGGGCGGCGGGGCACAACCCGGTGAACGACGTGCCTTTCTCGCCCTCGGCGTTCGGCGCGCTGGTCGCCTCTCTTCCGCTGCCTGAAACGGCGCCATGGGAAGGTGCCTTGCCAGACACAGAAGGAGGCGTGACGCCTGGGAAAATGGCTTGATGCACACAGCCATCACCCCGGGTCGCCCACGTTGTGAGAGGTGCGAGCGCCCGCGGGCCGCGTGCCTGTGCCTGCTCGCCGTTCCGGTCTCCCACCGCACCCCAGTGCTGGTCCTCCAGCATCCGCTCGAAAGGCACCATCCAAAGGGCTCGGGGCGTCTGCTGCACTTGAGCCTCCCGCACAGCAGGCTGGAAGTGGGCGAGCGTTTCGATGAGGAACAGCTTGAGGCCTGGCTGGGTCCTGATGCGGTGCTCCTGTACCCCGGAGCCGAAGGCGCGGACCTGCCGGCCGAGCCCGGCCGGCTCGTCGTCATCGATGCCACCTGGCGCAAGAGCCGCCTGATGCGTCATGCGAATCCGTTGCTCGCGCGCCTGCCCCGGCTGTCGCTCGACGCACCCCCACCGTCCCGGTACATGGTGCGACGGGCGCATCGTCCCGAGCAGCGTTCCACACTCGAGGCCACGCTGCTGGCGCTCGAACGGCTGGAAGGCCCTCATCCTTCACATGTGGGATTGCTTGCTGCCTTCGATTCCCTGCAGGCTGAGTGGCACGGGCGCGCCGCAAAGGGCGCGTGAACCGCACCGCTCGCGGGCTGCCATACCGGACGGACGGCGGGCGGGTTTGACCTAGTTGAAGAAATGCTGCCTTGGCGGACAGTGGGCTGGCACACCTGCTTCGGCCCGAGGTATCAGTGCGGTGGACGTCCTCGCGTGTTGCGGCAGTGGGTACCGGCGTTCGCCGGTATGACGGTACAACGGGTCACCCCGGCGAAAGCCGGGGCCCACTGCGGCCGCCGAGTTTCATGGTCCGAAGGAGCTCACGATGACCGAGAAGACTTCCTCCCCTCGTCGGCGATTCCTGAAGAAGACGGCCGCGGCCGCCGGAGGTGCCGGTGTCCTGGCCGCACCGATGATCGCGAAGGCGCAGGCCACCTCGCTGCGCTTTCAGAGCACCTGGCCGGCCAAGGACATCTTCCACGAGTACGCGCTCGATTTCGCGAAGAAGGTCAACGACATGGCCGGCGGCCGCCTGAAGATCGAGGTGCTGCCTGCCGGGGCGGTGGTGCCGGCGTTTCAGCTGCTCGATGCGGTCAGCAAGGGCACGCTCGATGGTGGGCACGGCGTGGTGGCGTATTGGTACGGAAAGAATTCGGCCTTGGCGCTGTGGGGCTCGGGGCCGGCTTTCGGCATGGATGCCAACATGATCCTGGCGTGGCACTACTACGGCGGAGGCAAGGCACTCATCGAGGAGATCTACAAGAGCCTGAACCTCGATGTCGCCTCCTACCTGTACGGCCCCATGCCAACCCAACCGCTCGGCTGGTTCAAGAAGCCTGTGTCGCGGATGGAGGACATGAAAGGCCTCAAGTTCCGCACCGTGGGGCTGGCGGTGGATGTGTTCACCGAAATGGGCACCGCCGTCAACCCGCTTCCGGGCGGGGAGATCGTGCCCGCGCTCGACCGCGGGCTGATCGACGCGGCTGAATTCAACAATGCTTCCAGCGACCGTGTGCTCGGGTTTCCGGATGTGGCGAAGAACTGCATGCTGCAAAGCTTCCATCAGTCGGGCGAGCAGTTCGAGATTCTTTTCAATCGCAAGAAGCTCGCCGCCTTGCCGGCCGAACTCCGGTCCATCATCGACTACGCGGTGCAGGCCGCATCGGCCGACATGAGCTGGAAGGCCATCGAGCGCAATTCCGCCGACTACCAGGCGCTCAAACAGCAGGGCGTCAAGTTCTACAAGACCCCGGATGCGGTGCTGCGCGCGCAATTGGCCGCGTGGGACAAGACCATCGGGAAGAAGGCCGCCGAGAACCCGCTGTTCAAGAAGGTGCTCGATTCGCAGCGGGCGTACGCCGCGCGTGCCTGCCAATGGCAGAACGACTATTCGGTCGATTTCAAGATGGCCTACAACCATTATTTCGGACGCCAGGCGGCACCGGCAAAGAAGGGGTGAGGCGAACCCGAGGAGCAGGCGCATGCAGAAACTCCTGTGGGGCGTGGACCGCTTCTCGACCTGGATCGGCAAGCTGTTCGCGTGGCTCGTGGTGGCGTTGACTGCCTTGATCACCTGGGAGGTGTTCTCGCGCTATGCGCTGAACCAGCCCCACGCCTGGGTGCTCGATGCGCAGATCATGCTGTACGGCACGATGTTCATGACGGCCGGCGCTTACACCCTGAGCAAGAACGGCCATGTGCGCGGTGATGTGCTGTACGGCTTCTTCCGCCCACGCACACAGGCCACGATCGACCTCACGCTCTACATCGCGTTCTTCCTGCCCGGCATCGTGGCCCTGACCTGGGCGGGCTGGAACTATGCGAACGAATCGCTCGGCATCCGCGAGCAGACCTTCTCGGCCCAGCCGCTGCCGCTGTACCCGTTCAAGTTCATGATCCCGCTGGCCGGCGCGGTGCTGCTGCTGCAAGGGTTCGTGGAGATCATCCGGTGCGTGCTGTGCCTGCGCGAGGGGAAGTGGCCGCGCCGAGAGGACGATGTCGAGGAGGTGGACGTCGACAAACTCAAGGAGATGGTCAATGTGCGCGATGAGGACATCGCCGCACTCGACAGCACGCTTGCCGCGCAGAAGGACCAGGCATCATGAAAGTGCGCAAGGAGCTGTGGTTCGGCTTCGCGCTGATGGCGGTGCTGATCGTCGGCGCCGTCGGGATGCTGCTGCGCGCACCGGTCATCACCAACGGGCACATCGGCTTGCTGATGCTGTCGCTCGTGGTGGTGGCCATCATGCTCGGCTTTCCCACGGCGTTCACGCTGATGGGCATGGGCATGTTGTTCACCTGGGTGGCGTACGAACGTGACACGACGAAGACACTTGACCTCATGGTGCAGGCCGCCTACAAGGTGATGGCCAACGATGTGCTGATTTCCATCCCGTTGTTCGTGTTCATGGGCTACCTCGTCGAGCGTGCGAACCTCATCGAAAAGCTCTTTCGAAGCCTGCACCTGGCCTTGTCGCGCGTGCCCGGGTCGCTGGCGGTGGCAACCCTGGTGACATGCGCGGTGTTCGCCACGGCCACGGGCATCGTGGGTGCCGTGGTCACGCTGATGGGGCTGCTGGCGCTGCCGCCGATGCTGCGTGCCGGGTACAGCGTGCAGATGTCGTCCGGGGCCATCACGGCAGGCGGGTGCCTGGGCATCCTGATTCCTCCGTCGGTGCTGCTGATCGTCTATGGGGCGACGGCCGGCGTGTCGGTCGTTCAGCTCTATGCGGGCGCATTTTTCCCGGGGATCATGCTGGCGGGCCTGTATGTCCTCTATGTGATGCTCCTGGCCAAGCTCAAGCCGGCCGTGGCGCCGCCGTTGTCGGCCGAAGACAGGGCGGTGGAGTTGCCGCCGCGGCTGACGCAGGCAGGTGTCGACGGCCAAGCCCGTGTGGTGCCGGCGCTGCTCGCGGCCATGAGGTCCGCCAGGCAGCACCGCGTGCCCACACGCTACCTCGCCGGCCAGCTGCTGGTGGCCTTGCTGCCGCTGCTGGTCGTGTTGTCGGTCGTCGCCGTCTCGTACCGGGCGGCCACGGTGGCACCGGTCTTCGATGCGACGCCGGAGATGCAGCAGATCGGCGAAGGCGTGACGGAAGCCCCGGCCGAAGCGGGCGACGGCCTGGCGGAGCCGCCATCCGATGGCCTGGCCGAACCGCCCTCGGAGGCGGCGCCGGCGGAACCGAGTCGCGCAAGCGAACCGACGACCGCGCGTGCACCGGTGCCGTCGGCCGAAGCCACGGCATCGGTCCCCGGGAGAAGCGATGCACCGTCGGCCGTGGGCCCGTCGAAGGCCTGGTGGGTCGTGATGGCCGTGGCCCTGGTCGCCTTGTTCGTCTTCTATCTGTTGCTCGACTTCAAGCGGCTCGAAATCTTCAAGATGCTGCTCACGTCGTTCTTTCCGCTGATGTTGATGATCCTGGCCGTGCTCGGGTCGATCGTGTTCGGCCTGGCCACGCCCACCGAGGCCGCCGCGGTGGGCGCGGCCGGCGGGATCTTGCTGGCCGCGGCCTATCGCCAGCTGACGTTCGCACGCGTTCGTGAATCCGTCTTCCTGACGGCCAAGACCTCGGCGATGGTGTGCTGGCTGTTCGTCGGGTCGTCCATCTTCTCTGCGGCCTTCGCGCTGCTGGGCGGGCAGGAGCTGGTGGAGCGTTGGGTGCTCGGCATGAACCTCACGAAGACCGAATTCCTCGTGTTGTCCCAAGTGATCATCTTCGTGCTCGGCTGGCCGCTGGAGTGGACCGAGATCATCGTGATCTTCATGCCCATCTTCGTGCCTCTGCTCGACAACTTCGGCGTGGATCCGTTGTTCTTCGGTTTGCTGGTGGCGCTGAACCTGCAGACCGCCTTCCTGTCGCCCCCGGTGGCCATGGCGGCGTTCTACCTGAAAGGCGTGGCGCCGAAACATGTGACGCTGAACCAGATCTTCGCCGGCATGCTGCCGTTCATGGCGATCCAGGTGTTGGCCATCGGGCTGCTGTACCTCTTTCCGGCCATCGGCCTGTGGCTGCCGCAAGTGCTGTACGCGAAATGAGCCGGGCTGCGTTCGACGGCCCTCTTCATGAATACTTGCGCATCGGCTGTGCCGGGGCATGGCGGTTGATCAGTGCCGTGATCGCGCGTGACTGGCAGTTCTCAGCCAGGGCGCGCAATCGCATGCAAAAGCCGGTATAGCGGGGATCCAGCCGCTTCAGGCGGTCCGCCTCCTCGCAGATGGCACGCATGTCGCCCGTGCGGGCGAGGTGCTGGAGCACGAGGATCGCACCGTCCGGTGGTGCCGTGAGTTCGACCTCGGCCACGCGTGCTGCATCGTCGAGGGCCGGTGGCGAAGGCGCATGCAGCCAGGTCAGCTTGAGCAGGTGGCCGATGCTGTCGAGCAGTGCGCGTTCCTCGATCGGCTTGCTGATGAACACGTCGGCGCCGGCGGTTCGGCTGTCGGCTTCGATCTTCGATGTGGCGCTGGCGGATGTGGCGATGATGGGCAGGCGAGGGTGACGGGCTCGCAGGCGGCGCGTCGTCTCGAAGCCATCCATCACCGGCATGACGAGGTCCAGGATGACCAGGTCCACGGGGCGGCTGGACACCGCCTCCAGTGCTTCCTCCCCGTTGCGCGCCTCGATCATCTCGAAACCCAGGCTGTCGAGCGACTCGACGAGCATGATGCGGTTGTGCACCACGTCGTCGGCCACGAGGATCCTGCGCCGGGTGCCTTCATAGCCCAGCGCGGCGGCTTGCACCGGCAAGGGCTGGGCCTGTGCCTCGACAGCCGCCTCGATCTCGAACCAGAACCGGCTCCCGACACCCGGCTCGCTGTGCACCTCGATCTCTCCGCCCATCAGATGGATGAGCTGCCGGCTGATGGCCAGGCCCAGGCCCGTGCCGCCTTCGTGGCGAACGGCTTCTGCCACCTGCTCGAAGGGCTGGAACAGCCGCCCCATCTGGGCCTCGTTCATGCCGATGCCGCTGTCTTGCACCTCGAAACGAAGCCGCGCATTGCCGCGTGCCGCACCGTCGGGGCAAGGCAGGCGCGATGCCATGAGCACCACCTGCCCATGGTCGGTGAACTTGACCGCGTTCGACAGCAAATTGAGCAGCACCTGCCGCAGGCGCTTCTCGTCGACGCGCACGGCGACCGGCAGGTTGGCGTCGCAATGGAAGAGGAAGCGCAGGCTCTTCTCCTCAGCCTTCACGCGCACGATGTCGCTGACCATTTGCAGAAAGCGCTGCAGGTTCACCTCGGTCGGATAGAGCGTGAGCTTGTCGGCATCGATGCGCGCGATGTCGAGGATGTCGTTGATGAGCATCAACAGGTGCTGCCCGCTTTCTTCGATGATCTTGAGCCCCCGGGCCTGCCGTGGGGTCAAGGCCTTGTCGCGTTTCAGGATTTGCGCGAAGCCGAGGATGCCATTGAGCGGCGTCCGCAGTTCATGGCTCATCTGCGCCAGGAATTCGCTGCGTTGACGCGCGAGCCGGCGGGCCTCGGCAAGCGCCATCTCGCGCGCTGCCTCCGCGGCCTTGCGTTCGCTGATGTTGCGCGCCACGCCGACCGTGCCGAGCACGGTGCCGTCGTCGTCGAGCACGGCGGTCTTGTAGGTCTCCATCCAGACCGGTCCTTCATCACCGGCCACGCATTCCTCGGTGGTCTTGCGCTCATGCGAGGCCATCACCTCCTCGTCGTCGGCGATCTGGCGCCGTGCCAGCTCGTCCGGCAGCAGTTCCATGTCGGACTTGCCGGTCATCCCGGCGGCGGAATGGCCGCGCGCCTCGGCATGCGCCTGGTTGACCACCAGATAGCGGCTGCTGGTGTCCTTGAACCATGCCCACATGGGCAGCATGTCGATCAGGGTGCGCAGGTAGCGCTCTTGCTGGCGCAGCTCTTCCGTGCGCGCCTGCACCCGCTGTTCCAGACCGGCGTTCAGCGTGCGGATGTCATTCTCCGATTCCTGCAGTTGCACGTTGAGTGACTGCAGCTGGCGATGAGATTGCCTCAGCCGGTACATGAACACCGCGCCGCCTGCGAGTGCCAGCGCCACGGCCGTCAGGAAGGTCCAGAGCCAACGTTGCTGCAGTTCACGTTGGCGCAGCTGTGCCATCTGCTGCTCGTTGCTGCGGGTGAGCGCCTCGATCGCGCGCTGTTTGCTTTCGCTCTCGTAGAACTTGATGAGCTGAACCATGCGTTCGCCGGCTTTTTCGCGGACCGCCTTGGCGGTCATTTCCGCAGCCTTCGTGCGCAGGTTGTAGGCACGACGGTAGTCGCCGGTTGCAGATGCGATGTCGGCCAGGCGGTTGGCGCTGCCGCTCATGTACAGCGCCACGCCGACGTCCTTGGCCACGTCGTACGCGCGCTCCGCTGCCGCCTTCGCACCCGCCACGTTGCCCATCGCCTGCAGGTTCTCGCTCATGAAGTTGAGGCCGAACCATTGGGCAATCCGGTTCGGACGCCGTTCGAAGATGGCCAGTGCCTCATTGATCATCGCGAGCGCCTCATGATGGCGCTTCTGTTTCGTCAATGCCGTGGCGAGATGATAGAGGCCGAACGCCTCTGCAAAGGGCGCTCCCACCTCTCTGAACACGGCCACGGTCTCCCGCGCCTGGCGCTCGGCTTCGGCGAGATTGCCCTGCATCACACCGGCAATGGACAAGCCCGACATGGCGAACCCCTCGAGCAGGCGTGAGTGGGCCGCCCGGGCCTGCTCACGCATCTCCAGGTAGTGCTCGACCATCTCCTGGACACGGCCGCTTTGCTCATAGGCGATGGCGAGCCCGTGATGGGCGTAAGTCATGGCCAGCGCATTGTTGGTTCTGCGGGCGATTTCCATGGCTTGCACCGCGATGGAAGCCGCTTCGTTGAACTGCTCGAAACGCCGGTACAGCACGGCCGAGCGCAGCATCGCTTCGCCCAGCAGGTCGGGGCGGTTGACGTCCTCGAGCACCGCCAGGCCCCGCTGGGTGGAGCGGGTCATGTCGTCGATCTTGCCCTGGTTGATGGCGTTCAAGGTCACGTTGAGGTCGGACTCAGCCTGGCCAATGCGGTCCCCCTGCCGAACGGCGAGGTCATAGGCTGCCTGGGCATGTGCAGCCGCATCGTCGGTCAGGCCCAGGTAGGTTTCCGTGCGCGACACCAGGTTGAGCGAACGCGCCTGATCCACCGGCGTGGCGTCCGGCGGGAGGGACGCGTGCAGGCGCTTGGCCTGCGCATACGCCTCGGGCACGTTGTTTTCGGCGAGGGTCCGCACGCGCGTGGCTTCGGCCCGCCATGTGTCAAGCGCTTCCGAGGCGTTTGCCGGCCGGGCCGAACTGAACGCCAGGAACGCGAAACACAATGCGGGCAGCAGCGCTTGAACGGACCGGCGGGCGGCTGCCGTCATGGCGCTGTGAAGATGTATCGAACGAATCACGCTTTGAGGCTACCTCGTCACCAGAAGCGCACGGTGGCGGCCAGGATGACCTGCCGGTCGTTGAGCCACGCGCTCTGGGGACGCGTGGACGACCCGTAATAGGAATGCCGCAACGTGCGCAGCAGATTGGTGACCTCGAGACCGAACGTCACCTGCTCGTTGTAGCGGTAGCGCAGCGATGCGTCGACCCAGGCATACCCGGCGGTGTAGGAAGGCACGCGGCCGATGCCGACGATGTTGGTCACCCCGTTCAGGTACCGGTCACGCCAGTTGTAGGCGATGCGTGCCGAAATGCCATCTCTTTCATACATGCCGACCACGTTCGCGCTGTGCCGCGAGAGGTTCTGCAGTGGCAAGGTGGCACCGCCCGGTTCGAGCGGGGTGCGGCTGTCGACGTAAGTGTAGTTGGCTTGCAGGCCGAAGCCCGGCAACGCATCGTAGAACTGTTGGTATCCCAGTTCGAAGCCCTTGATGTCCGCCGGCAGGCTGTTGCGGGGCCGGCTCACCCGGTAGGTTTCGCCGTCGTGGACTTCATCGCTGCTTTCAGTCGTGATGAACCCGTTGACCTTTTTCCAGAACAGCGTGCCGTGAACGGCGGTCGTGCGGTTGAAGTACTTCTCGACCGCGAGGTCCAGGTTGTTCGAGCGCACGGGCTCGAGCTCAGGGTTGCCTGCCAGGCCCTGGTTGAGCTCGGGATTGATCGGATTGCGCAGCAGCGTCAACGACGGCTGCAGCTGGTCGAAGTTCTGCCGCGTGAGGGTCTTCGAGGCCGCGGCCCGCAGCACCAGCCCGTCCGGCCGGGCGTAGCGCAGCGTCAGGCTGGGCAGCCAGTCGGTGTAGCGGCTGTCGATGTCGATCGGTGCCACCCCGCCCGTGCTCGGCAACGATTGGAAGCCCGAGGTTGATTCGTGCGTGCGAACGACGCGCAGTCCGACCAGGGCTTCCAGCGGTTGGGCTGGCGCTTTCAAATGGGCACTGAGGTAAGCGGCTTGCGTGGTCTCGTCGAATTTCCAGACCCCCAGGGGGCTGCCGGCGTCCGGCAGCGGGGTCGTCAGGCCGAGCGCGGCTCGGAATGCGGCCGGGTCGCGCGCAAGGCCCAGGTTGCCCACCATGAAATCGGAGAGGCTCTGCGACCCCTCGCGCGGCATGAATCCGTAGGGATTGGGCATCACGAGCTCCGGACGATCAGCCGCCGACAGCCCGGTGATGTTCGCGTCGCCGAACACCAGCCCCGTCCGGTTGGACGCGCGCCGTTGCGCCAGCCGCACGCCGGCGCCGACCGAATCCAGGATGCCGGCCCGGGTCTCGTGCTCCAGGTCGAACCGCCAGGCCGTCAGCGTGCCATCGAAAGGCCGCTTGCGAAACGCGTGGCTGACGTAGTTGAAATTGCCCGGATTCTGCAGGTCGATGCCGCCCACGCTGGTGCCCGGGATGCGTGTCGTGAGGTCGTGCGTGAACGTGGGTGCCGTTCCGCCGAACAACGGTCCGCTGAAAAACAGGTCGTTGAAACTCCGGGTGTGGCTCAAGTCGGTCTTGAGGCGCAGCTTGTTCGCCTGCCAGTCGCCCCCTACCGCGAACTGCCGCGTCCGATCGACGGTGTCCCGCGCGAAGCTGAGGATCGACACCGGCGCATTGGTCCAGGTCACCCGGCTGACATCGGTGGTGCCCGGGAACAGCTCCACGCTGCCAGGTTCGAAGCTGCCCGAAGCGCCCACGTTGATCTGATGCGAATCCTGCAGCGTCTCGAGCTGCGCATAGGTGGCCTCGGCATACCATTCCAGCGTCGGCATGGGCCGCCATTGCAAGACGAGGTTGGCCGAGGAGCGCCGGCGTTCGCCGACGCTGCGGGTTTCCGATGTGCCGTTCGGCGCGAAGACGGTCTGCCCCGCGACGAGCTCAGGGCATGGCGTGGTGCTGGCGCTGCAGGGCCGTGGGGTGCCGCTGCTTTTCTGGTCCTCCCGAAACGCTCGCCGCTGGTGTGTCAGGTTCAAGAGCGCACCGAATTCACCGGCCGTGTCGAGCTTCCATCGACCGCTGGCCAGCACCGACAACTGCGGCTTGATCTTTTGCGCCAGGTCGCCCTGGATCAGCCGGCCCGACGTGATCAGCGTGCTGCCGCTGTAGTCGAAGGGGCGCCGGGTTCGCAGGTCGATCGTGCCGCCGAGGCCGCCTTCCAGCTGGTCGGGCGTCGACGTCTTGTAAACGTGCACGCCCGACACCATCTCCGATGGAATGTCGGCGAAGTCGAACACGCGGCCGACGCCCGCCGTGAACACTTCCCGGCCGTTGAGCAGCGTTTCGATCTGGCTCAGGCCGCGGATGACCACCACACCGCCTTCGCCGCGGTCTCGGGTGATCTGCACGCCGGTGACCCGTTGCAATGCGTCGCTCACGCTGAGATCGGGCAGCCTCGCGATGTCGTCCGCCATCACGGCGTCGAGGATCTCGATGCGGTCTCGCTTGATTTGCTGCGCCGAGGCCATGCTCGAACGTACGCCGACCACGGTCACGGCCGGCAATTCGGTGGGCGGGGCAGTGGAGGGAGGCTTGTTGCCGCTGGGCGGGGCATCGGCCGCAGCCTGGGCATTCGAATCGGGCACGCATTCGATCGCGAGCGTCGCAGCCACGAACCAGTGTTGCCAACGCCAAGGTGAACTGCTGCCCATACGCGGTCACTCCTCGACGAATCATTATCTACGTCCAGCGCCAGCCGTAAATGATGAAAGTGCCCATGCCGTCGGGCATTCCGCCCCCCGATCAGGTGCCGCACAAGTGAGGTCCAATACGGGCATGGACCATTCGCACGACACCGACCAGCGCCTCACGCGCCTCGAAATCAAGGCCAGCTACACCGAGGACCTGGTGGATTCGCTCAACGAAATCGTTGCGCAACAGCAGCTGGTGATCGATCAGCTCGCCCGTGAACTCACTCGGCTTCGCGCACAGATGCCGGCCCCCGACGCAGCCGCCTTCCGCAGCCTGCGAGACGAACTGCCGCCGCACTACTGAGGCGCATCGAATCGCAGCGGCAGGACGCCCTCGGTTCGAACCATGGCCGTCACGTCGAAACGCAGCAGCCGCTGTGCCCCGGGAAAGGCTTCGGCGCGGGCGGCATCCCACACCACTTCGGCGCGCACGGCGAGCTGCAGCACATCGCCTTGGTCGAAGTCGATGAACAGCAAACCCGCGCGGGGGTTGACCGTCAGGTTGCCCAGCGTGTTGAAGAAGAAGTTGCCTGCATAGTCAGGCAGCCAGAGGGTGCCGGCGCCATCGCGTGCGGCGAACCCGGCAGGGCCGCCACGGTGCGATACGTCGACGCCTTCATGGCTGGGGCCCGCACCGGCGCCGGGATGGGCCGATGCGATGAACAAGGTGTCGGCATGCGCCACGATGGCCCAGGCGCGCTCATCTAGCCCGGCGCCGCGAACGACGCGGGCATCGCCCGATGGGGCGGCGAAGTGGGCCCTGCGCGGCACGATGTGCTTCGGGCAGTTGCCGAAGCTGTGTTGCACGCGCACCATGAAGCCGTCGGCATCGAGCGTTTCGACGATCCCGTTCATCCGGTTGCGCCGTCGGGTGTGCGGCTGAATGCCCAGCAGCCCGAGCGGTTGACCCACGGACAAAGTCAGCGGGTCACCGGGCAGAGGAAGTGCGTGCACCGCCAGGTGCGTCGCATCGGGCGACTGCATGAAGCCTTCCGGATTGGCCAGCACCGAAGCCCACGGTTGCCCGCCGGCATCCACACTGCCCACCATCACGAACGGGAGCTGGGGGAAGAACTCGCGGTGCTGGTCCGGCATGTGGTCGCGAATCGCGCGGCCGGTCACCTCGGCCATGCGCTCATGCACGCCCAGGCGCCGCTGCACCGCCACCTCGCCTTCATGGAGCGTACCCATGTCGGTTCAGGCGTTCAGGCCCACGCGCGTGGAGGCGAACGGCAGGAAGCCGGGGAGGGCTTCAATACGAACGAGCCAGCCGCGCACATTCGGGTAGTTCTCCAGCGAGATGTTGCCCTCGGGGGCCCGCGCCGTGTAGCTGTAGTGGGCGATGTCCGCGATCGTGGGCTGCTCGCCGGTGAGGAAAGGTGTCCGGCCGAGGGCCTGTTCCATCAAGGCGAGCAAGGCATGGGCGCGTGCAATGAGTGGCGCCGTGTCCACGGGGCGCTGGAACAGCACCGCACCGCGCGCGGCCGCCGCGCCATGCGCCAGTTCGCCGGCCGCGACCGACAGCCAGCGTTGCACACGCGCGGCGCCCACCGGGTCGGTGGGATACCAGTGCGCCGTGCCGTAGCGCATCGCCAGATACACCAGGATGGCGTTGGAGTCGGCGAGCGTGAGGTCTCCGTCCTGGAGGACCGGCACCTGCCCGAAGGGATTCATCGCGAGGAACGCGGGGGCCTTGTGTGCCCCTCCGCGCAGGTCCACGTCGACGGCCGTGTAGGGCAGTTGGAGCAAATGCAGGAAGGTTTCGACGCGGTGGCTGTGGCCCGACAAGGCCATGCGGTGCAGGGTGAGGGTGGGCATGGGAATGTGCTCCAGATCAAAGGGGTGCCCGCATTCTGGTTGCTTCGATCGGTGGAATAAATGGCTCAAAACGAAGTTGAGTACTCCACTAATCGAATTAATATGGCCGGATGGACAAGCTCAAGGCCATGGCCACCTTCGTGCGCATCGCCGATGCCGGCACCCTGACGGCCGCAGCGAAAGCAGGGCAGGCCTCGCTGCCGGCCGTGGTGCGGTCGCTTGCGGCGCTCGAATCGCACCTCGGCGTGCGGTTGTTCAACCGCACCACGCGCCGCATCACGCTGACGGCCGAGGGCCGGCAGTACCTCGAACGCTGCCGGGCCGTGCTCACCGTGGTCGCCGATGCCGAGAGCGAACTCACCGCCGATGCGGCGCAGCCGACCGGGCCGCTGGTCATCACGGCGCCTGCGCTGTTTGGTCAGATGTACGTGGCGCCGGCCGTCACCCGGTTCGTGCAGCGGTACGACAAGGTGCGGGTCAAGCTGCTCCTGCTGGACCGGGTGGTCAACCTGCTCGACGAAGGGGTCGACGTCGCCGTGCGCATCGGTCCCTTGAACGATTCCACGCTCGTGGCGCAGACGGTGGGCGCGCTGCGTCGCCCCGTCGTCGTGAGCCCGACGTACCTCGACGCCCACGGCGAACCCACCCATCCCGACGACCTGCGACGCGCCAACTGTGTGCTGTTCACCTCCAACCCGGGGGGCGCGTGGACCTTCCATGACGGCACGCGCCAGTTCCAGGTGCCCGTGTCGGGCAACCTCGCGTTCAACATGGCCATCCCCGCGGCCGAGGCCTGCGTGGCCGGGCTCGGTTTCGGCATGTTCATCGAGTACCAGGTCGCACCGCACCTGGCCGCGGGCACGCTGCGCACCGTGCTCGAGGCGTACGAGCCCCCGCCGCGGCCCATCAACATCGTCTATCCCCATGCACGCGGCCTGCCGGCACGCACCCGGGCGTTCGTGGCCTGGATGAAAGACGAACTAGCGCGATTCGGACAGTGACTTGCCGCCCCTTTCCTCCACAATGGGGCCCTGACCAGTTGCCTTCTTCACCATGACCGCTGATGCGCTGAACCTGCTCCTGATCGACACCGATGGCGCCGCCGTGCCGGAGCTGGCGGCCAAGTCCCTGTTCGGCCCGTTCGCTGCGGCGCGATGCAACGGACTGGCCGATGCCTCCGCACAGCTTGCGGCGCGGCGCTTCGATGCGGTCGTGATCGCCGCGCGCACCGTCGAGGCCCGCAAGCTTCTCGTGTGGCCTGGCTTTTCGCAGGCCGTGGCCGATCCGGCTGTTCTCGTGCTCACCACGGACGACCCCGGTGCCGATCTGGCCGTTCGCCTGGTGCGCGCCGGCGTGCAGGACGTGCTGCCGCTCGCGGTGGATCCCGTGGATGCGCTGCCGCGCGCGGTGCGCCTGGCTGTCGAACGCAAGGCCCAGCATCAGCAGACGCGCAAGGCCTATGCCACGGACCTGATGACGGGGTTGCCCAACCAGTCGCAACTCATCGAACACGTCAACCAGCTGCTCGCGCTGCGGGAGCGCGAGCCGGCGCCCATGGCGCTGATGGCGGTTCGGGTCGAAGGCCTGGCCGAAGCCGAGGCCCGCCTCGGCGGGGAATCGGCCAACGTGCTCCGACGCAAGATCGCCGTGCGCCTGCGCATGGGCCTTCGCGCAAGCGACGTCGTGGCCTCGGTGGCACCCGACGCCTTCGCCGTGCTGCTGTCGAAGTTCCATGAGCCGCAGGATGCCGAGCGCGTGGCGGCCAAGCTGCGCGAGGCCTTGCACCCGCCGTTCCCCATTGCAGGCACCACCGTGGATGTGGCCGTGGCCATTGGCATCGCCCAATACCCGGCCGATGCCAAAGACGCCGCCACACTGCTTCGACGGGCCGTTGGCCTGGCCGCGGCAGGCCCTGCGACCGGCCGCAGTGGCACCCACCCTGCACCCGGCCGACATGGCGCCGCGAACGACGAACGGCCCGAGTGACCTCCGTTTTCCAACCCCAAGGGAGATGACGATGACACGACGCAAGACGTGGGTCCGTTCAGGCGCGGCGGGCCTGATGCTGTTCGGACTGGGTGTGGCGACGGGGCTCGTGGCACAGACCGCCACGGATCCTCCCCAACGCGTCGAACTCAAGCGCGCCGACCTCTCCGGCGCGGCGGGCATGGAAGTCATCGCGTCCATTGCCGAATACAAGCCGGGCGAGACCATTGATGCCCACTTCCACCACGGCGTCGAAGCCGCCTACGTCGTGCAGGGTGCGACCATCCAGGCCCCGGGCAAAGACCCCGTTTCCCTTGCCGCAGGCAGTGCCTCGATGAACCTGCGCGATGTCGTGCACGGTGGCTTCAAGGTCACCGGTGATACCTCGCTGAAGCTCTACACGGTCCACGTCGTCGACAAAGGCAAACCGCTGTACGATCGGTCGCGCTGACAGGAAGAAACAGGCGGTACGACATTGTGTCACCCCGGCGAAAGCCGGGGCCCACTGTGGCAGCGGGCACCAGCGTTCGCCAGCACGACAACCCTCTAGATGCCCCCCAGGCACAGGTACTTGATGTCAAGATAATCCTCAATCCCGTGACGCGAACCCTCGCGCCCGAGTCCTGATTGCTTGACCCCCCCGAACGGCACCTCCGCCGTCGAGATCAACCCGGTATTCACCCCGACCATCCCCGACTCCAGCCCTTCGCCCACCCGGAAGATGCGCCCGATGTCGCGGCTGTAGAAGTACGCCGCCAACCCGAACTCCGTGTCGTTCGCAAGCGAGATCGCCTCGGCTTCGGTCTTGAAGCGGAACACGGGTGCCACTGGCCCGAAGGTTTCCTCGCGCGCGCACAGCATGTCTCCCGTCGCTTCGGCGAGCACGGTGGGCTCGAAGAATCGGCCGTGCAGGCGCTTGCCGCCGGTGAGCACCCTGGCACCCTTGGCGGTGGCGTCGGTCACGTGCTGCTCGACCTTGGCCACGGCGTTGTCATCGATCAACGGGCCCTGCGTGACCCCCAGGTCGAACCCGTTGCCCACCTTGATGCCCTTGACCTTGGCCGCCAGGCGCTCGACGAAGGTGTCGTAGATGGCGTCCTGCACATACAAACGGTTCGCGCAGACGCAGGTTTGACCGCCGTTGCGGTACTTGCTGATGAGCGCGCCTTCCACGGCCGCGTCCAGGTCCGCATCATCGAAGACGATGAAAGGCGCATTGCCGCCGAGTTCGAGCGACAGCTTCTTGATGGTCGGCGCGCACTGGGCGGCGAGGAGGCGACCCACGGCGGTGGACCCGGTGAACGACAAATGCCGCACCACCTCGCTCTCGCACAGCACCTTGCCAATGTCGGCCGATTGGGCCGCGGTGATGATGTTCAACACCCCGGGCGGCAGGCCGGCACGCTGGCCCAGTTCGGCAACCGCCAGGGCCGACAGCGGCGTCTGCCCTGCCGGCTTGACCACCACCGGGCAGCCGGCCGCCAGCGCGGGACCGACCTTGCGGGTGATCATCGCGATGGGAAAGTTCCATGGCGTGATGGCCGCGCACACGCCCATCGGCTGCTTGATGACGAGGTAGCGTTTAGTGGGGTCGGTGGTGGGGACGGTCTCGCCATACACCCGCCGGCCTTCCTCGGCGAACCATTCGATGAAGCTCGCGCCATAGGCCACTTCGCCCTTGGATTCGGCCAGCGGCTTGCCCTGCTCGGCGGTCATGATGCGGGCCAGGTCGTCGGTGTGCTGCACCATGAGCTGGTACCACTTGGTCAGGATCGCGCCGCGTTGTTTCGCGGTCTTGGCGCGCCAGGCCGGCCAGGCGGCCTGGGCCGCGGCCAATGCGGCCCGAGTGTCGTCGACGCCCAGGTCGGCCACGTCGGCGAGCTTCGCGCCGGTGGCCGGGTCGGTCACGTCGAACCGGCGGGCGCCGCGCACCCATTGGCCATCGATGAGCGCATCGGTCTTCAGGAGGCTGGGGTCGAGCAGGTTCGACAGCGGGGCGGTGCGCAGGTCCATGGTCATCTCCGGGGTGAATGGCCATGATACGGAACAGGCGGGCAGCAGCAGTCGCCAGGGGGCATCCCCGCAGGGGGCGACCTATAATCGAAAACTCCGAAAAATCAAGCTCTTACGCGCCGCTTCAACCCGGCGCCGGCGCAGAAAGCCTCGGCATGAAAGCCTCCGAAATCCGTTCCCAGTTCCTGAAGTTCTTCGAAGCCAAGGGCCACACGATCGTGCCGTCGAGCCCCGTCGTGCCGGGCGACGATCCGACGCTGCTGTTCACCAACGCCGGGATGAACCAGTTCAAGGACGTGTTCCTCG
>CBIHPH010000062.1:0-24478 GCA_966212105.1 uncultured Rhizobacter sp.
GGATTCGTGGCCGAAGCGCCTGAGCAAAATGCGGGGAAGCTGGTGTTCAAAGCGCCTCTTTGGAATACCTTTCTGGCGCGACAGAAAGGTATTTCGGCTGCCGGGCCGAGACCCGGCGCGGCCTCGCCAGAGAACAAGATCGACATCGAAGAACCAGCCACCGGCAAGCACAGCACCCATACGGCGAAAGCCGGTGCGAACCGGGGCAGTGGGTCCCGGCTTTCTCCGGGATGACGAGGGATCGGGGGGAGCCATGAGGGGGGAACCCACCCCCGCGAATCAGCCCATAGCCCCCATCACCTGCGCCACGACCGCCGTCAGCCTCTTCCCATACGGCACATGAAGAAACTCATTGGGCCCATGTGCATTGCTCTTGGGCCCGAGCACGCCGCAAACCATCATCTGTGCCGCCGGGAAGCACTGCTGCAGCAGGCTCATCAACGGAATGGTGCCGCCCTGCCCGATGTACCCGCACGGTGCACCGAACTGGTCCATCGACGCCTGGTTCAACGCCGTCTCGAGCCAAGGCGACAGGCTCGGCGCGTTCCAGCCCGTGGCACCTGCCGCACCAGCGCGGCCATCCGCTGCAAAGGTCACGCGGGCGTTGTAGGGCGCGTTGTCCTCCAGCAAGGTCTTGAGCTCGGCAGCGGCCAGGTTGGCATCGACCAGCGGCGGCAGCCGCAGGCTGAGCTTGAAGGCCGTGAACGGACGCAGCACATTGCCGGCGTCCTTCATCGCAGGAAAACCGTCGGCGCCGGTCACGCTCAAGGTGGGCCGCCAGGTGCGGTTCAGCAGCGCTTCGAGCGGGTCGGTGGTGGTGGGCAGCGCCGGGCCACCGTCGGCACCGCAGGCCCAGGGAAAACGCTTCCACACCTCATCGCCCAGGATCCGCGCGGTGGCGCGCGCCTGTTCGATGCGGTCGACCGGAATGGCGCAGTGAAAGCTCTCGGGCAGCAGCCGGCCGGTCTTCGCGTCTTCCAGCCGGTCGAGCACCTGGCGCAGGATGCGAAAACTCGACGGCACCAGGCCGCTCGAATCGCCCGAATGCACGCCCTCGGTCAGGATCTCCACCTTCAGCGTGCCGCTGACCATCCCACGCAGGTTGGTGGTGAGCCACAGCTGGTCGTAGTTGCCGGCACCGCTGTCGAGGCACACCACGAGGCTCACGTCGCCAAGGCGCGCCTTCAGCGCATCCACGTAGGCAGGCAAGTCGTAGGACCCGCTTTCCTCGCACGCTTCGATGAGGCCCACGCAGCGGGGCCTCGGCACGCCCTGTGCATCCAGCGCGAGGATGGCTGCGATGGAGGCGTACACCGCGTAGCCGTCGTCCGCCCCGCCACGGCCGTACAGCAGGCTGTTCTCGTACTTGGGGGTCCACGGGCCGAGATCGTTGCGCCACCCGTTGAACTCGGGCTGCTTGTCGAGGTGACCGTAAAGCAGCACCGTCTCCGTGCAGCCCGCCTTCGTGGCCGGCACCTCGAAGAAGATCACCGGCGTGCGGCCTTCGATGCGCACCACTTCGAGCTTCAGGCCGGCCACGTTCTTGCTCTCGACCCAGGCAGCGGCATCGCGCACGACCTTGTCGATGTACCCGTTCTTCTGCCACTCCGCATCGAACATGGGGCTCTTGGCCGGCACGGTGATGTAGTCCATCAGCGCGGGGACGATCTCGTCGTCCCAGAGGCGGTCGGTGAAAGCGGCGATGGCGCCGGGCAGGTCGGGCGTTCTCGGCGTGAGGGGGTCGCGGGCGTTCATGAGGCTCTCCTTGTCACCTTGGGAAGTGTAGGACCGCGCCGGGGCGGTGTCTGCAACGCGCAGGCCTGGAGGAAGCCCCTCGACTCAGGCAGCCGTGAAAGAATGTCCGCATGACGATCGACCTGTTGCGACGCGTTCAAGCCTGGACCGAAGGGGAGTTGTCGCCCGGCGCCACCGACCTGATGCTCCCGGAGTTCCTCGCCGCGCCGATGTGGTGCCCAGGCGCACGCCAGCCGGCAGCCACGGGCTCGGGCCATGCGGTGCAGCGGCTGCACCTGTTTCCCGGCGAGCCGGGCGAGCTGCCCACGTTGGCCGTGTGGCTGACCGATCCGGCCACCCACACGCCCCCGGTCACCACACCCACGCTGCATCAGACCGGCGGGGCATTGCTGTCGTTCGCCATGAATCAGCGCTTTAACGCCGTGCTCGACCACAGGGGGGAACGCTGCCTGCTCACCTGCGACGACCTGCTGAGCCTGCGGGCATTGATGCAGTTGCGCCGCCTGGCCGAAGGCCAGGCGATCGAGCCCACGCCCATGCCCGACCTCTCGCGCCTCGTGCCCGCGTTGCTCGGCCATTGCACCGCCGAACCTTCGGTGCGACGTGCGTGGCTGGCGGCGATCCAGTCGGCGGCCAGCAACCAGGCCACCGTGATGCTCGATGCCTCCCGCGCCGATTGGCACCAGGCCTCGCTCGCACGGGCACTCGAGCCGCTGCTGCCGCCCGGCGTTTCGCTGACCTTTCTCGACGCGCGCGGGGATGCCCAGCCGGATCTGTGCCGGGCGATCGCCGCCTTGAGCCCGCTGCACGATCGGTCATCCAAGCCCGGATGGATCGATCGGGTCAAGCAGCGGTTCGTGACACCGGAGGTTCCGCTGATCCGGGTGGACCTGCGGGACTCCGGCTCGCCCTGACCAGGGCAAGCGCTCAACGGGCCAGCCGGAACACCCAGGCGTTCTGGTCGATGTCGTTGATGAGCGCGAACACGCGGTATTGCGGGATGTAGCCCCAGCGGCCGAAGGTGCCTTGTTTGGGCGCTGCAGCGGTGGGGCCTGGCGTCTTGGCCACCTGGGTCCAGGCCAGGGTGTCCATGTCGAGGGCCCACACCTCGCTCCCGCCATGCCATGCCACGATGCGATCGGCCACCGGATCGTACGCAACGCCCGGAGATTGCTTCGACGAGACGAATGCGGGGGCGTTGGTGGTCGTGACCGTGGTCAACCTGCCGGTGTCGAGGTCGATGATGCGGACGCCGTCACCGAGTGTCACGAATTTGCGCCGCTTGCTGTCGATGGTGGCGGACAGGTGGTAGTCGATCGAATGCGATCCCAGTTCCGTGTAGCGGTTGTTCTCCAGGGAATAGGCGAAGAACTTCCGCTGATCCGCCGCAAAGACTTGCCGGGTCTGCTGGTCGTACACGGCCATGGACCCGAAGGAATGGGGCCCGGCCATGAAGACCATCTGCTGCCAGCGGTTCGTCTTGAAGTCGTAGGTCCAGGTCGCCCAGTCGTCGCCACCGCAGGGTGACTTGGAGCCGTGCGTTGCAAAGAAGCGATCGGCATGCGCGATGTAGGTCAGGCCGTCGTAGGTGTGCCGCGAGGTCGGCGTGTTGTCGGGCAGCGCCGATGTGCAATCGGCCTCCGACGTCCTGGGGCTGGGCTCGACGATGCGCTTGATGCTCAGGCTGGGCAGATCGAGGGCGTACATCTCGTTGCCCCAGTAATCCGCATGGCCACCACCCCATACCAGCAACCGGCTGCGATGGGCGTCCACAGTGCCGCCATTCCATGCCTTCACGATGTTGGGCGGGTAGCCTTGCTGGGCGACCGAGGGAAGAACCGAACGGATCTTGGTGTTCGGGAGCTCCAGCCATTGCCCTGCCGTCAGCGACGCGATGGCCGCTGGCGCCGCCGGACTGCTGGCGGGCGATTGCGCCGATGTTCCCGGCGTGGGGGCTGCGGGAGGCAGAGAAGGAGCGATCGGAACACCCGGAGGAGGCGCGGAGGCCGGCGCAGGGGCCGGGGCCGGTGGCGCCGAGGGGGCCGAGGCCGGCGATGAAGCCGGTGCCGGCGCGGGTGAAGGCGCCGGCGTCTGGCCGCCGCCCGCGGCCACCGAACGTGGCTGCACCCCCCACACCGGATCATGGTGGTAGGCGTTGGCCTGGCTCGGGAAGTTCGACGCCGAAGTGACACGCCGCCAGGCATCCGTGGCGCCAGCCGCACCATGATCCACCGCATAGGAAAGCGCGGGCATCAGGTTGCCCCAATAGCCGGTGGCTTCGGTGGGATAGCCGCTGGCCAGGGCCTCGCCAGGATTTCCGGACGTGGGCAGATTCATCGCCCGCGCCACTTCGCCCCAGTTCGCGTACCACGGGCCCTTGCCGGTCAGCCAGTCTGCCTTGGCACTCGGGGAGTACAGCACGGTGTACTGCGCTGCGTAACGGTACGAGAAGTCTCTGTCGCCGCTGCCGCCCAGCCGGCCCACCACGGAACGGTATTTCCAGGCGAGGAATTCATCCAACTTCGATTGCACGGCTTCGGAGTGGACGGCAAGCTCCTTGGCATAGCCGAAGGCAGCGGTGAAGAAGTCGTCCATCCAGGGCGCACTGCTCCACGGGTCACCGGCGGCATAGTCGCTGTACGGTTGCACGAGGCCGAGCGGATTGTTCGGTATGGCGATATAGCGGCCGTGGTAGTAGGCGATGTTGGCAGACAGGCTGTCGACCAGCTCCGAATGCAGCGGATCATCGTCCGGCGCAATGGTGGCAGCCTGGGCCAGGGAACGGATGGCCCACGCAGCGCCGCGGGTCGTGTTGGACCCAGTGATGCTTTCGAGCACGCCGGTGCCCTGGTGCCGCGTCGAATCGTTCTGCTTCAGGAAATTGGCCGTCGCGAGGAATTGGCTTTCCTCCGCAAAGTAGTTCCACCCGGTCAGCAGGTACGCCGCATACCCCATCGACGGATGGTGCGACGTGGCGAACCGGGGCGGTTGGGCACCGCTGGCCGCCGGTGTATAGCTGTTCTTGGTGGAAGCGCCCACGTCGCTCACCCCGGATCCTCCGCCCATCACCAGGTGCGGGTACGTCGAGAATTTCAGCGGCCGCTGCGTGGTTTCGTCGCGATAGTGGATGCCGTAGCGGCCCGCGGCGTAGCCGTTGATGATGACCGACCGCCAGGCGCGCGGGTCGCCGCCGGTCGTGAAGAAGGCGGCCTCCCATTCGGGCAGCAGGCCGATGGATTCGCTGTAGCCGGCCGTGCCCATCGCGCCCGGAAAACCGCCCTGCATGAGGGGCGTGTAGCTGTCGTGCAGGCGCTTGAACAGCGCGCTGTTCGCGGGCGTCACGCCTCGGTAGTTGGGGACCAGCCTGGTGGCCATGGCATAGGCAGTGTCATGCCGGGGCGTGACCTGCGGGTCCGTGCCCAGCCAGTGCGTCAGCGTCGTTCCCCTGGCCAGCACGGCACGTTGGTGGTTCAGGAGCTTGAGAGGCTCGGAGAAGCGGTCCCGCCCGCCGAGGGAAAAGGTGGCCGTGCCCGCCTTCTCGGTCGGCCCTGGGACGTTGAGATAGCCGTTCTCGAGCCAGGGCAGCACTTCCACTGCACCGCTTCGGTAAGCGCGCACTTCGAGCCACGCCACCAGGTGCGGATCCTGCCCGATGGGTTTGCGGTAGACCCAGGAGGACATCTGAGGCCCAGCAATCAAGGTCTGCGCCGGCTGATCCCAGTCCGCGCCCGTCCAGCCGGCCGTGCCAAAGGGAGGAAACTTCACCGAGGCGGCGATGCCGGTGGCCTTGAGGTTTGCCGTGGAAATCGGAGCCTGTTCGGCTGGCGCAGCGGCGACGGAGAGCTTGATGCCCTGAGGCGCATTGGCGCCCAGGTTGGCCGTGCCGGACAGAACGGCGAACTTGGCGCTGCCGTCAGGCCAACGGTTCTTGGTGACGCACTGGAAGCCCGGGAGCGAAGCCGTCAGCACGGAGCCCCGCGGCACATCGCCGCGGCGCAGCGGCTGCCCCACGGTGAAAGGGACGGAGGCCCCGCCGGTGGCGCTCGTCAGCGTGATGCGCAAGCCTTCTGCCGTGGCGGCCGGCGGCGTGGCGTTTGAATTGGTGCCTGAAGGCGCCGGTGCTGCAGGGCCCGAGCTCGTGCCTGGCGCTGACGCCGCGCTGTCGGCGACCTCGGCGTCTTTGCCGCCCCCGCAGGCGGCCACGCCGAGCGCGGCAGCCAACGGAAGCACGGTCGAACGGAGTCGAACCAGCCAATGGGTATGGATGTTGATTTTCATGATTCTCCCTGGGCATCTGAACGGGTCGATGCCCTTGCTTGCTGTCTGGCGGTTCAATGACCACCACTCAAACGAACTTCCGCAACGGGGATGCCGGCGTGGCCGACGAACTGCGGAAAGATCCCGGGGCAGCCTAGCCGCCCACCCGGGCGCTCCCGGCGCCGTTCGCCGGGCAAGTGCCGCTGAGGCGCACAACTTGTCCGATCTGCGAACACTTTGCTGGTAATCCCTGATCCGGGCGCGGCGCCCCAGAGGTCGCAGCCGCGTCCGAGAGCGACCCGATCAGGAGGGAGGCCTGGGCGGGACGGTGCCGGTCATTCGGCCTTCGAATTCGACCTGGCAGCCTTTGCGTCGTCGCGCATGAAGAGGGCGGCACACACGCCGCGCAACCAGCGGTTGGTCGCATCGTGATGGAAACGGGCATGCCAGTGCTGCTTGACCTGGAATGTCGGGATCGGCAGCGGGCACTTGAGCACCTGCAGGTCCGCCGAACGGGCCAAGGTCTCGCCGATGTGGCGCGGCAGCGTGGCGATCAGGTCCGTGGTGGAAAGAATGGCCGGCAGACCGAGGAAACCCGGCAGCTCGAGCTGCACATTGCGCCGGATGTTGCGCTCCTTGAGCGCCGCGGCCAGCAGTTGGTGCCCCGTGCCGGAGACAATGCCCGCATGAGGTTCCGCCTGATAGCGGCGCAAGGTGAGGCGTCCATCGCCCACCCGAGGATGGTGCCGCCCGGCCAGGCAGATCCAATCCTGGGTGAACAGCGTCTGCTGGTAGAAGCCGGCTTCCAGGCCGGGCACCAGCCCGATTGCCAGATCGGCATCACCGGCCTCCAAGGCGTGCGCGGTGTCTGAATCGATGCGCGCCGCCTCCAGCTTCACCCCCGGCGCCACACCCCGCAGATGTGCCAGCAACTGCGGCAACAGGGTGATGTGGCTCGCGTCGGTCATGCCGATGCGAAAGCGCCGTGTCGCTTGTGCCGGCACGAATTCAGGCGCGGGTTCGGCAAGCCGGCGGACGCAGGCCAGTGCATCCCGTACCGTGGGCATCAGGGCTTCGGCGCGCGGCGTGGGCTGCATGCCCTCGGGGGTGCGCACGAACAGCGGATCGTGCAGCAACTCCCTCAGCTGCGAAAGCCAGATGCTGACCGTCGGCTGGCTCTGGCCCAGGCGCTCGGCCGAACGCGTGACGCTTGCGGTGCTGTAGAGCAGCTCGAAGAGGCGCAACAGCTTCAGGCTGGACAGGGGGAGGTCATCGTGCTGCATGTGCGTCTCGGCCGATTCATTGCATGACGCAATGGAGTGTATTGCCGGCATTGCATGGACGAATCACCGACCGCTGCCTATCGTGGCAGCCATTCCCACTCATGCACAAGCCGATGGATCCGGAGAAATATTGGGACGACGCGAAGGAAGGCGACGAATGCATCAGCCCGACCTACTGGGTCAGCAAGACCCGCATCCTCGCCTACGCCGACCTCACGGGGGACCACACGCCCGTGCACGTCGACGAGGCGTATGCGAACGCCAGCCACTTTGGCGGCATCGTGGCGCACGGGTTGTTCGGCCTGAGCATCGCCGATGGCCTGAAGACGCAGTGCCACTACCGCTTCGTTCCCGGCATGTCGCTGGGCTGGACCTGGGACTTCCTGCGGCCCATCAAGGTCAATGATGTCCTGCACGTCAAGTTCAGAGTCGGCTCGATGCGGCCCAGCAAGAGCCGGCCCGGATGGGGGATCGTCGTGCTGCCGTCGGAGCTGATCAATCAGGACGGCGACGTGGTGCAGCGCGGCGAGCACCGTCTGATGGTCCCGCGCCGAGCGGGCGCGCATTGAGCGCGAGGGTTGATGGACATGAAGCAGGCCTTGCCCCTCACCGGCATCCGCGTCATCGACTACAGCCATTTCCTTGCCGGCCCGCACGTCGGTCGCTGCCTTGCGGCGCTCGGAGCAGAGGTCATCAAGGTGGAGCGCCCCGGCAGCGGCGATGCCGGGCGGCAGCACGCATGGACGCTCGATGACCAGCAGAGCGGCTACTACCTGCAGCTCAACATGGGCAAGCAGGGCGTGAGCGTCGACATGAAGGACCCGCGCGGCAAGGACTTCATGCAACGGTTGTGTGACTCGGCCGACGTCTTCATCGAGAACTACCGGCCCGGCGCGCTCGACAAGCTGGGGCTCGGCTATGCCGGCCTGTCGGCGCGCAACCCGAAGTTGGTCTACTGCTCCATCTCGGCCTATGGCCACACCGGCCCGGACGCCCATCGGGCCGGCTTCGGCCTCATCGCCGAGGCGAAGAGCGGCATCATGCAGATGGTGGGCACGCCGGGCGAACCGCCGCCGCTGCTGCGCGTCTCGCTGGGAGACATGCACACCGGCGTCTATGCCGTGGCGGCCATCAATGCCGCCCTGCTCGGCCGAATGCACAGCGGGCGCGGCCAGCACATCGACATGGCGCTGTACGACGCGCTGGTATCGATGCATGAATATGCGGTGCAGTGCCACACGCTCTCCGGCGGCAAGGTCCTGCCGGAGCAGACCGGGCATGACATGCCCACATCGACGCTGTACGGCGTCTTCCGCGCCGCTGATGGCGATCTGGTGATTGCGGCCCAGGTCGATGACGCATGGAAGCGATTTGCCACGATGGTGGAGGCCCATGGCGGTCCATGCGGGTTTGGCCGCGACACGCGATTCCACGACCTCAACGGCCGCAACGCACACCGGCTCGACATCCTGAACGCCGTCAAGCCGTGGGTCGCGGCTCGGTGCGTATCCGACGTGCTGGCGTTGCTCGACGGCGTCGACGTTCCCGGCGCAAAGGTGCAGCGCATCGACGAAGTCCTGGCGGATCCGCAGATCCAGGCGCGCGGCATGGTGGTGGAGCAACAGCATCCTCGGTTCGGCACGCTGCGCCTGCCGAACCTCCCTTTCCGGTTCTCGGGCTGCGACACGACGATCCGTGACGTGGCCCCCGACCTGGGCCAGCACAACGCCGAGGTCGCCGCCTCGCTCGGGTTCAGCGCCCGGGAGATCGCCACGATGCAGGCCGAGGGTGTGCTCTACAGCGCTTGATGGCCGCAGGGCGGGTGGCCCGCCGCGCAGGCGCGTCGTTATACTGCCGGATCAGCGCTGATTTGTTCCGGCTTGCGGGCGCTTTACAAATTCCGCTAAAGACGTGGCCCCGATCCGGTGTCCCGCTTTTGGCGGCGCCGGATTGCATCAACTGGGTGATCCATGGGATCTGTCGGCCACGTCCAACCGCAATCAATCCATTTTGCCGAGCCGCTGCCGCTCAAGAGCGGCGCCACACTGCGCGACTACACCCTGGTCTACGAGACCTATGGCACGTTGAACGCCGCGCGCGACAACGCCGTGCTCGTGTGCCATGCCCTCAACGCATCGCATCACGTCGCCGGCACGTACGAAGGCCAGCCGAAGAGCCAAGGCTGGTGGGACAACCTGGTCGGGCCGGGCAAACCGCTCGACACCAACCGCTTCTTCGTGATCGGCGTCAACAACCCCGGCTCGTGCTTCGGTTCCACCGGCCCGATGCAGATCGACCCGGCCACCGATCAGCCCTACGGTGCGCACTTTCCCGTGGTCACGGTGGAAGACTGGGTGGATGCGCAGGCCCGCCTGCTCGATCGGCTGGGCATCGGGCAGCTGGCGGCGGTGCTCGGCGGCAGCCTGGGCGGCATGCAGGCGCTGAGCTGGTCCCTGCGCCATCCGGACCGGCTGCGCCACTGCATCGCCGTGGCCACCGCCCCCAACCTCTCGGCTCAAAACATCGCCTTCAACGAGGTGGCGCGCCGGGCCATCATCACCGACCCCGAATTCCACGGCGGCCACTACTACGCCTACGGCACCGTCCCCAAGCGAGGCTTGCGCGTGGCTCGCATGATCGGCCACATCACCTACCTGAGCGATGATTCGATGGAGGCCAAGTTCGGCCGCTCGATGAAGGGCGCGGTGCTCGGCTACACCACGCAGGACATCGAATTCGAGATCGAGAGCTACCTGCGCTACCAGGGCGACAAATTCAGCGAGTATTTCGACGCCAACACCTACCTGCTGATCACGCGCGCCCTCGACTACTTCGACCCCGCCCGCGAGCATGGCGGCAACCTGACCGCCGCGTTCGCCGCCGCGCGCTGCAAGTTCCAGCTCGTGAGCTTCACGACCGATTGGCGCTTCTCGCCCGCCCGTTCGAGGGAGATCGTCAAGGCCTTGCTCGACAACCGCCTGTCCGTCAGCTATGCCGAGATCGATGCGCCCCACGGCCACGATGCCTTCTTGCTGGACGACAGCCGCTACCACGGGCTGCTGCGCCAGCGGTTTGCCAACATTGCCGACGAGGTGCGGGCATGAGCGATCGCAAGGACATGGAATTGATCGCCGAACTCGTGCCGCCCGGCTCGCGCGTGCTCGACCTGGGTTGCGGCAATGGCGAGCTGCTCGCGCACCTGCGCGATCATCGGCAATGTAGCGGGTACGGCATCGAGATCAACGACGCCAACGTGCTGGCCTGCACCCAGCGCGGGGTGGATGTGATCCAGCTCAACCTGGAAGAAGGCCTGGCCATTTTCGAGGACCAGAGCTTCGACGTGGTGCTTCAGCTCGATACCCTGCAACACCTGCGCCACACCGAACGCATGCTGCAGGAGACCGCCCGCGTGGGACGGGTGGGTATTGTCAGCTTCCCGAATTTCGCCCACTGGCCCAACCGCGTCCAGATCGCCGCCGGGCGCATGCCGGTCACCCGGGTACTGCCCTACCAGTGGTACGACACGCCGAACATCCGTGTCGGCACCTTCGCGGATTTCGAAGTGCTGGCGCGCAAGAACGGCTTGCGCGTGCGCGAATCGTTCGGCATCCAGGCCGGCCGCGCCGTGCGGCGGTTTCCCAACCTGCGT
Source organism: uncultured Rhizobacter sp. (assembly GCA_966212105.1). Lineage (GTDB taxonomy): Bacteria > Pseudomonadota > Gammaproteobacteria > Burkholderiales > Burkholderiaceae_C > Rhizobacter. The sequence goes on from CBIHPH010000062.1 coordinate 10,945, forward strand.
GCCAGCGTGGCGGTCTTCAAGTTCGACCGCGGTTGAACCGCCCCGGCCCGGGCGGGATGTAACCGGTGTCATTCGGAAAAGCCCTGCGGACAGGGGCCTTTCCGCTGTCTACACTGGTTGCACCATGCTCAACAAGCTCGAGACGGCCGATGGCCTGAAGCTTCACGTGCGTCACAGCCCGGCGGCCGGGTCTGCCCGGGGCACGGTGGTGCTCGTGCACGGTTTGGGCGAGCACGGGGGCCGGTATGCGCACGTGGCGCGGGCGTTCAATGGCTGGGGATGGCATGCCATGGCCTACGACCACCGCGGCCATGGCCACAGCGAAGGGCCGCGCGGCGCATTGAACGATCCTGACGCCCTGCTCGACGACCTGTCTCGCGTGGTGGCCGCGGCCCGCTCCGCCCATTCGGGCCCCATCGTGCTGTTCGGCCACAGCATGGGCGGGTTGGTCGTCGCACGCTATGGCGCGGAGGGAACCTTGCCCGATCCTGAGCGCTGGTTCCATGCGGTCGACGCGATGGTGCTCTCCTCCCCGGCACTCGATGCCGACCTCACGCCCGTCCAACGCCTGCAGCTGAGCGTGATGCGCTGGATCGCACCCAATTTCGCCGTAGGCAACGGCCTCAGGCCGGAATGGTTCTCGCGTGACCCTCAGGTGGTGGCCGCCTACATGGCCGACCCGCTCGTGCACGACCGCATCACGCCGAAGCTCGTCTCGTTCATCCTGAACGGCGGCAAATTCGCCCGCACCCAGGCGGCTGCCTGGAACCTGCCCACCCTGCTCGTGTACGCCGGTGCCGATCGGTGCGTGGCGCCGCGAGGCAGCCGGGCCTTTGCCTCTTCGGCGCCGGCGCATCTCGTCACCGCCCAGGAGTTTCCCGCGCTGTACCACGAAATCTTCAACGAACCGGAGCAGCACCAGGTGCTGCAGCTGGTGGGCGACTGGCTCGAAAGCAAGCTCTACCGCAGCAGCGAACGCAGCGACTGAGCCGTCTCGCCGAGGGCGGGAACCAGTTCAGCCACCACCCGCTCCTGCGGCCAGGACTCCCGGTGCAGCGTGATGCCGAGGGCGGCAACTGCCGCCCCCTGCCGATTCCGCAGCGGCACGGCCACCCCCTGCAGGCCCACGTCGAGGTGTCCCTCGTGAATCCAGTAGCCCTGGGCGCGTGCGTGCCGCAACGTGTTCATGAAGACGCTCTTGTCGGTCACGGTCTTTGGTGTGAAGGCGGTGAACGTGTGCTCGTCCACCCACTGCTGCACGCTGGATTCGTCCGACGCGGCCAGCAGCACCACGCCGGTCGTCACCACGTGTGCCGGCACGCGCACCCCGGGGTAGAAACCGATGGAGATCAGCCGTGGGCTGTTGCTGCGGGCGATGTAGACCACGTCGTGCCCGTCCAGCACGCAGACATTGACGGTCTGGCCCGTCCTCGCGGACAACAGTTCAATCGCGGGCTGGACGGTGCCCGGCAACCGCGTCGCATCAAGGAAGCACTCGCCGAGCCTGAGCACCCGGGGCGCCAACCAGAACAGTTTCCCGTCGGTCTGGGCAAAGCCGTAGTGACACAGCGTCAGCAGGTAGCGCCGCGCCGCGGTACGGGCAATGCCCGTGCGGGCGGCCACCTCGGAGGCAGTCATGCGGCCGTGCTGACCATCGAACGACTCGATGACCGCCAGGCCGCGCGCCAACCCTTCGATGTGGTCCCTGGGATCGATGGGGAACGCTGCCGTGAGCTGTGGCGGGGTCAGTGGCGGCATCGAAGGAAATCCATCATGGCGAACCTCGGAGGCGGGCACGGTGGCCCAGGGGCAGCATCGAGCCGGGCATTGTTCCATCGTTTCCCCATGCACTGCCAACTTGCGACAGCCCGGGCCTGGCCGGTCTTTCGGTCTGCGCCTGCGGACCGCCCAGCCCCCCCACCTCCGGCCCTTGCCAGCATGGCGCGGACATCCTGACAATCAACCATGTCCCGCGCCCTGCTCCTGCTGGTTTGCGCGTTGACCGCCTGTTCGCCGCGGCCCGTTCCTTCGTGGTCGGGGTATGCCGAGGGCGAGTACATCCACGTCGCGGCGCCCGAGGGAGGAACGCTGCTGACCCTGTCGGTGCGGCGAGGCGAAGTGGTCCAAGCCGGTGCCCCGCTCTTCGCGCTGGACGATGCCGAGGAACGGGCCGCACGCAACGAGGCCGCCGCCCGAGTGGACTCCGCACGTGCCCAGGCGCGCAACACGGAACTGGGCCGCCGGTTCGAAGACGCGGCTACGCTGCGGGCCCAGCTCGCCCAGGCCGAGGCGCAAGCATCGCTCGCCGCCCGTGAACTGACGCGCCAGGAGGCGCTCGTCCAGCAGGGCTTCATTTCGCAATCGCGCCTCGATGACGCGCGCACTGCCGCGAAAGAGAGCCGACAGCGGATCGCCGAACTCGCTGCCACGCTGAAGGTGGCACAGACCCCGGCACGCATCGATGAACGCGCAGCCGCCGCGGCCACAGCGCGCGCCGCAGAAGCGGCGCTTGCGCAGGCCCAGTGGAATGAAAGCCAGCGTCGCCTGGCCGCCCCGGTGAGCGCATTGGTGGCTGACACGTTTTTTCGCGTGGGCGAATGGGTTCCCCCGGGGCAACCCGTGGTGTCGCTGCTGCCGGCGACCAACGTGAAAGCACGGTTCTACGTTCCCGAAACCGAGCTCGCGAGCCTGGCCGTCGGCGATGCGGTGACCTTGCACTGCGATGGCTGCCCGGCCCCCATCTCAGCCCACATCGATCGCATCGCCACGGAAGCCGAGTACACGCCGCCGGTCATCTACTCCAATGTGCAGCGCGCGCGCCTGGTGTTCCTCGTGGAAGCGCGCCCCGACGATCCCGCTGGCGCGGCCCTGCTGAAACCGGGCCAGCCGCTCGATGTGCGCCGCGCGGCCAAGCCATGACCAGCCTTGCGATCGACGTGCACGGCCTGACCAAGCGGTACGGCAACCGAACCGTGGTCGACCATGTGGACCTGCAGGTGCGACCCGGCCGCATCTGCGGCTTCCTCGGGCCCAACGGCAGCGGCAAGACCACGACCATCCGCATGCTCTGCGGCCTGCTGACGCCCGACGAGGGCGCAGGCACTTGCCTGGGCCTCGACCTCATCCGCAAGGCAACCGACATCCGCCGCCAGGTGGGCTACATGACGCAGAAGTTCGGGCTTTACGAGGATCTGTCGATCCGGGAGAACCTCGATTTCGTCGGCCGGCTCTTCGAACTGCCCCGGCGACGCCAGGCGGTGGACGAAGCCCTGGAACGCCTCGGCCTCATGGCACGGCAAGACCAATTGGCCGGTGCGCTGTCAGGCGGCTGGAAACAACGCCTCGCGCTCGCTGCCTGTCTGCTCCATGCGCCCCGCCTGCTGCTGCTCGACGAACCCACCGCGGGGGTGGACCCCAAAGCGCGCCGCGATTTCTGGGATGAGATCCACCGGCTCGCGGCCACGGGGATCACGGTGCTCGTCTCCACGCACTACATGGATGAAGCCGAGCGCTGCCATGAACTCGCCTACATCGCCTACGGCAAGGCACTCGCCCGCGGCACGGCCGACGACATCATCCGCGATGCCGGGCTGTCGGTGTGGTCGGTCTCGGGAGACAACGCGCCAGCGCTGGTGGAACCCCTGAAGAACGCCCAAGGCGTGCTGAGCGTCGCGGCCTTCGGCAACACGATCCACGTGGCCGGACAGGATGACGCCGCGCTGACGTCGGCCATCGCCCCGTACCGCGCCCGCCAGGGACTGCGCTGGGCGCGAACCGATGCCAACCTCGAAGATGTGTTCATCAGCCTGATCGCACGGGCCAGCGACCAGGCTGAGCCGAGCGCCCGCGCACCATGAGCCGCCGCTTCTCCACCGCGCGCATGCTCGCCATCTTCATCAAGGAGCTCCAGCAGATGCTGCGCGACCGGCTCACGTTCGCGATGGCCATCGGCGTGCCCATCCTGCAACTCGTGCTGTTCGGCTACGCGATCAACACCGACCCGAAGGGGCTGCCCACCGCGATCGTGTCCTACGACGCGGGGCCGATGGCCCGCACGCTCACCGCCGCGCTGCAAAACACCGGCTACTTCCGCATCGTGTTCCAGAGCCCAACCGAAAGCGCCGCCGAGCAACTGCTCGAGACCGGCCAGGCTCAGTTCATGGTGGTGATCCCGCCCGACTTCTCCCGGCGGCTGGTGCGCGGCGAACGGCCTGCACTGCTGGTGGCGGTGGATGCGACCGACCCGTCGGCCACCGGCAACGCAATGGCCGCCCTTGCGCAGCTCGGGGCCCAGGCGCTGCGGCACGACCTCACGGGACCATTGCAATCATTGCAGCCCGCCGCGCAGCCCTTCGAAGTGCGTGTGCACCGGAGGTACAACCCGGAAGGCCTGTCGCGCTACAACATCGTGCCCGGGCTGATCGGCACCATCCTGACCATGACGATGGTGATGCTCACGAGCCTCGCGATGACACGAGAGCGTGAGCGGGGCACGATGGAAAACCTCCTGGCCACGCCGGTGCGGCCGATGGAGGTGATGCTCGGCAAGATCCTGCCGTACGTGATGATCGGCTACGTTCAGCTGGGGGTCATTCTCGGCGCGGCCCTCATGTTGTTCGACGTGCCGATGGCCGGGAGCGTCGCGCTGCTGATCGCCATGATCGGCGTGTTCATGCTCGCCAACCTTGCCGTGGGCTTCACGTTCTCCACACTCGCCAAGAACCAGCTGCAGGCCATGCAGATGACCTTCTTTTTTTTCCTGCCGTCGATGCTGTTGTCCGGGTTCATGTTCCCGTTCCGCGGCATGCCGGCATGGGCACAGCGGCTCGGCGAAGTGCTGCCGCTCACGCACTTCCTGCGCATCGTGCGCGGCATCATGCTCAAGGGAAACGGCATCGACCAGCTGCTGGCGGAACTCTGGCCCATGCTCGCGTTTCTCACCGCAGCCGGCATCGTCGCGCTGCACCGGTACCGGCAGACACTCGACTGACCCTGTGGCGGGCTGCATGCGGCCCGGCTCCACCGCCAACGAGGAGCGCTGCATGACCCGCTGTTTGTTTGCCATTGCCGCGTGGTGCTGCCTGCACTCAGCACCGGCGGCCGCCCTCGCCGTCAACGGCTCGTTCACCGGCATCGCCCATGTGACCAGGCAAGGGGCAGAACCCCGCGGTGGGGCCGACACGCCCGTGGCCGGCACCTTCGAACTGCAGATTCCTACCCGCCCGTGGAACGACGCCCCGGGCATCCCGCCACCGTCCGGCCGCATCACGTTCGATCTGAACGGCGAACATTTCCAGTTCCTCGCCGGGCCGGATCAGCCGGATCACCCTGGCGCCGTCTCGGTGGCCGGAGCACCGATGCAGTCCGTGTCCTTCCTGACGAGCTACCAGCCCCGGTTCGACGGAGCGATTGTCACGTTCGCCTCACGTGACCACCTCATGTTCGAGGGCGAAGATTTCTCCACCCTCGCCATCGACAGGCGCACCGTGTCCTCCATGAGCGCGTCGTTTGCCTCATCCCGCGCAGGCCTGACCGCGTCGGTGGACGTGCGGGCCTTCCAGCTCGGCACGCAGCCACCGCCAGTCAGTGAACCGCCGTGGTGGGCGCTGCTGCTCACCGGCGTGGCCGGCATCGTGATATGGCGGTGGCGCGCCCTCAGGCAAGCCAAGGTTCGATGACCCAGCGCCACAAGGCCAAGCCGGCCACGAGCCAGACCACCACGACCAGCACCGCACCCATGAAGCTCCTGGGCCGCGCCCCTCCCTCCATCCATGCGGCCGCACGCGCCCGGCATTCCGACAACACCGGCGGAGGAACACACCGGACGGCCAGCCACACCATCGCCGGCAACAGAATCACGTCGTCCAGATAGCCCAGCACGGGGATGAAGTCCGGCACGAGATCGATCGGGCTGAGCGCGTAGGCGACCACCAGCCACGCGAGCAGCTTGGCATGCCACGGGGTGCCTGGGTGGCGAGCGGCGAACCACAGCGTGAGCCCGTCGCGCTTGAGCGCTCGCGCCCACTGCCTCAGGCGGTGCGCGATGATCATGGCGAACGCCGCACCGGCCTGCACATGCCGCGCTTCGTCCCTATCATGGTCGTCCGCGCATCGATTCCTGCCCCATTCACGTGAACAGCCCCCTTCGCCCGGAACACTGGGAAGTGGACGTCGGCGACGACGACGTCGCCCACCTCGACATCCCGCCCCACGCACAACGCGACCGCACCTTCGAAGTGTCCGTGGACTTCACGGTGCGGTCCCTGCCCGGCCATGATGCACCGTGGCACGAACTGCGCGTGCTGCTCAACGGTGCACAGCAATGGGCCCGCCGCATTGCCGCGCAGCACGACAGCGCCGATTCGCTCGACTATCGCGTGCGCTGCCAGGTGCCCGTCGGCGAGCCCATGCGCATCACCGCTGCCACGGAAATCCATGGCGTACGCCGGCTGGCCCTGCGCATCATTGCCGACGAGGAGGCCTGAGCACAGGCCCCCCTTCCACGCACAGATCAGCCGGAGGTGCGCATCAAGTGATCGAAGGCGCCGAGCGCCGCCTTCGCGCCATCGCCCGCTGCGATGATGATCTGCTTGTACGGCACCGTCGTGACGTCGCCGGCCGCGAACACGCCGGCCGCCGAGGTGGCGCCCTTTGCATCCACGACGATCTCGCCGTGACGAGACAGCTCCACCGCGCCCTTGAGCCATTCGGTGTTCGGCACAAGGCCGATCTGCACGAACACCCCTTCCAGCGGCACGTGATGCGATGCACCGGTGGCACGGTCCGTGTACGCGATGCCGTTGACCTTCGAGCCGTCACCCGTGATTTCGGTCGTCTGCGCTTGCGTATGGACGGTGACGTTGGGCAGGCTGTGGAGCTTCTTGACGAGCACCGCGTCAGCCCTCAGCTGTTCGGCGAATTCGAACAACGTCACATGGTCCACGATGCCTGCCAGGTCGATCGCGGCCTCGACGCCCGAGTTGCCGCCCCCGATCACCGCCACCCGCTTGCCCTTGAACAGCGGACCATCGCAATGCGGGCAATAGGCCACGCCCTGGTTGCGGTACTGCTTCTCGCCGGGCACGTTCACCTCGCGCCAGCGCGCCCCGGTCGACAGAATCACCGACTTCGACTTCAGCGTGGCGCCGTTGGCGAGTTGCACCTCGATCAAGCTCCCGCCCGTCACGAGCTTGTCGGCCCGCTGCAGGTTCATGATGTCGACGTCGTAATGCAAGGTGTGCTGCTCGAGCGCCGCAGCGAACTGCGGGCCTTCGGTGGCCAGCACCGAGACGAAGTTCTCGATGGCCAGCGTGTCCAGCACCTGGCCGCCGAAACGTTCGGCCACCACGCCCGTGCGGATGCCCTTGCGGGCAGCGTACACCGCCGCGGCCGCGCCGGCCGGCCCGCCCCCCACGATGAGCACATCGTACGGATCGCGGGCGTTCAACTTCTCGGCGTCGCGCGCGCCGGCATGGGTATCGAGCTTGGCGACGATCTCCTCCACGCTCATGCGGCCCTGGCCAAAGTGTTCCCCGTTGAGGAACACCATCGGCACGGCCATGATCTGGCGATCCTCCACTTCCTTCTGGAACAGACCACCGTCGATCACCACCGACTTCACGTTCGGATTGAGCACGGCCAGCAGGCTCAGCGCCTGCACGACATCCGGGCAGTTGTGGCATGTGAGGGACATGTAGACCTCGAAGTCATACTGCCCCGGCAAGTTCTTGATCTGCTCGATGGTGTCGGGCTCGACCTTCGGCGGGTGTCCCCCCACCCACAGGAGCGCCAGCACCAGCGAGGTGAATTCATGGCCCAACGGAATCGCCGCGAAACGCAGCTTCATGTCGGAGCCGATGCGGTTCAGGCTGAACGACGGGCGGCGCGCATCCGTGCCGTCGGTCTTCAGCGTGATGTGATGCGAGAGGCCGGCGATCTGCGTGAGCAGCGCGAGCATGTCGCGCGACGAATCGCTCTCGTCCAGCGAAGCCACAATCTCGAACGGCTGCGTCACGCGCTCGAGATAGGCCTTCAACTGGGATTGCAAGGTGTCGTCCAACATCGCGGGTCTCCTTTGTTCGTACTTCGGGGAGTCAGGGACGCCCCCGCGCTGCACACGCGTCGGGGGCGGGTTCATCCCGGCCGCGGCAGCCGGGATCAACGGGGTCGATCAGATCTTGCCGACGAGGTCCAGCGAAGGGGTCAGCGTCTTGGCGCCTTCCTTCCACTTGGCCGGGCAGACTTCACCCGGGTGCGAGGCGACGTACTGGGCGGCCTTGACCTTGCGCAGCAGTTCGCTGGCGTCACGGCCGATGCCGTTGTCATGCACCTCGAACAGCTTGATCTGGCCTTCCGGGTTGATCAGGAACGTGCCGCGCAGCGCCAGGCCCTCTTCCTCGATCATCACGTCGAAATTGCGGGCCAGCGTGCCGGTCGGGTCGCCCACCAGCGGGTAGTTCACCTTCTTGATGGCGTCCGACGTGTCGTGCCAGGCCTTGTGCGCGAAGTGCGTGTCGGTGGACACGCCATAGATTTCCACGCCCAGCTTCTGGAATTCGGCGTAGTGATCGGCCAGATCTTCCAGCTCCGTGGGGCAGACGAACGTGAAGTCAGCCGGGTAGAACACGATCACGGACCACTTGCCCTTCAGGGTGTCCTGGGTCACCGGAACGAACTTTTCCTTGTGGTACGCGACGGCATTGAACGGCTTGATTTGCGAGTTGATCAGCGACATGGCTTGCTTCCTCTAAGTTGTGTAAAAGCGGGACAAGACGAATCTTAGAATTGCCCTCCCATATTGTCTGTGCATTAGATCAATGTGGTTGATTGAAAACATCAATGACGAGGGCGCACCAGGTGCACGTCGCAAATCAACATTGGCATGCGGGGTTGTCCTGGAGGGGGCGGCGTTGTTCCATTGACTACCGAGCGCCTGGCCGTTCACGGCGCCGGCAACCGTGGAACAGCATCATGGCAAACAGGATTCTTGTCATTGCAGCGCTTGCCGTTGGCGCGACGCTCGCGCAACCGCTCTCGGCTCAGACCGGCGCCTCGTCTGCAGCGCCTGGTGCCCACGACCGCACCGCTGCCGACGCCGCCTCGGCACCCGCGCCCAAGCCGCCGCGCAAGAGCTTCAAGCAGCGGCGCGCCGAAGCAGCTGCCGCACGGGAAGCGCGGCGGCGTGATGCGGTTGAAGCTGGGAAGCACCCCGACCCGACCGGCGGGGTGTATGACCCGGTCAAGAGGCCGGCGAAGCCTTGAGGGCTGAAGTCACGACGGGCATCTGGGCCATTCCCTGAGATGTTGGCCGCACGCCCACATGGTCTCCGAACGCCAGCATCTGCTCGCGTCTTGTGTCGGTCGTCGTTGTGAGGAACCTGATGGGAAACAGGCTTCCTCACGGCCCATCACTGAAGACCGTGCACCGCCTTCAGACCTGGAACAGCAGCCTCGCTGAAATGGGGCTGCGGGGTATCGAACCGCTCCACCTTCTCTGGCGCGATCAGATTCAACAGCGCTCGGCCGGGCCCGTCTTCTCTTTCTCTAGTTCACCGACCTGGGCCGGTCCGCATTCTCTTCGTTATGTAAATCGAACACGCTTCCATCCATATTTTTCTTCTAATATCTTCCCCGCCCCCACCAGATCAGCAGCCCTAATCGACACTCGTTTTCATGGCTCCTTAGAATCCTTCCCAAATCATTTCCTTGTATTCACGAAACCTCTGATTCATCACGCGCCACTTTTCCATCTGCATCGGAACCGAAGTTGGCACTCGGCGAGCCGTCGCCATTACTCCCACTGCACTTCGGCCCTGAGCCGCTTTCAGGACGCGGGATTTTTGCCGCCGGTTTGTAGAAATAAATCATCAAGCTCAGCATGAGTTTTGTCCAAAAACGCCAATCCAACCCGTCCCTCAAATTTATTATTGAGAAGCACATAAGTCGAATAAGGCCCCGCAACCTCAATTAACAAATTTGAGGTTGAAATTCGATGAACTTGACTCGGCGCCAATTTCTGAAATGTATTCACTTCCAACTCCACCCACATTTCTTTAAGAGCATCAAGCAATTCACGCTGCTCAGCCTGCGGGGTCCCGATCATGCTTATCGCAATGATGCCCCACCGAGGATTTCCGAAAACAAGATTATCGTAATAGCCTTCCGGCTTGTATGGGGTACCGCAGGACTGGCATATTCCCGCCCCGACATTGATCAAGCCACCGCAGATTTCGCACGTTCGTGCCATGGATTTAACCTTATAAGGCGTGCCCCGGGTAAATTACATCACAGCTCTGCTGGCGTCACCTCTCTGCGGCGACGGATTGCAGCAGTTCCGTGCTCGGGGGGCAGCTCGAGTGGGACGGTAGGAAGCCGTGGCACCGTGGACGTCAATGGGAAGACGGCGACCAAGATGCTCATCAGCTTTAAGCCATGGAAGCGCTGACGACGATTCGCCATGATCTCTCCTGTGACAGCCGCCCATTGATACTCAATGATGGAAGACAACTGGAGGTTCGTATAACTGAATCTTGCATCGCTCACCGATGGAATGCGGCCCATGACCATCGGCCGTTGAATATGGACGCTCCTTGGTTTTTGCTTAAAGGGCCGCCTTCGCATCTTCACCGGCCGTGTCCTCTCACCGCCGCGGCTTGTCAACCAGGCCTCTCCATTGGCCCCCGAGCCGAAGCTGGCGCTCGGCTGGCTATCGCCATTGCTGCTGTTCGGATTGCCACCGTTCCGCTCGTTTTAGGCAGCCACCTGGTGCCCAAGGTCGCTCGTGTTGGATTGGTCTCCCACTGACGCTGGCCGCCACTGCGATCGCATCGCCGCTGAACTCAACCCGGTTGTGGATGTCTTCGAACTTGACGCTGCCCCCGCGCTGCCATTGAACACGCCCCAACCGTGACAAGGTGACGCGAGCCACGCGGTCACTGCGGCTACCATCCGCGCACAAGGAGATGGCCATGGCCGACTGGCTCGAGCGACTGAATGCACAGTTCCCCCTCCGTTATGCCGCCTGGCTGCTCGCGGCCATCGGCGCATTGCTGGGGTTGTTCACCTGGACGGCGTTCGGCGTGGGGCAGACGCCGGCGGTGCTGTGCATGGCGCTGACCGTGCTGGGCGTGCGGGACGTGCGCCAGACGCGCCATTCGGTGCTGCGCAACTACCCCGTCATCGGCCACCTGCGCTTCCTGTTCGAGTTCGTTCGGCCCGAGATACGGCAGTACTTCATCGAAAGCGATCAGGACGCCGCCCCGTTCTCCCGGCACCAGCGATCGCTCGTCTACCAGCGGGCCAAGGGCGAGTCTGACAAACGCCCGTTCGGCACGCAGCTCGATGTCGGGCTGCAGGGGTATGAATGGATCAACCATTCGTTGACGCCCACCGAGCTCGAGAGCCACGATTTCCGCATCACCATCGGCGAAGGCCGGGCGCACCCCTATTCAGCGAGCGTATTCAACATCTCGGCCATGAGCTATGGCGCGCTGTCGGGCAATGCGATCCTCGCTCTGAACGCGGGCGCGAAACGCGGTGGCTTCGCGCACGACACCGGCGAGGGCTCGATCAGCAGCTTTCATCGCCAACACGGTGGCGACCTGATCTGGGAGATCGGTTCAGGCTACTTCGGCTGTCGGGACGCCAACGGCCGCTTCGACGCCGAACGCTTCAGCGAGAACGCCCGCGACCCTCAGGTGAAGATGATCGAACTCAAGCTCAACCAGGGCGCCAAACCCGGGCACGGTGGCTTGCTGCCGGGCCCGAAGGTGACGGCCGAGGTGGCAGCTGCACGCGGGGTGCCGGTGGGCGTGGACTGCGTGTCACCGTCACGCCACAGTGCGTTCGACACGCCGATCGGCATGATGCAGTTCATCAACCAGCTGCGCACTCTGTCGGGCGGCAAACCCACCGGATTCAAACTTTGCATCGGTCACCCTTGGGAGTGGTTCGCCATCGCGAAGGCCATGATGGAGACGGGCATCACCCCCGATTTCATCGTGATCGACGGCGCCGAAGGGGGCACCGGCGCCGCCCCGCTGGAGTTCATCGACCACATGGGTGCGCCGTTGCAGGAAGGCTTGCTGCTCGTGCACAACACCCTCGTCGGGCTGAACCTGAGGGACCGCGTCAAGATCGGATGCGCGGGCAAGGTGGTGAGCGCCTTCGACATCGCGCGCATGATGGCACTCGGCGCGGACTGGTGCAACGCGGCCCGGGGGTTCATGTTCGCCCTGGGCTGCATCCAGGCGCAGAACTGCCACACGGGCAACTGCCCCACGGGCGTGGCCACCCAGGATCCGCGGCGCGAACGCGCGATCGTGGTGCCCACGAAGGCCGAACGCGTGTTCCGGTTCCACGACAACACCTTGCGCGCGCTGCGCGAACTGGTGCAGGCCGCCGGGCTCACACACCCTGGTCAGCTGACGGCCTCGCACATCGTGCGCCGGTCGAGCGATCATGAGGTCAAGCTGCTGGCCAACCTGCTGCCCTTCCTGAAACCGGGCGTGCTGCTGACCGGAGAACTGCCGCACCGGGTGTTCCAGGTGTATTGGCCCAAGGCCCAGGCAAATAGTTTCGCGATGGCACCAGAAGATACGCTGGCTGCTTTCTGACACGAAACGCCCCGGTTCGCGGGGGTGCGGGCCGTGGTGAAGTCATCAAAAATCTGCGCAGTTTTCTGCCTGACTTTGCCGTTCCGCTTTTCACCATGCCATCCATCGTCCTTCTGCAACGCGACCATGAAGCGAGCCCGCATCTGCGCGCGTTCATCGACGCCTCGGGGCGTTTCGTGGTGGTGGGGCTGGCACACACAGTGGCTGAAGCGCACACGCTGCTCCAGGCACACCGCCCAGACATCCTGATGACGGACCTGCGGGTGCAAGACGGCGATGTCACGGCTTGGCTGACCTCCCTGAGGGGCCCTCACGGCAACCATCCACGCCCTCACGTGCTCGTCACCCTGGTCAGCCACGACGACGCCGTGCTGCTCGATGCCTTGCGCGCCGGCGCCGACGGCTACTGGGTTCACGCCCGTTCCCCCGAGACCTTGATTGCCACGCTCGAACAACTCTCGCGCGGCGAATCCCCCATGTCCCCGCTGATCGCCCGCCAGCTTCTGGAGCATTTCGACCAATACCGCCCAGACGCCGCCGACACGATGAGCGACCCATTGAACCCGCTCGTGCTCACCGGCACCGAACGCGAAATCCTCCAATGGGTCGCACGCGGCTACCTCATTGACGAAATCGCCCAGCAATGGCACGCCAGCGTGCACACCGTGGCATGCGGCATCCGTCGCGTGTACCACAAGCTCCAGTTCGACCTCCGGGCCAACGGGCTTTGTATGGTTTAGGCCCCCCAGTCGCTTCGCTCCTGCCCCCAAGGGGCGCCACGGGTCGCCCGGGAAACCCGGGCTCGCGTGTGGCTTGATCTGCGGCTTCGCTGCGCTTGCCTTCCTGTCGCGCGCGCTGCGGGGCATTGCTCGCTTTGCTCGCTCGCCCTCACTCTCCTGTCACACCGGCGAAAGCCGGTG
>CBIHPH010000063.1:0-23584 GCA_966212105.1 uncultured Rhizobacter sp.
TGGCCAAGTACGTCAAGAGCAACGCCATCGTGTTTTGCGGCGGCGGCATGACGCTCGGCGTGGGTGCCGGCCAGATGAGCCGCATCGATTCGGCCCGCATCGCGAGCATCAAGGCCGAGAACGCCGGTCTGACGCTCCAGGGTTCGGCCGTGGCCAGTGATGCCTTCTTCCCGTTCCGCGACGGCCTCGATGTCGTGGTCGATGCCGGTGCCACCGCGGTGATTCAGCCGGGCGGCAGCGTGCGCGACGATGAAGTGATCGCGGCGGCGAACGAACGCGGCATCGTGATGGTGCTCACCGGCGTCCGCCATTTCCGCCATTGATCCCTGCACCGTGGACCCTCGTGACATGTCGCGCATGAGCCCTGCATGAGGGTCCTCGGCATCGATCCGGCGCTGCGTACCACCGGCTTCGGCGTGATCGACGTCGACGGATCGAATCTTCACTACGTCGCGAGCGGCACGATCAAGACAGATGCCATCGACGCGGGCCATCTGCCCGCACGGCTGAAGGTCATCTTCGACGGTGTCCGCGAGATCATCACGCGATACCAGCCCACCTGCGCGTCGCTTGAGATCGTGTTCGTCAACGTCAACCCGCAGAGCACGCTGCTGCTCGGCCAGGCGCGCGGCGCGGCCGTCGCCGGCCTGGTGTCGGGCGGGCTCGACGTGTCTGAGTACACCGCGCTGCAGATGAAGAAGGCCATCGTGGGCCACGGCCATGCACGAAAGGAGCAGGTACAGCACATGGTGATGCGCCTGCTGCAGCTGCCCGGCCTGCCGGGCAAGGACGCGGCCGACGCGCTGGGGCTGGCGATCACCCATGCGCATGCGGCGCGCGCCTTCGCAGCCATCGACAAATCCGCGCAGCGGGTGAGAACCACCACCGCGCAGTTCAAGGGCGGGCGGTCGTACTGACTGACGGACCTCGGCGTCACCTGGCCTTGTCGCTTGCCCGCCTCGAGCGCCGACCGGGCTTCAGCGCGACCAGCGCCGCAAGCTCCGTGAATACTCGGGCAAGGCGATGAGCTACCAGGTGCTGCGAGACTGGCAGCATAGGGTATTGACCACCAAACAGAGGTGGCAGCCATCAAGCCTCGGGGCTGGGCCCTATGCCAAATGCCCGGACGTCAAGTGGTGCACTCGATGGCACCTCGCAGCGAGTGTTTCATCGTGCGTGACCATCACGAACGCCGTGCCGTGTTGGCGAGCGAGGTCCATCATCAAACCGAACACCGTGTCGGCCGTCTTGCGGTCGAGGTTGCCGGTGGGTTCATCGGCCAGCACACACGCCGGCTCGCCGGCCAGTGCACGGGCGATGGCCACGCGCTGGCGCTCGCCGCCGGAGAGTTGTGCCGGACGGTGTTCCAACCGGCTGGCGAGCCCCACTTGCGCAAGCACCTTGGCGGCTTGTGCATGCGCCTCGGCCACGGGCATGCGGCGAACGCGCAGCGGCATCGCCACGTTGTCCAGGGCACTGAATTCCGGCAGCAGGTGATGGAACTGGTACACGAACCCCAGGTGGCGGTTGCGCCAGCCGCCCTGCTCTGCGGGGTTCATCTTCGAGAATTCGCGACCCGCCAGGCGCACCGTGCCCTTGCTCGGCGCCTCCAGCCCACCCAGCAGGTGCAGCAGCGTGCTCTTGCCGGAGCCGGACGCGCCCACGATGGCCAGCGCCTCGCCGCGGCCGACGCGAAGATCCACGCCCTGCAACACCGGCACGTCCAGCCCGCCTTCGACGAACCGCTTGTGCAGCCCCACGGCCTCGATGACAGGCTCACTCATAGCGCAGGGCCTCTGCCGGTTGCACGCGGCTTGCCCGCCAGCTGGGGTACAGCGTGGCCAGGAAGGCCAGTACCAGCGAAATCACGGTGATGGGCAGGATGTCGTTCCATTGCGGATCGCTCGGCATGCGGCTGATCAAATAAATGCTGCCCGGCAGGAAGCTGGTGTTCAGCACGTGCTCGATGAATGGCACGATGGTGCCGATGTTGAACGACACCAGCAGGCCGAGCAACACGCCGGCCAGCGTGCCGATCACGCCAGACAAGGCCCCCTGCACCATGAAAACGCCCATGATGGAGCGCGGCGTCGCACCCAGGGTTCGCAGGATGGCAATGTCCGCCCGCTTGTCGGTCACCGTCATCACGAGCGTGGAGACGAGGTTGAACGCGGCCACGGCGACGATCAGCGTCAGGATGATGAACATCAGCCGCTTCTCGAGTTGCACGGCGGAAAACCAGTTCTGGTTGGTGCGGGTCCAGTCGCGCACGGCCACGTTGGGGCCCAGGCGCTGGCTCAGCTGGGCCGCCACATCGCGCGCCTGGTGAAGGTCGGTGAGCCGGAGCTGCACACCGCTCGGCCCTTCCAGGCGGAACAGCTTCGCGGCATCGTCCAAGTGGATGAGCGCGAGCGTGCTGTCGTATTCATAGTGGCCCGAGTCGAAGGTGCCCACCACGGTCATCTGCTTGAGGCGCGGCACGACGCCCGCCGGCGTCACCTGGCCGCCGGGGGCGACGATGGTGACATGGTCGCCCTCTTGCACGCCGAGGGCACGGGCCAGCTGCACGCCCAGGACGATGCCCCAGCTGCCGGGGGTGAGCTTGGTCAGCGTGGTGTCTTTCAGCTGGGCGGCCACCTCGGTGACCGTGGCTTCGTCCTGGGGTGAAATGCCGCGCACGACGGCACCGCGCATGTCGTCGCCGCGGGCCACCAGGGCCTGCATCGCGATGAACGGCGCGGCACCCACCACCTGCGGGTTCTCACGCGCCTTCGCGGCCGTGGCCCGCCAGTCGGGCAGCGCCGCGCCGTAGACGTCCATCACCTCGATGTGCGCGATGGCGGCCAGCATGCGGTCGCGCACTTCCTTCTGGAAACCGTTCATCACGGAGAGCACGATGATGAGCGCTGCCACCCCGAGGCCGATGCCGAGCATCGACACACCCGAGATGAAGGAGATGAAACCATTGCGCCGGCCGGCGCGGCCCGCGCGTGTATAGCGCCAGCCGATCTGAAGTTCGTAGGGCCAGTTCATGCGGGACGATGACTTGAGGGCCCGTTCAGACCGGGCGGGACGCGGAATGTTCCGCGCACAAGATCAATGGTTGGCGGCGGGACGCAGAAGCGCGGGCCGCGCGCCGAAGCGCTTGATGATGGACGCCTCGATGCCGGTGGCGTCGAGCCCGTTGAGGCTCATCAGCTTGACCGGGTCGCCATGCTCGATGAACTGGTCGGGCAAGCCGAGCACCAGGACGGGCACGTTCAGGCCGGCGGCCTGCAGTGCCTCGAGAACCGCACTGCCGGCGCCGCCCATGACACAGCCGTCTTCCACGGTGACGATGGCCTCGTGCGTGCGTGCCAGCTCGGCCACGAGTGCCGCGTCGAGCGGCTTGGCGTAGCGCATGTTCGCCACGGTGGCACCGAGCTTGTCGGCCGCCTCGAGCGCCGGGTACAGCAGCGTGCCGAACGCGAGGATCGCGATGCGGTCTCCCCGGCGCCGCACCTCGCCCTTGCCCCAGGGCAGGATGTCGAGGTCCGTGCCCGGCGCCACGCCCACCCCGCTGCCGCGCGGGTAGCGCACCGCCACCGGATGGTTCTGCGCAAACGCCGTGCTCAACAGCTGACGGCATTCCTTTTCGTCGGCCGGAGTCAGCACGCTGACGTTCGGAATGCAGCGCAGGAAGGCGATGTCGTAGTTGCCGGCGTGGGTGGCACCGTCCGCGCCCACCAGGCCAGCGCGATCGAGGGCGAACACGACCGGCAGGTTCTGAATGGCCACGTCATGCACCAGCTGGTCGTATGCGCGCTGCAGGAACGTGGAGTAGATGGCCACCACGGGCTTGAGCCCTTCGCAGGCCAGACCGGCCGCGAAGGTGACGGCATGCTGCTCGGCAATGCCGACGTCGTGGTACCGCTTCGGGAAGCGCTGCTCGAACTCGACCATGCCGGAGCCTTCGCGCATCGCGGGCGTGATGCCCACGAGGCGTTCGTCGGCCTCGGCCATGTCGCACAGCCACTGGCCGAACACCTGGGTGAAGGTGGTCTTCGGCACGGTGCTCGGTTTTTTCAGACCCTCGGCCGGGTTGAACTTGCCCGGGCCGTGGTACGCCACCGGGTCGGCCTCGGCCAGCTTGTAGCCATAACCCTTTTTCGTGACGACGTGCAGGAACAGCGGGCCCTTCATGTCGCGCAGGTTCTCGAGCGTGGGCACGAGGGAGTCGAGGTCGTGGCCGTCGATGGGGCCGAAGTAGGTGAAACCGAATTCCTCGAAGATCGTGCAGGGCACGACCATGCCCTTCGCATGCTCCTCCAGGCGACGCGCGAGCTCGAACAGCGATGGCGCGTTTTTCAGCACGTTCTTGGCCGTGTCGCGGGCGGTGGCGTAGAACTTGCCGCTCATCAGGCGTGCGAAGTAGCGGTTGAGCGCACCGACCGGGGGCGAGATCGACATGTCGTTGTCGTTGAGCACCACGAGCACGTTGGCACCCGACACCCCGGCGTTGTTCAAGGCCTCGAAGGCCATGCCGGCGGTCATCGCGCCGTCGCCGATCACCGCGATGGACCGGCGGTCCTCGCCCTTGAGCTTGGCAGCCACGGCCATGCCGAGCGCCGCCGAGATGGAGGTGGACGAATGCGCGGTGCCGAAGGTGTCGTATTCGCTCTCATCGCGGCGCGGAAAGCCCGAAAGGCCGCCCAGCTGCCGCAGCGAGGCCATGCGGTCACGCCGGCCCGTGAGGATCTTGTGGGGATAGGTCTGGTGGCCCACATCCCACACGATGCGGTCGTGCGGGGTATTGAACACATGATGCAACGCGATCGTCAGCTCGACCGTGCCCAGGTTGGAAGACAGATGTCCGCCGGTCTGCGAAACGCTTTGCAGCAGGAATTCGCGCAGCTCGGCGGCGAGCTGCTTGAGTTCGAGCCGCGACAGGCCCCGCAGGTTCGCGGGCGCGTCGATCGTATGCAGAAGGGTTGGGTTCATCAGGAATCTCTTTCCACGACCTTGTCGGCCAGCACGCACAGTCGCTCGATGTTCGCCAGGCCGCTGCGGGCCAGTGCCTCGTGCGCCTTCTGACGCAGCTCCTCCGCATGCGCCCGGGCGGCCGGGAGGCCGAGAATGCTCACGTAGGTGGGCTTGTTGTTGTCCATGTCCTTGCCCGCCGTCTTGCCGAGCGTCTCGGAGGCCTGGGTGACGTCGAGGATGTCGTCGACCACCTGGAAGGCGAGCCCCACCGCATCCCCGTAGTCGGACAGGGCCTGCCAGGCGGCGGCATCGACATCGCCGCACGCCGCGCCCATGAGCACGCTGGCCTGCAGCAGCGCACCGGTCTTGCGATGGTGCATGTCACGGAGCGCATGTTCGTTGAGTGGCAAGCCGACGCTTGCCAGGTCGATGGCCTGCCCCCCCGCCATCCCGGCATGGCCTGCGGAGCGGGCCAGCAGCGAACACAGCTTGGCCTGCAGCGCCGGCGGCACGCCCGCGTCGGGTGTGAGCACCTCGAACGCCAGTGCCTGCATCGCGTCCCCGGCCAACATGGCCTGCGCTTCGCCGAACTGCACGTGCACGGTGGGCTTGCCCCGGCGCAGCACGTCATCATCCATGCACGGCATGTCGTCATGGATCAGCGAATAGGCGTGGATCAGCTCCACGGCGCAGGCCGCACGCAGCGCAGCGTCGCGATGACCGCCGACGGCTTGCGCGGCGGCCAGCACCAGCAGGGGGCGAAGGCGCTTGCCGCCATCGAGCACGCCATAACGCATGGCCTGGCCGAGACCGGCGGGTGCGCTGCACGGCACCCAGGCGGACAACGCCGATTCAACGGTGTCGAGCTCGGCCTGCTGCCACGCGCGGAACGAGACCTGCTGCGGCTGCGCCGCAGCTTCGGGAAACTGGCTCATGACTCACCCCAGGGTTTCAACTGGCCATCTTCAAGCAACCGGACCTGGGTCTCCACCGCTTCCAGTCTGGAACGGCAGAAATTCAACAGTTCAGCCCCACGCCGGTAGCTGCCGAGCAGCGCATCGAGCGGAAGCTGCCCGCCCTCCATCGCCGCCACCAGGCGCTCGAGCTCGGCCAGGGCTTCTTCATAGCTGTCGGGCAGCTGGGCAGCGGTCGGGGCGGGGGGGACGTTGGCCATCGTGCGAAGTAAATGCGGGATTGTAGTCACCCCTCGCCGCCCCGGACAGCCTGCGCGTCAGGACAAGTGTCCAAGGATGGTGATCTTCCGCGAATGGCCTCTCCGCGCCTGATGCCGAGTACCGGGTACAATCCCTGCCTCGCTGGAAAAAACGCGCCGTGCGCAGCGAGACATCCCACTCCTGCGGTCACCCCCCGGGGGTGGCCGTGAACATCGGTTATAGGAGATCCTCGGGATCATGTCCGACCTGAGCCTCACCCTCGAAGCTCTCGAGCAGAACAGCTGCTCCCAACTCCCCGTAGCAGCCTATTTCGACGACGACCTGCATCGCCGCGAATTGGAACTCATCTTCCAGCACGGCCCCAGGTACATCGGGCATGAACTGGCGGTGCCCGAGGTCGGCGACCACTACGCCTTGCCCCAGGAAAACGAAGGGCGCGTGCTGGTGCGCACCCCCCAGGGCATCCAGCTGCTCTCCAATGTGTGCCGCCATCGCCAGGCGGTGATGCTGCGCGGGCGCGGCAACACGGGCAAGAACATCGTGTGCCCGCTGCACCGCTGGACGTACGACCTGAGGGGCGAGCTCGTGGGCGCCCCCCACTTCGCCGAAGACCCGTGCCTGCACCTCAACACTTACAAGACGCGCAACTGGAACGGCCTCATTTTCGAGGACAACGGCCGCGACATCGCCACCGAGCTGCGCGGCCTCGGCCCCCGTGCCGACCTGGATTTCGACGGCTACGTGCTCGACCGGGTGCATGTGCACGAATGCGACTACAACTGGAAAACCTTCATCGAGGTGTACCTCGAGGACTACCACGTGGGCCCGTTCCATCCGGGCCTGAGCCAGTTCGTCACGTGCAACGATCTGCGGTGGGAATTCGGCAAGCACCATTCGGTGCAGACCGTGGGGGCCAACAATGCCCTCGTCAAAGCCGGCTCCGACGTGTACCGCAAGTGGCACGACGCCGTGCTGGCATTCCGAAACGGCGTGCCCCCGGAACACGGGGCCATCTGGCTCACGTACTACCCCACGATCATGGTCGAGTGGTATCCGCATGTGCTGGTGGTCTCCGCGCTCTATCCGAAGGGCCCGCAGAAAACCATCAACGTGGTGGAATTCTTCTACCCTGAGGAAATCCACGCGTTCGAGCGTGAATTCGTGGAAGCGCAGCAGGCCGCCTACCTGGAGACCTGCGTCGAGGACGACGAAATCGCGCTGCGCATGGACGCCGGCCGCCGTGCACTGCATGAGCGCGGAGACAACGAAGTGGGACCTTATCAATCGCCCATGGAAGACGGCATGCAGCATTTCCATGAGTGGTATCGCCGCAAGATGAAATTCCGGACCTGACCGAACTGATGCCCGCTTCTGCCTTGATGGTCCTGGCGACCTTTTTGTTCGCCTCGATGGGTGTGTGCGTCAAGCTCGCTTCGAGCGAATACGGCACAGGTGAAATCGTTTTCTACCGCGGATTGATCGGCGCGTTGATGCTGTTCGTGGTCAGCCGGGCGCGCAGCGGCACGCTGGCCACCCCGGTGCTCGGGATGCATTTCTGGAGGTCGCTGACCGGCGTGACGGCGCTGTGCATGTGGTTCTACGCCATCGGCAACCTGCCGCTGGCCACGGCGATGACGCTGAACTACATGTCCTCGGTGTGGATGGCGCTGTTCCTGATCGGCGGCGCGGTGGCCCTGGGAACCACACGGGTCGACGGCAAGGTGGTGGCCACCGTGCTGCTCGGCTTTGCGGGCGTGACGCTCGTCCTGCGCCCCACGATGGACCACGACCAGCTGTGGCATGGCGTCGTCGGCCTCATCTCGGGCATGATCGCGGCCACCGCCTACCTGCAGGTCACCGCCCTCGGCCGGCTGGGGGAGCCCGAATACCGCACGGTGTTCTACTTTTCGCTTGGCGGCATGGTCGCAGGCGCCTTGATCACGCTGCTGACCGGTGGTTTCCACGCCCACAGCTGGAAAGGTGCTGCACTGCTCGCGGCCGTGGGGCTGCTCGCCACGAGCGCCCAGTTGCTGATGACCAGGGCGTACGCGACGGGGCGCACCCTCGTGAACGCAAGCCTGCAGTACCTCGGGATCGCCTTTGCTTTCGGTTATGGTGTGCTGCTGTTCGACGATCCGGTCACGATGATGGCCTTGGCCGGCATGGTGCTGATCGTCGGGGCCGGCGTCGCCGCCACCATGCTGCGCACGAAGGTCGCACCCCAGGCAGAAACCACCACCCTGACCGTGACGGAGTCCTGACCGCGATGAAGACCCCCCTCATCTCAGCCGCCGAACTGCGCGCCACCTCCCCCGCCCCCTTGCTGCTCGATTGCAGCTTCGATCTCGCCGATCCGGCCCTTGGCGAGCAGGCGTACGGTGCGGGGCATCTGCCCGGTGCCATCTACGTCCACCTCGACCGGGACCTCTCCGGCCCGAAGACAGGCCACAACGGGCGGCACCCCCTGCGCACACGCGAGGCGTACGCCGAATGGATGGGCTCCTTGGGCATCACGCCAACGCGGGAGGTGGTGGTGTACGACCGCCAGGCGGGCATGTTCGCCGCGCGCGCCTGGTGGGTGCTGCGGTGGATGGGGCACGCGCAGGTCGCTGTGCTCGACGGCGGCCTGGACGCCTGGGTGCGAGGCGGCGGTCAGCTCACCACCAACGTGCCCGCGCCCTCGCCCGCCTCGCCTTTCCCCGCAGCCCGGCCCGCCATGCCCACGATGGACGCCGCCACGCTGCTGTCCCGGTTGCCCGGGTTGCGTGTGCTCGACGCCCGCGCGCCTGAGCGCTACCGGGGTGACGTGGAGCCGCTGGACCGCGTCGCCGGTCATATTCCCGGCGCCCGCAACCGCTTCTTCAAGGACAACCTGCAGCCCGACGGCACGTTCAAGCCGGCCGGTGAATTGCGCGCCGAGTACGAGGCGCTGATTTCGGGCGCCGGGGAGGTCGTGGTGCAATGCGGGTCCGGCGTCACGGCCTGCCATGACCTGCTTGCGCTGGAATTGGCGGGCCTGGGCACCGCCACGCTGTACCCAGGTTCCTGGAGCGAATGGTCGTCCGATCCGGCGCGCCCGGTGGAACGCAGCGCAACGGTGTAGGACAAGCGACATTGACCGCGCCCGGGCGCGCGGTCTACCCTCTGGACGTGTGCGCGCTCCCACAGGAGGTTCATCATGTTCCAACGCATCCTCATCCCCACGGACGGTTCGGACATCACGCAGAAGTCCGTCGCCACCGCGTTGTCATTGGCGGCCTCGCTTGGCGCACGGGTCTATGCCTTGAGCGTGAAGGAGCCCTTCCCGTACAGCGCCATTTCGGAGATGCAGCCCACGCCGCCCCAGGAGTTCTTCGACGCCCAGGAACGCATCGCCTCGAGCCGGGTTCAGGAGGTGGCGAACCTCGCGGAGGCCCAGGGGGTGGTGTGCGAAACCCAAACGGTGGAGGCGCTTCACCCTTGGGAGGCGATCATCGAGCATGCACACCAAAAGGCGTGTGACCTGATCGTGATGGCCTCGCATGGCCGCCGCGGCGTCACCGCGCTGCTGCTCGGCAGTGAAACACAAAAGGTGCTGACACACAGCAAAGTGCCCGTGCTGGTGGTCCGCTGACCCGGAACACAGGACTTTGGTCACTGGCCGCCCCCCCCGCAAAGCGGGGGGATTGGTAGCCTGAAATCGCCACGCCTGCTCGTAAAGTGCATGACCGTCCATTCGGCGCGCCGAGCAGACACCCAAGAGAACTTCAGACTGTGCCCTGCTGCCATCGTCTGTGGCAACACGTTGGGCCGCTCGCGCTGAACTCTGCCTTCAAGTGACTGGGCATGGGACGGACGGTGCTCGATCCATCTCTTCCCTTCATCTCGCGTACATCCATGTCCCTGGCTACCAAACTCAAACTGGTTGCGGCTTGCCCTCATTGCGGCAACGCTTTGCGCCCCGTCAAAAGCAACGGCGGCATCGCCTGCAAGCACTGCAAGAATTCCTTGAAAAGGGTCTTCAGCGGCAAGCGCATGGGCCTGATCTTCGTGCTCATGCTCGTCACTCTTTTGGTGACAGGCGTCGTGCTGACCATGGCCACCGGCAAGGCCCCCTTCACGCTGGCCATGATGATCGGCATGGCCATCGGTGGGTCGGCCATGGGCGGTTTCCACTACGTCAAGGACGCCGCCTAGCCACAGGCTGCGCGCCGGCCCATCACCTGGGCCGGCCAAGCGGAGCCGCCTTGGCGGCACCGCCTTCATTACGGCCGTTTCCGCCGCTCAGTGACCGTGGAGCGACCCCACGATCATGACGGTGATGCCCAGGCCGACGGCGAGCCATGCGATCTGCGCGAGGGTTTCCCGCAGCGGCAGGCGATGCTGCAATTGGGGAATGAGGTCAGCCACCGCCACGTAGATGAAGCTGCTCGACGCAACGACGAGCAGGTACGGGAAAAGCTGCTCCCAGGGCCCCACCACGAAGTAGCCGAGCACGCCACCGACCACGGCCGCGAGGCCGGAGGCGGCGTTGTACAGCAACGCTTTCTTTCGGGTCAGGCCGGCGTTGAGCAGCACGATGTAATCGCCCACCTCCTGAGGGATTTCGTGCGCGATGATCGCCGCGGAGGTGACCACGCCCAGCTGGGTGTCGGTCAGGAACGCGGCGGCGATGATGATGCCGTCGCAGAAATTGTGGATGCTGTCGCCCACCAGCACGCTCCAGCCGCCCCGGCCGGCCTGCAGCCGGTCGAACCCGTGGTGATGGTGGTGGTGGTCGCTCTCGTGGTGGTGCCCGTGGCGGTACAGCTCGGCCTTCTCCAGCAAGAAGAAGAACAGCAACCCGGCCAGCAAGGTGAGGAAGAGCGTGGACGGGGCCACCCGGCTTTCGAATGCCTCCGGCAACACATGCAGCAACGCCGTGCCCAGCAGCACGCCGGTGGACAGGCTGACGAGGTGGTGCACCACCTTCGAGAGCACGGTCACGGTCAGGCTCGCGGCAATCACGACGGACAGCAACCCACCGGCAAAGGTGGCCGCCACGATGTACAGGAGGGTCATTCGAATCGACTCGTTGTCACACACACACGAAAAAAAACCGCGCGATGCGCGGCTTCTCCGAAGAAGCAGAAGCGTGGTCAGGCCACCCCGTTGGCCTTGAACCAGGCCACCGCACGTTTCCAGCCATCCTGCGCGGCTTCCTTGCGGTAGCTGGGCCGGTAGTCTGCATGGAACGCATGGGGCGCATCGGGGTACACGACGATCTCCGATTTCTTCGCCGCCGCGTTTCCAGAAGCCAGGGCAGCCCTCATCTTATCAATCGTGTCAAGCGGAATGCCGCTGTCGGCCCCGCCATACAGCCCCAGCACGGGGCCGGACACCTTGCCCGCCACGTCGATGGGGTGTTTCGGCGTGAGGGGGGTGTCATTGCCCACGAGCCGCCCGTACCACGCGACTGCGGCCTTCACGCCAGGGTTGTGCGCGGCGTACAGCCATGCGATCCGGCCCCCCCAGCAAAAGCCGGTCACCCCGAGGCGGGCGGTGTCTCCACCGTTGGCCTTGGCCCAGGCCACCGTGGCATCCAGGTCGCCCAGCACCTGCTCGTCGGGCACCTTGGAGATCACCTCACTCATCAGCTTGGCCGTCTCGGTGTACGACTTGGCATCGCCTTGGCGCACGAAGAGCTCCGGCGCGATCGCAAGGTAGCCCAGCTTGGCAAAGCGGCGGGCCACATCGGCGATGTATTCGTGCACACCGAAGACTTCCGACACCACGAGGATCACCGGCAATCCGGTCTTGCCCGCGGGGGCAGCCCGGTAGCCGGGGATGCTCGAACCGCCGACGGGGATCTTGATGTCACCGGCCGTCAGGCCCGATGTGTCGGTGGTGATCGTCTGTGCGCTCACCGGCAGCACGGCTGCGGCAAAACCGGAGCCCACCGCGGTTTCGACGAATCCGCGCCGGGTGAAGGCTCGGCTCGGGGTCAGGCTGTCGAGGTCGGAACGAAGCATGGTCGTCGGTCTCCTGGTCGCGGACGAAGGGCCTGTGGACCACGGATTCTAGAAAGGAACGCCACCCTCCGATCATGCAACCCCGCTGCCAGCCGGGCCGCCGCGAAAAGACGGGACAATCGGCCCAATGAGTTCCCCACGCGCCGCAATTCCTGCCACCGACCTTGCCGCCATCGACATCGGCTCCAACAGCTTTCGCCTTGAAATTGGCCAGATTTCCCCCGGCCGCTACAAGCGCGTGGAGTATTTGAAAGAGACCGTGCGCCTGGGCGCCGGCCTGGACAGCAACGGCATGCTCATGGAGGACGCCGCCTCGCGCGGCCTGGCCTGTCTCTCACGATTCGCACAGCGGCTGGCCGGCTATCCAAAGGGCCAGGTGCGTGCCGTGGCCACGCAGACCTTGCGCGAGGCGCGCAACCGCGATCTGTTCCTCGCCCGGGCGGAGACCGTGCTCGGCCACCGCATCGAGGTGATTTCCGGGCGCGAGGAGGCCCGGTTGATCTACGCAGGCGTGGCCCGGTTGCAACCGTCCGAACAACCGCGCCTGGTCATCGACATCGGCGGCCGTTCCACGGAAATGATCCTGGGCCAGGGGCGCACGCCGCAACGCGCCGAATCGTTCCAGGTGGGCAGCGTGAGCCTGTCGATGCGGTATTTCGCCGACGGCCGATTCACCGAGCAGGCGTTCCGCAAGGCGCAGGTGGCGGCCGGGGCCGAGTTCGAAGAGGCCCTTGTGCCCTTCGCCCGCAAGCACTGGCAGGAATCGCTCGGATCGTCGGGCACCGCGGGCGCGGTGTCGCAACTGCTGCAGGCCAGCGGCATCACCGATGGGGCCATCACGCCCGAAGGCCTGCGCTGGTGCATGGCGCAGTGCCTGAAGGCTGGCCGTGCGGACCGTCTTTCGTTGCCCGGCCTCAAGGACGACCGTCGCGCCGTGCTCGGCGGCGGCCTTGCGATCTTGTACACGCTGGCCACCCACTTCGGCATCGACGCGCTTCAGCCGGCCAGGGGCGCGCTGCGGCAAGGCGTGATCTTCGATCTCGACGATCAGCGGGCCGCGAGCGCTGGCGGGTCCGCCGGCACGGTCCCGCACGACATGCGCGACGCCTCCGTGCGCGACCTGCAGCTGCGTTTCGAGGTGGACACCGCGCAGGCCGAACGGGTGCAGGCCATGGCCGCGAAGCTCTATGCACCGCTGGCCGCGCGTGATGACGCCGATCCGCAACGGCACCTGGGATGGGCCTGTGCGCTGCATGAAATCGGCATGATGGTCTCGCACCACGATCATCACCGGCACAGCGCCTACCTGCTCAGCCATGTGGACGCCGCCGGGTTTTCCCAATCGCAACAGCGCCGCCTCGCCGACCTCGTGCTGGCCCAGCGCGGCGGCCTGCGCAAGGTGGAGCAGCAACTGGCCGATCCCGCCTTCGCGCTTCAGGTGCTCTGCCTGCGCCTGGCCATTATCCATTGCCACGCCCGCCAGCCAGTGGCCGAGGATGCCGTCGCACTGACACTGAAGGACCGGCAGGCGGTGCTGAAGGTGCCGGCCGACTGGGCGGAGACCCACCCGCGCACGCTTTACCTGCTGGGCGAAGAAGAGGCCGCGTGGGAAAAGAGCGGGGTGTTGCGACTGGTGGTGCGCAGCTGAGCAACGCCATGCCGTGTGGCTTGCGGGGCCAGCCTTGTTCTGCACTGACTCGCGTTCAGTGCCAACAAAGTGGGGGAACCGGTTGAAACGTGCTCTGCGATGCCATGAAGTGAGTCACGCCGGCGCGTATCCTGCCGCTGTTTTTTTTCACGCATCAGGAGATGGCGGGATGGTGCAAACGGCGAAATCACGACGGGCTTGGCGTGCCGGTGCGTCGGTCTCAATGCTCGGCCTGGCCTGCTTGGCAGCGCCCTTGCTCGCCGTCGCGGACGAGCAGCCGACCGTGACGCCCTATCGTCCCAGCGTGTCGACGCCCGCCGCGCTGTCCGCCCCAGGCTGGCTCGAACTGGAGGCCGGCCCGCAATTCGACCGCGGCCGTGCTTCGGCGCGCAGCAGCAGCCTGCCCTATACCTTGAAACTGGCCTTCACGCCCGATTGGGGCGTTCGCTTGAGCGGTGCGGCCTGGGTGCGGCAAACCGATGAATCGGGGCAGACCGTCAGCGGCGTGGGAGACAGCAGCATCATCGTCAAGCGCCGGTTCGCGGTGGACGACACATCGGCGTTCGGCCTCGAAGGCGGCGTGACCCTGCCCACCGGGAACAAGAACGTCTCGAACGGCAAGGCCGACTATGCCGTCAACGGCATCTACAGCGCCGACATCGGTGACTACCACACTGACCTCAATCTCGCGGGGACACGCGTGGGCGCCATCGATGCAGGCGTCGGCCGGTTTCAGGCCCTGTGGGCCGCTTCGCTGTCCAGGCCCTTGAACGACCGCTGGGGCGTCGTCGGCGAATTCTCCGGCACACGCCAGCACGGCCTGAGCGCCACCCGCCAATTCCTGGTGGCGGCAAGCTACAACGCGTCGAAATCGATGACGCTCGACGCGGGCATGGCGCACAGCCTGCGCACGGGAGACTGGTCGGTGTTCTGGGGCCTCACCGTGCTCGGCGGGCGCGTGTTCTGACGCGAGCGCTGAGCAAGGGCATCAGCCTCAGGCCTGGGCCTGCCGATGGCTCGCATTGGCGAGCGTGCGAATGTGTGACCCCATCCGCCAGACCATCACGCAATTGATGGCCGCCAGAATGGCCGTCGACAACCATCCGCGCACGGCGGGGTCTTGCTTCGCCAAGACCAGACCTGCCAGAGACATCGCTGCCCACGATGCAGCCAGGAATTTCCAGCCGACCGTCACGGAAAGAGGGAAGTACCTCGAGAGGAACTGGGTTCCCTTGGAACCGCCGTTGCGCTGGAACAAGTACAGCAGACCGAGCACGGTGATGGCAAAGCTCATCCATGCGCTCGCATGGCCCCACGAGCTCACGGTCGGACGTTCCGAAGTCGCGATGACGGTGAACTGCAGCCAGTCGAACACCATGATGGCGAGAAAGTAGGCGAACGTGGCGCCTTCGGAGAACCCGCGAGCTTCCAGGTGCGCACGGACGTGACGGGTACTCCACAACAGGCGATGGTTGAAGGTCATGGTCAGATGTTCATTCGGATGAAAACTGAAACCGCCGATTAGACGCCCGGGACCGTGCATGGGCAACACCATGTCACTCCGGCGAGTGGGTGCGTGGCCAACACCATGTCACTCCGGCGAAAGCCGGAGCCTACTGCGGCGAGTGGGTGCGCGGCCATCACCATGTCACTCCGGCGAAAGCCGGAGCCTGCTGCGACGAGTGGGTGCCGGCCTTCGCCGGTATGACTGGGGGGTGAGCCTGGCGGCGAATGTGCACGCCGATGCGACGCGCCGCGCTCAGACCGTGTCCGGAGCCTGCACCGCCTGCACGATCACTTGCGGCTCGCCATTGCGGACGCGGCGGCGCAACCACCACACGCCCGCCTTCTTGAGCACCCAGGTTTCGTGCAGATCGCCGAGCAGCAACGCGGCGACCTGGCCGAGCGTCGGCTGGTGGCCGACGACAAGCACCGGTTCACTGGCGTCCGGCCAGCGCACGGCGCCCAGCAACGCGACCGGCGATGCGTCCGGCGCCAGGGCCTGGACCGTCTTGAACTTGCGGTCGAGCGCCTTGGCGGTCTGTTGCGTTCGCAAGGCCGGGCTCACCAGGATGCGGGTGGAATGGGCCAGCCGCTGGTTCAACCATTCGGCCATGCGCTGGGCCTGGCGTTCCCCCTTGCTGGTCAATGCCCGGTCCAGATCGGACTGCCCGGCTTTGATGACATGGGCTTCGGCATGTCGCCAGAGGATGAGGTCCATCACACGCTCCCTGAATGTTTTGCAAGCAGTGCCTGTTGCGCGCTCGGGCCATCGCTGCCCAGGCGCACATAACTGCCGTCGGCCTGGAGTTCCCAGGCGTCCTTGCGATCGTGCAGGTACGGCACGAGGCATTCGTCGATCACGCGCTGGCGCATCTTCACATCGCGCACGGGCCAGGCGATTTCGATGCGGCGGAACATGTTGCGGCCCATCCAGTCGGCGCTCGACAAGAGCAGCATTTCGTCCTGGTCGGTATCGCCCCAGCGGAAGTACAGCACCCGAGAATGCTCGAGCAGGCGGCCCACCACCGAGACGACGCGGATGCCATGGACGGGCGGCAGCATGCAGGCGCCGCGCACGATCAGGTCGATGCGGGCACCGGCGTGGGCGGCGGCCACCAGCGCTTCGATGATGGGCACATCGGTGAGCGCGTTGATCTTGGCCACGATGCGTGCGGGCTTGCCTGCGCGGGCGGCCTGGGTGACGCTGTCGATCTGGCGCATGACCTGGCGGTGCAAGGTGAACGGCGCCTGCATCAGCTGGCGCAGTGGCCGGGTCTTGCCCAGACTGGCGAGCTGCTGGAACACGGCGTCGGCGTCGGACGTCAGGTCCGCATCCGCGGTGAGGTAGCCCACATCGGTGTAGAGCCGCGCGGTCCTGGGGTTGTAGTTGCCCGTGGAGAGGTGCCCATAGCGGCGCAGGCGCGTGCCTTCGCGCCGTGTGACGAGCAGCAGCTTCGCATGGGTCTTCAGGCCCACGATGCCGTAGACCACCTGCGCGCCCACCGCTTCGAGGCGTTCGGCCCAGTTGATGTTGGCTTCCTCATCGAACCGCGCCTTCAATTCCACGACCGCCATCACCTCCTTGCCCCGGCGGGCGGCCTCGATCAGCAGGTCCATCAGCGGCGATTCGCTGCCGGTTCGGTAGATCGTCTGCTTGATCGCGAGCACGTCCGGATCGTGCACGGCCTCGCGGAGAAACTGCACGACCGGCTCGAACGAATCGAATGGATGGTGCATGAGCACATCGCGCTCGCGCAGTTGGTCGAAGAAGGAGATGTCGCGTGACAGACCGTCCGGCCAGGGGGCTTCATGGGCCGGGAAGCGAAGATCGGGCGCATCGGCCCCATCGATGAGCGCGTTCAGGCGCACGAGGTTGACCGGGCCGTTGACGAGGTACAGCGCCGCGGCCGGCAGGCCGAACTGTTGCAGCAGGAATTGCGAGAGTTCGGCCGGGCAACTGTTGACCACCTCGAGGCGGACGGCTTGGCCGAAGTGCCGCGCCGTCAGGCCCGAGCGCAGGGCTTGGCGAAGGTTCGTGACGTCCTGCTCGTCGACCTCCAGGTCGGAATCGCGGGTGAGGCGGAACTGTGAGAAGGCTTCGACCTCGCGCCCTGGGAACAGCTCTTCCAGATGCGCCCGGATCACGCTCGTCAGCAGCACGAAGACCTGGCCCCCGTCGGCGATGTCGTCCGGCAGCCGGATGACTCGGGGCAGCACGCGCGGCACCTTGACGATCGCGATGGTGTTCTCGCGCCCGAACGCATCCTTGCCGCCCAGGCGCACGATGAAGTTGAGCGATTTGTTGGCCACCTGCGGGAAGGGATGCGAAGGGTCGAGCCCCACGGGCACGAGCAGCGGCCGCACCTGGCGTTGGAAGAACTGATTCACCCACTGGCGCTGCGCCTCGTTGCGCTCGCCATGGTTGAGGATCTGGATGCGGTGGCGCTTGAGCGCTGGCATCACCTCCTCGTTGAAGACGCGGTACTGGTCGTCGATCAGGGCATGGGCATCGGCGGCGATGACGTCGAGGTCCCGCCGGGAGATGCCGGCCCCCGGCAGACGGGCCGCTTCGATGTAGTCGGCGAACCGGACTTCGAAGAACTCGTCCATGTTCGAGGAGACGATGCAGATGTAGCGGAGCCGTTCCAGCAGTGGCACATCGGGGCGAAGGGCCTGGGCCAGCACACGGCGGTTGAAATTGAGGATGGCGCTTTCGCGGTTGAGCAGACCCAGTGGCGGGGGAACTTCGTTCATGCCATGAGTTTATGAACCTTTGACGACATGGATGTGACAGCCGTCACGCGCCCCGACGCGCCCAGCCGAGCATTGCGTACCGTGCTCCGGTCGGAGCCCCGGCAGCCCGGATAATCGCCGCATGCACCTGATGATTCCGTTCGCCTCCGCGTTGTCCGAGGGGGGGCAGCATGCGCTCGGCGACCTGGACCTTCCGAACCTTGCCAAGCTGCTGGCCCGCCTGACCCCCACGCACCGTGCAGGCACCGACGAATACACCCTCACGATGCCCCATGAACGGGCGCTGGCCGACCTGTTCGGCTGGTCGGGCGAGGATGGCTGCCTGCCCTTTGCCGCCCGGGCCGCAAGCGCCGATGGGGTCGACATTGGCTCAGCCGCCTGGGGCCTGCTCACCCCGGTGCATTGGCACGTCGGCGCCGACCAGGTGAGCGTGGCCGATCCGGACACTCTGCATTTGAGCGCCGAAGCGTCCCGCACCTTCTTCGAGGCGGTGTTGCCGCTGTTCGAGGAAGAAGGCTGGTCGCTGGCCTGGGGCTCGCCCACCCGCTGGTACGCCGCCCACGATTCGCTCGACAACCTGCCGGCCGCGTCCCTCGATCGCGTCATCGGCCGCAACATCGATCTCTGGATGCCTTCCCATCCCCAGGCCCGCCTGGTCCGCCGGCTGCAGAATGAGGTGCAGATGCTGCTGTACCAGCATCCGCTCAACGATGAGCGCATCGCGCTCGGCGCCCTCCCCGTCAATTCGTTCTGGCTGAGCGGCTGCGGTCGCGCGCAGGCCGGGCGTCCTGCACAGGACCTCGTGGTCGACGACCGCCTGCGCGCCCCGGCCATCGGCCAGGATTGGGCCGCCTGGGCCGAGGCCTGGCATGCCCTCGACGCCGGCCCTGTGGCGGCGGCCCTCGAACGCACGCAGGCCGGGGAGCAAGTGACGCTGACCCTTGCCGGCGAATGCATTGCCCAGCGCTTCGAGCAGCGCGAGCAGCCGCTGTGGACCCGCATGCGCCGCCGCTTCGCTTCCGCCACGGCCCACCCGATGCTGGCGGCGCTGTGACGGCCGCCCCCAAGCTCCGGCGCCGGGACGTGCCGCCGCGTGCCGCGTGGGCGCTCGAACAAGCCGGCGTGCATCCGCTGCTCGCCCGCCTGTTCGCGGCCCGCGGCGTTCGCGAGACCGACGAACTCGACGACGGCCTGGCCCGCCTGTTGCCGCCCTCGGCACTGCTGGGCGCGCAGGCCGCAGCGCAGTTCCTGGCCGACGCGCTGGCCGCCCGCCGGCGCATCTGCGTGGTGGCCGACTACGACTGCGACGGCGCCACCGCATGCGCTGTGGCCCTGCGCGGGCTTGCCATGCTGGGTGCCGCGCCCGGCACGCTGTGCCATGTGGTGCCCGACCGGGCGGCCCATGGCTACGGCCTGACGCCTGCCATCGTCGATCTGGCGCTCGGGGCTCGCCCCGATGTGCTGCTGACGGTGGACAACGGCATCGCGAGCGTGGCGGGCGTCGCGCACGCCCGGGCGCTGGGCATCGACGTCGTGGTGACCGACCATCACTTGCCGGCCAAAGTGCAAGGTGACACGGTGTTGCCTGACGCCACGGTCATCGTGAACCCCAACCAGCCCGGTTGCAGCTTCGAGAGCAAGAACCTCTCCGGGGTGGGCGTGATGTTCTATGTGCTGCTTGCGCTGCGCAGCGAACTGCGCGGCCGCGGCGCATTCACCGTGGATCAGCAGCCTCGCCTGGACACGCTGCTCGACCTCGTGGCCCTCGGCACGGTGGCCGACGTGGTGCGGCTCGATGCCAACAACCGCCGCCTGGTGGCACAGGGCCTCAAGCGCATCCGCGCCGGCCGGATGCAACCCGGTGTGGCGGCCTTGTTCACGGCGGCCGGCCGCGATGCGTCCCGCGCCTGTGCGTTCGACTTCGGCTTTGGGCTCGGCCCGCGCATCAATGCGGCGGGCCGGCTCTCTGACATGTCGCTGGGCATCGAATGCCTGCTGACCGACGATCCGGCACGTGCCGCCCAGCTTGCGCAACAACTCGATGCCATCAACCGCGAACGCCGCGAAGTGGAAGCCGGCATGCGGGAACAGGCCGAAGGCATGCTCGACGACCTGGTGCGGCGTGCCGCGGAGACGGGAGATTCACCCTCTGCGCTCGCCCTTTACGCGCCCGACTTCCACGAGGGGGTGGTCGGCATCGTGGCCTCGCGCCTGAAGGACCGGATGCACCGCCCCACCTTCGTGTTCGCGAAAGGGCAGGACGGGCTGCTCAAGGGCTCGGGCCGCTCGATCCACGGTTTCCACCTGCGCGATGCGCTCGACCTTGTCAGCAAGCGCCATCCCGGCGTGCTCAAGCGCTTCGGCGGCCATGCCATGGCGGCGGGGGCCACCCTCGAAGAGGCGGACTTTCCGACGTTCGAACGCGCACTGCGCGACGTGGCTGGCGAATGGCTTGATGCCGCCACCCTCTCGCGCACCCTGCTCACCGACGGCCCGTTGAACGTCGAATACTTCACCCCGGAGACGGTGCGCACGCTCGATGCGCAGGTATGGGGCCAGGCGTTCGACCCGCCGGTGTTCAGCGACGAGGTGGAGGTTCTCTCACAGCGGCTCGTGGGCGAAAAGCACCTGAAGTTGTCCGTGCGCCA
This sequence comes from uncultured Rhizobacter sp., assembly GCA_966212105.1. Classification (GTDB taxonomy): domain Bacteria; phylum Pseudomonadota; class Gammaproteobacteria; order Burkholderiales; family Burkholderiaceae_C; genus Rhizobacter. The sequence continues at coordinate 20,681 of CBIHPH010000063.1, forward strand.
TGCCGGCGCGGTGCGCGATGCGATCTGGTTCGGCCGAAGCGAGCCGGTGGGCGACCGCGTCACCCTCGCCTATCAGTTGCGCCTGGACGAATACAACGGCCGGCAGCGGGTGCAAATGATCGTCGAGGCCGCCGACTGAGACAACCATGGGATTCGAAGGCACACTGTGAGTCTGAGCCTTCCCGAAGCCCGTCCGATGCGCCGCGCCCTCATGCTGCTCGCATTCGCCTGCGCCACCGCGCTGGCCGAGCCGCGGCTGGCCGTCACGCCGGTGGCAACGGGCCTGGACCACCCCTGGGGGCTCGCGTTCCTGCCCGATGGCCGGATGCTCGTCACCGAACGCCCCGGCCGGTTGCGCATCGTGGAGCGCAGCGGCCAGCTGGGCCCGCCGCTGGCGGGCGTGCCGGACGTCGACGCCCGCGGCCAGGGCGGCCTGCTCGACGTCGCCCTCGATCCCGACTTCCCTGCCAGCGGCCTCGTTTATCTGAGCTATGCCGAGGCCGGCACCGGTGAAGATGCAGGCAAGAACGGCACGGCGGTGGCCCGGGGCAAACTGACGGGCAACCAATTGACCGGCGTGACCGTGATCTTCCGGCAACGCGACAAGAAGGTCAGCATGGCCCATTTCGGCTCGCGCCTCGTCTTCGACCGCCAGGGCCGGCTCTTCATCACCTTGGGCGAACGCCTCTCGTACCGAAACGAAGCGCAAGACCTCGACTCTCACCTCGGCAAGACCATTCGCATCGAGGCCGACGGCCGCGTGCCGGCCGACAACCCGTTCGTCAAGACGCCCGGTGCGCTGCCCGAGATCTGGAGCTACGGCCACCGCAACGTGCAAGGTGCCGCGCTGCATCCGGACACGGGCGAACTGTGGACGCATGAGCATGGCCCTCAGGGCGGCGACGAGCTGAACATCGACCTCGCGGGACACAACTACGGCTGGCCGGTCGTCACGTACGGCGTCGAATACGGCAGCGGCAGGCCCTATCGGCGAAGGCGCCACGAAGGCCGGCGTGACCCCGCCGGTGAGGTATTGGGTGCCCTCCATCGCCATCAGCGGCATGGCTTTCCTGACGAGCAACCGGTACCCCGGCTGGCAGGGCCAGCAGCTGTTCATCGGCGCCCTCCGGGGCCAGGCCCTCGTGCGCCTGCAACTGGACGGCCAGCGGGTGGTTCGCGAAGAACGGCTGCTGGCGGACCTGGGCGAGCGCATCCGGGACGTGCGCCAGGGGCCCGACGGATGGTTGTACCTGCTGACCGACAGCTCAAAGGGGCGCATTCTGCGACTCTCACCACGTTGAATGAACCCGCGCCGGGCGCAAGCGCCATGGCCTGCCTACAATCACTCGGTGAATTCCCCAAGCTGCGATCTCAACGCCGACCTGCACTGCCATTCCGTGGTATCGGACGGCACGCTGCTGCCCGAGAACCTGGCCGAGCGCGCCCGGGCGAACGGCGTCGAGTTGTGGGCGCTGACGGACCACGACGAGATCGGCGGCCAGCGCCGTGCCCTGGCAGCCGCCCGGGCGGTGGGCTTGCCGTACCTCACGGGGGTGGAAATTTCGGTGACCTTCATCGGCGTGACGGTGCACATCGTGGGCCTCGGGTTCGAACTGGACGACCCGCAGCTGGTGCAAGGGCTGTCGGCCACCCGCGGCGGCCGTGAGGCCCGCGCCCGAGAAATGGCCGAGAGCCTGGCCGGCGTCGGCATACCGGGCACCTACGAAGGCGCGCTGAAGTACGTCGGCAACCCGGAGCTCATCTCCCGCACACACTTCGCGCGCCACCTGGTCGACGCCGGCGTCTGCGCCGACACGCAGGAGGTGTTCCGCCGTTTCCTGACCGAAGGCAAGCCCGGCTACGTGCCGCACCGCTGGGCCAGGCTCGGCGACGCGGTGCGCTGGATCACCGACGCCGGGGGCGTGGCAGTGATCGCCCACCCCGGGCGCTACAAGTTCTCGCCGACCGAGGAATACGCGCTCTTCAGCGAATTCATGGCCCATGGCGGGCGCGGCGTGGAGGTCATCACGGGGAGTCACACGCCGGCCGACTTCATCAAGTACGCCGACATGGCCGTCGAGTTCGGCCTGCTCGCCTCGCGGGGATCGGATTTTCACAGCCCCGAAGAAAGCCACGTCGACCTCGGCCGACTGCCGCCGTTGCCGGCACGGCTGACGCCCGTGTGGGATGCGCTGGCAGCGCGCGTGCTGCAACCGGCCTGACTCCGCCGCTGTCGTTCAAGCGCGACCCCGACTCGCAAACTTGAACCTAGGGATTGCAGAGGCCCACTGCGCACCGGGCAGTGCCCTCACAAGGTAATGACTTGTGACACGTCCGGATCGTCGGCCACGTCGGCCCCTATGATCCCCGCCGGCTGCCTCAGGGAGGACGGGACAAGAACACAAGCCCGCCGTCGACCGCAGTCTTTCCGGTGAGTGATTTCCTCGGATCCTGAACCCGCGCGCCGCCGGTGTTCTACCGACTTGTGTCCCACCGATTCGGCTTGCGGCTCCTCGTTTCGAGCCTGCAAGAACACATGACTGCAGCGCCGTTCCGGCTGCAACCGGCGGCGCTCCCGTAGCGTCGCCTCGACAAGACGACCGATGACCGAAGCAGCGCAGCCCGGACTGGCAACACCTACGCGGCAGACCGCTGTGGGACCGCTCAACACGTTTGCCAAGGAAGACGTTGGTGCGGGCGCGGTGAAGTTCGATCTTTGGCTGCGCGACATCACCGACGACTACGTGACGCTGGACCGGTTGAAAACGGCGGCCGGTAGCCTGCCGGTGCTGGGCAACATCATGGCGTTCATCGACACAGTGATGGATGTCGTGAACGTGGTCGAGAAATACGCCGACGGCAAGCCTGTGGAGCTGTTTGACTGGGTGACGCTCGGCGTGAACT
>CBIHPH010000064.1:0-23429 GCA_966212105.1 uncultured Rhizobacter sp.
CGGGCATCGAAGGCCTGGTGCACGTCTCGGAAATGGACTGGACCAACAAGAACGTCGCTCCGAACAAGATCGTGTCGCTGGGCGACGAAGTCGAAGTCATGGTCCTCGAGATCGACGAAGACAAGCGCCGCATCAGCCTGGGCATGAAGCAGTGCAAGACCAACCCGTGGGAAGAATTCTCCGGCACGGTCCAGCGCGGCGACCGCGTCAAGGGCCCCGTCAAGTCCATCACCGACTTCGGCGTGTTCGTCGGCCTGTCGGCTGGCATCGATGGCCTGGTGCACCTGTCCGACCTGTCGTGGCACGAGCCGGGCGAAACCGCCGTCCGCAACTACAAGAAGGGCCAGGAAGTCGAAGCCGTCGTGCTGGCCGTCGATGTGGAACGCGAACGCATTTCGCTGGGCATCAAGCAGCTCGATTCCGATCCGTTCACGTCGTACACCTCGGTCAATGACCGTGGCCAGACCGTGACCGGCAAGGTCAAGAGCGTGGACGCCCGCGGCGCCGAGATCGAACTGAACGCCGACGTGACGGGTTACCTCCGCGCCTCGGAAATCAGCCGTGACCGCGTCGAAGATGCCCGCAACGTGCTGAAGGAAGGCGATGAAGTCAACGCCATGATCATCAACGTCGACCGCAAGACGCGTTCGATCCAGCTGTCGATCAAGGCCAAGGACAACGTCGACCAGCAAGAAGCCATGCAGCGCCTGTCGGCCACGAGCGAGCGTGAAAACGCCGGTACCACGAGCCTCGGTGCGCTGCTGCGTGCCAAGCTCGACAACCAGAACAACGGCTGATCGTTGTTCCGACGCCGAACCCCAGGACCCAGCAGGACTGAATGACCCGTTCCGACCTCGTGACCCAATTGGCCGAACAATTCGGCCAGCTGACCCATCGCGACACCGAGTTCGCCGTCAAGACCATCCTGGACGCGATGTCCGACGCGCTTGCGCGCGGGCATCGCATCGAGATCCGGGGGTTCGGCAGCTTTTCGATCAACCGCCGGCCGCCGCGGATGGGGCGCAATCCCCGTTCCGGCGAGCAGGTGGTGATCCCCGAAAAGCTCGTTCCTCATTTCAAGCCTGGCAAGGCGCTTCGCGAAGCCGTCGATGCCCAGATGCCAGTGGATGGCGCGCTGCCGTCCGCCTCTTCGCCGGCAGTGCCTGCCGGTGCCTCTTCTGCCCAGCCTCATCCCCCTGCATCGTCCTCCCCGGATTCGCAGGACGCCTGAATGCCGCGGTGACACCGGTCACCCATGGCCTTGATGTTGGCGTGGCCCGGGCCGCAGCCCGGCATGTTCGTTCGCCACAGTGTGCCGCTTCATGCGATGCGGCACTGATGGACGGATCCTCATTGCCTTCGGGCGCTGCAAGCCCTCCAGGACCAGCGGCCTCTTCGCGGCCCGAGCCTTGCCCCGAACGCAGGTTGCCTGCATGACGCCGCATTCAAATCCGCTGGCCCATCAGCACCGCATGGCGTGAAACACCGCACTAGAATCCGCCTGGGAGATGTAATGCGACTCTTTGTCTGGCTCATTCGGGCCGCCCTTTTCTTCACCTTGTTCGCCTTTGCGCTGAACAACCAGCACGAAGCCGCCATCCGCTGGTTCTTCAACCATGAATGGCGAGCCCCGATGGTCTTCATCGTGCTGGCGGCCTTCACACTCGGCTGCATGGTGGGTGGCCTCGCGATGGCCCCCAGCTGGTGGCGTCACCGGCGGGTGGCGCGCCAGCATCAGGCCCGCGTTGACGCCGATCTGCCGTTGAACGCGAACCCGCCTGCTGCAGAGGTCCCATCACCGATCGACTCCGACCCAACCCGCCATGGTGTTTGATTTTCAGTGGCTTCTCCTCGGCCTGCCGCTCGCCTTCGCGCTCGGTTGGCTCGCCTCCCGCCTTGATTTGCGCCAATGGAAACGCGAGCAGCGTGAATCGCCCAACGCCTATTTCAAAGGCCTGAACCTCTTGCTCAATGAGCAACAGGACAAGGCCATCGACGCCTTCATCGAAGCGGTCCAGCACGACCCCGACACCACCGAGCTGCACTTTGCGCTCGGCAACCTGTTCCGCCGCCGAGGCGAATACGAACGCGCGGTGCGCGTCCATGAGCATTTGCTCGGCCGTGCCGACCTTCCACAGAGTGACCGCGACCGCGCCCAGTACGCGCTGGCCCAGGATTTCATGAAGGCCGGCCTGTTCGACCGGGCCGAGCAGGCCTACCATGCGCTCGACGGCAGCGCCTTCGATACCGAAGCCCGGCTGGCCCTGCTCACGCTGCACGAACGGTCGCGCGCATGGCGGGCCGCCGTCGAGGTGGCGCAGAAACTCGAACGCAGCGGCACCGGGTCCTTCGCCCACCGCATCGCGCACTACTGGTGCGAACTGGCGCTGGAGGCCGATGCCAACCAGCACGCCGACGACGGCGACGCCGCACTGAAACATGCCCGCCTTGCGGCGCCGCACCTGGCGCGGCCGCTCGCGCTGACCGGCCAGCGCGCCGCCAAGCGCGGTGACCATGCGGCAGCGTTGCGGGCGTGGAGTGAACTGCTCGTGGTCCAGCCCTCGGCCTTCAACCTGGTCGCACGCGACTACGCCACGAGCGCCATGGCAGCGGACCAGACCGCACAGGCGCTCGAACGGCTTCGCGAGTTGTACGCCCGCGCACCGACGATGGACTTGCTCGCGGCCATCTCCATGCTCGATCCGGCGCCCGAGGCGCAACGTGGGCGTCTCTTCAAGCATTTGCAGGAGCAGCCCACGCTGTCTGCAGCGCAAGCCCTGTTGCGCCACAGCGGCACGGAATCCCGACCGCTCGATGCCCCTGAAACCCAGGCCGTCGGCGAGGCCGTGGGCCGCGCAGCCAAGCCGCTGCAGCGCTACCGTTGCGCCGCCTGCGGCTTCGAAGCCCAGCACTATTTCTGGCAATGCCCCGGCTGCTTGAGCTGGGACAGCTACCCGCCGCAACGGCTGGAGGATCTCTGATGAAGGAACGCATCACCCGCGAGCGCGTCGCCGGCGCACGACTGCTCGTCGTGGGCGACGCCATGCTCGATCGCTACTGGTTCGGCGCGGTCGAACGCATTTCTCCCGAAGCACCGGTGCCGGTCGTGCGCGTGGACCGCGAGGAGGAGCGCCTGGGCGGCGCGGCCAACGTGGCACTCAACGCCAAGACGCTCGGCGCCCAGGTCACCCTGCTCACGGTGGTGGGCCAGGACGAACCTGCCCGCCGCCTGCAGCAGTTGCTGGAGAAGGAAGGCGTCACCACCCTCCTCGGCCACGACCCGCAGCTGTACACCATCGTCAAGCTGCGCGTGATCGGCCGGGCGCAGCAGCTGATCCGTGTGGACTTCGAGAACGCACCCGATCATGAGGTGCTGCACACCATGCTGGCGGACTACGAACGGGTGCTGCCTGACCACGACGCCGTGCTCTTCTCCGACTATGGCAAAGGCGGGCTCACCCACATCCCCCGCATGATCGAGCTGGCCCGGGCGGCCGGCAAGCCGGTGCTCGTCGACCCCAAAGGCAACGACTACGGCCGCTACGCGGGCGCGACCGCCATCACGCCGAACCGCGCCGAGCTGGCGCAGGTCATCGGCACCTGGCGCGATGAAGCCGATCTGTACGAACGCGCACAGAGGCTGCGCACCGAGCTCGGCCTCGAAGGCCTCGTGCTCACGCGGTCGGAGGAAGGCATGTCGCTGTTCGACGCCGAAGGCCATGCGCATGTGCCTGCGCAGGCCCGCGAGGTGTTTGATGTGACCGGCGCCGGCGACACGGTGATCGCGACGCTGGCCGCCATGCTCGGCGCCGGCGTGCCTTTGCGCGACGCCATGCCCATCGCCAACCGCGCCGGCAGCATCGTGGTCGGCAAGTTCGGCACGGCCTCCGTGTCGTATGACGAACTATTCCCCGGAGAAGCATCATGAAAGTCGTTGTCACCGGCGCCGCCGGCATGATCGGCAGCAACCTCGTCCACGGCCTGAACGCGATCGGCATCGACGACATCATCGCGGTCGACGACCTGACCGACGGTCCCAAATACCGCAATCTGCTCGGGGCCCGTCTCAGCGATTACTTCGACCGCTCGGAGTTCTACGACCGCTTCGCCCGCGGCGACTTCGGCAAGGTCGATGCCGTGCTGCACGAAGGCGCCTGTTCCGACACCATGGAACACGACGGCAAGTACATGATGGACACCAACTATCGGTGTTCCAAGAACCTGCTCGATGCCTGCCAGGCGCAAGGCGTGCGTTTGCTGTACGCATCATCGGCCGCCACGTACGGCGGCAGCGACACCTTCCGCGAAGAGCCCGCGTTCGAGCAACCGCTCAATGTCTACGGATACTCGAAACTGCTGTTCGACAACGTCGTGCGCCGCATGCTGGCCCAGGCCACATCACAGGTCGTGGGCTTTCGCTACTTCAACGTCTACGGCCCGCGTGAGCAGCACAAGGGCCGCATGGCGTCCGTGGCGTTTCATCACGTCAATCAGTTCCGGGAGACGGGCAAGGTCAGGCTCTTCGGGGAGTACGGTGGCTATGGCGCCGGCGGCCAGACACGGGACTTCATCCATGTGGATGACGTGGTCGCGGTCAACCTGTGGTTCCTGCAGAACCCTGGACAAAGCGGCATCTTCAACCTCGGCACCGGCCGCGCCCAGCCCTTCAACGATGTGGCCGTGGCCACCGTCAATGCCTCCCGTGCGCTGACCGGGCTCGCGCCGTTGCCTCTGGGCGAGCTGGTCGGCCAGGGGCTGATCGAATACATCCCCTTCCCTGACGCGCTGGTGGGCAAGTACCAGTGCTATACCCAGGCAGACGACACGCGGCTGCGTGCCACGGGCTGCGACCATGCGTTCGCCGACGTGGCGACCGGCGTCAAGCGGTACGTGGACTGGCTCAGCACGCAAAAGGCCTGATCACCCAAGGCCCCGCACAAGCATCGCCTTTCGGCGATGTTTCCAGTGGCAGGCCGGGCCGGCTGCGCCATAGAGTGGACGGATGAGAACACGGACGGGCCGTGTTCACCCCATCCGCTCGAAGGGTTCTGGCATGCTGAAGAAACTGCTGTGCGTGGTCGCCATGTTGATCGCCCATGCCGCGCACGGCGCTGTCGACGCCAACAAGGCCGATCAGGAAGCGCTCGAATCCGTCAGGGGCATCGGCCCGGCTGTCTCCCAGCGCATCCTCGATGAGCGCAAGAAGGCCCCATTCAAGAGCTGGGGCGACTTCATCGGCCGGGTCAGGGGCGTGGGCGATGTCACCGCCAAGCGATTTTCCAGAGAAGGCCTCACGGTGAACGGCGCCATGTACGCGCCGGGCGAACGCGGGGACAAAGCCCATCGAACGAGCAGCCGTTCTCGAAGAACCACCGGAAAGGCCGATGGTTGAGGCTGCCCCCCATCTGGCTCAAGGCATGGGGCCGCTTCCGGATTCGAGCTCAGCCGTGTAGAACCCGCTGTCCTGCACGGCCGACCGGGGTTGCACGCGCCGCTCCCAGCCGAAGAACTTCGCCACCTCGTTTCGTCGGGCCATCGTGTCCGACTCGCCCAGTGACACCAGCTCGCGCGTGTAAGGCGCCTCGAACAGCAGGTAGCTGGCCAGCGCGGCGCCCCGCACGTCGGTGCCTCGGCCCGACACCCCCACGCCGCGCAGCAAGGCGCGTACCGGTGCGGGCAGACTGTCCACATGCTTGGCGGCCAGGTCGTCGAGCCGCTCCGATGGCGCAATCACCAGCACGTCGATGGGCCGCAAGGTCGTGGAAGCCAACGCACTGGGCGGCAACAGCCCGAGCGTCTTGTTGATGCGCTGCAATCGCTCCACGTCCACCGCCAACGCATCCAGGAAGATGTTCGACAGCGCATGGCCAGCGATCTGTGCGAAGTTCGGGTACGTGCCTTTCACCTTGCGGCCGGGAGGCTCCTGCATGCGGCCTGCGCCGATCACCAGGATGCGGCTCGCGCCCAGGTGCACCGCTGGAGAAATGGGCGCGGATTGCCGCATCGATCCGTCCCCGAAGTATTCGGTGCCATCGTCGAACGGGAGTTGCACCGGCGGGAACACGAAGGGGATGGCCGCCGACGCCAACAGATGCGGCACCGTGATGGTGTCGCGCACGGCCACGCGCTGGGAGCGATTCCACGGCACGAAATCCTTCGCGGATTCGTAGAAGGTCACATGGGTGCCGGAGTTGTAGCTGGATGCGGTCACTGCCAAGGCCTGCAGATGCCCGCCCTGCATCAGCGCTTTGAGGCGCTCGATGCGCACCAGCTTTTGAAGCAGGTCATCGAGCGGGGCGTTGTCGAGCAGGGAACGCTGGCGGGCGCGCCGCCACCGGGCGATCACCCAGCCGAGCGACATCATGGTGAGCCACCGCGCCCCTGTGCGAATCACCCCGAGCGCATCGCACCGGTACACCTGCTCGGCGCGGAAGTTTTCCCACACATGGGCCAGTTGCGCCACGGCCCTGTCGAAATCGTCGCAATGGCTGGCCAGTGCCGCCGCATTGATGGCGCCCGCCGAAGTGCCGGCGATGACGGGGAACGGGTTTTCCGTGCGCCACGGTGCCGTCTCCCGACGGATCTGCGCCACGGCCTTCAGCACCCCGACCTGGTAGGCGGCCCGCGCGCCGCCGCCGGTCAGGATCAGGCCGGTCACCCCATCGTCGTTGTCGTTCGGCATGGCTGCCAGTTTAGACAGCGCTTGCGGGGCGGCGGATCAGGGTCCCCCCGGTGCATGCGGGCGAACATCACGTTTGGGGCGGCTTCCGGCGCCCCAGGCGTGACCTGTATGGCGATTGGCGCCGGCCTGTCACTGCGGCACGGAACGACCGGTTCGGCCCGCCTCTGGCGCCAATGGGCAGGCGAGTGTCCCGTGGCTGCGCTCAGCCGACGGTTCGAGTCAGTGGTGATGCCCGTGCCCGTGCCCGTGCCCGTGGCCATGGCCGTGATCCCTGCGGTCCTCACGCCATTCCCGGCGCTCTTCACGCCATTCGCGCCGGTCGTCACGGTGATCGCGGTAGTACGCCGGGCGATAGTGGCGCTGGTACCAGTCCTCGCGCACAAAGTACACCGGTTGGCCGCAAGCGTTGTAGCGGGCGCAATGGTGCCGCCAGTTTCGCGAATGGCCGGGCGGCACATGCAGGTAGATGGGGCGGCGCTCCACGACAACCTGCGGGGGCGCAATGATCACGGGCTCCGGATACAGCAGCACCGGGGGCTGCGGCACGTGGCCAATGTCCACCCGGCCATACACCCCGGGCTGGCTGACACTCACCGACACGCCAGCCATGGCGTGCACACTGGCCGCAGCCAGCCCGAGGGCGATCAGGATCTTTTTCATCGGAACTGCTCCATCAATAGGACATCGGGACAACGCGATCGGCCAGTGGGCCGATGACAAGGCTCAATCGTAGACCACCGTCGACTTGCCGTGGCTGCCTTCGAGCCAGCGATCGAGTGCCGCATCGGACGGGAAAAACCGCCCTTCATCGCCCAGGTCGAGTTCGCCCGAGGCGCCTTCGCGGTGCAGCACGAGCCGCACCGGCAGCCCTTGCACGACAATGCCTTCCTCGGTCTCGATGCTCCTGCTCGGATGCTCGCGCAGCACGTCGGCCACGGGCGGCACACTGCCATTGACCTCCACCCGCAGGTACTTGCCGAAGCGGCACCGTGCGGTAGCAAGATCGAACACCTGTTGCACATTGAGGCGCATACCGCCCGAGAAGCGGTCGGGCTGGGCCTTGCCGACGACGATGATGAGCTCGTCGTCCTTGAGCAAGTCCTTGTTGGCGTTGAGCAGGTCCTCGTTGACCACCGCTTCGATGGTGTCGCTCTTGTCGTCGAGCTTGAAGATGGCGACCCGGCCCCGCTGTCCGTTGATCACACGGAGATCGCCGACGATGCCGGCCAACACCTGAGGCTCCCTCGTGTCGATCAGGTCGGCGATCTCGCGCCTGGCGAACTTGCGCACTTCCGTCCCGCTCTGGTCGAACAGGTGGCCCGACAGGTAGAAGCCGAGGGCGACCTTCTCGAGGCTCAGGCGCTCCTTGATGCTCCAGGGCCGCGCGTTGACGAGGTCAGGCTCCGCGGTGGAGGCCGCATGCGAGTCGTCGAAATCGAAGAGGCCGCCCTGGTCGGCATGCGCCGCCTGTGAATCGGCATATTCGAAAGCCAGGCCGATGCTGGCCAACACCTGAGAGCGTTCCGGATGCAACCGGTCGAACGCGCCCGCCTTGATCAGCGCCTCGACCGTGCGCTTGTTGATGCGGCTGCGGTCCACCCGGGCGGCGAAGTCGAAGATGCTCTTGAACGGCCCGCCCTCGGCGCGCGCCTGGATGATGGCTTCGATGGCGCTCTGGCCGGTGCCCTTCACGGCACCGAGCCCATAGCGCACCACCTTGTCTTCCACGGGTTCGAAGCGGTAGTTGCCGGTGTTGATGTCGGGCGGCTCGAACGTCAGACCGAGGTTGACGGCGTCGTCGTGGAAGATCTTGAGCTTGTCCGTGTCGTCCAGCGCGACGCTCATGTTGGCCGCGGTGAATTCGGCGAGGTAATGCGCCTTCAGGTAGGCCGTGTGGTACGCCAGCAGTGCATAGGCGGCGGCGTGCGACTTGTTGAAGCCGTAGCCCGCGAACTTCTCCATCAGGTCGAAGATTTCGTTGGCCTTGGGCTCCTCGATGCCCTGCTTGCCGGCGCCCTCGGAGAAGGTGGCGCGATGGGCCACCATCTCCTCGAGCTTTTTCTTGCCCATGGCGCGGCGCAGCAAGTCGGCGCCGCCGAGCGAATAGCCGCCGACGATCTGGGCCACCTGCATCACCTGCTCCTGGTAGACCATGATGCCGTAGGTCTCCTCGAGCACCGATTTCATCAGCGGATGCGGATACTCGACCTCCTCTCGGCCGTGCTTGCGGGCGCAAAAGCTCGGGATCAGGTCCATCGGGCCCGGCCGGTACAAGGCCACCAGCGCGATGATGTCCTCGAACACGCTGGGCTTGGCATCTTTGAGCATGCGCTGCATGCCCGAGCTTTCCAGCTGGAACACGGCCACGGTCTTGCCTTCGCTCATCAGCTGGTAAGAAGCACGGTCGTTCAGCGGGATCTTCTCGAGCGCGAAGTTCTGCTGGTTGGGGCGGCGGGCGCGGATGTAGTCCTTTGCGAGCTCCAGGATGGTCAGCGTCGCCAGACCCAGGAAGTCGAACTTCACGAGGCCGATGGATTCGACATCGTCCTTGTCGAACTGGCTCACGGCGCTGTCACTGCCGGGCTGCATGTAGAGCGGGCAGAAGTCGGTGATCTTGCCCGGGGCGATCAACACACCGCCGGCGTGCATGCCGATGTTGCGCACCATGCCTTCGACGCGCTCGGCCAGCGCCAGCAGTTCGGCCACCTCCTCCTCGTTCTTCTCGCGCTGCTCGATCTCGGGCGCCTCGATGCGGGCGTAGATGACCCCGGGGTCGGGTTTGTCGCCGGGGCGCTTGAGGGTGACGGTCTTGCCGGGGGGCGCCGGAACCAGTTTGGCCACGCCGTCCACATGGCCGTACCCCATGCCGAGCACGCGGCCCACGTCGCGCAGCGCCGCCTTGGCGGCCATGGTGCCGAAGGTGGCGATCTGGCTGACGGCCTCGCGGCCGTACTTGTCCTTCACGTAGTCGATCACCCGGTCGCGGTTGCCTTGGCAGAAGTCGATGTCGAAGTCGGGCATCGAGACCCGCTCGGGGTTCAGGAACCGTTCGAAGAGCAGGTTGTACTTCAGGGGGTCCAGGTCGGTGATCTTCAGCGCGTAGGCCACCAGAGAACCGGCACCGGACCCCCGGCCCGGGCCCACGGGGCAACCATGGTTCTTCGCCCAGTTGATGAAGTCGGCCACGATCAGGAAGTAGCCCGGGAAGCCCATCTTCAGGATCGTGTTGATCTCGAATTCGAGCCGTTCGACGTAGCGCGGGTTTTCCTTCTCGCGCACGGCCTCGTCCGGGAACAGATGGACCATGCGCTCCTTGAGCCCTTCGTGGGAGGCGTAGCGGAAATACTCCTCCGGTTCCATCCGCCGGCCATCCACCTCCGGTGTGGGGAAGTCGGGCAGGCGCGGCTTGCCCAGCACGAGGGTCAGGCTGCAGCGGCGTGCGATCTCGACCGTGTTCGCAACGGCGCTCGGGATGTCGGCGAACAAGGCCTCCATCTCGGCCTGCGTCTTGAAGTGCTGGTCGCGGGTGAAGCGCTTGATGCGGCGCGGGTTGGTGAGCGTTTCGCCTTCGGCAATGCAGGTGCGCGCCTCGTGGGCTTCGAAGTCTTCGGGGGTCTGGAACTGCACCGGGTGCGTGGCCACCACCGGCAGGCCGAGCTCGGCGGCCAGGGGCACCGCGGCTCGCACGTGCGGCTCGTGCCCGGGCAGCCCTGCGCGCTGCAGTTCGATGTAGAAGCGCTGCGGGAACAGGTCGGCCAGGCGGCGCGCAATGGCCGCAGCGCGTGCGTTGTCGTTCGCCAGCAGGGCCTGCCCCACCGCGCCGAGGTCGGCGCCGGAGAGGACGATCAGATCGCCGCCGAGTTCGGCGAGCGACTGCCAGCGGACGCACGCCTTGCCGCCCTGGGTGTCCTGCAGCCAGGCGCGCGACAGGATTTCGCACAGGTTGTGGTAACCCGCCTTGTTCTGGGCCAGCAGGAGCAGGCGGCTCGGAAGCTTCTCGCCCGCGGCTGCATCAGGCTCGAGCCAGACGTCGGCCCCGAGCATCGGCTTGACCCCGGCCTTGCGAGCTTCCTTGTAGAACTTGACGCCGCCGAACAGGTTGGAGAGATCGGTGATCGCGAGGGCGGCCTGGCCGTCGCCTGCGGCGGCGTCGACGAGTTCGTCGATGCGCAGCGTGCCGTCGACGACGGAGAATTCGGTGTGGGTACGGAGGTGAACGAAGGCCATCCCGTCATTTTAGAGAGGCCGGTTTCGTAAAATGCGCGCGTGCAACCGAAGCCCGCCCCCATCCTCAACATCTCCGCCTACCGGTTCGTGCCCATCGACGATCCGCGGGCCCTCCAGGAAAGCATCCGCTCACTCGCCCTCGGCCTCTCGCTCAAGGGCACGGTGCTGCTGGCCGAGGAAGGCATCAACCTGTTCCTGGCCGGCCCCGAAACGGCCGTGCGGGCGTTCGTGAACGAACTCCGGCGAGACGATCGGTTCGCACCGCTCGATCCGAAGGAAAGCTGGTCCGACCACGTGCCGTTCGGCAAGCTGCTGGTCAAGGTCAAGGGCGAGATCATCCGCATGAACCATCCGCAGGTGCGCCCGTCGGCCGGTCGTGCCCCATCGGTGGACGCACGCACCTTGTCGCGCTGGCTGGACGCGGGACACGACGACGCCGGCCGCCCGGTCGTGCTGCTCGATACGCGCAACGCGTTCGAGGTGGACCACGGGCGGTTCCGGGGTGCGATCGATTGGCGCATCGGCAAGTTCACCGAGTTCCCCGAGGCCGTCCGGGCCAACGCCGCCAGCCTGGCGGGCAAGACGGTGGTGAGCTATTGCACCGGAGGCATCCGCTGCGAGAAGGCCGCCTTGTTCATGGCCGAGGCAGGCGTGGACCATGTGCTGCAACTCGAAGGCGGCATCCTGAAGTACTTCGAGGAAGCCGGCAGTGCCCACTTCGACGGCAGTTGCTTCGTGTTCGACGAACGTGAAGCGCTCGCCCCTGATCTGTCGGTCAAGAGTTGAGGATGTCGAGCACCTCGGAGTGGAACTCGCGGTTGTAGAGGATGTAGATCACACCCGCGGTGCCGATCATGAACGCCACCGGCGAGAAGAACCAGCTCACGGCAGCGAAGGCCATGTAGTAGGCGCGCAGCCCGTCGTTGAAGGTTTCCGCGGCCAGGCCCATCACGCGGCCGGCCTTGTCCGCGAAGGGGTCGCGTGGCAGCCCCTGCTCCTCGAATTGCGAGGCTTCCGGTGCAGCGGCGACGAGCAGCGCGCCGAAGGTGTACTGGCGCATCGACCATGTGAAACGGAAGAACGCATAGACGAACACCCCGAGCAGCAAGATCAGCTTCAAGTCGAAGATGAGCACCGAGTTGGCAGCGGCAAACGGGATTTCGCGCACAAGTTCGGTGGCTTTGTCGCTGGTGCCCAGCACGGCCAGCAGTCCCCCGATGATCAGCACGGTGGTGGAGGCGAAGAACGAGGGGCTCGTCGAAAGGTTCTGCACCACGCTCCCATCGAGCACCCGCACGCTGCGGTAGGTGGTCTGGAGCATCCACTGGCGGCGAACGCGGTTCGTGGAAGCGAGGATCGAAGGCCGCGTCCTCGCGCGGTCCCGGGCGAACCAGGCGTAACCGGACCAGCCGCCGAAGAACACGACGACAGCCACCCAGTCGATCCATGGCAACAGGGCGATCACTTTCAGCAAGGTGTTCATGGGAAGCGACTGTAGCAACGGATCGGGCTCGGCGTCGCAGCGATGCGACAGTCGGCGACCTGCTTCAAAGTCGCACAGCCGCCTCGGCCTGCCTCTACCGCGGGGAGGGATGCCGCGCAATCCGGCACGCGGCCCCCCCGCACGGGGGATCTCCAAAAATGGTCAAGGAGCATACCCCCTGGGTACACTGCTGCGTCCGAGGCGGGCGCTCAGCGCGTACCGCTCCAGCGTCCAACGACAACCCTCGAGGGAGAAACCATGCAGGAAATCTACGCCGGCGGGCCCAACGGCTCCGGTGCCCGCGCCACCAGCCGCATCGACTTCATCCGCAACACCTACACCTACCTGGCCGGCGCCATGCTCGCCTTCGTGGCGCTGTCGGCCGTGTTGCACATGTCCGGGTTCGGCTTCGGCATGCTGAAGATCATCGGCGGCGCCAAGTTCATGTGGCTCGCCTTCATGGGGGGCTTCATGGTGGTGGGTTGGCTGGCCAGCAACATGGCCGACAACGCTGAAAGCAATCAGAAGCAGATCGTGGGCCTCGGCCTGTACGTCGTCGCCGAAAGCGTGATGTTCGCGCCGCTGTTCGCCATCGCCTCCGTCGCCGCTCCGGGCTCCATCGGTGCAGCGGCGTTCATCACGCTGCTGCTCGTCGGTGCCCTGACCTGGACGGCGTTCACGGTCAAGACCAACTTCTCGTTCCTCGGCGGCATGCTGCGCGTGGGTGGCCTGGTCGCCCTCGGCGCCATCATCGCCAGCGTGATCTTCGGCTTCAAGCTGGGCATCTGGTTCTCGGCCATCATGGTCCTGTTCGCCGGCGGCTGCGTGCTGTACGACACCTCCAAGATCATCCATGAGTACCCCACCGACCGTCCGGCCGGTGCCGCACTGCACCTGTTCGCCTCCATCGCGCTGATGCTGTGGTACGTGCTGCGCATCCTGATCTCGCTCGCGTCGGATGACTGATTGAGCTCGATGCCGGCTGGCGCCTGAGGCGACAGCCGGCCCGAGACTGCGGGTCGGGCCTGCTTGCCAGCGCTCGCCCGCGAGCTGTTCCGTTCTTTATTTGTTGATTTCCATGCTGTCCAAACTCAGGAGCGTTCTGCTCCCTCCCATCCTGGTCATCGCCGGCGGGTTCATGGCCTACAACGCCTATGTCGACGGGCGCAACTTCAAGGCCCTCACCGACCACGGCAAGACCACCGAAGCCGTCATCTCGCAAGTCACCTGGAAGAAGAAGACCACGGGCCTCGAGAGAGACTTCAAGATCGACGTCGAATACGAAATCGAGAACAAGCAGTCCGTGAAACAGACGCTGAAGGTCTCCGATTCGGAAGGACGGCGCATCCGTGACACCAACGTCACCACCGTGAAGGTGAAGTACCTGCCCGAGTCGCCCTCCACCGCCATGGTGGCGAATGCGTCCGATGACTCCGCTTTCATGATGGGCGCAGGTGGCATCGTGGCCGTCGTGGGCGTGGGCGTCTTCTTGTTCCGCCGCCGCAAGGCTGCCTGATCGTCCCTGGCCTCAGGCCGCCAGGTCGAACACGATGACCTCGGCGGCCCGGCCCCTGGCCAGCAGCAACCGCTCTTCCCCGCGCAGCGTCACCGCGTCGCCTGCGTCGAGCCTCTGGCCATTGACCTCGATGCAACCGCGCACGAGGTGCACATAGCCCAACCGGGCTGGGTCGAGCGGCAGTTCAGCCGCCTCCCCCTCCTCGAACAACCCGGCGTACATCGACGCATCCGCATGAACGGTGATTGAACCGTCGCGGCCGTCCCGGCTCGCCACGAGGCACAGCCGTCCGCGTTTGTCGGCTTGCCCGAAGTGCTTTTGCTCGTAGCCCGGCTCGATGCCACGCTGCTCCGGCAGCAGCCAGATTTGCAGAAAGTGCGTTTCCGCCCCGGGCGCCTCGTTGAATTCGCTGTGGCGGATGCCTCGCCCGGCGCTCATGCGTTGCACATCGCCCGGAAGAATGCGCGTGCCATGCCCCAGGCTGTCACGGTGGCCGAGCGCGCCCGACAACACGTATGAGACGATTTCCATGTCCTGGTGGCCGTGGGTGCCGAAACCGGTGCCCGGCGCGATGCGGTCTTCATTGATGACGCGCAGATTGCCGACCCCCATGTGCCGAGGATCGGCGTACCCGGCAAACGAGAAGCTGTGGAGCGATTTCAACCAGCCGTGGTCGGCATGGCCTCGGTCGGCGGATTTGCGGAGGGTGATCATCGTGGGGGCTCCCTTGTGCCCACTGTAGGGACCGGCCCGCTCCCGGTCGGCGGTTGCCCGTTGAAGGGTCCGTTCAAATAAGATGAACGGGATCCTCGGTTCCCACCCGCTGCCATGACCTCCGCCCGCAACGTCCTGACCCCTGAAGCCTTGTCGATGATGGAGGTCATTGCCCGCACGGGAAGCTTCGCGGCGGCGGCCCGCGAGTTGGGCAAGGTGCCCTCGGCGCTGACTTACAACGTGCGCCAGCTGGAGGACGCGCTGGATGTGCTCTTGTTCGATCGCGGCTCCCGCCAGGCCAAGTTCACGGCCGCCGGCGAGGAACTGCTCCACGAAGGCCTGCGCCTGCTCGAGCAGATGGAAGCGGTGGCCAGCCGCGTCAAGCGGGTCGCCACGGGTTGGGAAACCGAATTGACGATCGCGGTGGACGGCGTGATCTCCCGGCTCACGGTGTTCGAATTGTGCGAAGCGTTCTACGCACTTCAGCCCGACGGTGCGGCGAGCGGCCCCGGCACCCGGCTGCGCCTTCGCACGGAGGTGCTCGCCGGCACCTGGGAAGCCTTGATCCGCGGCCAGGCGGATCTGGCCATCGGGGTCGGCACCGAGCGCAACTTGCCGCCGGGCATCCAGATCCAGCCGCTCGGCACGCTCGCTTTCGTGTTCGCGGTGGCGCCCCACCATCCGCTCGCCCAGATCGACGGGGTGATCGATGACGCGGAGCTGCTTCGGCACCGCGCCGTGGCCGTCGCCGATTCGGCGCAGCACTTCGCGCCGCTGACCGTGAACCTGCTGCCGGGCCAGGATGTGCTCACCGTGGCGAGCATGCAGGCGAAGATCGAGGCGCAGATCCGCTGCATGGGCTGCGGGTTCCTGCCCGAGCCGCTCGCTCGCGAGCACATCGCCGCAGGCCGCCTCGTGACCCGCGAGGTGAGTCGCCCCTCCCCGGAAGTCCGCATGGGATATGCCTGGCGCACCTCGCATGCGAGCGGCTCGCGTCGCGCAAGGCCGGGCGAAGCCCTCAAATGGTGGCTGGGGCAACTGGAAAGCCCGGCCACGCGGCTGGCGCTGCTCGAACGCCACGGCGGCCTGACACAACTGGGTCTCGACTGATGTACCGGGGCCGCTTCGCTCCCTCACCGACCGGCCCGCTGCATGCCGGGTCCATGGTGGCCGCGCTGGCAAGCTGGCTCGATGCCCGTGCGCACGATGGCCAGTGGCTCGTGCGCATCGAGGATCTGGACACCCCCCGTTGCCAGCCCGGAACCGGCGAACGCATCCTCGCGCAGCTTGCCGATTGCGGCCTCCTTCCGGACGAACCGCCGGCCTGGCAATCCGGCCGGAGTGCGCATTACCAGCGGGCGCTGGATCGCCTCATCGCCCACGGTGCGGCCTACCCTTGCGGCTGCACGCGCAGTGACATCGCCCGCGCGCTTGCCGAACGCGGGCTGACCAAGCCGCGGCATGGCGAACTGGTGTACCCGGGCACATGCCGCGACGGCCTCCATGGCAAGCCCGCCCGTGCCGTGCGGCTGCGCACCGATCCCGGCGATGTCGCCTGGACCGACCGGCGCCTGGGCTTCCAGCACCAGGACGTCGCTTCGACCGTGGGCGACTTCATCCTGTTCCGTGCCGACGGCCTCTGGGCTTACCAGCTGGCCGTGGTGGTGGACGATCATGACCAGCGCATCACACACGTGGTACGGGGTGAAGACCTCGCGGACAACACGCCGCGCCAGCAGGTGCTGCAGCGAAGGCTCGGCTTGCCGACACCGATCTACCTGCACACGCCACTGGTGCGGGATGCCCATGGCGACAAACTGTCGAAGCAGACCGGCGCCATCGCGGTGGACACTCGCCATCCGATGGCCGTGCTCAAGGCCGCCGCAGCCGCGCTGGGCCTCCCGCCCGGGCCCGACACCCAGGCCGACTGGTTCGCATCGACGGTGGCCGCATGGCGGGTGGCGTGGCCATAGGGGCCGTTCAGTCGCCCCCCCGCCTCCACCGCACCCAACGCCGCACCCGAAGGCCTTGCGGCAGAACAACTCGTCGTGCCGGGTGTGGAGAATCAACTCATGCCACAGGTCGTCGACGACCTGCGACGGCATCGAGACGAACTGGCGCCCGCTCTTGAGGTGAGCAAGAAAGAACTGACGCAACGCATGCCCGAGGAGCTGGCTCTTTCGTCGTCAGCGCCGGGTGCTTGCGCTGCAAGGTGCTGGAACAGTCCGCGGGGCAACTGGAAGGATCGGATCCACGGCGCGATGCCCAGCGTGATCTACACCAGCACGAGCACTTTGATCATGCTGGCACTCCGGTGCCTTGCGCGTCGGGCCCCGTCCGGCGCCGCAGCATCAAGCTGCGGACCGCTTGCGAGCAGTGACCTCGATCTCGATGCGCATGCGCGGGTCCACGAGGCCGGCGGAAATCATGGTGGCGGCCGGGCGCACATCGCCGAGGTACTTGCGCATCACGGGCCAGCACGATGGAAACTCGGAGACGACGGGCAGGATGTAGTTGATGCGCACAACGTCTCGCAGACCCGATCCCGCCTGCTCAAGCGCTGCGGCGATGTTCTTGAAGCACTGCTCGGCCTGGTCGACGACGTTGTCGGAGATCGTCATCGATGCATAGTCGAAACCGGTGGTGCCCGAGACGAACACCCATTCACCATCGACCACGGCGCGGGAGTAGGCCATGTCGAGTTCGAAGGGTGAGCCGGAGCTGATCAGTTGGCGGGGCATGCGCTGAAGTCGTTGCTGGAAAACCAGCATCATGTCACATGCGGGATACGCAACGCAGTCCGGTCATTCATCGCTTGACGGGAAGGTGTTCCTGCGTTTGCATGGCAAAAGCGTCTGCAGACAAAACGTCCACCCCACCATGGCCGCCCGCCCGTCCACCGCCCGCAAACCCAGGCTCACGTTGAGAGACGTGGCCGAGGTGCTCGGCGTGAGCCGCACGGCGGTGTCGAACGCATTCAACCGGCCAGGGGAGCTTTCGGACGCGTTGCGCGCCGACATCCTCGACAAGGCGCGCGAACTGGGTTACTTCGGGCCCGACCCTGCCGCCCGCGCCCTGCGCAGCGGGCAGGTGCGCCAGGTGGCCGTGGTCTTCGGCCGCGCCCTGGGGCCGGTGTTCGAAGACCCGCTGAGCATCGAATTCCTGAGAGGGGTGGCCGGTGAACTCGATGCCCGCGGCATGTCGATGCAGCTCGTGCCGGACATGGGCCGCACCACCTCGCTGGCCTACGCGTTCCAGACGACGGCCGATGCGCTCATCGTCCATGGGGAAGTGGATGCGGCGCTTGCCCCGGAGGTCAGGGCCTTCAGCAAACCCCTCGTCCTGGTCGACGCCGAGGTCGCCGACGTGCCGTCCGTTCGGATGGACGAGCGCGGCGGAGCGGCCGCGGCGATGGAACGGACCCTCTCAAGGCGCCCTGACCGCGTGCTCGTGCTGTCGCCCACACATGGCAGCAGCAGCTCCGTCACCACGCACCGCAGCCGGGGCTACATCAGCGCAGCGCGTCACCTGGGGTTCGACCTCGGTTGCATGGACTGGCTCGAGATCGCCGAGCCCCGACCCGGCGAGCAGCCCGGCCGCATCGAAGACTATCTCCAGCAGCTGCCGGCGCGCACGAAGCTCGCCGTGCTGGGAACAACCGACACCATGGCCCTGGCCGCGCTGCAGGCGCTCGAGGGCCATCAGCAGGTCGATGTGGTGTCTGTCGTGGGCTTCGATGACATCCCGGCAGCGGCCGCCGCCGGACTCACCACGATGCGCCAGCACAGCGCACAAAAAGGCCGCCTCGCCGTGCGCCAGGTGCTCGACGGTGAAGAGAGCGACCCGCTGCCGTTCGAGCTGGTCGTTCGCCGCACATGACGCGCGGTCCACGCGGGAGGAAGCTCAGCCCGGCCCGCTGCGGATGCGGCCCAGCAACACCTGGATGCCGGATTTGAGCAACTCCTTGACCACGGGATCCGACAGCCAGGCCTCGTCGATCACCACGGTGAAGGTGACGTAGGCATCGTCCAGCCCGAGGCCGCCGGCCGTCTCTTGCACACGCCCGCCATCTTGCTCCGTGACGACCGGCGGCTCCATGTACGCCACGCCGCCGTTGCCGTCGACGGTGAAGGTTTTCAGGCCTTTCTTGCGTGCGAGGTGTTCGATGAACTCGCGGCCCACCTTGGGACGTTCCTTCACGTACTCCTTGAGCGAGTGGTACGTGAAGCGCAGCAGGAATTGATCGGGGTTCGCGGGCGTCAGGACCAGCGTCTGGCCGCCGTCCTCAAAGTCCTGGCGGTAGCCGTTGGGCACGTTGATGCGCCAGCCGGCGGGGTCCTTGACCGCGGCAGCGTTCGCCTGCTGCATCCATGCCGTGCACACCAGCACCAGCGACATCACGCCCTGCACAGGCAGGAAGCGGCTCAACCATCGATATGTCATGTTCGCCAACTCACCGTTCGTCCAACCGCACATTGTGACGCGGCCGTGTCGCTCCATTGTTTCCGCCCTGCAAGCCAGCGCTCGGCACTCACCCGCCCACCCCCTTGGCCATCAGCGATGCGCAGGCAACGATGGCCAGCAGCGCCACCAGTTCGATCTCGAGCAGCCGCGTGATCCAGGCGTGCTGCGCCTCGGTGACCATGGGCGCGCGCCTGGCTTTCACATCGCCCCGCCAGCCGATGAAGACGATGGTGGGATAGACCGACAGCAGCCCCACCAGCACGAACAGCGTGAGCTTGAGGTGAAAGAACGGATTGGCGAGGTAATAGTCGAGCCCCTTCTCGAAGCGGTAGGCGCGAACGCCACCTGCCACGAGCACGACCGCCGCGCTCACACCGTACAGCCGGTCGAGTTGCTGCAGTTGCCGTGCCTGGGCCAGCGTGGGTGTGCGGCCGAACACCAGCCATTCACCCACGAGGGCCCCGAATACACCGAGCACCGCAGCAAAATGCACGAATGCGAACAGCGCGCCGGCCATCAAGTGCCCCCCATCCCGCTGGCTCGGCCAGCCGTGCGCGCAAGCGCGCGCCCAACAATGCAGATCATGCCGGATGAACCGGGGTGGCCGACTCGTGCCCCACCACCGTGTTCCAGGGGCGAACCCGCCACGAACGCACGAGCCCGTTCAACACGTATGGATCGGCTTCGGCGAACGCCTCGGCAACATCCGGCGAATCGCACTGGAACAGCAGCATCGCGGTGTCCACCGGATCGGAGAGCGCGCCGCCCAACAGCAACTCGCCACGTTCCACGGCCTCCCAGGCCAGCGCGAGGTGTTCCTTGCGGTACTCCGCGCGCCGCACCAGGTAGTCGGGCGCCAGTTGATACGTCATCAGATAGTGCATGGGCAGCAGGCTCGGTGGGTCAGCAGGCGAATGATTCGCCAAAGACGGCGCCCGGGGGCGCCGCCAGGGAAAACGAGGTCGCGGTGAAGATCAGCTCGGACTGGTTGGCGAAACGAAGCTCGATGGGCACCGGCCCGTCCAGCGTGACCGGCAGCGGCAGGCGCCCACGCCAGGAGCCCCCCGCGCTCACTCGCCCGTCGACGAGGCGCCCCACCAGTCCATCCGTGTGGAAGGCGGCCCAAGGGCCGCCGAGGCACCGGAGTTCCACGCCGTCCACATACCCTCGCACGCGTCCCGCCAATGAGTTGGCGTCGGGCTCGGTGACGTGTGCCGCGGCGAACCGCACGCGCAGGATGTCACCTTCGATGGCGACGGATGAAACTTCCGAATCGCAGAACACGAATTCACGCGCCTGCATGGTCATGGAGCCACCTTGGCGCCCTTGCGTTCGAGCAAGCTGCGCAACACCGAGCGGTGGCATCGGCTCTCTTCTTCGCAGTAGCAGCCGACGGAGAAATTGGCGCCTTGCGACAGCGCCGCGAGCAGGTCGAGCGTGCGGTCGTTCTCGGGCGTGGCCATCTCGGCGCGGTACTTGCGAACGAATGCGGCCCAATCCGCGTCGGTTTCAGCCGACAAGGCCAGCTTCATGGTCTCGACGGTCGGCGCGAGGTTGGGGTACCAGACGTCGTACCAATCCTCTTCGGCGAACTTCGCCTTCGGCACGCCGCGTGGGGGGCGGCGCACCGTGCCGATGCGCGTGCCTTCGTTGGCCGCCCGCGGGCTGCCCAGTCTCACCACTCGCACCACCAAGGAATTCCTCCCCATGTCGATGAACACCCCAAAGCCTACCGGGCCGGCCGCCACTGTATATCCCCAGAACGCTTCAGCCTTCGCATGACCCGCGTCCGTGCGCGCAGATGCTGTACATTCATACAGCCCTACTGCCGGCCATGCCGTGATTGCCTCTGCCCCACGCCGCCTCATCGCCCACCTCGACATGGATGCTTTCTATGCCTCCGTCGAGCTGCTCAGGTATCCCGATCTGCGGGGACAACCCGTCGTGATCGGTGGCGGCCGGAGCCATGCGCCGCGCACCGACACGAACGGCATCCGCCGCTACGCCCGGCTGCGCGAATACACCGGCCGCGGTGTGGTCACCACCTCCACCTACGAGGCGCGCGCCCTCGGCGTGCACTCGGCGATGGGCATGATGAAGGCGGCCGCGCTGGCACCCGAGGCCATCCTGCTGCCGGTCGACTTCGATGAATACCGAAAATATTCCAGGCGCTTCAAGGCCGCGGTGCGCGAGGTGGCCCCGCTCGTGGAGGACCGCGGCATCGACGAGATCTACATCGACCTCACCGACGTGCCGGGCGCACAAGCCGACGACGGCCGCGCCGCCGGCGAGGCGCTGCGCCGGGCGGTGTTCGCCGCCACCGGCCTGACCTGCTCGGTGGGCATCACGCCGAACAAGCTGTTGTCGAAGATCGCATCCGAGCTGGACAAACCCGACGGCCTCACGCTGCTGAGCCAGGCAGACATCCCGTCCCGCATCTGGCCCATGGCCGCGAAGAAGATCAATGGCATCGGCCCCAAGGCCACCGCGAAACTCGCCGCCTTGGGCATCGTCACCATCGGCGAGCTGGCGGCGGCCGACCCCGGCTTTCTTGTCGCCCAGTTCGGCAAGAGTTACGGAGCGTGGCTCCATGCCGCCGCGCACGGGAGGGATGAGCGCCCCGTGGTGCTCCACAGCGAACCCAAGTCCATCAGCCGCGAAACCACCTTCGAGCGCGACCTGCATGCCGTGCGTGATCGCCCGCAACTGAGTGAACTCTTCACGCGGCTGTGCGTCCAGCTCGCGGCCGACCTTGAACGCAAGGGCTATGCGGCCAAGACGATCGGCCTGAAACTGCGCTTCGATGACTTTCGCATCGTCACCCGCGACGTGACCCTGCCCGCCCACACCCTCGAGGCCCGCACCATCCGCCGGGCCGCCGGCGAATGCCTCAAACGCGTGGACCTGAGCCGGCGCATGCGGTTGCTGGGTGTGCGCGCCGGCAACCTCGCGCGCCTGGATGAGCTGCTCAACCCCGCGGCCACGGTCGCATGCGAACCGGAGCCCGTGGACCTGTCGCCCATGCCGCTGTTCGATGGCCTGCCCGACTGACCATGGATGCGGCGCGCGGAACAACGGGCTGTCGTAGAGTACGCGCCTCACCGCTCCCGCAGGACCGCCCCACCATGCCCGTCATCACGAACATCGAAGACCTGCGCGTGCTCGCCAAGAAGCGAGTGCCGCGCATGTTCTACGACTACGCCGATTCGGGGTCGTGGACCGAAAGCACCTACCGCGCGAACGAAGCCGATTTCCAGGCCATCAAACTGCGCCAGCGCGTGGCAGTGAACATGGCCAACCGTTCCTTGCGCACCACCATGGCGGGCGAAGACGTGGCCATGCCCGTCGCCCTCGCCCCCACGGGGCTGACCGGCATGCAGCACGCCGATGGCGAAATCCTCGCCGCGCGAGCCGCCGAGGCCTTCGGCGTGCCGTTCACGCTGTCGACGATGAGCATCTGCTCCATCGAGGACGTGGCCGCGCACACCACCAAGCCGTTCTGGCTGCAGGTCTACATGATGCGTGACCGCGGCTTCATCGAACGCCTGATCGACCGCGCGAAGGCCGCCCGCTGCAGCGCCCTCATGCTCACGCTCGACCTGCAGATCCTCGGCCAGCGCCACAAGGACCTGAAAAACGGCCTGTCGGCACCGCCGAAGCCGACGCTTGCGAACTTGCTCAACCTCGCCACGAAGCCACGCTGGTGCTGGGGCATGCTACGCACGCCGCGGCGCGGCTTCGGCAACATCGTCGGCCATGCCTCGGGCGTGGGGGACCTGGCATCACTGAGTTCCTGGACCGCCGAGCAATTCGACCCGACGCTCAGCTGGGCCGATGTCGAATGGATCAAGAAGCGCTGGGGCGGCAAACTGATCCTCAAGGGCATCCTCGACGAAGAGGATGCCCGACTCGCTGCCCGGAGCGGCGCAGACGCGCTGATCGTCTCGAACCATGGCGGCCGCCAACTCGACGGCGCCATGTCGTCCATTGCCGCGCTGCCGGGCATTGTCGAGGCGGTGGGCCGGGACATCGAGGTGTGGATGGACGGCGGGATCCGCTCCGGGCAGGACGTGCTCAAGGCCATCGCGCTCGGTGCGAAAGGCACCCTGATCGGGCGCGCGTTCCTGTACGGACTCGGCGCCATGGGCCAGGCCGGCGTCACCCGTAGCCTGGAACTGATCGCCCGCGAACTCGACTTGACGATGGCCTTCTGCGGCCACACGGACATCCGCCGCGTGGGGCGGGACATCCTGCTGTCCCCGCCGACATGAAGCCCCCCAGTCGGCTGGCGCCTCCTGCCCCCGAGGGGCGACCCCGGGTCGGCCGGCAAAGCCGGCCTCGCG
>CBIHPH010000065.1:0-22970 GCA_966212105.1 uncultured Rhizobacter sp.
CTTCGATGAGCCCGCGTTCATCGCGTGCCGCGCCGGTGAACGAGCCTTTGGTGTGCCCGAACAGTTCGGACTGGATCAGCGACGGGTGAATCGCCCCGCAGTTGACCGCCACGAACGGCCCGTTCGCTCGCGCCGACAGCTGATGGATCGCCTGCGCGGCCAACTCCTTGCCGCTGCCGCTTTCACCGCGGATCAGCACGGGCGCCCCCACCTTCGCGACCCGCTTGATCTGCCACAGCAGGTTCTTGATGGGCTCACTTTCGCCCACGATGGCGCCGTGGCTGAGGCTCGCGGGCACCTTGCCGTCGGGATCTTCCCTCAGCGCGGCATGCCCGTAGGCATGCCCCAGCGTGCGGACCAGATGTTCCGGCTCGACAGGCCGGGTGTGGTGATCGAAGAAGTGATCAAGGATCAGCTCGCGGCAGGAAGGCAAGCACAGCGCCGGCACGTCGAAGACACCCACCCATTCCATGCCGTCATGCTGCGAGAGGAAACCGTGAAGCTCCTCGCAAGCAGCCTCATTCACATCGCTCGCCGCCAGCAGCCCCACCTGGAAGCGATGCTGGTGGACCAGGCGCTGCGAGGCTTTCAAGTCCACCGCGATGTGCACGTCCCACGCGGCAGCACGAAGGTGCTCGCACAACCCGGCGTCATCATCACTTGGCACGACGCACAGAATCTTTCTCTTGCCCATACTGCATGTCCCCTCGCTGGTGGGCCGCCGGCCCGGCGGCAACGAATCAGCCTGCCCGGTGTTCAGTTCCGCAGCTTTCTGGCATTGAGGTTCGTCAGGCGGGGATGCCCTCGAGGGGCAGGCCGTCTCAATGCCCGTGCGGGCACGACATCAGTTTCTCGTGGCATGGACGCGCTCGGCGCAGGGCTTCGAACCACCGTGCACAAAGTGCAGCCTGCGTGGCCAACCTGGCGATTTTGCGAGGGCGATGACGAGATGCGTTCCCCGCGATCGAGGGTATGACCGCCGCATCTCTCCCCCGGAACGCGTGTTCCCGCGATGGGCTGCGCAACCGCAGAATCTGCTCACACCGCATCACGGAGATTGACATGGATGCACGCTACCTGCCCGCCTTCGATCAGGCCATGCAGTTCCTGTTCGAACGCCACGGCAATTCGATCAGCGAAGACCTCGTCCAGGCCTACTGCGCCTCGGGCTTCCTGAAGGAAGTCAACGGGCTGCTCACGTTGACGGACGCCGGCCGTGCCGAACTGCGCCGCCGCCGCCGCACCGCCCAATCCAATTGAACGGAACTCCACGCGCGTTCGCAGTGTCCGATACCACCGGCAACACCCGATGCGCCTCCTTCATGTCTCACACCTCCGCGAGGTTGTGGGATGGGTCTTTCGCAACGTTCCGCTTTTACGGGGAGCTGACCATGACCGACCGCACGCAATGGCACGAATCCTCCATCCCGATGGATGGCCAGCAAATTCTGATCCGCACACGCCGCCTGCCCCTGGGGTGGGACTGGCAAGTGCGCATCGGTGACGAAGACCTCGACAACCCGGCAGGGCTGGCGGAAACTCAGGAACGTGCCATCTCGGCCGCGCTTCACGAAGCTGCCGGCCGCACGATCTGATGCTGACCGAGGAAGGCCCCCATGAGCCGTCGTCACGAACCCGTCCCGCCGGGCAAACCGGAGCCCGGCGAGCTGCCGGTTGAGCCTGACCAGGGGGCCATCCCGCCGCCTGGCGACAGCGAAGAGGAAGACGAGACCGACATCCCGGCGCCTACTTGATGGGTGCGGCGGCCAGCGCGCTGCTGCCCGGTGGGTACCGGCTTTCGCCGGTATGACGGGGTGAGCAAAGTGAGTGCCGGTTCGCCGGGTGAACAAAGGTCACCCCGGCGAAAGCCGGGGCCCACCGCGGCCAGCGCGCGCTGGCGTTCGCCTCGCGCAACTCAGCTGAACAGCCGCCGCGCGGCGGGGGAACCCGCTGTCAGGTCGCGCGCAGCGAGTGCGTCATAAAGCCGCGCGAGTTCCGCCCCGATGGCATCGAACCCGGCCATGCTCAGCGGGTGCCCGTTGTCATCCACCACGGCGGCATCCATGCCGAGCGACAGCGCCTGCGCGCTGGCCTGCCAGGCGGCGAACGGTTCGGCGGTGGCGTCGGTCTGCGGCACGTCGAAACTCAGCATGACATCGCGAACGGCAGACTGATTCGGGTCGTCGGCCAGGGCCGCCTGCGCGTCGTAGCTCAGCACGAGCACGGGAGGGGCACCGTCTCCGGCGCCGGGCAGCACCATGCGGCCGGGCACGCTGCCGGCGACAAACCCGTGGCGGGCAGCGTGCTGCTGGATGTAGCCGACGCTCCAGGCCGTCATCCGCGCATGCAAATGAACGGCGAGCTGCGCATCATGCTGGCTCGCGAAGGCATCGAGTTCGCGGGCTCGCCCCACCACGTCGAGCATGTCGGGGAAGTCCACCAGCGCCCCGATCATCTCGGCAAAGCCCTGCACCTTCTGCACGAACTCGGAATATTCGATCTCGTTCAGGCCACCGGTGCGATTGGCCAGCTGCACGCCCGCCTGGAACTCGCTGTACCGCCGGCCAGGCAGCGGCATTTCCCATTCGCCGTTCTCGGTGTTGAGGCCCTCGATCAGGAAGGGCTTGGTGCCTGCCCGCCGGGTTGGAGGAAGGTGTGACAGCGCCAGGTCGCCGCTGACAGGGGCCTCCACCTTCAACGAAGCGATGGCGTCGATCAACGCATCGATGCGCGCGCTGGGGCGGCGCGGGATGAGCAGCGGCTCGTCGCGATCTGCAGGGTCGTCGCTGCCCGAGGGAGCGCTGTCGTCGGCAGGCAGGAGCGCCGTGCCGTCGAGCACCGGTTCGCGCGGTTCTGCCGGTGGCACGGCGGGCTCGGAAGCCCGCATCGGCCCGGCCTTGCGGGCTTGCCAGGCGCCGTGGGCGACCACCCCTGCAAGCACCACGCCGCCCACACATGCCAGCGCAATCGTCAAGTTGTCCATCTCTTCTAATTCCTCAGGCCGCCTGGACCATCCCGACGGCCGCTTCCATGTCCACCGCGACGATGCGCGAAACACCCTGTTCCTGCATCGTCACGCCAATCAACTGTTCCGCCATTTCCATCGCGATCTTGTTGTGGCTGATGAACAGGAACTGCGTTCCGGACGACATCGTCTTCACGAGCTTGGCATACCGTTCCGTGTTCGCGTCGTCCAGCGGTGCGTCCACTTCGTCGAGCAGGCAGAACGGCGCAGGGTTGAGCTGAAAGATCGCGAACACCAGGGCGATGGCCGTGAGCGCTTTCTCGCCACCCGATAGCAGGTGAATGGTGCTGTTCTTCTTGCCCGGTGGCTGCGCCATGACCTGCACGCCAGCATCCAGGATTTCATCGCCCGTCATGATGAGCTTCGCATTGCCGCCGCCGAAGAGGCTCGGGAACATGCGCCCGAATCCATCGTTGACCTGATTGAACGTGGCCATCAGCAGGTTGCGCGTCTCCAGGTCGATCTTGTGGATGGCGTTCTCGAGCGTGTTGATGGCCTCGGTGAGGTCGGCGTTCTGCGCGTCCAGGAAGGTCTTGCGCTCTCGGGACGCCGCCAGTTCATCGAGTGCAGCAAGGTTCACGGCGCCCAGGGCGTTGATGTCGCGGTTGATGCGGTCGATCTCGCCCTGCAGGCCGTACAGCTTGACGCCGTTGTCGGTGATGTTGCGTTCGAGCACGGCCAGGTCCACGCCAGCAGCAGTGAGCTGCTCCATGAACTGTGCGCCGCCGAGCTGCGCCGCCTGTTCTTCGAGCTGCAGCTTGGTGATGCGGTCGCGCAGCGGCTGCAGGCTCTGCTCATGGGCGAGGCGCTGCTCGTCCAGGCGGCGCAGGCGCATCGTGAGGTCGTCGTACTCGCTGCGCTTGGCGCCCAGCGCCGATTCGCGATCGAGTCGCACTGCAAGCGCCTGCTCCAGGCCCACCTGGGCCGAAGCATCCGTGAGCCGGCCGAGCTCTTCACGCAATTGCGCCTCCGACTGCGCATTGCCTTGCACCTGCTGCGAGGCCGTCTCGATGCTGCGCTGGAGTTCACCACGGCGCGCGGCCAGGGACCGGGACGCGAACTGTGCCTCCTGGGCCTGCCGCTCCAGTGCGCGCAGCTGCTCGCGCGCATCGGCGAGCCGGCGTTCGGCAGCGATCACGCCCTCCTCCAGCTCGGCATGCCGCTCCTGCGTGGTGGCCAGCTGCATGTCGAGTTCCTCGAACCTCGCTTCGCCGGTGGCCCGCCGCTCACTGAGTTCATCGAGCTGTGCGTCAATCTCGTGCAGCTCGCTGTCGAGCTGGCCACGGCGGGCGCTGGTCTGCTCGGCCAATTGGGACAGCCGCAGCAGTTCCACCTGCAGCTGGTGCGCGCGCGTCTGCGTCTCGGCCGCCTCTCGCCGGGCGGTGATGAGGCGTTGCGAGGCCTCGGTGTAGGCCGCCTCGGCCCGCACGAGCGCACCGCGTGAGTCCTCGGCGATCAGCGTCTGCGCACGCAACTGGCTTTCCAGGTTTTCGATCTCCTGCGCACGGCCCAGCATGCCGGCCTGCTCCGAATCGGGGGCATAGAACGCCACGGAGAACTGGCTCACGGCGTGGCCTTCGCGGGTCATGATGACCTCGCCGTGCGTGAGCTTGTCCCTCGCAGCGAGTGCTTCGTCGATGTGCTGCGCGGTGTAGACGCCTTCGAGCCAGTCGTTCAGCAAGGCCTTGAGGCCTGCATCGCCCAGGCGAAGCAGGTCCGACAGGCGGGGCAGCGTCTGGTGCGTGTTGGCGATGGCCGACTGCGGCGGGCTGTAGAAGGCGAGCTTGGCCGGCGGGGCATCGAGGGCGAAGGCCCGCACGGTCTCCAACCGTCCTACCTCGAGGGCACTCAGCCGCTCGCGCAATGCCGATTCGAGCGCCGTCTCCCAGCCGGTTTCGATGTGGATGCGTTTCCACAGCCCCTGCATGTTCTCCAGCCCGTGTTTCGCGAGCCAGGGCTTGAGCTTGCCTTCGGTCTGCACCTTCTCCTGCAAGGCGCGCAGCGCTTCGAGGCGTGCGCTGAGGTCGGACTGTTTGGCCGAATCGGTGTTGACCTGCTCCTGCCTGGCACGGCGCTCCTCATCGAGCGCCGGCACCTGCTCGGTGAGTTCGTGCAGGCGCTCGTCCGCCACGGCCTTCGCCTCTTCGGCCACGGCGAACTGGGCTTTCAGATCGCCAAGGCGGTCCACGTCGGGCACGGCGAGCTGGCGGCGTTCGGCATCCAACCGCTCGCGGCGCTGCTGGAATTGCCGGCGCTGGTCGTCGAGGTTGCGGCTTTCCGCGGCCAGCACCTGGATCTGCTGCTGCACGCCCGACACCGCGGCGCGCTGCTCGTTGCTGCGGTTCTGCGCGGCGCGCACGGCGTCTTCCACATTCGGCAGGTTGCCTGCCTGTTCCTCGGCTTGTGCCGCGAGCACCTCGCTTTGCTCGTCGGCCGCGGCGATCTGGCCGGCGATGGTTTCGAGTTCGTCCTGGGCCTGCGCCTGGCGCTCGGCCCAGGTCTCGTTCTGCGCCTTGAGCTCCATGAGGCGCTGCTCGACCCGCTGGCGGCCTTCCACCACATAGCGGATGCGCTCTTCGAGGCGGCTCACTTCGAGCGCGGCTTCGGCGAGCGAACCCTGCGCGGCATGCAGCTCGTCGCTCGCCGCGTAGTGCGCCTGGCGAACCGTTTCGAGTTCGGCTTCGCCGTGGCGCAGTTCCGCGATGCGCGCTTCGAGCGCATTCGTGGCCTCGAGCACCTCTTTGCGAACACGCTCCTGCTCGCTCGATGCATCACGGTGCTTCAGGAACCACAGCTGGTGCAGCTTGAGCGTGCCAGCCTCCTGGAGGCCCCGGTACCGCGTGGCCACCTCGGCCTGCTTCTCCAGTTTTTCGAGGTTGCTGTTGAGCTCGCGAAGAATGTCTTCGACGCGGGTGAGGTTCTCGCGCGTGTCCTTGAGCCGGTTCTCCGTCTCGCGGCGGCGCTCCTTGTATTTGGACACGCCCGCGGCTTCCTCCAGGAACAGCCGCAGCTCTTCCGGCTTGCTCTCGATGATGCGGCTGATGGTGCCCTGACCGATGATGGCGTAGGCACGCGGGCCGAGGCCCGTGCCGAGGAACACATCCTGCACGTCGCGGCGGCGCACGGGCTGGTTGTTGATGAAGTAGCTGCTGGTGCCGTCACGCGTGAGCACGCGGCGAACGGCGATTTCCGTGAACTGGTTCCATTGGCCGCCCGCGCGAGCGTCCTCGTTGCTGAACACCAGTTCCACGCTGGCACGGCTCGCGCCCTTGCGGTTGCCCGAGCCGCTGAAGATGACGTCCTGCATCGACTCGCCCCGCAGCTCACTGGCCTTCGATTCGCCGAGCACCCAGCGCACCGCATCCATGATGTTGGATTTGCCGCATCCGTTCGGGCCCACGACCCCCACCAACTGACCCGGCAACTGGAAATGCGTGGGTTCGGCAAACGACTTGAAGCCCGAGAGTTTGATGGAGTTCAGACGCATGGGTTGGAGGGGCCTTGGACGAAGGATTCCCGGCGCACGGTGCAAACGCGCCTGGGGCCGCCGCTGGGGCCGCTTAAGTGCTTGATTTCGTTGGCGAATCTCGTGTGACGACGAGCCTGCGGCGAGGCGCGATGATACCATCGGCCCCCTCCGGAAAATCCCGCAAAACCCTCCCCGAGCCCCTCTGTCATGGCCAAGATGTCCTCCCGAGTCGCACCGCCCGCCCGCAAGCCCGCCACGGCCGTGGGCCAGCGCGAGAAACCCGCCCAGCCGCCCAGCGCCCCGAGCAAGCAGCTCGACGTGTTCCCGAACCCCACGCCCAAGCGCGACTACGCCATCCAGTTCCAGGTGCCCGAGTTCACCTGCCACTGCCCGCTCACGGGCCAGCCCGACTTCGCCCACTTCACGATCGACATGGTCGCGGACAAACTGTGCGTCGAGCTCAAGAGCCTGAAGATGTACATGTGGAGCTACCGCCATGAAGGCGCGTTCCATGAGAAGGTCACGAACGACATCCTCGACGACATCGTTCGCGCCACCGACCCGCGCTTCATCCGCATCACGGCCAAGTGGTACGTGCGCGGCGGCATCTACACCAACGTGGTGGCCGAGCACCGCAAGAAGGGATGGAAGCCGCAGCCCGTCGTGGTCATGCCGGTCCATGCGCCTGCCAACGGCATGGCCTGATGCCCCCAAAAACCCTGCGCCCGGCAGGATCGCCGGGCTGAGCCCACGATGACGGACTCCCCTCCCCTTGATGAAGGAGCCCGTCATGGCCACCACCCGCAACGTTGCCGTTTTCGTCGGCAGCCTCCGCAAGGCATCGATCAATCGCAAGGTCGCCCAGGCCCTCATGGCCATGGCGCCCGCCACGCTCAAGCTGTCGCTCGTCGAGATCGGCGGGTTGCCCCTCTTCAACGAGGAATGGGAGGCCAATCCGCCGCAAAGCGTGATCGACCTCAAGGCGGCCATCCAGGCCGCCGATGCCGTGCTTTTCATCACGCCGGAATACAACCGCTCCGTGCCGGGCGTGTTGAAGAATGCCATCGACGTGGCCTCGCGTCCTTACGGGCAAAGCGCCTGGAACGGCAAGCCCGGTGCGGTGATCAGCGCCTCGCCAGGGGCGATCGGCGGCTTCGGCGCCAACCAGCACTTGCGCCAATCGTGCGTGTTCCTGAATGTGCCGCTGCTGCCGCATGAAGCCTACCTCGGCAATGCGAACAAATTCTTCGACGACGCGGGCCAACTGACCAGCGAACCGACGAAGGAATTTCTGGCAAAGTTCCTGGCACGCTTCACCACCTGGATCGAGAGCAACATTGCCCGCTGACACCACCGTTCGCCCCACCTACCAGAAGTTCGCCGTCGAAGTGCGAGCGAGCACCATCGACGGCCAGGGCGTATTCGCCCTGGAGCCCATCCCGCGCGCACGAAAGATCGGCGAGATCCGGGGCGAATCCATCAGCGTGATCGAAGCGCGCATCCGGGCCACGCGCCACGAGCGCGTGATGATCGTGGAGGTCTCCGAGGAGGAGGCCATCGATTTTCACAAATCGACCGACCCCATGCGCTACACCAATCACTCCTGCCAGTCCAACGCCCGGCTGACGATCCGGCAAGGACGTGTGGAGTTCTACGCCCTCCGAGCCATCTCGCCCGGCGAAGAGATCACCGTGCGCTATGGCGAAACCCATCATGAAGGCCAACTCGCCTGCCGGTGCGGCGCGCCGGGATGCGCCGGTTGGCTCTGACCAGCAGACCCAAGACGTCAACTTCGAACGTGCACGCATTCCTTTCCAGCCTCACCCTCGCTTGTGCCGCGGCACTGACTGCCAGCACCGCAGCCGCCCAGGAACAACGCGACCGCGTCGAGCCGCCGATCGTGATCGGCCACCGGGGCGCCAGCGGCTACCTGCCCGACCACACGCTCGAAAGCTATGCCCTCGCCATCGAATTGGGGGCCGATTACATCAAGGTCGACGTGGTGGCCACCCGCGACGGCCACCTGATCGCCCGATACACGCCGAACCTCCTGGACACCACCGACGTGGACCGCCACCCCGAGTTCGCCTCGCGCCGGCGCAGCGGGGTGATCGACGGGGTCAACGAGGAAGGATTCTTCGCGTCCGACTTCACCCTGGCGGAGGTCCGCACGCTCCGCGCCAGACAGTCCTTCGCCGGCCGCCCCCAGCAGTTCGACGGCCAGTTCAGCGTGGCCACGCTCGATGAAGTGATCGACCTTGCCAAGCGCAAGGGCCGCGAGGCGCACCGCACCGTGGGCGTGTTCATCGAGACCAAGCACCCCACCTACCATCAGCGGCTCGGCCTGCCGCTCGAACCACGCGTGCTCAACGCCCTGAACCGCGCCGGCTGGAATCGCCGCGAAGCGCCCGTGTTCATCCAATCGTTCGAGCAGGCCAACCTCAAGGAGCTCCACAAGCTCACCCGCGTAAGGCTGCTGCAGCTGATTGACGCCAACAGCGTGAATCCAGACGGCTCGCTCGACTTCACCCCGCCGTACAACCGCCCGTACGACTGGACCGCCTCAGGCGATCCGGCGCTGCTCGCCCGCACATCGGCCTACCTGACCACCGAAGCGGGCCTGCGCGAGGTGCGTGCGTACGCCGATGGCATCGGCCCGTGGAAGCGCTACATCGTGAGCACCATGGCCAGCCCGGCCCGCCCCGGCACGGATGCAGCCAGCCTGCGGCTCACCCAGCCGAGCAACCTCATCGCACGAGCGCACCGCGCCGGCCTTCTCGTCTACGCGTACGCCTTCGGCAACGAACAAAGCCGCCTGCCGAGCGACTACGCCGGCAATCCGGTCGATGAATACCTCCAGTACTTCGCGCTCGGCATCAACGGCGTGTTCTCCGAATATGCCGACACCGCCGTGACGGCACGCACGCTTCACAAGATCAAGGCCGACCCGACGTTTGCCGATTGCTTTGCCGGGCAGACGCGCCCCTGGCGGTGCGATCGACTGCAGCCTGCACCCGAAGCGGCGGATCGGGATCAACCTGCGAGCATGAGTCCGTCCACATTCCAGGATTGAATCGAACCGCTCAGGCCAGGCCCCAGCAGGCTTTCGCCACTCATTCGTCATACCGGCGAACGCCGGTACCCACGGGTCGCAGTGGGCCCCGGCCTTCGCCGGGGTGACGTCTTGTTCAAGCACCGCGCGCTCCCCAATGTCATACCGGCGAACGCCGGTATCCACTGGGCCGAGCAGGCCCCGGCTTTCGCCACACACTCGTCATACCGGCGAACGCCGGTACCCACGGGTCGCAGTGGGCCCCGGCCTTCGCCGGGGTGACGTCTTGTTCAAGCACCGCGCGCTCCCCAATGTCATACCGGCGAACGCCGGTATCCACTGGGCCGAGCAGGCCCCGGCTTTCATCACACACTCGTCATACCGGCGAAAGCCGGTATCCACCGGGCCGAGCAGGCCCCGGCTTTCGCCGGCGCGCCACCTGGCAGCAAGTGCCGAGAGGCCAGCTTTGGAGCCGACCAGACAAAACTCAACCCGCTGGCACCCCTGAAAACAAAACATCCGAACGAAGAACGTACTTGGAGCCTTCGGTGACGGCAACGCCTTCGTGCCAGGTATCGTGGACAAAGGCCAGGGCCGTCCCGGTTTCCGGGACCACCTGGAACTCCTTGAAGGCCGTTGCGCCACCGACGAATGCGTCGTTCAGGTAAACAAGAAACGTGAGCCGGCTGGACAAGCCGTTCTCATGCCATGGACCGTCCTTGTGCATCTTGAATCGCTGGCCAGGCCCATACTTGTAGAACCGCAAATCCTTCGGAAGACCGATGGCTGTAGACCCATCGATTTCCGGAAGGTCAATCTGGCGAAGTCTCTGCCACAGCAGCGCAACCCAACCAGGGCTTTCCAACACGACGCGCTCGTTGTTCCGAATGCTCGGCATGGGCCTTTGCCCTTCGATCGTTCTCACGCCGGCTGCCATGAATCCTTCTTGCTCCGCGAGCAAGACAAGGCTCTCGCATTCATGCGGCGTCAAGAACTCCGGAATCGTGAAAACTCGGGGATCAAGAATCGTTTTACGCACTGGGCGGAACTCCAATGGATGACAGCCAAAGGCCTCAACTCAAAATCATTGACCCTTTGAAATAGCCTCACTCATGTATTGATTCAAATCGCGCAGATCCTTGATTCCCCAATTGAAAGGCGGTATCTTCACACCGTTTTCCTTCAACGTTTTTGGAATCAAATCCCCACTTGGGCGAAGCACGACCGATGACACAATGACGCCTGGGTATTCGCTCAACCGCTTCTTGAAAGCTGGGGTTGTGAGATCAGGAGCAGGAGGGGTGCTTTTCTTGGCCAATGATCCCGTCCCTTTGATGTCTACTCCGTGGCACACAGCACACCTCTGCAAATAGAGATTTTTCCCATTCATGTTTTCAGCAAAGGAGAGTGGCGCTTGAATCAGCGCCAAACCACTCAACGAATTGATGATCAGTTTTTTAATTTTCATGCACCCTTGTTGCCCAGCGAGTCGTTTGATCGGAGC
This sequence comes from uncultured Rhizobacter sp., assembly GCA_966212105.1. Lineage (GTDB taxonomy): Bacteria > Pseudomonadota > Gammaproteobacteria > Burkholderiales > Burkholderiaceae_C > Rhizobacter. Next base: position 11,051 of record CBIHPH010000065.1, read on the forward strand.
CTTTCCGTTCGACTCTACGCCACCGCCCCTCCTGCATGAGGTGCGCTGCATGTCATTCAAGGACGAGATACTCGACGCCGCTGTGCCGGCATCGCCGCCGTCCGACCAGCCGTGCGTTGAAGCTGATCAGATCAGCCGCGACGGCAACGTCGATCTGAATCCCTTCCCCGCTTCGGTGCAGTTGCCTGGCCCTGAAGTAGTACCTGTGGGCGAGCACCGCTGCGGCCACCGGCGGCTTGACCGGTGCATTCCAGGACTCCATTCGAAAGCCTTCCCCTTCCAGCCAGCGCATCAACCTGGAGACCTCTGCATCATCCGGCGGCACGAGCAAATCAATGTCGCCGGGGGGCGCAGCGCCTCCCTCCCCCTCAAGGCATCGGGCAAAGCTGCCATACACGGCGAAGGCGAATCCGGCGCTGGCCAGCCGGGCCAGCAAGGCGCTTCCCGTTTCGACAGCCAGAGCTTGGACCCGCTTCTGGCAGATGAGCGCGTACTCATGCGCCCGGTTGCCCTTGATGCCGGGAAGACATGCCCCAAGGCCCGGTCGATCGTAGACGAGGATGCGCTCCTCATGCAGCGTGAACCGCTCCGCCAGCAGCCGGGCGACATCCCAGGCCAGCGGCACGAAGGTCTCGCCGAGCTGCAGGTTCTGCGCCATGACGATGCACCAGCCATCGGGCTCCAGCAGTTCGTGGACCCCGACGAAGACCTCGCGAAGCCCTTGCAGATAAGGCTCGTAGTACGTCTCGCGGTACAGCTGCCCTGAGCCGGCATCGCCATGCGTCGCCGGCCCTCCCGAGCAACCGAAATACGGGATGTTCGTGAGGCACAGATCGAATGGGCGCCGGGCGGCGCCATCGGGCATGACCGCCAAGGCAGCTCGGGTGGCCGCCTCGGCCACGTTGCCGGTGACCACGGCACACGTGTCGCTGGAGGCACCCAGCAACGCCAGCCTCTCCGTGGCCAGTCGGGAGCGTTCGGGCGAGTGCTCCACGCCGATGGCCTTGACATTCGCCAGATGAGCCGCCACCAGGGTGGAACCGAAGCCGCAGAACGGGTCGATCAGCCATGCATCGTGGCGAGCATGCCCTTGCAAGAACGGCATCATCTGGTCCACCCAGCCGCAGTCGCGGACGTTCATGGGATCGCGTTCCCGCAGCGGTTGCGGCAGCGCGTAGCGCTTGTCTTCGGATCCCAGGTGAATCCAGCTGTTGGCAGTGCTCACTGGGGCCTCCAAAGCACGTTCCTGTCAGGCTGCCATCCGGCACACAGGTGTTCATTGGCATGGAACACGAGCTTGTAGATCAAGCCGCTGGCTTCGCGGGCCAGCATGGCCTCGTAGTCAGAACTTTCGAAGACGACTTCGCAACCGTCTTCGGTGGACCAGCGGGCGTTCCAGAAGTAGTAGCCACTGGTGAGCGCCACCGGCACATGGAGCGCCGTGAACCGCGGGTCTTCGATGCAGGCTTGCTGCAAGGTGTCCATTGCCACCCGCGCGCCGTCGATGTAGCGGCGCGTGACGTTGTGCACGTAATGCGCCGGCAGCTCCGAGAACGCCCGAAAGATCACGGTGCGAACGCCAAGGGATCCGGCCCAGCGAAGGTACCGCAGCACATCATCGACCGTCTCGATGCCACCGCGTTGCACGACGCACACCAGCTTCACGGGAACATCGCGCTGCGCAGCGATGACACCTTCCTCGAAGACCGTCTGCGCCTGCACTTGCTGCCCGGGCCGAAAGCGCATGATCCGCTGGTTGGGTGCCTCCAGATCGTGATGGCGAGACCACTCCATCCAGGACAGCTTGAACGCCTTCAAGGCGCCCAGCAGCTGCGGATGCGCAACCAGCCCCGCGCCATTCGTGTACAAGACAGATCCTTCCACCACCGGGCCGGACGTGCACGAGGCCAGCGTGTCGAGCAGCGACAGCAGCCAGTGCGGATCGTCCGTGGCTTCGAGCCCTGACAAGGAATAGGACAGCGGCACGCCTTCGAGCGCCTTCAGAGCCTCTCGAAGCGAATCGGCATAGCGATGCGACGGGCGCAGTGATGCGGCCATGGTGCCGGAGGCGGTGCCGTCCCTCAAGGTCTCCGAACAGAACCGGCAACGCGCCGAACAAGCGCGGGCGGAAGCGTAGGGTGTCAGGGTCAGCGGCCTGGCGAAGCGGTAAGACCGCCCTCCGATCTCATGTTCATGCCAACGGGCGGCATCCTGCGCGGGCGCGTCTCGCAGCACCACATCGCTGAAGAGATGACCCAGGCGTTCGAGCAGCCTGCGCCTGTGCGACGAGGAATGATGCTGCTCAAGCTGTGTGACCGGAACCACCGGTATTTGAAACGTTTCTGTCATCTGATCCGCGCGTTGGCATGGTCGGGTCAATGGCGGCGCATCAAGTCGCATGCCATGGCGTCCAGCTCACGGGCCATGAACAATCGGTCCAGCCAGTGTGGCGGGATGGCTTGCACGCCGTAGTACGCACCCGCGATTTGCCCGGCGATGGCGGCCGTCGTATCGGCATCATCCCCCAGATTGGCCGCCGCCAGGACGGCGCTTTCGAAAGATGGCGTGGTTGCGAAGCACCACAGCGCGGCTTCCAGCGACTCCACGCAATACCCCGACCCCTTGATCTGCTCGACGGGCTTGCGCAGGTAATCTCCTGTTGCCAGCGCCTGCACGCGAGGGGACTTCAGGCCGGCGCCGGTGGGTTTGAGGACGTCCGGCATGGCCAGCCCATCGAGCGCATTCACAAGCACTTCGGCCAGCAGCTCGCAGCATTCGAGCGCCTCCAAGGCCCCGTGCGTGGTGCGAGAACTCAGCCTGGCGTGCCGGACCGCCTCTCTTCGGTCCGGGTAGTGAAAGAGCACCACGGGCGCCAGGCGCATCAACGATCCATTGCCGGCCGTGCGGGGATCGTCCGAACCGGCCATCGGATCCTGCGTGGTGAGGTAGCGGTCGAGCGCGGCCTGCACGGTCATGCCGATGTCGAAACACGTGCCGGTGGGGCTCGGGTAGCCCCAGCGCCACCAATTCACATACCGGTTCATCTGGTCGATGGCATCGAACCTGCCTTGATGCAACAGGCTCTGCGCGAGACAGATGGCCATCGAGGTGTCGTCCGTCCAATGGCCGGGCGCCAGGCCGAACGGCCCTCCGCCCACCATGTCGGACACCGGCGGGAACGTGCCGCGTGGGCTGAACTCGACGCTCGTCCCGACGGCATCGCCACACGCCAGCCCGAGGAAAGAGCCCCGGTAACGGTCTTCCAGCTTCAAGAGCATCTGCCTCCACCTTGGTCCTATCGATGAACAGAGATAGTTTCATGGAAAAACTAACTGGGGTCAATGGATCGGCAAGCCCATCTGGCAACGGGACTTGGTAAGCTTTCACTTTGTTTCACCGCTGAACGAAGCGGAGCCAATATGCCGAAGACATCCTCACGGTCGGGCGAATTTCCGTCCGTGATCTGCACCGTGGACGTGGTGCTGTTGACGCTCAAGGACGGCGAGTTGCATGTCATCCTCCTGAAGCGCGAGAACGAACCATTCGCCGGCGCCTGGGCCTTGCCGGGGGGCTTCATCTGGGCACAAGAGGACCAGACGGCCTGGGATGCGGCAGCGCGGGTGCTGCGCCAGAAGACGGGCATCGTCAGCCCTTACCTGGAGCAGTTGGCCACGTGCGCGGGCGCCCGTCGCGACCCTCGCGGGTGGGCCGTGTCCATCGTCTACTACGCGCTCGTCCCATTGGGTGTCGTGCCGGCGGACCACCCCGGCCTGAAGGCATCGCCCGTGGCCAGGCTGCCCAAACTTCCTTTCGACCATCGCGACATGGTCGGCATGGCGGTGTCTCGCGTGCGCTCCAAGAGCCAGTACTCCTCCCTGCCCGTCTACTTCTGCGGTGACCGCATGACGCTGCCCCGATTGCAGGCGGTCTACGAGGCGGTGCTGGGCGAATCGATCAACAAAGTGAGCTTTCGGCGCAAGATCGAGGAACTGGGCGTGCTTGAACCCATCGACGGCGAGTTCGAGGCCGGGGGAGCCCACAGGCCGGCGCAGGTGTACAGGCTCAGGCGTGAATTCAACCGGAAGCTGTCCACCGTGCCGCGTGGGATCAATGTCTAGTGTGCTGTCCCGTCAATAACTGGCATTGAGACGAAGGAAGCCGGATGCGTCGTTTTGCCCGCCCTGCTGCTGTCGCCTGGCAACATCCGGTGTGCCCGATAATCCCCGGATGAACCCGCTGCTCACCCGCCTGCACCCCTACCCGTTCGAACGGCTGCGCGCGCTCACCCGCGACATCACGCCAAACCCGGCTTACCGGCCCATCAGCCTGGGCATCGGTGAACCGAAGCATGCCACGCCGCAAGTGATCAAGGATGCGCTCGCGGCCGGGCTCGGCGGCTTGGCGGCCTACCCCGCCACCGCGGGCGAGCCCGCGCTGTGCGAGGCGATGACCGGCTGGCTCAAGCGCCGGTACGGCGTGACCGTGGACGCCGCCACGCAGGTGCTGCCGGTTAATGGGTCTCGCGAGGCGCTGTTCGCGCTGGCGCAGACGGTGATCGATCCCACGAAGGCGGACGCCACCGTGGTGTGCCCGAATCCGTTTTATCAAATCTACGAAGGCGCGGCCCTGCTGGCCGGGGCCCGCACGCATTACGTCAACAGCGACCCGGCCCGCAACTTCGCCTCGGATTGGGATTCGGTGCCCGATGCGGTGTGGGCCGCCACGCAGCTGCTCTATGTGTGTTCGCCCGGCAACCCCACCGGCGCAGTGATGCCGCTGGCCGAATGGCAAAAGCTGTTCGACCTGAGCGATCGCTTCGGCTTCGTGATCGCCTCGGACGAGTGCTACTCCGAAATCTATTTCCGCGAGGACGCGCCGCTCGGCTCGCTCGAAGCCGCGGTGAAGCTCGGCCGTGACAACTTCCGCAACCTGATCGCGTTCACGAGCCTGTCCAAGCGCTCGAACGTGCCGGGCATGCGCTCGGGGTTCGTCGCCGGCGATGCGGCCATCGTCAAGCAGTTCCTGCTGTACCGCACCTACCATGGCAGCGCGATGGGCCCCGCCGTGCAGCAGGCGAGCATCGCCGCATGGAACGATGAAACGCATGTGGTGGAGAACCGGGAAAAATACCGGCGCAAGTTCGCCCAGGTGACGCCAGTGCTCGCCGACGTGCTCGATGTGAAGCTGCCCGACGCCGGGTTCTACCTCTGGGCCGGTGTGCCGGGCGACGACGTGGCATTCGCCCTCGGCCTGCTGGCTCAATACAATGTGGCCGTGTTGCCGGGCAGCCTGCTCGCCCGGCAAGCCCATGGCACCAACCCGGGCGCCGGGCGCATCCGGCTGGCTTTGGTCGCTGAAGTCGACGAATGCCTCGAAGCCGCCCACCGCCTGGCCGCCTTTGTCCGCTCACTTGCCCTCTGAATTCCCAACCCCTATGACCCAACAGCTCCAATCCACCATCGAAGTCGCCTGGGAAGGGCGCGCCTCCATCTCCGCTGACAACAGCCCCGAGGTGCGTGAGGCCGTAGAGACCGTCATCGCCGAGCTCAACGCCGGCCGCCTGCGCGTCGCCGAACGCCAGGGCGTGGGCCAATGGACCGTCAACCAATGGGTCAAGAAGGCGGTTCTGCTGTCGTTCCGCCTGAACGACAACAAGCTGATCCAGGCCGGTGGCCTGAGCTTCTTCGACAAGGTCAAACCGAAGTTCGCCGACCTGAGCGAAGCCGAGATCCGCGCCACGGGTGTGCGCGTGGTGCCGCCAGCCGTGGCGCGCCATGGCTCGTACGTGGCCCGCAACGTGATTCTCATGCCCTCGTACGTGAACATCGGCGCCTACGTCGATGAAGGCACGATGGTGGACACCTGGGCCACCGTCGGCTCGTGTGCCCAGATCGGCAAGAACGTGCACCTGTCGGGCGGCGTCGGCATCGGCGGCGTGCTGGAGCCGCTGCAGGCCAATCCCACCATCATCGAGGACAACTGCTTCATCGGCGCCCGCTCCGAGGTGGTCGAGGGCGTGATCGTCGAGGAGAACTCGGTGATCTCCATGGGCGTGTTCATCGGCCAGAGCACGAAGATCTACGACCGCGCCACCGGCGAAGTCACCTACGGCCGCGTTCCGGCCGGCTCGGTGGTGGTCAGCGGCAGCCTGCCGAGCGCCGATGGCAAGTACAGTCTCAACTGCGCAGTGATCGTCAAGCGCGTGGACGCGCAAACCCGCTCGAAGACGAGCATCAACGACCTGCTGCGCATCTGAAGCGGTGCGGCACCGCCCCGGGGAGCGGTGCCGCGATCTCCTGCCCCGGCAGCAACGCACCCGGGGATCCGACGGGCTGGAACAGAGGACAGTGATGGCAGCGACCAATGGCGGCAACATGGAGCGGGTGCTCCGGCTGATGGCAGACAAGCACGCATCTGACGTGTACCTCTCGGCCAACACCCCCATCCTGATCAAGATCAATGGCCAGATCCTTCAGCTGAGCGACCAGCCGCTCACCCCCGCCCAGCCCCGTCAGCTGATCGCCGAATTGCTGACGCCCACGCAGCTGGAAGACCTGGAAGACACCGGCGAACTCAATGTCGGCATCGGCATTGCAGGCGTCGGCAGCTTCCGGCTCAGCGCCTTTCGCCAGCGCGGCTCCATCGCCGCGGTGTTCCGCCACATTCCCCATGAAATTCCCGCACTGGGCAGCCTGAACCTGCCCCCCGTGCTCAACACCCTCGTGCTCGAGAAGCGCGGCCTGATCCTGCTCGTCGGCGCCACGGGCACCGGCAAGAGCACCACGCTCGCGGCCATGCTGGAGCAACGCAACCAGCAGCTGGCCGGGCACATCCTCACCATCGAGGACCCCATCGAGTTCATGTTCACGAACAAGCGCTCGATGGTGAACCAGCGCGAGGTGGGGCGCGACACGCAATCGCTGCAGGTGGCACTGAAGAACGCGCTGCGCCAGGCGCCGGACTGCATCTACATCGGCGAAATCCGCGACCGCGAAACGATGACGGCCGCCATTTCCTACTCGCTGTCGGGCCACCTCGTGGTCTCCACGCTTCATGCGAACAACAGCTACCACGCGCTCGGCCGCATCCTGTCGTTCTACAGCCCGGAGTCGCGCCCTGCCCTGCTGGCCGACCTGGCCTCGGGCCTGCGCGCCATCGTGTCGCAGCGGCTCATCCGGGCCACGGCCGGGGGGCGCATGCCGGCGGTGGAGGTGATGCTCAACACCAAGCTCGTGGCCGAGTTCATCGAGAAGGGCGACTTCAACAGCGTCAAGGAGGCGATGGAGAAATCGCTGGCCGAAGGCTCGCAGACCTTCGAAGCCGAACTCGCCCGCATGATCAAGGCCGGCTTCATCACCCGCGACGAAGGCCTGGCCTACGCCGATTCGCCCACCAACCTGATGTGGCGCCTGTCCAACGACATGGACCCCGTGTCCCGCACGCCGCCGAAGAAGGAAGATCCCGACGCGGACCAGCCCACGTTCACTGAAATCACGCTCGATGTGCCGGCCGACGAAGGCCGGTCGAGCGGCTTTTCCCGAATCTGAGCGCCGCGATGTCCACCACGCTCGAACTCACCGAAGCCCTGCTCGCCCGCCCGTCCGTCACGCCGGACGATGCGGGATGCCAGGCCCTGCTGATCGACCGCCTGCGCCCCCTCGGCTTCAATTGCGAGACGGTCCTGTGCGGCCCTGAGAATTTCCGCGTGACGAACCTGTGGGCCGTGCGCCGCGGCCAGCCGGGCAAGAAGCTGCTGATGTTCGCAGGCCACACCGATGTGGTGCCCACTGGCCCGCTCTCGCAATGGTCGAGCGACCCGTTCGTGCCCACGCACCGGGGCGGCAAGCTCTACGGGCGCGGCGCGGTGGACATGAAGGCGTCCATCGCCGCCATGGTGGTGGCCATCGAGGAATTCATTGCCGCGCAAGGCGACACCTGCGGCAGCATCGCGCTGCTGATCACGAGTGACGAAGAAGGTCCCTGCGTGGACGGCACCGTCCGCATCGTGGAACTGCTGCGAGAACGAGGCGAGCGCATCGACTACTGCATCGTGGGCGAACCCACCTCGGTCGATCAGTTGGGCGATGTGGTCAAGAACGGGCGCCGCGGCTCGCTCTCCGGCAAGCTGACCATCAAAGGCGTGCAGGGCCACATCGCGTACCCGCAGCTCGCGAAGAACCCCATCCACCTGGCCGTCCCGGCCCTGGCTGAGCTCGCGGCCATCCAATGGGACGTCGGCAACGCCTACTTCCCCGCCACGAGCTGGCAGTGCTCCAACATCCATGCGGGCACCGGCGCCACCAACGTGATCCCGGGCGAACTCGTGGTGGATTTCAACTTCCGCTTCTCCACCGAATCCACCCCGGAGGCCTTGAAGGCGCGGGTTCATGCCGTTCTCGACCGGCACGGGCTCGACCACGACATCGCCTGGAAACTGAGCGGCGAGCCGTTCCTCACACCGGAGGGCGAATTGAGCGAGGCCATGACGCAAGCCATCCGCGCCGAGACAGGGCTCACGCCTGAGCTGTCGACCACCGGGGGCACGTCGGACGGCCGCTTCATCGCCAAGATCTGCCCCCAGGTGGTCGAGTTCGGCCCCCTCAACGGCACCATTCACAAGATCGACGAACACATCGACGTCGAAAGCATCGATCCGCTGAAGAACATCTACCGGCGGACCCTGGAGTACCTGTTGTCATGACGCTCATCGAATTCATCACCGCGCAAAGCGCCCGCCTGAAAGAGGCGGGCGTTTCTTTTGGGCACGGCACCACGAATGCCTTCGACGAGGCCGCATGGCTTGTCACATGGGCCCTCGGCATGCCGCTCGACGCCCTGGAGACGCACGCCCAGCGTGCCATCACACCGGAGGAGTTCACCAAGGGTGACGACATCATCGCGCGGCGCATCGACACCCGCCTGCCCGCCGCCTACCTCACGCAGCAGGCCTGGTTGCAGAACGTGCCGTTCTACGTGGACCAGCGCACCATCATCCCGCGCAGCTTCATTGCCGAGCTGCTGGCCGATGGTGAAGGCGACGGCACGCTCGATGCCTGGCTCTCCGACAAGACGCACAGCGTGCTCGACCTGTGCACGGGCAATGGCAGCCTCGCCGTCATTGCCGCAATGGCCTACCCCGAAATCACGGTGGATGCCACCGACATCTCGGACGAGGCCCTGGCCGTGGCCCGCATCAACGTCGACCAGCACAAGCTCGGCAAACGCATCACGCTGTACAAGGGCGACCTGTTCGAGAACGTGCGCGGCCCGTACGACCTGATTGTCTGCAACCCGCCTTACGTCAACAGCGACAGCATGGCGCGCCTGCCCGCCGAGTACCAGCATGAACCCGCGCTGGCCCTGGCGGGAGGCGACGACGGCATGGGCCTCATCCGGCGGATCCTGGGCGACGCCCCGCGCTACATGACCCGTGATGCGGTGCTCGTGCTTGAAATCGGCAATGAACGCGACCACTTCGAGGCCGCATTCCCTCGGCTCGAAGTGGCGTGGCTGGAAGCCAGTGCGGGGTCAGACCAGGTGCTGCTCGTGACCCGGGAAGGCTTGCTGCGCGCCAGCCGCTGACCTGCCCTGCTGCCGACGGCCCTTCCGGCAAGACGGTCAGCCCCTCGAGTTCAGCGCCCCGGAAGTCACGGTGGACAGGGGCTGTCCACGCCGGGCTTGAGGCGGACCTGCATGGCGCGTTGGAACTCGCTTGCGCTGCGGTTGGATGTCACATGGGTGGCGAATCCCGTTTTTCTGATGCACCAGTTCCAGAAAAACTCTTCCGACCCATGAATCATCAGGACCTCCGTCCTCCATTCGCGCATGGCTTCGAAGCTGGCCACGCCGTTCGCCTCTGTTGTTTTCGTCACGCGCCCTTTCTCCCGGCCGTAAGGGTACGCCTTGGAAACCAGCGTGACTTCCGCCCCGGCGACCGGCTGATTCGCTGCATCGAGGACGGTGATGCTGGCTTCTGGCTGGAGCGTCTTGTAGACCGGGTACGGCACGCACGCGGATACCAAGGAGGCCGCCGCGATGAGCGCCATGCCGCCAAGCGGAATTTCAGACCGGGGCATCACCTGGGAGGTGCTTCCTGAACATACCGCGGCTCACCGTCACCATTGACCGTGACCGTCTCGCCGGGCGGCGAGGTGGTCTGCATGTGGTGCTCGACGCCGCGGAAGCGATAGGTCACGTCCCAGTATTCGGGTCGCTCATTGGAGGGGGCCGTGGTGCAGCGTTGCACGTCGCGCGTGGCAACACCCGGGCGGTCTCGACCCACCTGAGACCCGATGGCCACGCCGGCCACTGCGCCGCCCACGGTCGCGATGTCACGGCCGGAACCACCGCCCACCTGGTGCCCGAGGATGCCCCCGATGATGCCGCCCACCACGGCGCCCCCCACGCTGGGCTCATCGCGCCGCTCGCGGACGACCCGCTCCCGTTCGATCCAGCAGCGCTGCTGCGGCTCGGCATACACCGCGTGCACTGCCGTCACCTGCACCTCGTAAAGGCGCTCGCGGGGACGCGGGCGCCAGTCGTAGGCTGGCGCCGGGGGGGTGTCAGGGCGGTCATCGTCGTACCGGGCATCGCGGTGAACCGGCCGTGCGGAAGACAACTGGTTGTTCAGGCCCATCGATCGCAAGTCAGGGTACTGCCCCGGCCGCAGGACAACGCAGCGCCCCTCGAAATTGGGATGCTCGCAAAGCTCCCAGCGCCCCCCCTGCACGACGGCCGACGAGGCCCGGTCGTCGAACCCGAAGCGATCGAAGTCACGGGCTGCCTCGCCGGTCGAGAACGTGCGACCGCGGAACTCCTCGCGCCCGAAGAAGGTGACTTGGCCGTGCCGCCCCTCCTCGCCTTCATCGCCGCGCCGCATGGGCCGTGCCGACGAGAGCTGGTCGTTCAAACCCATGGCGCGCAGCGAACGATACTTGCCGGGGCGCAAGACGGCGCAGCGCCCCTCGTAGCGCACGTCTTCGCAAACCTCCCAGAGCCCTCCGTCGACGATGATGGAAGAGACGCTGTCGTTGAACCCACGGCGCCTGAAGTCGTCCACCGCATGGTCGGACGACAACGTCCGGCCGACGAAATCGTCATGCTCGTAAAACGTGATCTGCGCCGACGCCTGGGTCGCCAACACGACGGTGGCCGTGGCCAGCAGTGATTTCAGGATCGCCTTCATCGAATCCTCTCGGGTAGGGGTTGTGTCGTGCCCGCCTTGCCGCGGCGGGCGTCCGATGCACAACGCAGCCGCCAGGGCAGCGGCTGACAAGGCACGACGTCAGCCGCCCACCGGAGAGCAGATCTCGACCAGCGTGCCGGCCGGGCATCGCACGTACGACACCACCTGCCCCCACGGCTTGCTGGCGGGGCCGTTGAGCTCGATGGCACCCGCTGCAAGCGCGCGCGCATGCGCGGCCGGCACGTCATCGGTGACAAGGGAAACCTGCATGCCCAAGGGCTGCGCCGCCGAGGACGCCGCCACATACCCCTGGGTGAAGTTCATGGCGCCGAGCTCGTGCGCGGCGAACGCCAGCGTGGTCTCCCCCGTGGACAGCTCGCCGTAGGCGCCGGATTCATGCAGGAAACGCCGGCTGAATCCGAAGGCCCTTTCGAAGAACGCGAGCGATTCAGCGACCTGGGGAACGTATGCGATGACGTAGCCTAGCTTCATGAAGAGGGCCTTCTGTGAAAAAGCGGCCATCTTAGTGGGGGTCACGCTCATGCAGTGCCGGCGGCACCGCGGCGAACGAGTAGGGGCTCACTGAGACCAGTGGGTACCGGCGTTCGCCGGTATGACCCGCGCCGGGGGGCCATGCCGGGCCCCGCTATCGAACAACAAAGCTGTCACCCCGGTTAAACCCGGGGCCCACTGCACCCAGTAGGTACCGGCGTTCGCCGGCATGACCCGCGCCGG
>CBIHPH010000066.1:0-22807 GCA_966212105.1 uncultured Rhizobacter sp.
GTGGGTCCCGGTGGGCGGCCCCCCCCCGGGGGGGGGCCGCCGGCCCGGGGGGCGGGGCGCCCGCGGGGCGCCCCCCCCCCCACGCCGGGAACGAAGGCGAATTCGCCCTGCAGCGACGAGCTCTCCCACGGCACTTGCTGTTGCTGCGTGTCTTTCACCACGCCTTCTCGCACGCGCTTGAAGACGATCTCGACGGGCAGGCCGGGCGTGAGCAGGTGCCTGGAGAGGTAGAGGGCATAGAGGCTGTTGGCGCTGTCGCCCGTGCCGCTGTCGGCGGCGAGTTTGCCGGGTGCGGTGGCGAACGCCAGCAGTGTGCCGACGGGCGCGTCCATCTGCGCCAGGCCGCGCGGTGCCGCCACGGTCTTGCCCGCGAAGGGGTTGTTGCGGCAGGCATCGAGGATGACGATGTTGATCCGGCTGCGTGCGGCCGACATGCGACCGAGGATGAAGCTCAGGTCGATGCCGCTGATCGGGATCTCGTCTTCGCTGCGGATGTCGGCGTCCACGGGGATCAGGTAGTTGCGATCGCGCAGCTGCAGCCCGTGCCCGGCGTAGTACAGCACGGCGATGGTGTTTTCGTTGAGCCGGTTGCCGAACTCGCGCAGCGCGTCGAGCAGCGCTGTGCGGTCCAGGTTCTCGCGCAGGGTCACGTTGAATCCGGAGCGTTGCAGGCTGGAGGCAATGAGGCGGGCATCGTTGATGGGGTTGTCCAGCGGGTCGGCACGATAGGCGGCGTTGCCGATCACCAGCGCGAGGCGCTCTTCGGTCGTGGCCAGGCCCCGTGGCGGCTGTGCGAAGGCCGCCGGCCAGGTGAGGGCACAGCACAGCAGGGCGGCGATCACGGCGAGGCGTTGGCAAAGAAGTGCATTCGGCGCGAGGGCTGGTTTCATGGCGTCAGCGCAGGTCAAGGGCTGCATCCGTCATCTCCCGGCCCGCGCAACAAGGTGCCGAAGGCGGCGGGCGGCGGCAGCGCGCCAAAGCATTCGAATCGCGCGGCCTGCATGGCGTCACCGCACCACCACAGGCTGATGGTTTGCGGGCGGTTGGGGGCAAGCCATGTGGCGGCCAGCCGCTGAGCCTGCGGATCGGAGGGCGCTTCGGGGGGCAGTGGCGCCACCCGTGCGAGTTCGACGTCCAGGTCGTCCGCGCTGAAATGGATGTCCAGCACCTTGCGCGCCGCGGCATCGATCGCCCGAAACCATGCGCTGGCCGCCAGCACCGCCGCCAGGGAATGATCTGGCAAGGCTGCGGCAATGGTCAGCGGAAAGTAGCGGCCGACACTGTCGACGCTGGGCATCAGTGCGCCGGCCCAGGCGGTATCTCCGAGCAACTGTGGCGCCAGCCAGAAGCGGCGCACGGGTGCGAGCAGATAGCGCGTCGTCCAGGCGGCCCCGAGATCGGCGCGCGCCTTGGCCATGCCCGACTGCAGCCAATCGTCCCAGGCACGGATGAAGTCGTCCGGCAGCCGCCGCGAGATGAAGTCGCCGACGTGCGGCATCTTGCCGAACCAGCCGGGGGCGGGCGATGGATTCACAGCCGCTTCGGACATTGGAACCGCTCCAGCTCCTGACGCATCAGTGGGTTCAGCGGCGTCGCGCTGCGGACCTCGAAGCGTGCGGTGCGTCCTTCGATGTCGAACACCACCTGCGCGCGGTTGGGCGCTGTGCCCGGTTCGATCCGCACCCGATCGAACAGCCGGAAGAGCGCCCAGGGTCCTTCGAACACGAAATCCGAGGCATGGCCGCCGCTGGTCGGCGTCATCTGAAGGTGGACGCGCCGTGCCGCACCGGGCGGGCCGGGCCACTGGATGCTGACCGCGTTCTTCCGTTCGCGGCCGAAATGCATCGGCTGACCGTCGATCTCGAGCGTCAGCCCCTTCACCTCGGGGGCCAGCTCGAGCAGCCTGAATTCCAGCGACGTGCCCAGCGTGCGGCCGCCATCGGCAAAGAACGCTTGCCGAATCGATTGCGCACGCTGGAACTGAGGCAGCGACTCGCCGGGTTCCGCTGGTGCATTGCCGACACGACGAAACGCCCACGCCCGCGCGGACGTGTCGACGTAGGGCGCGAGATGGCGTTGGTAGAAGCCATCGAGCAGGCCGCCGGACGCGAAGGTCTTGATGAAATCCTCCCGCGAGATCTCATCGGGGCTGCTGCGCACGATCGGGTACCGGCCCGCCGTGGCGCGCGTGCAAGGCGCGGCAACTTCCTCGGCCAGCTGCCGGCCCAGCGGCGCGCGAAGCGCCGTGAAGGCTTGGCCGGAGCTCGTCTGCGCCAGCTGGATGAGCATGTAACGCACCGGCTCGGGGGCGCGCTGGGCTGCGAGGCCGATTTCGCGGATCACGTCGCTAGGGGGCGGGGCCGTCTGGCGCTTGACGGCATCATCGACCGAGTTCAGGTACGACGCGAGTCGCCCGAGCAATGCCAGCGTCGCGTCCAGCGACGAGCTGGGGCCGTCGACGAACTGCCGCAGGGCGTCCAACTGCGGATCGACGAGACGATCGTCGGTGCGCTCCGGCATGTTGACACTGACCTCGCGGACGACGCCCTTGAGCACGGCCCGCAAGGGCGAATCCACGCGCGAGAGCAGCTGCGCCTGGTCGGCACTGGCCGCCAGGGTGGGGGTCGGGGCGAGGCGAAGGTCGTTGACGAACTCGCGCCACAGCCGCATGTAGTCTTCCGTGTACAGGCGCTCGATGTCTTCGGTCATTCGAGCCTGTGCCGCAGGTTCCAGCACGTTCGCAGCCGAGCTGCCGAGCACCCAGCTCTGCTCCCCGGCCAGCTGGCGCAGCACCTCTTGCATGCGCGGCCGGAAGGCTTGCTGGAACACTGCCCGGGAGTACAAGCCCGGCACGCCCTGGTTGAGCGGCTGGCCGCTCGCGCGACTGAACACGCTCCGCCCCGCCGTCCCTGCTGCGGCATCCACGGTGAAGGGCGCGAGCTCTGCGCCAAGATCGAGCTGCTTGAGGCGGCCGTAGACCCGCTGCGCGAGCGGTACCCCGGCGACGAGCCGGCGCGCGTCCGCAATGATCTGCGGCTGGGCTTGGGACGGCGCGCCCACCTCTCCGCTGGCCAGCAGCCGATCGAGGTGTTGGCGCAGCGCGTCGCGATCGGCCGGGCTGACGGAGGCGGGCAAGGTGAGGTCCCAGTCTGCCGAGAGGAATGCGCGCAACGCCGCCCGATCGAAGTTCTTGCCGCCGAACAGCATCTGGTATGCCTTCAGGTCCTCGTAGAGGCGTTCGGCATGGTCCGGGTTGCCCGCGCGCAGCCGGCCTTCGAGCCGCGCGGCGATGCGCGGCAGGAACGCATTCTTGAGCAGGCGCTCGTAGGCGTCTCGCGCCGCGGCACTCAGCATCTCGCCCTCGTTCAATCGCACCTGCAGCCACGCGGGCCATGGGCTCGCCGCCCCGCTACCTGCCGGCACGAGTGCGCGCAGCGATTGCATCGGCGGCAGCAACGCAGCGAGGTCGGTGATGGGCGCGGCTTTCGCCGTAGCGACTTCACGCTCCAGCGCTTTCACCCCATCGGCCATCGCGGTCAGGTGCGCCTTGCCCTTGCTGTAGGCATAAGCCGAAAGGGCGCCCGCGGCGATGACGAAACACGCCGTCACGCCGGTGAGCCCCCATGCGAGCAACTCCCGCCGCCGCTGCCAGCGCAGATTGGTTCCGGCCAGACCGGCTTCCTGGAGCACCACATCGCGCAGCATCCGCGTCACGAAGAAGGCCCTGGCGCTCGAACGCGCAGGCAGAACGATCCGCCCCGACAGGCCGAGCGCGCGGGCCAGGCCACCGATGGCACGGTCCATCGGCGTGCCTTCCTGCGTTGCACTCGTGAAGTACACGCCGCGCAGGAACGGACGGGGCCCGTCGCGGGCTTCGCCGAAGATGACCGGTAGCAATTCGAGCAGCGTCTGGTGGAGGACGCGCCATTGCTGCGGAAACGCATAGATCGCAGCGCGCCGGTCGCGATCGCATTCGGCCTGCAACCGGTCGATCAGGCATTCGTCCAGGCGCAGTTCGAGCGCGGCGAGATCGCTGGGCAGCCGAGCCAACGGGTCGTCCGAGGTCTCGTCGGTGTCGTACGGGAAGGTCACGCCCCAGACCTGGGCGCGCTCGTCCTTGTCGAAGTCGGCGAAGAACTCGATGAAGCCGGCCAGCAAGTCGGTCTTGGTGACCATCACGTAGATCGGCAGGCGGATGCCGAGCCGCGCATGCAATTCGTCGATGCGCTCGCGCAGCTCGCGTGCATGCGCCAGCCGCTTGGCCGGATCGGCCGTCAGGAGATCGCTGACGCTGAGGGTGAGCAGCACCCCGTTGATGGGCCGGCCCGGCCGAAAGCGCACCAGCAGGTCGAGAAAGCCGAACCAGGCACCGCGGTCGGCCGCCCGGTCGCTGTCTTGCGTGGTGTAGCGGCCGGCGGTGTCGATGAGCACGGCATCGCTCGTGAACCACCAATCGCAGTTGCGGGTGCCGCCGATGCCGCGGATCATCTTGCGGCCGATCTGCGCCTCGAGCGGGAACTGCAGCCCGGAGTGCACGAGCGCCGTCGTCTTGCCGGCCCCCGGCGCGCCGATGATCACGTACCAGGGAAGCTCGTAGACATACGGACGCCCGAAGAATCGGGAACCCTTGGTGCCCACGCGGCGACGCTTCAACAGCGCCACGGCCCGTTCGAAACGCTCGGTGATCACCTCCACTTCCCTGGCGCCGGGCGCCGGCGCGGCGGGTTCCGCCTGCGCGGCAGCTTCCGCCGGCTTGGCCAGCCCGTCCATCAGCTGCCGGTTGTTGCGCCGGGCCTTCGCGGCGCGCCACAGGACGCAGGCGGCCGCGAGCACGAGCAGTGTGGTGATCGCGGTCCACCGTGCGCGTTCGCCCGTCAACGGGGCCATGCCGCCGATCGCGACCAGCGGCCCGACGAACCAGATCAGCGCGATCGCCGATGCCACGCTGGCGACGATCGCCAGTGCGCGAACCAACGGGGGGGTGTGCGTGCGGTTCATGGTGTTCGGGCGCTCAAGCGTCGGGCCGCACCAGTTGCAACTCGATCTCGATGCGTCGGTTCTTCGCCTGCTCGGCCGGCGGGCCGCCGCGCACGCGTGGTTCGACATCGGCGCGCCCCTCGGCGCGGGCCCGGTCGGGCGACAACCCCTGCTGCACGAGGGCGTCGAGCGTGGCCTGGGCGCGTGCCCGCGACAGGCTCCAGTTGGACGGGAACTGCAGAGAGCCGGTGGGGGTGCTGTCGGTGTGCCCGACCACGACGACTTGGCCTTTCAGGCCACTCAACGCGCGCGCGATGTGCCCCAGCGTTTCGAGCTGGCGAGGGTCGACGCGTGCTCCACCGGCTTCGAACAGCATGCTGGCCGGCAAGGTCACGACCGATCGCAACGGCTCGTCGCGCACTTCGATCGTTCCACGGGCGATGTCGGCCTGAAGCAGCGGTGCGAGGCGCGGCTTGGAGACGGCCGCGGGTCGCTCGACGCTCAACGCCGCGGGCAGCTCGTGGATCTGCCTGAAGACCGGCTGCGCGAGGCGGTCGAGCTGCGTGTTCACGAGCAAGACGGTCCCCAGCACGAGGGCAGCACCGACCGTCAACACCGCCCACACCGGCAAGCCTGGCAGATCCCTGTTGCCGCGCGTGGCCACGCCCTCCCAGTGCAGCGCGAGCGTGCGCACCGGCTGCCGCTGCGCGGCCGGATGGATGGCGTGCAGCACCCGCTCGGCGATGGCATCGAGCTCCTCGCGTGCGTTCGGCGTGCCGCGCAAGCGCCCTTCGAAACCGAGTGCGAGGCAGATGTAGAACAGCTCGAGGAGATCACGATTGGCCCTGGCGTCCAGGATCAGGCGATCGAGCAGCTTGAACACCTTGTCGCCGCCCGAACGCTCCTCGTGAAACGCCTGCAGCAGGTTGGCCTTGGCCCACGCACCGCCCGCGCCCCAGGGCGTCCCATCGATCACCTCGTCGATGAAGGTGCAAAGCAGGTAGCGGGCGGCGCTGATGTGCTGGGTCGACACGCCGGCGCCCGCGGCCGCGGCCTCGAATTCGCCGACCTGCTCCAGCAGCTGGCGTCGCAGGCCCTCCGGGTCGGCATGCGCTGTGGTCGTGCGCAACTGTGCCACCAGTGCAAGCAGCACACTGGCCGCGCCCAGCAACGGGTTGACGCCCGCCACGCGTCGCTGCAGTTCGACGGCCGCCCCGGTCTTGGCGGCACGTGCCGCGCCGGGACGTCGCTGCACCACCGTGGTCTGACCTCCGGGGGTGGGCATCCGGATCGTCTGGTCCGCGTCGGGCGGAATGATGGTGCCGTCGTCATCAGCCATCGTGTTTGCCCATGTGTGGTTGCACGCGTTGCAGAGCCGCGTCACCTGCCGGAAGCGCCGGCGTCGTGCAGGAATTGCTCGCGCTGCGATGGGGTTTCAAGGCTGCGCGACACTTCGACGAAGAAATCGTGCCGGCTTCCGCCCGTCGTCGCCGCGCGCCTGGCGACCACGCGCGCGATCGGGCCGATGTAGGGCATTGCCAGCTTCATGGCGAGCGCCACGTCTTCGGGCGTGACCGATGGGCCCGGTGCCGGGATCGTCGATCGGGGCGGGGTGCTCGCGGGCTCACGCGGCAACACTTTGGACCGCCCGGTCACGGCGCGCGTGAACGCTTCGCGGTCGGCATCGCTGTTGAGCGATTCGAGCAACCCGAGCACCAGGGAATCCACGTCCTTGCAGCTGCGCGCGGCGCGCCGCACCAGCACCTTCGCGACCGGGCCGATGAAGCGCGCCAGTTCGATCTCGATGCCACCGAGCACCGGCATGCTCCAGTCGCTCGGCGGCATCGTGCTGCTCGGAAACGACGGTGGCCTGGAAGCAGACGGCGTTCCGGGTTCGACCCCGGCCGGCCGCACGATGTTGGAGATGATCGTGGTCTCGGAGATCGTGCTCGACACCGGATGCGCGTACTCGTCCAGCAGCGCCGCACGGAACGCGCTGGCGCTTTGAAAGCGCTGGTCCGGTGACTTCTCGAGCGCGCGAGCGACGACCTTGTCGTAGCACTGCCAGCCACGCGAGTTTGGAACCTCCGAGGGCGGTATCGGATCGTCGTAGCAGACGTCGTGCATGATCGCTTCGGGACGGCCGCGAAACGGCGCTCGCCCGGCCAGCAGCTCGTACAGCAGCACGCCTGCGGCGAAGATGTCGATGCGGTGGTCGACCTGGGCGTCCAGGTAGTACTCGGGCGCGATGTAGCCGGGCGTGCCCATCAGCATGTTGGTGCGCGTTCGGTCGGCCGACTCGATCCGCGCGATGCCGAAGTCGGCCAGCTTGATGCGGCCGTTCTGCATGATGATGATGTTGGCGGGCTTGATGTCGCGGTGCCAGATCGCATGCGCATGCGCGAACTCGAGCGCATCGAGCAGCTGCGCCATGATGCTGACGGTGTCGCGCTCATCGAAGCAGGTGCCTTGCGACTGGTATTCGCGCAGCGTGTTGCCTTCCACGTACTCCATGGCGATGAAGGCGTAGTCCTCGTCCTCGCCGTATTCATAGATCGCGACGATGCCCGGATGATTGAGCGCGCCGGCCGCCTGCGCTTCACGGCGAAAGCGGGCAGACGGGGACTCGACCCGTTCATCGTCTTCGATCAGTTCCTTGCGGATGGCCTTGATCGCGACCGGCCGCTTGATGATCGGGTCGCGGCCCAGGTACACGGTTCCCATGGCGCCCCTGCCAAGCACTCGGGAGATGGGGTATTTGCCGAGACGTTGTGGAATGTTCATTTGCAACGGCGTCGATCAACTCTCCAGCATCTTCATGGCCTTGACGAGGCTGGTGCGCATGCGGCCGATGGATCGTGTCAGCGCGCCGATCTCGTCGCGCGAGGTGCGCTTCAACTCTGGAATGTCGAGCTCGCCGAGGCTGACCCGGTCGGCGAATTTCGACAATTGGGCGATCGGGCGCACCACGATCAACGACAGCATCAGGTTGAGCATGATTCCGATGACGACGAACACGGCCGTGATCGAGACCATGAAGACCTTGAAGGCGCGCTCGGCGCGATCCAGAGGCACTTGCGTCGGCACCGAAATGATCTGCGCGCCCACGGCCTCGTTGAGCGTCCAGCCGAAGCCGTTGGCAGGTCCGTAGCGCTCGATCATGGTCTTCGGCGCGGCATCCACCGTGCTGTGGCAACGCAAGCAGGCGGCATTGGTGATGCGGATGGGACGCGCGACATAGAACGAACGCCCCGTTGGGGTGTCGCGCTCGCCCACGAGTTCGTTCAGATCCTTGTCGGACCGGAACTGCGTGACGAGGTCCGTCTCCCAATCGACCGCCCGGTTGCGCGGATTGGTCGGGTTCAGCACCGCTTCCTTGTAGCCGTATTCGGCGTGCTTCTTGCGCAAGTCGTTGAAGACCTCGGTGGCCGAATAGGCGGGAACGGACTGTGGCAGGAAGGTGTATTTCATCTGGGTTTCAAGCAGCGGACCGACCTGGGTCGAGGTGTACCAGCGTGCGGCCAGCGCCGCATCCATGAGGAGACGGGCGCTCCCGGCAATCTCCTCGCGCGCATTGCGCTCCAGCAGCGTCCATGAGATGCGGCCTGCCGCCGCGAGCCCGATCGCGAAGATCAGGAGGAAGACGAGGTTGAACTTGAGCAGCAGTTTCACTGTGGGCCTCCACTATTGAGCCGAGGGCGACGGTGGCGCAGCTTCGCGAGCCGGCAGCGGGTGGGCCCGGGTGGCCCGTGCAGGGCCGACCGAGGGCTTTCCCTTGTACTTCTCGGGAAACAGGACCGGGTCCCACTCGGGGTGTGAGGCCAGGCCTGCGATCAGTGCCGCGCGGAACGCCGGGTTCCTCGCCTTGCTCTTCCAGCGTTGGACGAGCGGACGCCGCAGCCACGGCTCGGCGGTCAACCAGGGCTGCACGTCGGCGTAGGTGAAATCGGGCGCTTCCTTCGGCTGCACCGCCTGGTTGCGATACTGGTCCAGGCGCAGCGGCAGCGAATCGCGGAAGGGGCGCGGCATCGCCGCGACAAACGCCTCCTTCGAACCGCCATTGACGACGCCTCGTGCACCGGCCTTGCGCCGGTAGTGGTCGTCGGACTTGAGCGGCACGCGCGTTCCCTGATCTTCGGTGAGCCTCACCTCGCCCCGTTCGACGAAGAGGGTCGTTTCAGCCGGCGTCAGGTTGAAAAAGACGGTGCCCGCGTTGGGCGGCATCGTGAACAGGGGCGTGCGCAATTCGAGGCCGTCGGCGGTGCCGGCTTTCGGGCCCGTCACCTTGCACCACCCATTCAACACAAAGAGCCACCGTTCGGATGACTTCTGTCGACCGCCCGAGGCGTTGATCATCGCCCGTGTGGCCGGGCCGAACTGGACGACCGACAGGTCGTTCAACTCCAGTTGCATGAAGCCCGACGCGGCTGTCTCCACGATGTCACCCGACTGGAGCCGCACCCCCTCGTTCGCGAACAGGCGAGATGCGCCGCGGTAGATGAACGCGTCGCCTTCGAGGATCGTGATCGTGCCGTTCAGATCTGCGGCCCAGGTGCACCAGGGCCCCCACATCACTGCAGCCAGGACAAGTCTACGAAGCATCGCGACCACCTCCACACCATGGATGTCGCCGCAGGCTCATCGATGGCGGATCCGTGCCCGGCGACCCACTTCGCGATGCGCCTCGCCTTGGAGTCGCCAACGGGCAGGCCTCGCAAAAGCACCGCTGCGCAATCAGGCCCGCGGTAGTAACATCAGATTACGCCTTTTCATTGGAAAGAGGTCAGCGGTCGCCCCCTATGTTAGGGATCAGGGTCATTTCCCAATCCGGTGCGCCGCCCGGCGCGCCCGTGGCCGCCGTGTTCGGAGACGCGGGTGGGGACATCGGCCGCGGTGCGGATTGCACGCTGGTACTGGCCGACCCCGGGCGCCATATTTCACGCCGCCAGGCCCTGATCGCATGCCGCGATGGCCGCCACTACATCCGCCAGATCGGCACCAATCTCGCGATCGAGATCGATGGCGTGCCGCTTCCGCTCGACGTCGACTTTCCACTCCACGCCGGTGCCCGGATCCGCATTGGCACCTATGTGCTGTGCGTGGAGGAGACGGTGCCGCCCGGGGCGGTTCCTCCGCTGACCGCGGAGGCGCCCGTCACGAAAGACCCGCTCGCTGCTGAGGTCGATGGCATCCTGGGCGACGCCGCCGGGGCCGGGCAGCGTCCGGCGCTGAATGCTTCGCCGCCGGCGCAGGGGGAGCAGGGCGTGCAAGCGCTGAGCGCCCCAGAGCTGTTCGCGGCCTTGTACGCGGGTCTCGGCCTGCCCACGCCAGCGCCTGCCGACCAATCCGCGCAGGCCCTCCATCACATCGGCGCTCTTCTTCGCAATTCCATCGAGGGCACGCTGTCGCTCCTCGCGGCTCGGTCGATCGCCAAGCGCGAGCTGGGGGCCAGCATGACCGTGCTTCAGCCTCGCGAGAACAATCCGCTGAAATTCGCCCCCGATCTGGATACCGCGCTGGCGCAGCTGTTGCGGCCGGCACAGCGCGGCTTCACCCCGCCGCTGGCTGCGGTGGCCGACGCCTTCAACGACCTTCGCGCCCATGAGGTCGCGGTGTTGGTCGGCATGCGTGCTGTGCTGAACGAGGTGGTGTCGCGCTTCAATCCGGAATCCCTGGTCAACGCGCCGCCGATGTCGGCGTGGGAGACCCTGCTGCCCGGCAGCCGCGAGGCGAAGCTCTGGGCGCAGTACTGCGAGCGCTACGCAGAGATCGCACGCGATGCCGAGGTTGATTTCAACACGCTGTTCGACAACGCCTTTCGAGAGGCGTACGAGAAGCAGCTTGCGGAGCTGGCGAGCGCTCCATCGCGCAGTGCAGCGCCGTCGCCCTGACCGGGGAAGATTGCCTTTGCGCTCGATGGCGCTCGGCGATGGAAACGACAAAAAGACATGAACCGTCTGGGCGCCGGCAGCAACTCAGGGGGGTGACAAGCGGCCAGTCCGGGATCAGCATCCCCGATCTGCGGCTCCGAACCTTGAGTTGAGGGCGCAATGAAGCAGACGATTCTCCTTTCCGGTTTGTGTGCGGGCCTGGTGTGTGGATGTGCGGACGTCCGCATCGCCGACTACAAGCGCCCGGATGCGCCGGTGAAGTCCTCCTGGTCGCGCCAGCCGGAGTCGACGTTGTCGGCTGCCGGCACGATCTCGCCGCAATGGTGGACGCAGTTCGGTGACCCGTACCTGGACTCACTCGTGGCAAGGGCCATTGCGGGGAATTTCGATCTGAAGATCCTGGCCGCTCGCATCGAGGTGGCCAACGCCCAGATTGGCGAAGCACGGGCGGGCGCCTTGCCCACGGTGGACATCGGTGCCGGCGCCAGCCTCGAGAAGAGCACGGGTCAGAAGTTCGCCAAACAATTCAACCTGGGCACCCAGGTCAGCTGGGACATCGATGTCTGGGGCCGCGTCAACAAGGGCGTGCAGGCGCAGACCGCTGAATTCCATGCCACCGAGGCGGATTGGCGCGCTGGATACCTTCAGCTCGTGTCGAGCGTCTCGACCACGTACTTCCAGATCCTGCAACTCGATGAGCAGATCGATCAGCAACAACGTGCGCTGATGAAGAACCAGCAGATCCTGCGCATCTATGAAGGGATGCACGACAACGGCCTGCTGCCCGCCACGCAGGTGCTGCGGCAGCGCGCGGAGATCAACCGCTTGACCAAGGATTTGCTGGAGCTGCGCCGGTTCCGCCAGGTGGCCGAGAACGCGCTTGCGACGCTGCTCGGCGTGCCGGCAGGAGATTTCAAGGTGGCCACCGGCGTGCTTCAGGACCGGGTGCAAATTCCGGTGGTGCCCGCCGGGCTGCCCTTGGAGCTGCTCGCCCGCAGGCCCGACATCGTCGCTGCCGAATTCCGGGTGCTGGAGTCGCACGATCTCATGGGGCAGGCCAAGCTCGCGCAATTGCCTTCGATCAGCCTGACCGGCCGCGGAGGCACTGCCAGTTTCGCGCTGGGCGACCTGCTGAAGTCCTTCACCTTCGGGCTCTTGCCGAGCATCAACATTCCTGCACTCAACCCGGGCATCAAGGCACGCGCGAAGACCAGCGAGAAGGAGGTCGTCGTCGCGCAACAAGACTACCGCCGCACGGTGATCGCTGCGTTCGAAGAAGTCGAGAATGCCCTGGTGAACCTCGATGCCCACCGGCAACAGAAGGTGGAGCTGCAGATGCAGGTCGATCAGCTCAAGCGGGTATCGGCCCAGACCGAGGTGCAGCTCCAGGTGGGCGTGGTGTCGCAACTCGATGTGTTCGAGACCGAGCGCTCGTTGCTGGCAGCACAACTCGCGTTGCTGGCGAGTCACCAGCAGATCCTGTCCGACACGGTGACGCTTTACAAGGCGCTCGGTGGTGGCTGGGCGTCCGTCGAGGTGGCAAATGCGAGCCACTGAGCGGCCGTTGGCACCTCTGGCGAGCGACGAACGGACCGATGGCATGCAAGCGGCCCATCACCACTTCGACATCGTGCTCAAGCCCCTGTCCCGACCGGAGCTGGGTGAGATTCGCATCGAGGGCGGCATGTTCGCCGTGGGCCGCACCGAGCGGGCTTTCGCGGGCTGCGAGCGCGACATTCTCGACATGCTGTCGCGCCGGCACGCGAGGATCTTCTGGGAGGAGGGCGCAGTCCATGTGGCGGACCTGGGCAGCCGGAACGGGACGACCGTCAACCGTGCAGCCATCGCGCAGGTGCCGTGCCGGCTGCGCGATGGCGATGAAGTGTGCTTCGGTGGCGTGCTCTCGTACCGGGTGGCGATCTCGCCGCGCACCTGCAACGCCCCAGGCAGCGCCGAAGGCTTCAGCATCACGTTGACGCCCGCGTCCGCCGATGCGGGCATCGAGCCCATCGTCATCACCCGCTTTCCGTTCCTCGTCAGCAAGAACGATGCGGCGTTTTCGCGATATCAGAAGGAGCATGGCCGGCAATTGAGTTTCCTGTCGCGTCGCCATGCGCATATTTTCCGGAAGGACGGCGGCGCCTGCATCGAAGATCTCGACAGCTCCAACGGCACCTTCGTCGATGGCCTGCGCCTGCAGGAACGCGCAGTGCCCTTGGAAGACGACATGCTGCTCGCCTTCGGCGGCGATCATTTCGCGTACCGGGTCCGCATCAGCAAGGCACCCGAGGCCGAGGTGGCCCATTCGGGCGTAGGCGCCCAGGTTCTGCAGGACAAACCTGCCGAGCGGAAAGTCGAGGATGCCGCGCCAGTCGCCATCGACAAGACGACCTTCGTGGTGGCGCCCACCTCGTTCCTGAACATCTTTTGCGCCGATGAGGCGCCCAGCGAGGGCGTCGAACCGGCAGGCTCGACCGGGTCCGCCGTCCCGGACAAGGCACCCGCCCGGCGCCGGTCGCGCGGACGAAGCGCGGTGCTGTTGTCGGAACTGGTGGCCCTCTTTGCCGGTGCTGAGCACGATCGCACGTGGCGCAGCTGGTGGAAGGGCGCAGCCTTGGCGGCCGCGCTGGGTGGGGCTGCCTTGGGGCTGTACGCCCGGGGCGCGCCCGAGCGCGAACTGAAGGAGGCCATTGCGCGCGGCGAATATGCGCAGGCCGCATCGCTTGCGAACCTGGGCCTGGAACAGCGCCCGGAGGATGCCGAACTCAAGGCGCTCGCCACCGAATCCGCCCTCAAGGCGAACGTGCCCGCCTGGCTCTCGAAATTGCAGGCGCGTGATTTCGAGGGCGCCCAGGCCGTGCTCGCCGGCATGTCTGACCTCGGCCTTCGCAATCCCGATCTGCGTCCACTGGTGGGCGAGCTGGAATGGCTGGGCGATCTTGAACGCCTGGTCAGCGTCCGCGGCGGAGCGGATGCGCCGATCCGCATCTACGCCGACGAAGACCGCATCGCTGCGCTGATCCAGCGGTGGAACGACAACACGGGCGAGCACCAGCGCGCCCTGGCACGGATCGCTTCGCACGTGCCGCAGTTCGCCGCACCGTATGCCGAGGCGCTGACCCATCTGCGCAAGTTGCAGAGCGACGCCACGGTGTACCTGGCGGCCATCGGGCGCCTGAAGGCAACCATCGCGGCGGAGCTGGACCGCGACAACCCGCAGGCGCTGGAAGCGGTGTTGAAGGAGACCGCGGAGAAGTACCCCGAGCTGGGCGGCCTGGACAACGTTCGCCAGGATGTGGCGCGCTTCATCGAGATCAAGAAGGAAGCGCGCAGCCACAAGTCCGCACGCGTGTTCGCCGCGTTGCTCAAGGCGCGCTTCATGACGCCGCCGTTCCAGGAAAGCTTTCGCACGCTGGCGATGAGCCGGCAGCTTCCTGGCGAGGACCTCGTTCGGCAGTACGCAGCCGCCACGCAGCCCTGGAAGGAGGGCCAGACCACCGAATCGCTTGCCCGCTTGCAGAAGATCGCGGCCGGTCCCTGGGCGGAAGCGGTTGCTGCTGAAGTGGCACGCAGGCAAGCCGTCATGGCACGCTTCACGGCGTTGCAGCAGTCGCAAGCGGCGAGCGGCCATGCGGAGCAACTGCTGGCGTTTCGCGCATCGCTCGATCCCGACGAGGATGTCTACTTCGCCCGCGCCACAGAAGCCGACCTGGCCTTGCAAAAGGACAAGGCGCTCGTGCGCGCACAAGAATCGATGAACCGGGCGAGGGCGCTGTGGCAGGAGTATCGCAATGCGGGCGTGATCGAAGCGGCCCAGCGGGTCGAAACCACGATTTCGAACACCTTGCGGACCCGCGCTCGCTGGTTGTCCGAAGCGAGCCGCCAGGCGCAACTGGCGATGCAGATCTACGCGCAAGTGAATGCGTCTGCGCCTGCACAGGAGAGCACCATTCACGAAGAGATCAGGATCGAGGCGGAGCAGCAGCGCCAGGCGCTGCTGGCGTTGCGCAATGTCCTCGCGCCGGAGCTGCTCAAGGCCAAGCTGGCCCTGCTGGGAGAGTCGAACGATGACGCACGCGAATCGCCTTAGACCCCTCACCGAGGCGCTCGGCGACCACAGCACGGAGGGGATCGCCATCTTGACCGCGGAACCCTGGCGCATCCTGCATGCCGTGGTCTACGCGATGATCGCGCTGGTGCTGTGCGGGCTGGCCTGGTCGTTCATCGGCCGCGCCGATGTGATCGTGACGGCGCAAGGTGCGCTGCAGCCCGATTCGGAGCTCCGGCGCTTCTATGCGCCCGTCGATGGCGAACTGGCCAACCTCTACGTCGCCGAAGGCCAGCCCGTGTCCAAGGGCGATGTGCTGGCCAGGCTCAACGCCAGGGGCGCGATCGAAGCCGCCACCCAGGCCCAGCAGGCGCAGCTGAAGCTGGAGGATGCCGAACGGGAATGGCGCCAGTTCCCGGAAAAGAAGGCGCTGCTGGAGCGCAAGGCCGCCACGCTGCGGCAGGCCATGGAGCTGGAGGAGCAGCAACACGAGAAGCGACTCGCCCTGGGGACTTCGCAGCTGGCCCAGGCGCAGCGGGCGCAGGTCGACGAGGCCCGCACGAACCTCGAGGAAGCGCGCCGCGCCCGCGACGCGGCCAAGGCCGAGGCCGAGAAGTTCGAACGGGTGTTCGCCACGGCCGGCGGCGGCGGCGTTTCACAGCTGCAGCTCGATGCCAAGAGGAACGCATTGCAGGCCGCCGAGAATGCCCAGCGGGTGGCCCAATCGAGGCTCGGCGAACTGAGCGCCCGGCAGTCCCAGGAACTCACGTCGGCAAGGGCACAGATCGAATCGAGCGGCCAGGAGCTGGGCAAGCTTCGTCTGCAATACGAGGCGGCGACGAACGAACTCGCCACGGCCGAAGAAAAGCTTCGCCTGCAGCTGCAGGCTGCGCGCGTGGCGGCCGATGCCGCAGCCCGCGTGCGTTTCGAGAACATCGACAAGGACAACTTCCTGCTGATCCTCGCGCCTGTCTCTGGTGTCGTGACGGATGTGACGTCCACCCAGCCGGGAGACAAGATCCAGGCCAACACGCCGCTGGGCGGCATTGCGCCGGGCGGCGCGCGCCCCGTGGTGCGCATCGAGATCGCCGAGCAGGACCGGGCCTTCCTCCGCGAAGGTCAGCCGGTCAAGCTCAAGTTCAGCGCGTTCGCATATCAGCGCTACGGGCTCATCAACGGCACGCTGGAGTACATCTCGCCGGCCACGAAAACGGCGCCCCAGACCAAGTTGCCGGTCTACGAGGGCCGCGTGACGCTGGAGCGGGATCACTACCTCGTCGACGACAAGAAGTACCCGCTGCGCTACGGGATGACCGCGACGGCAGAGGTCGTCGTGCGCGAGCGGCGCCTCATCGATCTCGCGCTGGATCCCTTCCGGCAGATCGGTGGCTGACATGTGTTCAACGCCAAAGGAGCGGCTGAAATGACGACACTGGTGAAAATCGACGACGGCGCGATCAGCGTCGCCGAGTTCCTGCAGACCTTGAAGCTCAGCGGGCAGTTCGACGGGCTCATCGAGCAACTCGTCAGGGACCGCATCACCGTGCAGGCGGCGAAGAAGCAAGGCGTGCGCGTGTCGGAGGAAGAAATCCAGGAACGCGCCGACCAGTACCGCCGGGTGCGCGGCCTGCATCGGGCCTCCGACACGAACAAATACCTCGACGCACTGCATGTGAGCCTGGACGAGTTCGAGGCTTTCCTCATCGACGGCCTGTACCAGGAGAAGATGATGGCCCGCGTCTGCGGCGAGCAGACGGTGCAGACGTACTTCAAGCTCAACTCCCCGAGGTTCGACAGCATCGAGGTCAGTCACATCGTCCTTGACGCCGAGGGCAAGGCCAAGGAGATGATGGCCGTGCTCGCCGACGATCCGGACAGCTTCGACGAGATGGCCCGCGAGCATTCCATCGCCGATACGCGGGAGCAAGGCGGCCTGATCGGCAAGGTGCTGCGCGGATCGCTGCGGACCGACATCGAGGCCAAGGTGTTCAATGCCGCGGTCGGCGAACTGCTCGGCCCGTTCGCATCGGCCGACCGCACGGTGTTCGAGATCTTCAGGGTCAATGCGAAGCATCCGGCCCGCCTCGACGATGAGACGGCCACCGAGGTGCGCCGCTTGTTGCGCGAGGAATGGCTGCGCGCCAGGGCGCAGGAACACGTCATCGAGGCCTGCTGAGCCTGCCCAAGCCCATGGATGCGCAAAAGCTGCCCTCGCACGCCGATTTCCTGGCATCGGTGGATCTGTTCTCCGTGTTCACCCGGGATGAGATCGATCGTTTGTCCGCCGGCCTGCAATCACGGTTTCTCTCGTTCGGCGACACCGTCTGCAGCGCCGGCGAGGCCGCAGACGGCGTGTTCGTCGTCAAGTCGGGCTCGATCCGGGTGTTCACCGAGGAGAGCGGCAAAGAAATCAGCATGGGCGTTCGCAAGGTGGGCGAAGTCTTTGCCGAGATGGTCATGCTGCGGGACTACCGGCATGAATCATCGGCCCGTGCATCGGCAAAGACCGAGTTGCTGTGCATCCCGCGGGATGTCGTCGCGCCCGTCGTTGCCGGCAATCCTGCGGCCCGTGCATTCGTCGCGGGCCGCATCGCGATCAGTTCGGCGGGCGGATTGATCAGCCAGTTGTTCGACCTGCGAGGCAAGGTGGACAAGAGCGAACTCGAGGAATTCATCCGCAGCGTCGGCGTCAAGCAGGTCGGTGTCGGCAAGGAAATTCTGAGGCAGGATTCCCGGGAGGATCGCAGGCTCTATGTGGTGCGCCACGGGGAGGTGCGCGTCGTGCGTCGCGACGAAGGCAATGAATACCTGCTGGCCACGCTGCGGCAGGGCGACACCTTCGGCGAAAAAGCCTGCCTGATGCGCCAGGAGCAGGCCGCATCAGTGATCGCCAGCACCGACACCGCGCTGCTGGTGATCCCGGAGAAGACGGCTCATTTCATCCTCGAACGCAACCCGAAGGTGCGTGAGGCGCTGCAAGAGCGGGTGCAACTCATCGACCGGGAACTGCAGCGCCAGAAGAAGGTGGCCGAACGGCGCAAGCAGCCGGTGATGCTCGATCTGACATCCAGGCCCGAGCTGGGCGAGAAGGTCATCCAGCGCTTTGCCTGGGTGGAGCAGGCCGAGGAGATGGACTGCGGGGCGGCCTGCCTGGCGATGATCTGCAAGCACTACGGCATCAACATGACGCTAGGAAAACTGCGCGAGCTGGCGAACGTCACCACGCAAGGTGCGACCATGGAGAGCCTGGCCCGCACCGGCGAATCGCTCGGCTTCACCACGCGCGGCGTGAAGTGCAGCTTCGATGCGCTGCGCGGCTTCGACCTGCCGCTCATCGTGCATTGGGAGGGCTACCACTATGTCGTGGTGTATGGCGTCTCCAACCGCCAGGTGTGGATCGCCGACCCGGCCGTCGGTTTCAGGCAGCTGACCGTGGAGGAGTTCGAGCGCGGCTGGAGCGGCACCTGCCTGGTGTTCACCGCCGGCCAGGACATGGCGCAGGTGGCAGCATCACGCTCGCCGTGGGTGCGGTTCGCCAGGTACCTGGTGCCCTACAAGAAGATCCTCGTCCATCTGTTCCTGGCGACGTTCGTGATCCAGATGCTGGGCATCATCCCTCCGGTCATCATCCAGAACATCCTGGACGGCGTGATCGTGCATCAGAACGTGAACCTGCTGCACCTGCTGATCGCCGGGCTGGTCATCTCCCATGTGTTCACGCAGGTGATGGCGACGACGCGGGCCTTCCTGGCCAACTTCATGGTGCGCAAGCTCGACTTCGCGATGATGTCGCAGTTCCTGAAGCACACGCTGTCGCTGCCGTATTCCTTCTTTGCCAAGCGCAAGACCGGCGACATCTTCGCGCGCTTCCAGGAGAACCAGACGATCCGGGCCTTCCTGACCGAATCGAGCGTCACGACCGTGCTCAACCTGCTGATGATCTTCATCTACTTCACGGTCATGTTCCTCTACAACGTGAAGCTGACGCTGCTGCTCATCGCCTTCGTCATGCCCATCCTGGCGCTGACCGTGCTCGTGACGCCGAAGGTCAAGCGCTTTGCGCGCGAATCCTTCGCTGCAGGCACCGACGCCAAGGCCTACCTGATGGAGGCGCTGGGCGGGGTGGAGACCGTCAAGGGCATGGGCATCGAGCGCCCGGTGCGCCTCAAATGGGAGAAGAAGTACGCCAAGGCGCTCGGCGTGACCTACCGTTCGCAGTCCTTCAGCATCCTGGTCGGGCTGGCGGGGCAGTTGTTCAACGCCGCGACCACCATCGCCATCCTCTGGGCGGGCGCCAACCTCGTGCTGGCGCGCGAACTGACGATCGGCCAGCTGATCGCATTCAATGCCTTGATGGGCAGCGTGCTCGCGCCGTTGATGGGCCTGGTCGGGCTGTGGAGCCAGTTGAACGACGCTGCGGTTGCCATGGAGCGCCTGGGCGACGTGCTCGACATCGCGCCCGAACAGAAGCCGGAGGATCTGGCGTCGCGCGTGGTGCTGCCCGATCTGCAGGGGGCCATCCGCTTCGACGGCGTCTACTTCCGCTACGGCGGCGACGAGACGCCCTACGTGCTTGAAAACATCAGCCTGGACATCCGGCCCGGCGAACTGATTGCGATCGTCGGCCGCAGCGGCTCCGGAAAAACGACCCTCGCCAAGCTGCTCGTGGGCTTCTACCCGCCCACCGAAGGCAAGCTCACCGTGGATGGCTACGACATGAGCGCCATCGACAAGGCGTACTACCGCGCGCAGGTCGGCTACGTGATGCAGAGCAACCTGCTGTTCTCCGGCACCATCGCCGAGAACATCGCCAGCGGCGACGAGACCCCGGACCGCCGCCGCATCGAGGAGGTGGCGCGGATGGCCGATGTGCACCCGTTCATCGCCAAGATGCCGCTCGGCTACGAGCAGGTGGTGGGCGAGCGCGGCATGGGACTGTCGGGCGGCCAGATCCAGCGCCTGTGCATCGCCAGGGCGCTGTACCACGATCCGCGCCTGCTCGTGTTCGACGAGGCCACCTCGGCGCTCGACACCCAGTCCGAGAGCAACATCATCGCCAACATGCAGGACATCCTGAAGGGCCGCACCGCAGTCATCATCGCGCACCGCCTGAGCACCATCATGCGGGCCGACAAGATCCTCGTGCTTTACGAGGGCGCGATCGTCGAACAGGGGCGGCACGAGGAACTGGTGGAGCGCCGCGGCATGTACTACCAACTGGTGCAGAAGCAGTTGAGTGCCGCATGAAGATTCTCGACCACGACATCGAGGCCGGCTCCACCCTTTCGTACGCGGCGCTGATCGAGAAAATCGAGATCCTGCGCTCCACGCTGCGCTGGGCCTCCAGGCTCGAAAGGCCGGACATCGAGAAGCTGCTGAGGCAGGCCGGTGCCCTGCGCGACGAAGTGATGCAGCTCTCGCACAAGGAACGGTTCGTCCAGGCCGCCGCGGCCGAGCCGACGCGCGCGGCGCTGTCGCGCCGCCAGCGGCGCCAGGGCCTGATCGAGCGCAGCTTCGTGTTCGAGGGTGCATTCGGCGAGAACCCCAAGCTGCTCGAAGCACTCGAAATCGCCGAGAAGGCCGCGCCCACCGGCCTGCCCGTGCTCATCGATGGCGAGAGCGGCACCGGCAAGGAACTGATGGCCAAGGTGATCCACGCCAACGGGGACAGGGCCGACCGGCCGTTCATCTCCGTCAACTGCGGCGCCATTCCCGAGAACCTGCTGGAGTCCGAACTGTTCGGCCATCGCCGGGGCTCATTCACCGGTGCATCGACCGATCGCAAGGGCAAGTTCGAGAGCGCCCATACTGGCACCATCTTCCTCGACGAGATCGGCGAACTGCCCCTGACCGGCCAGGTGAAGCTGCTGCGGGTGCTGGAGGCGCACGAGATCCAGCGGGTGGGGTCTGACGAGCCGATTGCGGTGGACACCCGCATCGTGGCGGCCACCAACCGGAACCTGCGCCAATGGTGCAAGGAAGGGAAGTTCCGGGAGGACCTGTTCTATCGGCTCAGCGTCATCCACCTGTCGCTGCCGCCGCTGCGCGAGCGCAGGGACGAGATCCCGATGCTGTTCGAATTCATCGGCGACGAAGCCGCCGAGGCGCTCAAGCGGCGCCCGATCGAGATGACACGGCGGCTGCGCGCCTTTCTGCTGGACTACGCCTACCCCGGCAACATCCGGGAGTTGCGCAACATCATCTATCGCCTCTCATGCCTGGCCGGACAGACCGCCGATCTGGAGCACCTGCCTTCGGACGTCCGGCCCATGCCACCGGCACGTGGTGTGACCGCCGCCACGCTCGACGCCGACGACAAAACGATCGGGGCTGCTGCATTCAGCGAGGCCAAGCGCCTGGCCAGCGATCAGGCCGAGCGCGAGTTTCTCGAGCGCGGCCTGAAGGAAGTCGGCGGCGTGGTGACCGAGCTTGCCAGACGCTGCGACATGAACCGCTCGCATCTGCAGTCGCTTCTGAAGAAGCATGGCATTCGATCGAAGGACAGCCGCCACGCGAATTCATCGTCTCGTGACGAACCGGGCTGACGGCCTGTTTCACAGCACCGGATGGATCTCGGTCCGGTCAGGGCTGTACATGTCCTCGGCGCGGACCACCACGGCCGTGATGTTGTCATGCCCACCTTGCTGGAGTGCCAGCTCGACCAGCGCTTGGGAGGCTTGCCGGCAGTTTCCCGGCAGCAGCGCTTGCTCGATGGCCCGTTCACTGACCTCGTTGCTCAGGCCATCGCTGCACAGCAGGAAGACATCACCGTCCACGACGTCGACGGTGGCCCGATCGATTTCCAGCGTGTCCTCGGCGCCGAGCGCACGTGTGATCAGGTTCCCGGCCGGGCGGTGCAGCGTATCGTCTGCGTTCGCCTGGCGCTGCGCGCGGGCCGCTTCGAGCTGGCTGTGATCGCGGGTGAGCAGCCTCAGGCGCCCGGACCGGCACAGGTAGATGCGGCTGTCGCCGGCCCACAGGCAGGCGCCATGGCGCCCCGAGGCGAGCAGCGCGACGATCGTGGTGCCGATGATCGGCACATCACGCCGTGCCGCCTCTGAGCGAAGCCGCCGATTGGCGCTCTGCAAGCGCTGACGCGCCTCGTCGACGTACTGCTCCAGGTGGGGCACTTCGGGCAGATCGGCCAGGCTCCGGATGACCAGGCGGCTCGCGAACTCCCCCAGCGAATGCCCGCCCATGCCGTCGGCGACCGCCCAGAGGGCGCGTTCGGGCTGCTCGAGGCAGGCATCCTCGTTGACCTCGCGGACCAGGCCGGGGTGGGATCGGGAGGCCGAGGTCCACCGGATCGGGCCGGTTTCGATGCTCATGCCCGTCTTGGGGTTTGCTGGACTTTGCATGTGCGTTGCCGAAAGGGAGGTGTCGATGATGTGGACCTGCAGGTGGGGGGCAGGGACCGCCCCCCATCCGTGCCGGGCACCGGAGCGATCAAAGCGAGAAGGGGACTTTGTCGCCGATGCTGACGAGGTCAGCGTTCCAGCTGTAGCTGGTGTTGTAGGCGTCCTGGGTGAAGGTGTTGTCGGACTGGATCGTGGCCGGGCCCAGCACGCGCGAGCCGTTGCCCACGTTGGCCAGGGTCGCCATGCCCTGGGCATTCAACTGGCTCGTGCCGTTGGCTTGGTTGTCCTGGCCGCCGTGCACGGCGGACAGGGCCTTGCCGCTGAGTTCGTGGCTGGCCGACAGGTCTTGGATGGTCAGAGTGGTTTGCATGATGGTTCTCACATGAAGAGGGGGTGGATGAAACGATGACGATCAGAAGTTGCTGAGCAGCAGGCGCAGGTCGAGCGACTTGTCGTTGGTCGCGGTGCTCGTGTTGTCGGCGTCCTGGCTGAAGGTGTTGTCCGACTGGATGATCACGGGAGAGTTCGCGCCG
>CBIHPH010000067.1:0-22219 GCA_966212105.1 uncultured Rhizobacter sp.
CCCGCACTGGCACTCCTGTCACACCGGCGAAAGCCGGTGCCCACCGGGGGCAGTGAGTGTGCTTTCGCAGTAGCTCGCTCGCCTCTCGCTCTCTCTGCCCGCACTGGCACTCCTGTCACACCGGCGAAAGCCGGTGCCCACCGGGGGCAGTGAGTGTGCTTTCGCAGTAGCTCGCTCGCCTCTCGCTCTCTCTGCCCGCACTGGCACTCCTGTCACACCGGCGAAAGCCGGTGCCCACCGGGGGCAGTGGGTGTGCTTTCGCAGTAGAGCGATGCCAAGCCAGCCGAGGCGCGTTGGCACGGCTGGGGCCTCCTGCCCCCGAGGGGCGACCCCGGGTCGGCCGGCAGCGCAGGCCTCGCGGGTGGCTTGATGTGCGGCTTCGCTTCGCTTGCCTGTCTGTCGCACGCGGTTCGGGGCGTTGCTCGCTTTGCTCGCTCGCCTGTGCTCATGTTCGTTCGATGGAGAGGTCCTGCTCGTCGAGCCTGACAGACTACTGAACGGCACGACAGGCTGGTTCGATTGCCGGTTTGTCGGCGAACTGCACGAGCAGCGGCCATGGGGTGTCGGCGGGCCGCGGATTTTCGAGAGGCGGGCTGTGCAGAAGGCCTTCCAGATCTTTCATGACCCAGCCTGGACCGACTTGCGCGCCAGTGCGGCAATGCAGTCCCGAAAAGAGCGTTTCGCAGAAGAACTTGTCGATCGGCCCTTTCACATGAAGGCTGTGAACATCTTCGGTCGCGAGCAAATACTCCCGCGTGCGCTCACGGTCGTAGACGCTGACGACACCCTGGTAACCGCGGGGCCAGAACCACCCGTGCTCAAGGCGCTCGTCGCTCGGGGGCGTAGGGCGACGTTGCTCATGGGCGGCGAACTTGGCGAACACGCGATCCCATTCGACCGGTCGCACGATGCGGTAGCGGGTGGAGAAGACCTTGTTCGGGGCTGCCGACAACAACTGCACCACAACGGCCTCCTCGCGGGTCCGATACAGGAACCAGGTGGTCTCGTAGCCGTCGGGAACCCGGATCATCAGCATCTGTTCGATGCTGGCGATGGGAAGCTGATACTCGACGGAACACACCATGGGCTTGGTGTAGCGAAGGGTTCGCGCCAGCTCTTTCACGTCCTCGGGGGCTTGTTCAGCCAAGAGGGCCTTGGCATCGATGCTCCAGCCCGAGGTTTCGAAGGGCTCGGCGCGAGCGGCATCGGATCCGAGAGCCGCAGCGAGCCCGACCACCAGGCACACGATGGGGGCAGGCGTCCGCACGGAGGGTTTCAACGTCTTGTTCATAAGATGGTGTGTGATCGAAGCCCCTGCAACACATGGTCGGGCGCATCGTACGGCAAGAAGTTTTGGCACCCACTGACGTCGCGCCCACGCGCTTCGCGCTCCACGAGTCCGCCGGCGAACCCAGGCGCGATCTGCGCCTCCGCTGCACTGGCCTGCCTGTCATGGGTGACGGGGCGTTGCTCGCTTTGCTCGCCCGCCCATCATTTTCTGTCGTCTCGGTGGACGCCGGTGCCCACTGAGGCGGTGGCTCCCGGCTTTCGCCCGACGGTGCGCTGCTGGTGCGCATCAAGGCAGTGCACGCCTGGAAGCGCCCCCTCAATCAGGCGGGTTCCGGATCCCCTGAGAAGATTTTCACGGTGTAGAGTCCGCCGTAAAAATCAAGAGAGGAACCATGAACACCCCACGTATCGCCCTGGGTCTGATGCTGACCGCATTGTCCGCGGCCGCCGCGGCGGCCCCCTTCGAGATGGCCGCCCACGGCGAGTCCTACATTGGCCCCAAGACACTCACAGTCCAAATCGCACCCTCTGCCAAGGGCGACAAGGCACTGATCAAGATTCTCGGCATCAACCACCCCTGGGATGGCAAGGTCGTGATGGCCGATGTGCGCGAGGACCCCCTTGGCCGTACCGACTATGTCGTCCGCCTGCAGGGCCAGGAATGGGTGCTGCTGAAGAACCATGCCGAACGAGGCATCCGCCTGAGCATGCCCGGCACCCAGGACATGTCGCTGACATTCCAGCGTGCCGACTCGTTGGAGGTCGTCCCAGCCCACATCGGCTCCGACTACGAGCGGCCTGGCGGTGCGGTGAAATAAGTACCAGTCCCGGCGGGAATGGCAGGACGGGCACCTTCAAGGTGCCGGGCGCACAGGAAAGTCGGCTGCCGGGCCGAGACCCGGCGCGCCAGCACAAAACCCTTGCACGGCGAGAAACTCAAGGTAGACCTCTTGCCCCCGGGAGGGGGAAAGCGGGGGAAGCCCGCTCACCCGCCCATGCCCACCTTCCCACTGATGTAAGGCCCAGTTGCCCCATCGACCCCGCATTCCCACAGCCGCTGGGCATCGATCTCATCGACGACCCCTTCGGCAAACACCTGAAGCGAAAGCCCGTGCAGGAGTGTGACGGTGCCGCGCACGAAGGTCGCGCGGCTTTCATCCACGCCGACGCCGCGCACCACGGACGCATCGAGCTTGATGTAGTCGAGCCCCGCTTCGAACAGGCGGGGAATCTGCCCGAGCCGTTCGCCCGCATGTTCGAGCCCAATGCGCACGCCGATGGGGCGCAGCTGGCGGCTGAGTTCCTGCAGCAGATGGAAGTGTTCGACCGCGGCCACTTCAGCCACCTCGAGCCAGATCAGGCGGGCGGCCCGCGGCGCCGCCCACAAGAGGGCACGCAAGCGGGGGGCAAAGCTGCTGTCACTGAGCGAGGCCGGGGACAGGTTCACGCAGCGTGACTGGCCGTCTCGTGTGGCCTCCATCAGCGCCAGGGCCAGGGCCCGTTCGTCGACGTCCACGGTCAACCGGCTTCGCATGGCCAGCGGCAGCCAGCGGGCGGCCGGCTCCAGCACGCCGCCCTCTTCCAGTTGCATGCGCAGGGGGCATTCGAGGTGGATGGGCTGGTACCTGCTGTCGACCACGGGGAAGGCCATCAGGCGCACCCGGTCGTGCACCAGCGCCTCGCGGATGCGTTGGCGCCACGCGCCTTCGCCCAGCAGCGCCATGGGCGGAGAGATCTCGCTCGCGAGTTCCACCGCGAAGGGCCCGTGGCTCTCGGCGCGGGCGAGCGCGGCGTCGGCCGTGCCCATCACGAGGGCCAGCGACATGTCGCGCCGTACTTCCACCGCACCGACGGCCACCCCGGCCCCGGCCCCGAGGGACGGCAGCACGAGGCGCAGGGCGTCTGCCACCGCCTGCGCGGTTTCGCGCGCCACGCCGGGCACCGGCAGGTACAGCGCGAAATCCGAGCCGTTCAGGCGACCGAGAAAACAGCCGTCCACCCGTTCGGCATAGGGCCGCAGCGATTGGGCGATGGTGGTGATCATGCGGTCGGCCACGGCATGGCCATGCAGGCGGTTGATGCCGGCCAGGTCCAGCACGCGCAACAGCATGAGGCCCCCATCGATGGCACCGTCCTCGCGTTGCAGCGCTCCACCGAGCAGCCCGAGGAAGTGGGAACGGTTCGACAGGCCGGTCAACGCATCGCAGTTGGCCTGCTTGTGCAGCGAATCGAGCTGCGCGGTCTGGGTCTGGAAGGCCACGCGAAGACGTTCGACCATCGTGTTCATCGCCCGCGTCAGGCGCTGCAGTTCCGGCACATTCGGTTCCTGCACGGTGATGAATTCGCCCTTGACCAGCGCGTGGGCCTGGTCGACCGTGCTGTCGAGCGGCTTGCGGATGCGGCGCACCACGAGCGTGCCCAGCACACCCGCCACGAGCCCCACCACGGCCAGCGCCAGGGCCGAACGCAGGCTGCTCTTCCACAGCTCGTCGATCGCGAACGCGACCTGGCTCTCGACCTCCACCTGGCCCAGTGCCCGCCAGCCATCGGACACCTGCGCCACGCCCGGATGCGATTCGATGGAGACCAGGTTCACGAACCAGGCGGGCGCCTTGGCGGGGCCGATGTCGGCCTTGCGGACGAACTTCTCCTTGCCGTCGCTGCCCAGGAGCCGGATGCGCCGGTAAAAGCCGGTATCGAACTGCGCCGACATCATCAGGTCCATCAGTTCCTGGTTGCCTTTTTGCTGGGACAGCGCCAGAGCGAGCGAGGTCGCGTTGTCGGCGTTCTTGAGCTGCAACTGCGTCTCGAGGTAGTTGCGTGCGGACTCGACGGCCACCGTCACGCTCCCGAGGAACGCCAACAGCACGGTGCCCAGCA
The DNA here is from genome assembly GCA_966212105.1 of uncultured Rhizobacter sp. Lineage (GTDB taxonomy): Bacteria > Pseudomonadota > Gammaproteobacteria > Burkholderiales > Burkholderiaceae_C > Rhizobacter. Next base: position 4,171 of record CBIHPH010000067.1, read on the forward strand.
TCAACAGCCAGATCTGGCGGATCAACGACATGCAGTGTCCTCTTGATTCATGCGACTCATTGAAACCCCTCGGCCCGCGCCTTCGCAAGCACTTCTCGCCAGCGCGACAGCCGCGCGACCGGGTCCCCGGCCGTCTGGCTGCCTACACCCTGCCACAAACCGTCCCCATTGAAACTGAAAACAGGCGCCAAATCCGGGCGGCGGGATGCCGGACGGATCTCGCTCATCAGGTTATCCAGGATCAACGGTTCCGCATCGGCAGTGGGATGGTAGGCCAGCACCATGTGTGCCTGCACCACGCCTTGCGGTCCGCCCACCTGCGCACGCACGTAAACCAGGCGCAGTTTCGCTGGCGCCATGCCCATCGCAATGAGGGAAAAGTACTTGGCGATGGCGAAGTCCTCGCAATCGCCCTGCCCCACGGTCAAGGTCTCCAGCGGGCTCGACCAATGGTCCACCTCTCCCCAGACCAGCTGGTCATCGCGGAACAGGATGCGGCGGTTGAAGAACTGGTTGATCGCCTGCAGGCGCCCGGCATCGTCGAGCGGCGTGGCGGCCGCCACCACCTGCTGCAGTGCCTGCACGCCAGCCACCGCACGCGGGCCGGCGCGCCGCGCGGCCTCGGTCATGCGGTCCACGTCCCAGGCCCTCAGCCCGGTCACAGGCCCCAGCAGGATGAGCATCGCCGCCACGAGCATGCGTCGCGCCCACGCCGCAACCCCGGCATCCGGCGGCACGGTCGGCAAGGGACGGAGCGGGTCGGTTCGGCGCACAAGTCTCCCTGGGGGACAGGGTGCCCCCTCTGGTGCAGTGTTCCAGGCGATGCGGTGCTGATGCGCGCAGATCCACCAGTGCCGCATAGCGTGGAGCACTGCACCGGGTTGTCGTCATATTCGAGGTGCCCTTGAGGGGTTATCCGCCGCGGCCTTGACGCTGTGTTAGAAATTGCTCGCGAACGACAAGCGCATTGCGTGATTTACTGCCAGGCAATTTGTCGTTGCAGACCAGCCATCGCAGGGCCGCTCACTACACTCCACGAGTCTCCCGCGGGAGGCGACTTCACTGCCCCTAGGATCGAGATGCTTTCAAGAAACACGGCCCTGCTCTCCACCATCGCCCTGGTTTGCGCCACGACGGCGCACGCGCAAGTGGACGACCAGGCCCCGCTGAAAGCAGCCGTCCAGAAGGCAATCAACGCCAATCCCGAGGTCACGGCGCGCTTCAACGCCTATCGCGCGTCCGCCGATGCCGTGGACGCTGCACGGGGTGGCTATTACCCGCGTCTCGACCTCAACGCGAACGGTGGCCGCGCCCGCGATCGCATCGACGGCCGCACCCCGGAAAGCCAATCGATGACGCGAACCGGCGCCTCACTCACGCTGACCCAACTGCTGTGGGATGGGCTGGCCACCCGCAACGACGTCGGGCGCCTGAGCCACGAGCGGCTCGCCCGCTATTTCGAGGTGGTGGACATCACCGAACAGACCGCCCTCGAGGCGGCCCGCACCTACTACGACGTGCTGCGGTACCGCCGCCTCGTCCAGCTGGCCGAGGACAATTTCGTGCAGCACCAGGCCGCCTACAACCAGATCCAGTCACGGTTCAAGGCCGGTGTGGGGCGCGGGGTCGATCTGGAACAGGCTGGTGCCCGCGTCGCGCTGGCCGAATCGAACCTGAACACGGAAATCTCCAACTTGCACGACGTCTCCGCGCGCTACCAGCGCCTGGTGGGCGAAGTGCCTCCGGCCTCATTGCCCCAGCCGGCCGATTTCAAGGCCGGCCTGCCCTCCACTGCCAACGCCGCCGCAGACGAAGCCATCCGCCGCAGCCCGGCCATCAGCGCCACCGTCGAAAGCCTGCGTGCCGCCCGTGTCCTCGTGTCCGTGCGAGAAAGCAGCTACCAGCCGAAGCTGGAGGCGCGCCTGCGCGGCGGCGCAGGCCGAAACCTCGATGGCGTACGCGATCAGCGCAACGACAGCACCGCCGAGATCGTGCTGAACTGGAACCTGTTCAACGGCGGGGCCGACGTCGCCCGGGTGCGCCAGCAAGCCAACCTCGTCAACCAGGCCGCAGATTTGCGCGACAAAGCCTGCCGTGACGTGCGCCAAACGGTGTCCATCGCCTACAACGACACCCGCAAGCTGGTGGACCAGCTCACTTACCTGGACCGCAACACCATTGCGATCTCCAAGGCCCGCGACGCCTACCGCCAGCAGTTCGACATCGGTCAGCGCAGCCTGCTCGATCTGTTGAACTCTGAAAACGAGCTGTACACCGCCTTGCGCTCCTATGCCAACGCCGAGTACGACCTCAGCATCGCCTACCTACGCACGCATGCGGCCATCCACCAGCTGGCCCCCACCCTGGGCCTCATGCGGCCCGACACCGCGCCGCCCGCACCCGAAGATGCCGACGGCTGGGCCGCAGGCGACGATGCGCCGGGCCGTTGCCCAGCCGAGGCCGTGCCCACGTTGACGATGGACACCGCAGCCCTGCGTCAGCGTGCCGCGGCGATGACGCCCCCCGCGACGCCGGCGCCTGCGCCCGTGACGCCACAGGCTGCCGCGCCGGTCACCACCCTGGTGCTGCAGCGCGTGGCCGAATGGGCCGCCGCCTGGCAGGCCAAGGACGCGGCGCGCCACCTGTCGTTCTACGCCCCCGTGTTCAAACCCGAGACCGGCACGCTCGACCAATGGCGCACCGGGCGCCGTGCCGCACTCTCGCAACCCGGACCGCTGAGCGTGACCATCGAGAACCCGCGGGCCACGGTGATCGATCGCACCACGGTGGAAACACGCTTCAGGCAGATCCGTCGGGAGGCATCGTCGACCGAGGTCACCGACAAGGCGCTCACCTGGAAACTGATCAACGGCGCCTGGCTGATAGTGACGGAGTCGGGCCAGACAGCTGCGCCGGCAAAATAGGCCTCAAAGTAAATCGGTTGGCGGCAGCTCATCCCCTGCCGCTGTGCATGAGAAGGCCAGTGGCTCGTTCCATGATTCATGCAAGCCATTGCCCCTTCCGGCGAGCAATAAAACAGGCGCCAAGGGAGCAAAGAGCACAAGACAAGCGCTGAGGTTCTACGCCCCTACATCGAACGCGACGTTGGATAGCAAGTGGCAGCGGTCGCACTTGAAATCGAACAGAGAGTGAAGGCGAGAGGCAAGATGCCACTCGCCACCGCACCCTGCACATCGCCGCGCCACCTCTGCCCGATGGCTTCGACCATGCCCTCGATAGAGGTAGTAGTAACAAGGTCGCTCGGACGAGACGGCGAGCGCTGCACAGTGCGCTCGGCCGTTCTTTGTCAGGGCGCTGTCGATGTTCGAGATTTCCCGCGTCGCCGCCCGCTCCAGAACCGTGCAGTTCATCTGCAGCCTGTCGCAGGACTGGTAGTCGGACTGCCAGGTGATGAGTTCGCAAAACTCGCCGCTGGCCATCGGCCTCATCCGATACAGCGGGACCGGACGGAAGCAGTCCATGCAGCGAATGGGGGACTCGAGGCTCAAGTAGTTCGTGAACAACGCATAGGCGCTGGGGGTGGTGCACGAACAGGCCGGCAAGGACTCGGCGTCCTCGCCAAGTACCTTGCATGTCATCTGAAGGCCCTCCGCCGCGCTGCGCGCAATGCTGACGGCCACATAGGTACTGTTGAAGCCGGGTTCGAGCGAGTCTCGTTCGGGCGAGAGCGCCACGGTCGAATACCCACTCCCCTCTTCAAATATGGGCCACTCGCGTCCGCATACCTGGCCATTCATCCGCCACGTCTCCAGCACTTCTTTTACCAAATCGGCGGTGGGCTCCCCGCTCCGAGAAGGCGAGCCCGGTAATGTGAAGGAGATTCGATTGACGTACACAGGCGCTCTGCTGGATGGTGGTCCGGGAGGGCGCTGGCGAGCGCCGGGTCGCGCCGATTATCAGTGACGGACGGGAGCGTCGTCCTCGAGGACTGTCCCTCTCCCCTTGAGCTTGAGAGTCATCCCAATGACTCGGCCGGAAAATCTGTCGAGGCGAAACACGCGCTTGCGGCGATCGGTAGCCAGTACGTCCCTTGCACGAACCTCGCGCACGCACGCAATGTTCCATTGAACATCCTCTTCCTCCGCCGGGTCGCGCGCTCCGATGTACGTTTCGCTGAACAGCGCCGTTCTCCAGAGAACCTTCCCAGTGGCAAGCATGACAGCCTGCACTTCATTGGCGTGGCTGCTGTACTGGATGCCGCCCGAAATGATCGGCGGGCAGTCGGTCACCTTGGCGTGACTGGAGGCCGGCGCAGACGACAAGGCCCAGGTCGCCAGCGCAATGAACAGGCACTGTTTCATCTGGGGTACATGCAGGACGAGAGGAACATGACCAAATGGCTCGAAGCAACAGTCAGGGCGCACTGCGAGCACACGCCTTCGCCTGCACTGGAGCGCCGTAGTTCAATGCGGTGACCTTTCCGCTTTCGACCGTGATGCGGGCCGATTTCTCGAACACGGATGTTCCATCGGTTGCATGACATACGAACCTGCCGAGTTCTGCCACCAGTTCACCGGTGACCCATGTTGCGAGCATCGGGCCCTGGCTCTCCGGATAAACATCGCGAAGGTCCACATCGCCACCGCAACGGTACAGGCCTTGGAGCCACAGCCGTCCGTTTGCAATTCGGTACTTGCCGCGCGGACCTCCGATGGCGGTGCAGCGCTCCTGCAAGACCATGGCGCGCAGCCGTTCAGAATGGGGCAGGTCCAGCAAACCGCGCTTGGCATGGTGAAGACGGCCTTCGAGGCCCTGGATTTCCACCCGGTCGACGAGCGGCTCCGTTGCATGAGCGGCGCCGGGTGCCTGCAGGACAAGCACTGAGACGATCAAAAGGGCAATTGAAGAAAGGGATCGCATGGGGTGATGGCGCTGTCTGGGGAGGGTTCCTGCCTCAGGTTTCATTGGGGCCCCTTGCAATGGAGCTGCGATCCCCATGAAGTACTTCGCACTCGCCGCAATGTCACGTCGGATGGCAACCAGTGCTCACCCTCTTGTTCCAGGATCTGCCATCGCAGCTGCCCCCGGCTCAAAGTGATCGCCGCTTTGCCCTGACCGTCAAAAGAACTGTGGAAGGTGACCGTCGCCGTGTTGCCGGACACCCGGCCGGTCAGGCTGGGCTCTTCCCCTCCGATTTCGTCGACCTTGTTTCCGCCCCGTGTGACCGAGACATGCGTGCCGCAGAGCCTGCCGTCGTTGACGAACAGCCGCAGCGAGAACCCCTCGGGCATGCAGTTCTGGCTCCCCACGTTCACGCACCTGAACTTCACCTTCCAGGTGCCTGCCATGGGCGATTCGGCCGCCGTTCCCGGCGCCGTCCACGCAAGCGAAGCGAAAAAGAATGACGCAATGACTGCTTTCATTGCACGCGGTGCGGGTTCAGGTGCATGCATCATTTCGGATAGCGATAGTGGCCGGTGATGGGATAGCTGAAGAGGATGTCATCTTCGACCGGACCGGCGCCGATGTTGTGAATGATCAAGGGCCGTCGGGTACCTTTCACGAGCCGGTCGGACACGATACCGATGTGAGGCAGGTTGCCAGGAAGACGCCAGGTGACAAGCGCTCCTGCACGATAGGCTTCGGGCGACGGGCTGACCGGGTATGCCGTGCCTTTGCGCGCCAGGAAAGCTTGCAGGTTGGGGACGCGCCGATGATCGATGTTGCGATCCGGATGCTTCATGCCCCACGTCGTGGGATAGGACCGAAAGCTTCTGGTCATGTCCTCGTGCACCAGGACCTGGAGATCGATGCCCTGGCTGCGGTAGGCACGAATCACGAGATCGGTGCACACGCCCAGCTCGTCTGGAACATCGCCAAGGGGGTAGCCGATCCTTCGATAGGAGCCATCGTATGTCTCTCGGCGCAGCGTTCGTTTGCGGGCGGCTTCCACGAGCCTTCGGGCGAAGTCGTCGGCCAGGGCGCCTTGACTGCCCAAGAGTGCCAGGATTGCCAGCGGAAAAGTTCGGCGAGAGTACATGTGCGCCTTTCTCAATTGAAATGAACCCTGCACCGTCTACCTGCATGCTTCACCCGTTTGTTCGTTTCGCTCCCACTCAGCGGTATCGAAGGCGCGGGCCGCGCGGCAACCCCGCAGCGTCGTACGCCCGGTGATGCGACCACCAGGCCCAGGCGATCCACACCATGGGCACCAGCAGCAACGCCAGGAGCCAGGGCCAGTACCGGACCCCAAACCGGAAGACGGCTGATGACCACCCGGCCATGGACTTCGGAAGCAGCCCGGACACTGCCGGCTCCAGCGTGACCGGCTCCCCACCGTCCGGTGCATTGGCGTGAGCGGCCGTCACGGGGCCAGAAGCAGTGTCCGCGGGAAGCGGTGCAGCGCCAGGAGTCGCGACAGGCCTCGGAGCAGCCGCTTCGACATCGAGCGCCGGCGCCGCCGGCGAAGACGCCGGCTCACCGACCGCGCCTCTCCGGTACAGGATTTTCCTCGCGCCTCCCTCGCAGCTCCCGATGAACTTGCCGCCTCGAGGCAAGGGCGTGCCGGACGGCACGACCTCCAGGCTGTAGCTGCGCGGGTCGCCCTGCAGGCGCTCGGCCAGTGAGCGTTTGAGCTGCTCGCATGCGCCGGACTGCGCCTGCGCCGAAGCCGCGATCAACAGCGCCGCGGTACCCCCAAGGTGCCGCAGGCGGCGCACCAGCGTCTTCAAACCGCGAGGTGCGATCGCGGTGCCCTCACCGACCTGTGCCTGTGCCATGCTGACTGTCTCCCCCGGCCACTTGCTCGACCTCGACCCGGCTTGCGCCATACCCCATGTCGCAGACCGCTTGGGCTGCGCACACGACCCCACCCACGAACGGACTTGCGCCTCCGGCTCGTGCTCCCCAGAGCCGCTCCGCCTTGGCCAGATCGAGTTCGGCCACGCCACCGTCCACCGCGCGCAGGCCCGCAGGGCTCAGGTCGCGCGGATGGGGGGAGACGACGGCCACCAGGTGGTTCGCGCCCAGCGACCCATCCGAAGGGATGGCCGAAGGCAGGCTTGGCAACACCACGTCGGCATTCGCCTCGATCCGATTGTTCTGATCCAGGGCGTTCGGGAACAGCAGGCGCAAGCGGGTGCCGTCGGTGCCATTCGAAAAAACGTAGAGGTAGCCGGACGCCCGCGTGGTGACGCGAATCCGCAGTCGGTCCATGCCGTTGTGCAGCGGAGACTTGTCGGCCACCGCCGCGACCTCCAGATGCGGATCGGCATGGCGCACGATGTCTTGCAGCGCACCGGCTGCCGTGGATCGTTCCGGCGATGCTGGACGCACCGATCCCGGCCGCGCCCCAGACGCTCTCGCGCCGAGCATCCAACAGCCTCCTGCCGCTGCCAGCAGCACCGCCAACACGCCAACGGCCAGCAGCGGTTTGTTCATCACGCGCGAGGTCGTCGCAACCGTCACCGACGCCGCCGGACCTTCGACCTTGCTCGGAGGCGATGGCGGAAGTGGCAGATCGACCACCGGCATTGACGCGCTGCTCTGGCCGGGGCGCTGACTCGACGGCGAGCCGATGGACCCGATGAGCGCGCGCAACGCGGCCATGTCTTGGGGACGCTGTTCCGGCCGCACGGACAGCCCCGCATCGATGGCTGCCAGCAGCTCGGGTGAATAGCGCCCCGCGCCGGCCTCTACCGCCGGCACCATGCCATCGTGGTCCATGCGGCTGGCAGATGGCATCGGTGGCCGGCCGGTGACGGCGGTATACAGCACGCCGCACAGTGCGTAGACGTCCGTCCACGCCCCTTGTTCCAGCGATGCTGAAGTGTCGGCCAGCTCGATGGCCGCATACGGGGACTGGGCTGCACCGGCCTGCCCCGGATCGATGATCGTGCGGCAGGACCCCCCGCCATCGAGCAACAGCGGACGCACGGCGGGCACCTCGGTCGCCGGCAGTTGCAGCAGCAGGATGTTGTCGGGCGTGACATCGAGGTGGTAGCAGCAGTCCTGATGCATCACCTCCAGCGCGTCGACAAGGGGTTGCAGCAGGGCCAGCAGCCACGGCTCGGATAGCGAACCCTGTTCCTGCAACCATCGTGCGAGCGTCGTGCCCTGGTAACGCGGCATGGCCTTGTACGCGGTGCCGTTCTGCTCCCAGACGCGATGCACCTTGACGAGCGCGGGCTGGTCGAACGCGGCGAGCCATTGGGCATCATGGACGAAGCTGCAGCGGCCCAGCTCGAACCGGTCGCGGTCACACTCCGACCGCACCGACACCCGACCGCCCTCCAGGCGAGACGCGAGTGCCGAGGGCATGTACTCCTCGATCGCCACCTCTTTGCCACCCGCGCGTGAACGCGCGAGGTAGACGATGCCCAACGCTCCCGTCGCGATCACACCCTCGATCACGTACTTCTGGAGCACATGGCCTGCGGGCAAGGGAACCGCGCAGGACGGCGTCAGATCCCCGCGCGCCGACGCCTCCGGACCGTTTCCAGGCGGGGTCGGTGGGCGGGACGGCGTGTTCATGGCATCGGCAGCGATCTCACCACTCGCCTTCGAGCAGCAGCGCGAATTGGTCGGGCCCCGGCAGGCCGTTGCAGATGCTCAGGCTCGCGTCGGCCGTGTGGGCATGGTCGGGCCACCACAGGCTCTTGCCGGCACACACCAGCATCGCCTCGCGCAGGCCAATGCCAGCCACCCATTGGGCCAGCGCCGCGTCACCGTCGAGCCGATAGCGGTCCCGGCCGGGGAGATGCGCCACGTCCGGCCGGCGTTCGGGCAGCGTCTCGGGCCAGACCGGTGCACCGGCCAGGGCCGTCTCGAAGGTGTCGATCGTGGCCTGCGGCTGCAGCGTGTCGAGCACGGCAGCGGAGACCTGCCGGTACCAGGCATCCAGCCCTGCCACGCCGGCGGTCGACTCGGGTGCCATGGGCGCGCCACGTGCCACCACCAGGGGGAAATACCGCCCCACCTTGTCCACGCTGGGCATCATCACGCCGAACCACCAGCGCGCGTCGACCACGCCCGGGGACAAGGCGAAACGCCACAGCGGCCCGGTCAGGTACACATCGAGCCATTCGTCCCCGAGTTGCGCGCGGCTCGCCTCCATGCCTTTCGACAACCAGTCGTCGAGGACATCGACGAAGGCGCGCGGCAGCCGGCGGTGCGCGAAATCGCCGAGCGAGGCCAGCTTGCCGAACCAGCCCGCAGACCCACGATCGTGGGTGCTCAAGCCGTCGAGCAGATCGCCGAACGCACCGTCGCTCACAGGCGCCCCGGGCAGCTGAAGTTCTGCAACTCCGGCAGGCGGAACGGGTTGCGCACGCTGCTGGCGGTCACGACGAACACCGCCTTGCGGCCGTCGATGGTGAACGTGGTCTTGAACCGCTCGGGCGAACCGGCGGGCTCGATCAGCTGGCGATCGAACAGCTTGAAGAGCGCCCACGGCCCCTCGTTGACCGCGCCCGACAGCCCTCCGTTCGTGGACACCGGCTGCAGCGCCAGCCGCACCTGGCCCGTGCCGCGCGGGCCCGGCCACTGCACGGTCATGGGGATCTGCGGGCCATGGGCGTACTTCACCACCTGGCCGTCGATGTCGAGGGTGAACTGGGTGATGGTGGCATCCATCTCCATGGGCTTGAAATCCAGGCGCAGGCCCGGCGTGTTGCCCCCAGCGCGGAAGAAGGTGTCACGGATCACCGCGGCATTCTGGAACTGCGCGAGCGTGGCGGTGTCCCCACCCATCGACGCCCCATCGATCGATTTGAAGCTCCAGGGCTTCGTGTTGGTGTTGACGAAGTTCGCCAGGTTCTTCTGGAAGTAGGCATCGAAAAGCCCGCCCGGCGCAAAGACGCGCGCGAAGTCTTCCGTGGTGACATCGCGGGAGGCATTGCGGTCGAACGGGTAGCGCCCGCTGATGGCCTGGCGGCAGAAGTCGCCCACCTCGGCGCGCAGCGCGTTGCCGAGGTTGCTGCGCGTGCCATCGAGTGCAGCCCGCGTGCCGCTGACCGACAAGGTGTTCATCAGCGAGCGCGCCGGCTCGGGCAGCCGGGCCGCCTCGGCCTTCACCTTGTTCGGCACGTCCGAAGGCGGCGGAACGTTGCCCGCCTTCACCGCGGTGTCCGACGCATTGAGCTGCGTGTAGACCTCGCCGATCAGGCTCACGGCGGAATCGATCGGTGCAGGGCCCTTGTCGCCTTGGGTGGTCACGAAATTGCGCAACGCAACGAAGCGATCGTCCACGATGCTCTCGATCTTGGCGCCCGGCGGCAGCGGGGAGGCACTGGGCGCCCGGTTGTTGCCGATCAGGCGCAGCAGTTCCTCACGCGAACGGTTCACCGCATCCCGCGCGGTGTTCTCGGCCTTCGCCGCCACATCGTTGTTCTCGGTGAGCGTGGTTTCATGGGACATGGCCCGCATCAGCGGCACGAGCGGGTTGTCCGGCGCCGACAGCACCCGGGACATCTGCACCGCCTGGGCGAGGTTGCTCGTGGGCAGCATGCGCACATCGCCGATGAACTGCTCCCAGGTGGCCGCGTAGTCGGTCAGGTACAGGCGCCGCACTTCGTTGGACAGCTGCTGCAACACCTCGGCGTTGCGCAGGGAGCTCTGGCGCCCGGCGTCATTGACGCCCAGCACCCAGCCCTCCTCGTCTGCCAATTGGCGCGCCACACGGTCCACCTCGCGCTGGAAACCCTTGTGGTATCCCTCGTGCGTGAACAGGCCCGGCACGCCTTTCGTGAGCGGCTGGCCGCTTGCCCGGGTGAACACCAGCGCGGCGGCGGGGCCGGCGGCCTTGGCGATCGTGAAATCGGGCACGTCGGCCCCCACGCCCTGGCGCTTGAGGCGCCGGTAGATGCGTTCGGTGAGCGGCGAGGAAACGAGGCGCGCGCGAGTTTGCGCCACGAGCGCGCGATCCTCGGGCAGCGGCGACACGGCCTGGCCTTCGTCCAGCAGCGCATCGAGGTGCGATTCGAGCGCGGCGCGCTGTTCGGTGGTGACCGACCTCGGCAGGTTCATTTCCCAATCGGCCAGCACGTACAGCTTCAGCGCCGCCGCGTCGAAGCGGGACGGGTCGTACAGCATCACGTAGGCCTTCAGCGCCTCATACTGCAGCTCGGGATTGTCCAGCCCGGTCTTCAGGCGCTCCTCGATGCCGAGTGCGATGCGCGGCAACACCGCATCGATCAGCATGCGGCGGTAAGCCTGTTGCGAGGCCGAATCGAGCTTGCGCCCCTGGTACAGGCCGAAGCCGTAAGAAACAGGCACCGAATCGCCGATTCCGGCGCGCGCCAGATCGCGCGTGGCCTCGAGCGCGGGCAGCAGCACCAGCACATCGGCCGACGCCCGGTTCGGCGTGGACTGCAGCAACGTGCGCACATCATTGACCGTGCGGCCCACTTTGGCGACGTAGTCCTGGTTGTTGACGTAGCTCGTGCTCCACGCAATGAGCGAGGCCACCGCGAACAGGCCGATGAACGCATACGCCCCCACCGCCAGCCAGCCGCGGCGACGCTCCCACTTGAGGTTGGTGCCGGCCAGGGCGCTTTCGGCGAACACCACGTCGCTCAGCAAGCGGCCGAGGAAGAAGCTGCGGCCGCTCGACTGGTTGGGCGGCACGACGGTGCGCTCGAGGCGGTACGTGCGCGCGATGCGCCCCAGCATGCGGTCGATCGGCGTGCCTTCCTGCGTGCCGCTGACGAAATACACCCCGCGCAGCAGCGGATGGGCCTCGAACTGCGAAGGCGAGAACACCTGGTCCAGGTAGTCCTTGAGCAAACCGCGCAGCGCCTCGAACTGCTGCGGGAAGCCGTAGATGCGGGCGCGGCGCTGGGGATCGCGTTCCAGCTGCAGCCGGTCGACCAGCCCGTCGGTGAGGCGCTTCTCGAGCAGGTCGAACTCCGGGCCGAAGGCGGCCAGGTCGGTGCGCTGCTCGCGGTCGAGCTTGAACGTCATGCCCCAGGGGGTGGCCCGGGTGTCCTTGTCGACCTCGCCCAGTGTTTCCATGAACCCGGAGAGCAGGTCGCACTTGGTCACGAGCAGGTAGATGGGAAAGCGAATGCCCAGTTGCTGGTGCAGCTCCTGCACGCGCTGGCGCACCGCGGCGGCATGCTGGGCCCGTTCGGCCGCATTGCGCGTCAGCAGGTCCGTCACGGAGACGGTCACGAGCACGCCGTTGAGCGGTTGGCGCGGGCGGGCGTTCTTCAGCAGGTCGAGGAAACCTTCCCAGGCCTTGCTGTCGGCGGCCTTGTGGCTGTCCTGGGTGGTGTAGCGACCGGCGGTGTCGATCAGCACGGCCTGGTCGGTGAACCACCAGTCGCAGTTGCGGGTGCCGCCCACGCCGCGCACGGCGTGCTCGCCCATCGATTCGGCCAGCGGGAACTTCAGGCCCGAGTTGACGAGGGCGGTGGTCTTGCCGGAGCCCGGCGCACCGATGATCACGTACCACGGCAGCTCGTACAGGTAGCGCTTGCCCACGCGCGAGGACAAGCCGCTCCAGGCCCCGGCCAGGCCGGTCTTGCCCTGGTCGAACTTGGCGCGCTTGAGGGTCTCCAGCGCGGTGGCGAAGCGCTCGCCGAGCGTTTTCAGTTCAGCATCTGCCGGGTCATTGGCCGCGGCCTTGGCCGGCGCGATCAGCTGGTCGACGACCTTGTCGTTGGCCTGGCGTGCGCGCCAGAACTGCCACGCCTTGCGCAGCGCGACGATCAGCACGATGGCGCCGATCAGCAGCCAGCGCGAACCCTCGCTTTCGAGCGGACGCACCGTGCCGATGGCCACGAGCGGCCCTACGATCCAGATGACGATGGCCAGGGCCGCCAGGCCGAGCACCAGCAGCAGCCACGCGTTGAACAGCAGTGAGAAGATCTTTTTCATTGGGCGGCTCCCTGGGCCGCGGCAGCAGCGGACTGCGCGCCCGTGCGCGGCACGAACAGCGTGATCTCCACGCGCCGGTTCAGCGCGCGGTTGGCCGGTGTGTCGTTGCTGGCCACCGGCTCGCCGTCGGCACGGCCTTCGGCCCGCAGTCGGTCGGGCGTGACGCCATCGGCCTGCAGGATGTCCCGCACGGTTTTCGCCCGTTCCTCGGAAAGATGCCAGTTCGACGGGAACTGCGCGGTGTGGATGCGGATGTTGTCGGTGTGGCCCGTGACCACCACCGCACCCGGAACCTTGGCGAGCGCATCGGCGATGCGCTTCATCAAGGCCTGGCGTTCAGGGGTCAGCGAGGCGCTCGCCGGAGCGAAGAGGCCGTCGCCACGGATCGTGACCACACTGCGGTCCACCTCATCGCGCACCGCGACGAGGTCGGCCTTGATCTCGTTGACCAGGAATTGCGCGAGCCGCGGGGTGGCCGCCGGAATCTTGACGGACGGCGTGGGCGGCAGCAGCCGCAATTCCTGGATCTGCGCGAACACCGGGTCGGAGGCCGCACTGAGGCGCGCGGAGAGGAACCAGTAGATGCCCAGCAGCAGCAGCGACACCACGGCGCCCGTGACCCACAGCGGCAGCCAGGTGAGCAGCGTGCGGCGCGGCGGTTTTTCCCCGCGCCAGTTCTGCGCGAGGGCGGGTGTGTAATCGCCGCGTTCGCGGCGCACGATCTGGGCAAGCCGCTCGCGCACGGCCTCGAGCTGCGCACGGCCGCCGTCCACGACGCGGTAACGCCCTTCGAACCCCAGGCACAAGGCCGCGTAGATCAGTTCGAGCAGATCACGGTTCGCACCCGCGTTCTCCGCCAGCTTGGCCATCAACTGGAAGACCTTTTCGCCGCCGTTCGTCTCGTTGTGGAACATGGCGAGCAGGCTGTGGCGGCCCCACTGCCCGGAGGCGCCCCACGGCATGCTGGCGGCCACCTCGTCGAGCAGCGTGCACAGCACGTAGCGTGCCGCGAGCACCCGCTCGGGCGCCACGTTGCGTGCGCGCGCCTGCGCTTCGAACTCGCGCAGGCCCTGTGCGATGGATTCACGCAGCGCCCCGGGGTCGGTCAGACGGGTGGTGGAACGGATCTGCGGCACCAGGGCCAGCAGTGGGTTGGCCAGCGCCACGAGTGCATTGAGCCCGGTCTCGGGCAGGCCGATGTCGGCCGCCACGTCGGGGCCTGTCGGAACCGCCTGGCGCGGCGCCGCGGTGGCGGGCACGGCGCCTCGCCCGCCCGGGGTGGGCATGATGAAGGTGCGCCCGTTGTCGTGCTCGGCAAACGGATCGTCCGGGGTCGATGTGCTCATGACTGGCTTTCAGGTCACCGGCGTCCAGCGGCCCCGCGGGACACCGTGTCGTCGTTCATTTGCGAATGGCCCACAGCTCGAGTTCCAGGCCCGGGAAATCGCCGGACACATGCATGGCCATGTTGCCGTTCTGCTCGATCTGCTTCCACAGGTCGGACGTGCCGTCGAGCTCGAAATAGAAGAAGCCCGCATGGAACGGCAGCTGGCGCGGCGCCACCGGCAGCGAACGCAGGGCAATGCCCGGCAGTTGCAGGTTGACGAGGTCGCGGATCTTGTCGACCGGCCCCATCTTCGTCTGCGCCGGGAAGCGTTGACGCAGCTGATCACCCGGCATCTGCGCGTTGACGGCCAGCACGAAGGTGCCGTTGCGAACGAGCTCCAGGTCGTTGACGACCGCCGTGCGCACGCCGTACTTGCGGTCCACGAGGTCGATCTGCAACGCGTTCTGTTCGAGCACCGAAGTCAGCATGCGCCGCAGTTGATCGAACACGGGCGTGAACGTGCCGCGCAGGTCGTCGTGCTTGTAGGGCGGGAACACGGGCGGGCGGCGCGTGTTGGTCGACAGCGTGGCCAGGTCCCCGGCCAGGCGCAGGCAGTCGCGGTGCAGTTCGCGCGGATGGGCGTTGGGCGTGGCGATGTGCTGGCTGAAGATGGGTTCGTTGCGGTTGAGCGTTTGCAGCATCAGGAAATCGGCCAGCTCCGACACCCCGCTGCTGAGCTGCCCCATGCGTGCGGCGAGCGCCTGTGCGCGCTGCAGCACGAGGCCATGCAGCAGTGAGGCACTGGCCGACAGCTGCGCGGTCGCATCGATGCCCGTCTGCGGCGGGATGTAGAGCCGATCGAGCGTGACCTGGCCGTCGCTGCGGCGCTCGGCCACCAACGCCACGCCGAGCAGCGCATAGGCCTCCGTGGCCTCCTTCGCGCGCACCAGGCGCAGTCGCAGGCGCCCCGTCTGGATGGTGGTGGGCTCGTCAGACGCATCCGTGTTGTCGCGGACGTCTTCCTCCTCGGCCTCGAAGCGGCTCAATTCGCCGTCGCCCTGGCCCGTGCCGAAGTCCACCTCATTGAGGCCTTCACGCTGCAGCGGGATGGCAAGGTAGATCACCTCGCCTTTGACGTCGGGGGAAATGTCGAGGGGCGGCGGCAGGGGGTCGAGCTGCGGCAGCGAGAACGGCGTGCCGTCGGGCAGCAGGCCACTTGCCCGGGCCAGCCCGATCTTGCCCAGGGCAAGCAGGCCCTCGTCGAGCTCGAGCTCCGAGAACCCCCAGGCGAACGGCGACAGGCTGCGCACCCGCGCATCCACGAGCCGCTCGAGGTAGCGCGTTTCCTGCTGGAAGTGGTGGGGCTGCAGGAACATCCCCGAGGACCAAACGACTTTGGCGCGCCAGCTCATGTTGCAAAACCCTGGATTGCTTCGGAAAAAGGGAGGCGAAGGGGTGGCCGCAGGTCACTCATCGCGGGTGATCGTCACGTTGACGTCGTCGATCTTGATCTTCATGGTGTTCGTCTTGTTGGCCACCACCGGGGCGGCCACGCGCCAGCGGGCGCGCTCCAGGTCACGGAATGCCGCCACCACGCCGATGTACTTGGCGTCCGGAGACAGCGTCTTGTTGACCGCCTTCACGTCGTCGGGCCGCAGCACGAATTCCTCACGCGACAGCAGCTCGGCGCCCAGCGCCGCCTGATCCTTGTCGAACAACGTGACGAAATCGGTGGATTCGAAGAGCGCCGTCGATTTCAGCTCGTACAACCGAACGATCACCGGCGACGGACGCTTGCGGCCATCGGGGTTCACATTGGAGCCCACGATGGTGGTGGACACCAGCGTCGTCTTGGCCGGCGGCAGCAACGCCGGCACAGAAGGCGCCGAGCCGCAGCCTGCCAGCGCGAGCGCCAGCAACGCCGCGGCCAGGCCGGCGGCGCGCACACGGGTGGTTCGGGAGATGGCGGATCGGTGGAAGTGCATGGGAAGTGCGGAACCGGTTCGAAATCGAAGGCAGGCAGGCACGCCCCCGCCATGCGGCGGGCGTGATCGAGCCGGTTGGAGAATACCGGCGCCCCCGAGGGGCAGCGCGTGACTTAGGTAATGCCGTCCGGCCGGCGGCGCCGCAAAGGCGTCCCACCCGCGGACGAATACCGATTTGCCCCCGTCGGTCGAGAGGCCACGCTACCATCGTTGTCGATGGACGCCCTCGCCCCCCTCCCCTTGCTCTCCCGTGCCGCAGGCCGTGTGCCTGGGCGTGTCGCCCCCCCCTTCTTCCCCTTCCCCATGCAGCAGGCGGGAGGCACCCCGTGATCCCCTGGCTGCACGATGCCGGCGACCCCCTGCCCGAGCCCCGCACCGCCATGCCGGAAGGCTCGGAAGCCCCCGGCCTGCTGGCCGCCGGCGGCGAACTGTCTCCAAGCCGCTTGCGAGAGGCCTATGGCAAGGGCGTCTTCCCCTGGTACGGGGAGGACCAGCCCGTGCTCTGGTGGTCCCCGGATCCGCGCATGGTGCTCTATGTGGACGAGTTCCGCCTGTCGCATTCGCTGCGCAAGACCGTGCGCAAGTTCGCCCGCACGCCCGGCCGGGAGGTGCGCATCGACAGCGACTTTCGCGCCGTGATCACCGCCTGCGCCCGTGCGCCGCGGGAGGGGCAGGCAGGCACCTGGATCGTGCCCGACATGATCGAGGCCTATTGCCGCTGGCACGAACTCGGCATGACCCACAGCGTGGAGACCTGGATCGACGACGAGCTGGTGGGCGGCCTGTACCTGGTCAACGTCGGGCGCATGGTGTTCGGCGAATCCATGTTCTCCCGCCGCACGGACGCCTCCAAGATCGCGTTCAGCGCCCTCGTGTGCTTTTGCCGTGCCCACGGCGTCGACCTGATCGACTGCCAGCAGCGCACCGGCCACCTCGCATCGCTCGGCGGCCGGGAGATTCCTCGCGCGCAATTCGAGCGTGAACTTCCCCCGCGCGTGGGAGGGGCGCCGATTCCGGATTGGTCCTATGATGCATCGATGTGGGACCTGCTGGACGGCCCCACCGACACGCACTCCGAGGACACCGGCCCGTGACCCACCCCAAGGAGCTCCCCCTCGCCTCGCTTCAGTTCTATGCGACGGCGCCCTACCCGTGCAGCTACCTGCCCGACCGCATGGCGCGCTCGCAAGTGGCCACGCCCAGCCATCTGATTCATGCCGATGCGTATTCGGGGCTCGTGGCCAATGGCTTTCGCCGCAGCGGCCTCTTCACATACCGCCCGTTCTGCGACGGCTGCAAGGCCTGCGTGCCGCTGCGCGTGCCCGTGAACACCTTCCAGCCCAACCGCAGCCAACGCCGCGCGTGGAAGGCCCACGCCCACCTGAAGGCCCGGGTGCTGCGGCTGTGCTTCGTGCCCGAGCACTACGACCTGTACCTGCGCTACCAGACCGGCCGTCACAGTGGCGGCGGGATGGACAACGACAGCGTGGACCAGTACACCCAGTTCCTGCTGCAAAGCCGCGTCAACTCGCGCCTCGTGGAATTCCGCGAACCGCCCGAGGACGGACGCGGCCTCGGCACGCTGAAGATGGTGTCCATCCTCGACATCCTCAACGACGGCCTCTCCGCGGTCTACACCTTCTACGAGCCCGAGCCGCACAAGAGCTACGGCACCTACAACGTGCTGTGGCAGATCGAGCAGACCCGGCTGCTCAAGCTCCGCTACACCTACCTCGGCTACTGGATCCGCGAGAGCCACAAGATGGCCTACAAGGCCCAGTTCACGCCGCATGAGCTGCTGGTGGACGACCGCTGGGTGGCGGCAGCACCCCCACCCTGACCAGGGCCTGTTAACACTACGGAAGCCAGTGCGAACGGGTCTCGCAGAGCGCAGAGC
>CBIHPH010000068.1:0-22084 GCA_966212105.1 uncultured Rhizobacter sp.
CTCCTTGGGTCGCACCGCTTCCATCAGCGTGGTCGCGGCTTCGATATTGGCCCCGTCCTGGCCTTGCTTGGCCGCCTGCATCACCAGTGGCAGCGTGGCTTTCGCCGCTGCGGCGATCTCATCCATCAGCCGGCGTTCGTCTTCAGAAGCTCCCGCGTTGCCGATGTTCTCGATCAAGGTCTTTTCGGCCTTCAGATAGTTCTGCTCGGCCACCTTCAACAGCTTGACCTCGGCCTCGATCTCTTTCGTGTCCGTCAGCAGCGCCACGGAGCGCGCCTGGGTGGCGAGCTCGTTGATGTGGATCAGCATCTGATGGGCCAGGTCGCTCTTGGGGTTGTTCACCTTGACGATCTGGTGCAAGCGCTGGCCCATGCTGCGGAAC
This sequence comes from uncultured Rhizobacter sp., assembly GCA_966212105.1. Taxonomy (GTDB): domain Bacteria; phylum Pseudomonadota; class Gammaproteobacteria; order Burkholderiales; family Burkholderiaceae_C; genus Rhizobacter. Next base: position 383 of record CBIHPH010000068.1, read on the forward strand.
TCCATCCCGCCGAGCGCGGCCACGCCGACCAGCATCAACACCATGCACGTGAAGCCCAGTGTCATCCGGCCGCCGACGGACATGCCCGGGCGCCATGCCCGCCTGGTATCGCTCTTTCCTGTCACGCTCGCATCGGATGGAGCCTGTGCCGGAGTGTCGTCACCCCGGTCCAATGCGAATTCCCCGGGCTGTACTGTGTCCATCAGGCGATCTTGAAGTGATGTGCGAAGGTGAATTCGTCCACGCGCCCGGCATAGCTGATGCCCTTGCGCATGCACCAGGTGGCGAGCTGGTGGTGAAGCGGGAGCACGGCATGGTCATGCATGGCCATGTCCATGGCAGCCGCCGCCAGGAGCTGGCGTTTGGACGGATCGGTGCTCTGCAAGGCGGCGTGGATCGTCGCATCGAGGCGTGAATTGGTGTACTTGGCCCAGTTCCAGGTCCCCCAGCCTTTGTTGCTGTCAGGCGTTCCGAGCAAAGCACGGAGGGCGAAGTCCGCACCCATCGAGCCGTAACCCAACATCGCCACGCTGAACTCACCGCGGCGGGCGCGAGCGAAGTAATCCGCCGCCGGAAAGGTTTCCACCTTCGTGCGCACGCCCACGCCGCCCCAGAAGTGCGCTACCGCGCCGGCGATCTTTTCGTCGTTGATGTACCGGTTGTTGGGCGCGTGCAGTGTCAGCGAGAAGCCATTCTGGAAACCTGCGTCGGCCAGCAGCTTCCTGGCCTGCGCCGGGTCGTATGGATCGGGTTTCAAGGTCTCGTTGTAGCCCACGATGCCCGGAGCCACCAGTTGCGCGGCCGGCAGGGCCTGCCCGCCCATGATGCCTTTGACCACCGCTTCGCGGTCGATCGCCAGGGACAAGGCGCGGCGCACGCGCCGGTCCTTCAAAGGGCTCGTCGTCATGGGCTGGCCGTTGGCATCGAAGATCCAGGGCGAGCGGTCGGTGAACTGTTCCAGGTGGAAGAAGATCGTGCGCCAGGAGGTCCGCTGGATCAGGGACAGGCCACGCTGTTCGCGCAGCTTGGCGGTGTCGGCGGAGGGCACCGCTTCGATGGCATCCACTTCATCGGAAAGCAACGCGGCGGTGCGTTGCTTGTCGTCCGTGAGGTAGGTGAGCGTCACGGCCTCCCAATCGGGTCGGCCGCCCCAGTATGCATCGTGGCGTTCGAGCCTGACGGACTCCCCCTTGGTGAAGCGGCGCAGCTTGAAGGGCCCGGTGCCGACGGCCGCGCGACCGGCATCGAAATCAGCCGGCTGGGCACGCTCGGACGCCTTCTTGGAGACGATGAACAGGGACGACAGGTCACCCGGCAGGCCCCCGTAGGGCTCGCGCGTCTTGATCTCCAGCGTGCTGTCGTCGAGCGGTTGCAAGCGTACGAATTGCTTGCTGAACGTGGTGAACGGGCCCGGGCTGTCGATGATGGTGCCGGGACGGCGCAACGAATGCAGCACGTCCTCCATCGTGAGCAGGCTTCCATCGTGGAAGCGCACGCCCGGCCTCAGCTTGATTTCCCAGGTGTATGCATCGGTGGCCCGCCATGAGGTGGCGAGTCCGGGCACGTAGCGGCCGGTCGCGTCGACATGCACCAAGGCATCGAAAACATGCTGTGAAAGGCTGACGTTCGCGGAGACCGCCTGGTAGTGCGGGTCCGCGGACGTGGCCGGCGACGAAAGCCCGAGGCGCAGCTCACGCGGCGCCCGGGCCGTCGCAAGGACCGATCCGGTGAGGGTGGTGGTGATACCGGCCACGCCGGTGACAAGAAAGCTGCGTCGTGTCATCGTGTGGCCTTCATCGGTCTAGAACCGCAAGAACTTGAGCATCAGAACCTGGTGCGCATGCCCACCGCGACTGCACGTGCATGGACCCCGGCGCCGGCCGGAACGCCGCCCTCGATGGCATCGAAGGTGAAGCCGTTGGTGCCCCGGTAGCCCGTGTTGTTGGGGTTGTCCACCGACTGCACGGCGGCATACAAGGCGGTGCGCTTGGACAGGTTGTACAAGTAGCCCAGTGAAGTGTGGCGTGCGGTCGAATCGCTGACGCGCGCGATCTTGCCTTGTCCGTACGAGAGACGCAGCTCGTTGGCACCGAAGGTGTAGGTGCCGCCGAGCATGAATTCGCTGCGGTTGTCCTGGACGTTGATGGTCTGACTGTCGTTGCGCGTGTGCTGCACGGCAGCCATCAAGGTGGCCGCGCTACCGAGCTTGAGCGATCCGGCAATGTTCCAGATCGATTTGTCTTCCTTGGTGGAGTCAAGGCCCTCGGTGATGCCATAGGCGGCGCCCACGCCGACGATCCCCTTCTCATACTTGACGCTGGCCGAGTGCGTCTTGCCGGCGACGTTTTCCCCTGGCGCCAGCATCAACGAGCCGGAAAAACCGCTCCAGTCCGGCGTCTTGTACAGCAAGCTGTTGTTGACGCGCGAGATGAAGCGCATCACACCGGAGTTGTAGGCACTGCCATAGCCGGTGGTGGACAGGGCAGGGTCGAACGTGTCTTGATGCGTCAGCAACGGCGAATAGTGCCGGCCAGCGGTCAGCGCACCCCAACCGCCCGACAGGCCCACGAAAACCTGCCGGTTCCAGAAGGAGCTGCTGGAGGCCGGTGTGCCGGTGTCGACGATCAGGCCGTGCTCCAGCAAGAAGTTGGCTTTCAGTCCGCCACCGAGGTCTTCGGTGCCGCGAAAGCCGAGGCGCGAACCGTTGGCGCCACCGGTTTGAATCCTGTTTTGCTTCACCGGCGCAGCCTTGGTGCCTGCCTTGCCCCATTCGGCGAATGCATCCATCACGCCGTACACGGTCACGTTGCTTTGCGCTTGTGCGGCGCCGCAGTGAACCAGGGCTGCAAGGCCCATTCCGAAACAGATCGCAGTCTTTTGCACCAGGCTTCTCCTAAATGATGAGCTAATTGAATTGCGCGCCGGTTAACCGGACCCGCTGAAATCAAGTATCTGAGTGCAAAAAGCGCTACACAACGGGGTCAAAACGGGGCCATGCGCAGGCCGCATCGACGCGCCTTGGACTGTGCGGAATGTCCCACTCCGGCGACTGCTTCGTTGCGAAGCTCGCATGAACTGTGTTGCAACGCCCACAGGTTCATGGGAGCCACCTACACTGCACACCGGTCAGGAGAAGCTGCGTCCTCAAAGGCGCCGCTACCGAAGGCGTAAACCCGAAACGCTCAGGTCCATGGACTGGCCCGGCTTTGATCGACAACTGGAGAGCGCCGTTGGAACAGACGGCCGCCGAAGGGGCAAGCCGCAGCGCAGGTGCGCGGCGGTCGAATCTCTCAGGCAAAAGGACAGTGGGTGCGCCGCACGAACGCGTGCGGCGTGCCCTGTTCCTTTTGGAGTCTTTCCTTGAAAGTGATTGTTCTGGGTGCTGGCGTGATCGGCGTCACCACCGCGTGGTACCTGAAGCGGGCCGGGCATGATGTGACGGTGCTGGAGCGCAATGCCGGGCCGGCGTGCGAAACCAGCTTTGCCAACGGCGGGCAAATCTCGGTGAGCCATGCCGAACCCTGGGCCAATCCGGGCGCACCGTGGAAGGTGTTGAAATGGCTCCATCGTGACGATGCGCCGCTGCTGTTTCGCCTGCGTGCCGATCCGGCGCAGTGGCGCTGGCTGTTGCGTTTCCTGCTGGAATGCCCTGCGCCCCGATCCCGCGCGAACATGATCCGGCTGCTCAAGCTCGGTACCCACAGCCGCCAGTGCCTGCAGCAATTGCGCAGTGAATTGCAACTGGACTACGACCAGCGCACCGAGGGCATTCTTCACTTCTACACCGATGCGCGCGAATTCGAAGATGCGCTCGAGCCCGCCCGCATCATGCGCGAACTCGGTTGCGACCGGCGCGTCATCGGCCGCGAAGAGGTGCTGAAGCTGGAGCCTGCCTTTGCGGCCATGGGCTCACGCATCGTCGGCGCCACCTACACGAACCAGGATGAATCGGGCGATGTTCACAAGTTCACCACCGCCCTGGCCTGGCATGCGAAGCAGGCCGGCGTGGAATTCCGCTTCGGGGTGCGGGTTCAGGCCTTGCAGACGGACGGCAAGAGGGTGGAGGGGGTGGAGGTCGCCTCCGAATCGGGAGGCTATGAAATCTTGAGGGCGAACGCCTGCGTCGTCGCGCTCGGCTGTCACAGCGCCACCCTGATGGCGCCGCTGGGCGAACGCCTGCCGATTTATCCGGCCAAGGGCTATTCGGCCACCTTGCCTGTGCTCGATGAGTCCAAGGCTCCCACGGTCTCCCTCACGGACGATGAATACAAGCTCGTGTTCTCGCGGCTCGGCAACCGGTTGCGCGTGGCCGGAACCGCGGAGCTCAACGGCTACGACCTCAGACTGAACCGCACCCGCTGCGAAGCCATCGTGCGGCGGACCATGGCGTTGTTCCCGGGCTGCAGCCGGCCCGAGCTGGCGAGCTATTGGACGGGCCTGCGGCCGGCAACGCCCGGCAACGTTCCGTTGATCGGCCGGCTGCCGCGCTGGGCCAACCTGTTCTTGAACACCGGGCACGGCACCCTCGGTTGGACGCACGCCTGCGGATCGGCGCAGGCGTTGGCGGACATCATGTCGGGCGAGCGCCCTGCGGTGGACTTCCCCTTCCTCGGCGCGGCGCCCCACTGACCAGCAGGGGCGGCGCCCCAGCGCTGCGACGGCCGCAACGGCCGTTGCAGCGCCGCCAGGGGCGGGCGACGGGAGTGATCGTCGCCCGGACGAACTTCAGACGTTGGCGCCGAGGCGAACGCTCTGACGGGCCGGGGTCCCCATGGCCGCGCTCATGCTGCTCGGGCCCCTCTCACGCAATTGCAGCCGGTCCCAGAGAAGGTCGGTCACGTCGGTCGTGGAATCGCCTGATGCTGCGGAACGTGGACGCACGAGGCGGATGTCCAGGCGGGTGGACCAGCGCAGGTCGGCGATCGACAACTCTCCGCGCTGCAGTTCGTCCCGCACCATGGATTCGGGCAGGAAGGTCAGGCCCAGTCCCTGCCGCACGAGCGCGCGAAGCGAATGCAGTGAATCGGCTGCGCACGTGGCCTGCATGTGCAATCGCGTGGGGGCGGCGGCCAGTTGCATGCCGACCACCTGCGAAAAATAGTCGTCCGTACCGTATTCGATGACGGGCGCAGGCTTCTCGCGCGTGCCCGGGAGCATGTGCAAGGGCCGGCCGGTCGGTGCGGTGCCGACCATGAGCGAGAGCCGGTCGTGCGCCACGGTGACGGATTCGAAGGCCTCCTCGTCCATCACCAGCGGGAGTTGCGGATGCTGCAGGGTCAACCAGAAGTCGGCCTCGCCTTCGAGCAAGGCCGCCGTGGCCGCTGCGAGGTTCTTGATCACCACCCGCACGGGTGTGGTGATGCCTTGTTCCTTCAGCCGTGACAGCAGGATGGGCAGCATGCCCGATTCAAGGCCTTCGGCCACGGCCAGTGTCACGGGCGCGTCGCGCTCGCTCACATCGGCCGCGCACAGCTGGCGTACCGCCATCAGCGCTGAGCGCAGGTTCGTCGCCAGCGGCAAGAAGCGGTTGCCCATGTCCGTCAGCCTGAACGGATGCGCATCGCGGTCCACCAGGCTGCCGCCGACCCAATGCTCCAGGGATTGGATGCGCCGCGACAGACCCGATTGGGATGTGTTGCGCTGCCGTGCCGCCCGGGTGAAGCTGCGGCATTCCACCACCGCCAGGAAATCATCCAACCACTTGACATCCATTGAAAGGTTCCTTGCCGCGTCCGTTTGGTCTTGGTTGATCAGGTCGTTGCTTCAGTCGGCATGCAGGTGGCAGGCCGCGGTGTGTCCCGTGGCGATCGACTTGAGCCGCGGGACCTCCTCGCTGCAGCGCGGCATCGCATGCGGGCAGCGCGGGTGAAAGTGGCAGCCGGAGGGCGGCGCGAGCGGGGAGGGGATCTCGCCCTTGATCGCGATGAACTTTCGCTTTTGCACCTTCAGCGTCGGAGCCTCGGCGAGCAGCGCGCGCGTATAGGGGTGGGCGGCCTCGCGGAACAGGCGATGTGCGGGCGCGGATTCCACCACGCGGCCAAGGTACATCACCGTCACCCGGTCGGCGATGTGGTGCACCACGGCCAGGTTGTGGCTCACGAACAGATAGCTCAGGCCGAGGCGCTCGCGCAGGCTGGAGAACAGGTTCAGCACCTGGCTTTGCACCGACACGTCGAGTGCGGCCACCGCCTCGTCACAGACGATGAATTCGGGCTTGACCGCCAGGGCCCGGGCAATCCCGACGCGTGCCCGCTGGCCCCCGGAGAACTGATGTGGAAAGCGGGTGGCCATGTCGGGCCGCAGCCCCACGCGTTCCAGCAGTTCGGCAACGTAGGCGCGCTTGTCGGCCTTGGGCACGATGCCGTGCGTGACGGGCGCTTCGCCGATCAGGTCGAGCACGCGCAGCCGTGGGTTGAGGGATGCATAGGGATCCTGGAAGACCATCTGCAGCTTCAACTGCCGGGCCAGCGCCTCTTGCCTGTTCATCGCGTCCAGGTTTTCGCCCCGAAGCAGTCGTTCGCCATGGGTGGCGCGCTGCAGGCCTACCGCCACGCGGCCCAGGGTGGACTTGCCGCAGCCTGATTCGCCCACGAGGCCGACGATCTCCCCCTGGCCGACAGTGATGGACACATCGTCGACGGCCCTCACCGGCGAGGGGCGCGGCGCTGGCGAGCGCCCTGTTGCCCAGGCCAGGGCGCTGCTGGCCGTCATGGGCCGTTCGAAGTTGACCGAGACGTTGCGCAGTTCGAGCAGGGGCGGATGCATGCGCGCCGCGTCTGTGTCCGTGTTGCGGGCCGGGCTGGTCTCGGCGTTGCTCATGAGGGTGGTATGCATGGCCTTCGTCTCGATTCAGACCGGGTTGTGACAGCGAAGCAGGCGCCCATCGGCCGTGGCGGCCAGCTGAGGCTCGGTCTGGCAGACGGGCAAGGCGCGCTCGCAGCGTGGGGCGAATGCGCAGCCGCTGACGTTCACCAGGGGGCTGTAGGCCCCGGGAATCTGCCGCAAGGGCTGGCCGCGGGCCTCGAGTTGCGGCACGCTCGCGATCAGCCCCTGCGTATAAGGATGGCGCGGCGACTCGAGCACCTGCGCGACGGTGCCGTGTTCGACCATCCGGCCGCCATACATCACGCCCACGGCATCGGCCAGGCCGGCCACCACCGACAGATCGTGGGTGATCCAGATGAGCGAGGTGCCTGACTCGGCGCAGATCTTCTGCATTTCGAAGAGGATCTGGCCCTGGATGGTCACATCGAGTGCCGTGGTGGGTTCGTCGGCGATGATCAGGTCGGGTTCATTGAGCAGCGCGATCGCGATGGCCACCCGCTGGCGCATGCCGCCCGACATCTGGTGCGGGTAGGCACGCAGGCGTTCCCCCGGCGCGGCGATCCCGACGCGCTCGAGCGCCGAGTGGGCGAGCGCCAGTGCCTGGCCTCGCGTCATCTTGCGGTGGGCAAGCACCGCCTCGACCATCTGCACATCGATGCGCAGCACGGGGTTGAGCGTCATCATCGGATCCTGGAAGATCATCGCGATCCGGTTGCCTCGCAGCGTGCGCATCGCCGCGTCGCTTCGGCCGCGGAGTTCTTCGCCCTTGAAGACGATCGATCCCTCCACCACGCGGCCGGGAGGATCGATCAGGCCCATGATGGAAAAGCCGGTGATTGACTTGCCGGAGCCCGATTCGCCGACCAGGCCGAGGATCTCTCCCGGCATCACCGAAAAGCTGACGCCGTCGACCGCCTTGACCGGGCCGCTGTCCGTGAAGAACCAGGTTTTCAACCCGCCGATGCTGAGGGTGGGTGTGGCCATGTCAGTCGACTCTCAAACGGGGGTTCAGCACATCGCGCAGCTGATCGGCCACGAGATTGATGCTCATGATGGTGACCAGCAGCGCCAGCCCGGGAAAGAAGCTGATCCAGTACTTGCCCGAAAGCAGGTACGTGAAGCCGTTGGCGATCAGCAGGCCCAGCGAGGGTTCCGTGATGGGCAGGCCCACCCCGAGGAAGGACAGGGTCGCCTCCAGCGCAATGGCCGAGGCCACTTGCAGGGCACCGACGACGATCAGCGCCGGCATGCAGTTCGGCAGCAGGTGCCTGAACAGGACGCTCGTGACCGGCAGGGCCAGCACCCGGGTGGCGGCGATGTACTCGCGTTGGGACTCGACCAGCACCACGCCGCGAATCGTTCTCGCGTAGTAGGCCCACTGGGCGGCCACCAGCGCGGTGATCACCTTGCCCACCCCCTGACCGAGGATGGCGATGAGGATCAGGGCCACGAGGATGGCAGGGAAGGACAACTGCATGTCGACGATGCGCATCAGCAAGGCGTCGAAGCGCCCCCCGAAGTAGCCGGCGACCAGGCCCACGACGATCCCGATGGCCACCGCACACAAGGTGGCGCACACCCCGACCACCAGGCTGGTGCGCAGGCCGTAGAGGATCGCCGAGACCATGTCGCGCCCCTGCGCATCGGTGCCCAACAGGTACTGCCTGGTGCCGTCGCCCGAGGGTGAGCCGGGGGGCAGGCGTGCGTCCAGCAGATCGAGCTGCGCCAGGTCGTACGGATCCTGCGGGGACAACACCGGTGCCAGCAAGGCGGCCGCCAGGATGAGCAGCAGCACGATGGCCGCCAGGCTCGCCGAGGTGCTTTTCCGGTAAGCCGACACGAAGCCCGCAATGGAAGTGGGTGCGCTCATGACAGCCTCCGGCCGGAGAAAAACGGGAGCAGGTGTGTCATCGCGCTGCCCCTCCAAGGCGGACTCGGGGATCGAGGAGTGAATAGGCGAGGTCGGAGACGAAATTGATGGCCACGTACAACACCACGACGAACATCAGGTACGCCACGACCACGGGGCGATCGAGCTGGGTGATCGAATCGATCAGCAGCTTGCCCATGCCCGGCCAGGCAAAGACCGTTTCGGTCACGACGGAGAAGGCCAGCAAGGAACCGAACTCCATGCCGATCACCGTGATGATGGGCACGAGCACGTTCTTCAGCACGTGGACGCCGACGATGCGCCGTCCCGTGAGGCCCTTGGCCCGTGCGAAGCGAACGTAGTCCTGCGTCAACGCCTCGCGGGTGCCGGATCGGGTGAGCCGCACGATCAGCGAGAGCTTGAACAAGGCGAGGTTCAAGGCCGGCAGCAGCACATGCCGCCAACCGTCGACGCTGGCGAGCGATGTCTGCACGCCCAGCACGCTTTCGGTGACGGCGCGGCCACTGGCCGGCAGCCACTGCAAATGAACTGCAAACACCATGATGAGCATCAGCCCGACCCAGAAGGTCGGCAGCGAGAAGCCGATGATGCTGCCCCCCATGATGAAGCGGCCGACGAAGGTGTCGGGCTTGAGGCCGGCCCAGAGCCCGAGCGGAATGCCGAACACGATGGCGATGGTGATGGCCACCAGGGCCAGCTCGAGCGTGGCGGGGAGCCGGTCGAGGATGAGCTGCAGGGCGCTCGCTCCGTGCACGAACGACTGACCGAGATCACCCTTGATCGCCTTGCGCACGAACTGCCCGTACTGTTCCCACAATGGCTTGTCCAGGCCCAGGGCCGCGGTGGTCCTGGCGATTTCGGCCTGGTCCGCCTGCGGGTTCACGAACATGTCCACCGGGTTGCCGATGGCGAACAGGCCAAGGAACACCAGCAGGGACATGATCAGGACAAGCATCAGCCCTTGCCCGATGCGAGACAGAAGGTAGGTGCTCAAGCGGCAGCTCCGAGTGTGGGTGCCAGCAAGCCGCGGCCGCAGTGTTCCGTGGGTGACAGGAACGCCTGCGTCGTGGGGCAGAAATGTTCCCAGATCTGTTCGCCGTTGACGTAGAGCCTGGATTCACCCGTCGCGAAGGGCTTCCAGGGTTCGTCGGCCGTCAGCGGTTCCGTGGCGATGATCACCATCCGGTCGTCCGGGTCATTGACCTGGGCCAGATCCAGGGTGATGTCGCAATCGAGGAGCCGGGCCGTGGGGAACGGATGGCGTCGCTCGAGCGTGTGGAGCTTGCTCGAGCAGTGGGTGTACAAGCCATCGCCGTTGGACAACATGAAGTTGAAGTTGCCGTGCTGGGCGATGGTGGCGGTGAGTTCCGCCACACGCGGCGCCATCTCGAGCCAGGTGGGCGCCCGATGCCGGTTGCCGAACGTGGTCCTCAGCTCCTGCAAGATCCAGCAAAACGCCTTCTCACTGTCGGTGGACCCGATGGGCAGATAGGGGCCGTGAAGCGGAGGGTGGAAATTCCGCAGGTCGCCGTTGTGCGAGAAGATCCATGACTGGCCGAGCCACTCCCGCTGGAAAGGATGGCAGTTCGACAGCATCGGCGTCCCCTGCGTGGCCCTGCGGATGTGGGCGAGCACGATCTTCGACTTGATGGGATATTGGCTGACGAACTCCGCCAGGGGAGATTGGCTGGCGGGCTGGTCGTCGTGGAACACACGGCAACCAGACCGCTCGTAGAAGGCGATGCCCCAACCGTCGGAATGATCTGCAGTGCGACCTCCGCGCTGCGCGAAACCAGTGAATGAGAACGTGATGGCGGACGTCGAGTTGCAACTCATTCCGAGCAATTGGCACATCGTGGGATTCCTTCTTGACTTCTTGTTCAGTTGCTCACAGATGCATTATTCCGGCTTGATGAGGTTTGCAAAGGTGAATTCGTCGATCCGGCCTGCATAGGTCAGTCCCTTCTTCATGGCCCATGAGGCGAACTGATAGTGCGTCGGCAAGACGGCGTAGTCCTTGAGCGCCAGCGTCATTGCCTCCCGTGCGTTGGCGTCGCGCTTGGCCGGGTCGGTGGACTGCAAGGCCGCATGCACCAGATCGTCGACCGCCTTGTTGCTGTACTTGCCCCAGTTCCAGGTGCCCCAGCCCTTGGTGGCATCCGGGGTGCCCAGCAGCGTGCGCAGCCCGAAGTCGGCCCCCATCGTGCCCCAGCCCAGCAGGGCCACGCCGAATTCGCCCGTTTTCATCTTCGGCACGTAGGTGGAATAGGGCATGGTCTCGAGCTTGACCTGCACGCCGATGCGGCTCCACAGCTGCCCCACCGTCTGGCCGACCTGGTCGTCACCGATGTAGCGGTTGTTGGGCACGACCACCGTGATGCCGAAGCCGTTCGGGTAGCCGGCGTCAGCCAGCAGTTTCTTGGCACCTTCGAGGTCGTAGGCCTCGGGCTTGAGCGCGGGGTTGAAGCCCACGATGCCCGGGGCGACGATCTGCGCGGCCGGCGTGCCGAAGCCTTCGAGCGAGGTCTGCACGAGGGCCTGGCGGTTGAGCCCCTTCGACAGGGCTTCGCGAACCCGAGCATCCTTCAGCGGGTTCTTGCCGAGCGGCCCGCCGCCCTTGGCGGTGAACATGGGCGAATTGTCGGGGGCGCTGTGGTTCAGGTGCAGGAACAGGGTGCGCCAGGTGGTGCGCTGCTGCACCGAGAGGCGCGCATCGGTCTTCAGGCGGGGGAGGTCGGACGGCGGCACGGCCTCGACGACGTCGACGTCACCCGCCAGCAGGGCTGCCACGCGCGCCGCGTCGGCCGTGACGAAGCGGATCGTCACCTTGTCCCAGGCGGATTTCTGTCCCCAGTAGTTGGCGTTCTTCGTCATGCTGACGCTGTCGCCGCGCTTGTAGCTGCCGAAGACATACGGGCCCGTGCCCACCATGGCCTTGCCGCTGTTGAAGTCCTCCGTGGTGGCGTTGCCTGCGGCCTTCTTCGAGACGATGAAGATCGACGACAGGTCGCCCGGCATCGGGCCGTACGGCTCGGCGGTCTTCAGGCGCAGCGTGTGGCTGTCGACCACCTGGATCGACGTGATGCTCTTCGTGTAGCTCGTGAACGGGCCGGGGCTGTTGACGATCTTGGCCGGACGCTCCAGGGAGAACTGGACGTCTTCCGCGGTGAAATCAGAGCCGTCGTGGAACTTCACATCCTTGCGCAGCTTGATCTCCCACGTGGTGGGGTCGATCGCCCGCCAGCCCACGGCCAGACCCGCCACATACTTGCCCTCCGGGCTCACCTGCACCAGGCAGTCGAAGAAGTGCGACGACACCGTGATGTTCCCCGCGGAGGCCGCAAAGTGCGGATCGAGCGACGACGGATCGTATGACAGAGCGATCTTCAGCTCGTCACCTGCCTTGGGTTGCGCGTGGACAACCGGGCTGGCGAGTCCGACGAAAGCGGCGGTGAGGGCCGTGGCGAGGGCCACGACGGTACGGCGAATCACTGGCATGCTTTGGGCTCCTGAAGGGGCGGGGGGAAATTTGGGGGGGTGATGGGCGCCTGCCGGCCGTCAGGCCGGCGTGCAAGAAGCGGACCTTACCGGGTCCTCGGGCCCTGCGGCGAGCGCGAAGTCCACCGCTGCCAGGGCGTGCAATGATGTCGTATCGAAACACGGCATGCAAAGATCGCTTTCACTGATGATCAGACAAAGTTCCGTGCACCCGAGCACGATGCCTTGCGCACCACGTTCGGCCAGGCCCTTGCAGATCTCTTGAAGTGCCCGGCGCGAGCTGTCGTTGAACTGGCCCTTGCAAAGCTCCTCGAAGATGATGCGATGCACTTCGGCTCGTTCCTCTTCCGAAGGAACCACGCAATCGATGCCGTGGCCGGCGAGGTGGGTGCGATAGAACGGCTGCTCCATCGTGAAGCGCGTGCCCAGCAGACCGATCTTGTTCAGGCCCGCATCCAGCACGGCCTTGGCGGTGGCGTCGGCGATGTGGAGCAGCGGCACGTCGACGGCAGCGTCCACGTCGGGTGCCAACTTGTGCATGGTGTTGGTTCCGATGAGCACGCAGTCTGCGCCGCTGCGCTCGAGCTTGCGGGCCGCATCCACCAGAATGGCGCTCATGCCACTCCAGTCCCCGGCACGTTGCCGGGACGCGATGTCTTCGAAATTCAGGCTCACCAGTTGAAAGGGGGCCGAGTGCAGGCCGCCCAGGCGCCTGCCCACTTCGCGATTGATGATCTGATAGTAGAGCGACGTCGATTCCCAGCTCATGCCGCCGATCAGTCCAATGGTTCTCATTCGTTGTGTCCTTGCTTCAACAAGCCTCGCGTTTCAATGCAGTCAGTTTGCCTCTCTCTTCGGGAAAAATGCTCGCATTGCATAGCGCGGATTCCGGAATGGCTGCAATTTCATGCTTCAATATGACCGCATATGAAGAAACTTGATGCAATCGACAAGGAGCTTCTCCGCCTTCTCCAGGAAGATGCGGAGATTCCGATGGCCAAGCTGGCAGAAGCGGTGCACCTGTCTCCCACACCGTGTTGGCGCAGGGTGCAACGGCTCAAGGACGACGGGATCATCACCAAGCAAGTCAGCCTGCTCGACCCGCGAAAGCTCAACCTCGGAGTGACCGTCTTCGTCTCCGTGCGCACCAACCAGCACAGCCAGGCCTGGTTCGACAAGTTCCATACCGCTGTCAAAGAGATGCCCGAGGTGGTTGAGTTCTATCGGATGAGTGGCGATATCGATTACCTGCTGAGGGTGGTCGTGCCCAGCATTGCCGACTACGACACCATCTACAAGCGGCTGATCCGTGCATCAGACCTGTTCGACGTGAGCTCCAGTTTCGCCATGGAAGAGATCAAGCTCACGACGGCGTTGCCGCTGGCATACGCCGGTTAGTGCAGTGTTTCACGCGATGCGGCACTGATCGATCAACAAGTCGCCGACGGGTCGTCGTCGCCGGCGCTTTCACAGCGACGAACTCAAGGCGAACGCTGTGGCCGCTTGCATCAACGCGAATCTGCTGCGTCGCTGGTGCCGAGCAGCATCAGCTGTTCGAGGAAACGCTGGCCGAAGATCAGGCCGGTCTCGAAGCACACCTGCAGACCCTCAAGGGCAGTGCGAGGCGGGCAAGTCGCAGGGGGAGGTCAAGCGCAAGCCGCGCCGCGAGAAGCTGCCTGAACATCTGCGCCGAGTTGAACATCACTACGAGCCGAAGAACATGACCTGCGCCTGCGCCTGCGCCTGCGGCGAAGCGATGGTGCGCATCGGCGAGGACGTGAGCGAGCGGCTGGACGTCGTGCCGGCCGAGTTCTTCGTGCATAGGCAGATACGTTTGAGGAGGTGCCAAATTGCTCACTGGTTCCGAGAGCTGCTCGATAATCCGGTGCCGCTGCGTTGGCAACTCGTCAACGTGTGTCTCACGAAGGAAGAATCGGTGTTTCCCGCAAACTCATCATTGGTGCCGACCATCGCACCGCAATCCAAGGACGAGGCGACGGCCGACGTCGTGTCGCACATGGGCAAGCTTTCGAGTTACGCTGTCCTGGGCATTGCCGGGTTGCTGGCATTCTGGATCATCACGACGTTCATCAAGGGAGGGATCGGCAATGGCATCTTCGCCATCGTCCTCGCCGCCTTTCTGTTCACAGGGGCGCTGTTTGTTCTCAACCTGGTGGTCCTGGGGCCGATGGCTGCCGTGCGGTATGGGGCCTGCCTGAAGCGCATCGCGGCTGACTTGCCGGGCCTGGGCATCTCGCCCTCGATCCAGTGGACTTGGAAGTCCCCGGGGCCGGGTCTGATCGCCATCGATACGCAGCGTCGTCTCATCTTCATCGAATCCGAGGGAACCGGCTACCATCGTCTGATCCTTGAGCCGGCGCAGGTGATCGGCGCCAAGGTCGAGCGCACGACCGAGTTGCATACCCAGACCAAGCATTCGGGCAGCTTTTCCGTGTTCTCGAGAAGCGGCCTGGGCTACAACTTCGGTGGCAAGTCGAAGTCGAAGACCTCGGTCGTCGAACGCGCATTCCTTGAACTGCACTGCGTCCGCAGCCAGGGTGCTGCACCGATGTCGCTGGTCGTGCCGTTCGGCCCCGATCGGCGCTCGGCAGACTCGATGGCCGTGGCCATCATGCACATGAAGAATGCGATCTAGAGTGGCGTTGCACGCTGGCGCAGTGCACGATGACTTCAACGCCCGAAGAACCGCACATCAACAAGTGGCCGCTGAGTCAAAGGCTCATAGGCAACGGAAAGCGCCATTCATATCCCGTGTCGCACCGTTGAACAGGTCCAACTTGGTCTTGTTGATGCATTCATGTCTGCCCTGAAGCAGACGGGTCGGTCCGGATCAGGCTGGCAGCATGCCTTGGGGTGCGCCAAGCCAGCCGACTCAAGCAAGGATGGCCATGCCAACAGCCATGCGGCAGCAGTAGACCGTGCTGAGCTCGAGGCGCGCTGGAAGCGAGAGTTTCAGGGCCTGGAACTACCAGAGGCAATTGGAGCGGGCAAGTGATACAGGGCGCTAAATCAATCGAAGAGATTCGTCTGTCCATCGCCGATGTGCCGTGGGATCACTTGGCTCATGCGTACCACGGGGCCTGGGACGTCCCTGCACAGCTTGAGGCATTCCTGGACACCGATTCGTCCCAAGAGACGCTGGACAAGGCCGTCGACTGGATGTGGGCCAGCATCCTTCACCAGGGAAGCATATACAGCGCTTCAACTCCAGCGCTCTGGATTCTGATCGACATCATTTCCGCACGGACCGACCACCCTGCAGCAGCGCCAATCCTATTCGCGATCCAGACCATCACCGATGGTCTTCTCTTTCGAAGCGACGATTCCCAGCCGATCGAGCCCATTCGACAAAACGCACCCGGTGAGCCCGTTTACCAAGTTTGGATCCAGAAAGCACTGGTGATGTCGGAGGACGACACTGAGGAGAACGAAGAGTATTTTGAGGCATGTCGTGTGACGCATGGGCAATTGCAGGCTCTCGTTCGACATGCGATTCCAGTGATCAGTCACTGCCTGAAGCACTCGGACACCGACACCCGCACTGCTGCCGTTGCTGCCGGCCTTGGCGCGGTGCAAGTCGTTCCCGACGACGCCAAATCTCTGTTTGGATTGATCGATATAGTCGGTGATTCCAACTACGATACTGGCACCTGGATCAGTGTTGCGATGGTTTTCGGGGCACTTGGGCACGATGTCTCCAAGTTCCTTGGATCTTCGGATCGTCGCGTTCGGTTGAGCGCCGCAATGTCAATTGGCACTCAGGGCGATCCTCGCAGCGTCACAGAACTGGCGTCCGCGATCTCAGAACCCGAGTGGCTCGAGGCAGAGTTCCCGAATGGTGCCGCGCACCTCGACATGCATCTGCGATTCCATGTTCTCGGGGCATTGCTCGATCGCACAGACCCTGATGCGACGGACTCTGTCGTAGTCAATGCCATATGCACCCTGATCGACAAAAGGTCTGGAAGCTGGACCGTGGACGACGAGTGGGGACGAGTCTTGCATTGGGCGTTTCAAGACCGGCTGACCAAGCTACCTCGTGATTTGCCGCCGGCGCGACTTCCTGATTCACTTACCAGTACGCAAGCAGCGATTTTGCGGACCCTTTGCTTGAAGGATGAACTCTGGGATCCTAAGAACGGTAATGCCAGCCTCGCATATAAGCGCATACAGCTTCCGTATGACCGTCAAGTCCTCTGTGTTTTAGCAAGATGATCCGACCTTCCTCTTTCGCCAGAACGTCCCGGTTGGACAGCGTTGCTTGACCCATTTTTTACTCTTCGCGAGACGCCCTAAAAAATCCTCACGAAAATGGCGGATTTTGGTTCTGCAGGATGGAATTGAAATTAAACCGCAATTTGATATTGAGTTTTGCGGGAGTGCTAACAGTTTGCGCGTTCATCCTGGGAGGGATGATAGAACGAATCACTATAGTGGCGGACGAGCACGTTGGTTTGTTCGATCGGCCTGAAGGCGGGCAACTTATTGCGACGCTCAGTCCTGGGCAAATGGCGCCGGTTTTGGGGTGCGAAGATATCAAGCACTACATTGTTCCTCTCGTCTCTCTCGATGGGAAGACCGGTTTCGCGGTCCGCGGGGAATACCATTTGAAGAGAGGTAAGGTTTGGACTTCCAGTCCAGCCCCAATGTCTCTCTCTTGCCCGTGAGCGGAGAACAATGAGCCAGACGCTTGGGCGGCGTCCGGCGTCGCATGGCGATGATCGCTTTGCCCGCCGCAAAGACTGAAAAGAGGCCTCTTTTCACCCCTTTTCGATGCCTGTCCGTCAGGACACGGCTCAGACAATCCCGACGGACCAGCAGCCGGCCGCCCGCACGATGGGCCGGAAAAGAGCGACACGCGGTCTCACGGGGTGGTTTGGAGTCCGTAGTGATGTCGCGTGGCGTTCGTGCATGTCTGAGGGTGTTGTGGCTGGGTGCGTTGGTGGCGTGCGGTGGGGGTGGGGGCTCAGGCGAATCGGCTGCGCCCGTGGCCGCACCGGCCGCCGCGCCCATCGCGGCGGCGCCATCGCCATCACCGGCGCCTGAGGCTGCCGGTGTATCGGCCACGGATGCTGCCCGCTTTCTTGCACAAGCCACCAGCGGCCCTACGGCAGACAGCATCGCGCAGGTGAGCCAGGTCGGCTACGCCGCTTGGCTCGAAGGGCAGTTCGCCTTGCCGGCCAAGTCGCACCGTGCATTCGTCAATACCATCGCATCCGATGGCACGGCGCTCACACTGGCGCATTTTCGCGAGTCCTGGTGGAGCCAGGTCATCGCGGGCGATGACCAGCTGCGCCAGCGCGTGACGTTCGCGCTGTCGGAAGTCTTTGTCGTGTCGTTCGCAGATCCCGCATTGGCCAGCCGGGCGCGTGGCATGGCCGCGTACTACGACACACTCGCCGCGCATGCGTTCGGCAACTACCGGGACCTGCTGGAGGCCGTCGCCACGCACCCGATGATGGGCGTGTACCTCAGCGCCTTGCGCAACCGCAAGGAAGACGCGGCCACCGGCCGCCATCCCGATCAGAACTTTGCCCGCGAGGTCATGCAGCTCTTCTCCATCGGCCTGCATGAGCTCAACAGCGATGGCACCCTCCGGGGCGGCGTGGCCACCGAAACCTACAGCACCGCAGACGTGGAGGGCCTGGCGAAAGTATTCACCGGCTGGAGCTGGTACGCCGGCCCGAACCTGGCCGACCGCACCGACCGGCGGTTCGAGGGGCTCGATGCGCACGCCGATCGCGAATGGCGCCCGATGCAGGCCTATGCCAAGTTCCATTCGTCCAGCGAGAAGACCTTTCTGGGCACCACCATCCCGGCGGGCTCGAGCACGGCCGAGGCCGACATGAAAGTGGCACTCGACCGCCTGTTCGCTCACCCCAACGTGGGCCCGTTCTTCGGTCGTCAGCTGATCCAGCGGCTGGTCACCAGCAACCCGAGCCCGGCGTACGTGGGCCGTGTGGCGGGGGCGTTCAATGACAACGGCAGCGGCGTGCGCGGCGACTTGAAAGCGGTGGTGCGAGCCGTGTTGCTCGACCCGGAGGCGCGCACGTACCAGCCTTCGAACAACGCGTTTGGCAAGCCGCGGGAGCCGGTGCTGCGGCTTGCCCACTTCATGCGGGCATTCAACGCCCGATCCACGAGCGGCCGCTTCATCGGCATCGATGTGAGCGAGGCAAGCAGCCAGCTGTACCAGCAGCCGCTGAACGCGCCTTCAGTGTTCAACTTCTTCCGTCCCAACTACGTGCCGCCCAACAGTGCCGCGGCCGGTGCAGGGCTCGTGGCGCCCGAATGGCAGATCGCCAACGAGGTGACGCTCGCCCACTACGTCAACTACATCCGCGCCTGGCTCGTGCCGCTGGCCACGCGCGACGTCCAGCAGGACTACACCGCCGAGCTGGCCCTGGCCCATGACCCCGGCGCGCTGGTGGACCGGCTCAATCTGCTGTTGATGTCCGGCCAGATGAGTTCGGCGCACCGTCAACTGATCATCGGCGCGGTGAACGGCCGCAGCCTGCCCGAGCCCACCGAGACCAACGCCGCACAGGTCAAGGCCGCTCGCCGCGACCGGGTGTGCATTGCCATCTTGCTGACGATGGCCTCTCCCGACTACATCGTCCAGAAGTGAGCGTCATGAGTACTTCCGCATCGGCCTCGCGCCGTGAGTTCCTCCGCCGCGCCGCGGTGTTGTCCGGCTCCGTGGGGGCGGGCGCGCTGCCGTTCGCGATGAACCTGGCGGCGATGAACGCCGCGGTCGCACAGGCTGGTGACTACAAGGCGCTGGTGTGCCTTTTCCTGCTGGGTGGCAACGATTCCGCCAACATGGTGCTGCCCACCGATGCCGCGTCGTGGCAGGCCTACACGGCAGCGCGGGCCACCGGCAGCAGCCCGATCGCGCTGAAGGCCGTGGGCACACCGGCCGATGGCACCGCGGCTTCAGGCAGCCCCGAGGCGCTCGGCGGCGTGCTGCCGATCGTGCCCGATCACATCGCCTTTCCGCAGAACGCCTCCCGGTCGTTTGCGCTCCATCCGTCGATGCCTGAAGTGCAATCGCTCTTCGGGCAGGGCCGTCTGGCGGTGGTGACCAACGCCGGTCCCCTGGTGACGCCCATCACCAAGGCGGAATTGAAGGCCAAAGCCAAGCCCGTGCCTGCCAAGCTCGGCTCGCACAACGACCAGCAGAGCACCTGGCAGGCCCTCGGGCCGGAAGGCACGAAGACGGGCTGGGGTGGTCGCCTGGGCGACATGCTGGCTTCGGCCAACGACAGTGCCGCCTTCACCGGTATTTCCGTCTCCGGCAACGCGGTGTTCCTCGCTGGCGACCAGGTGGCGCAGTACCAGGTCAGCAGCAGCGGGGCTGTGCCGATCGATGGCGTGTCGGGTGGGCTGTTCGGATCGTATGCGGCGAGCACGGCCTACCGCGCCGTGCTGACGCAAAGCAATGCGCCTGGCGACCAACAACACCTGCTCGCGCGCGAACACGCCACCATCGCCAAACGCAGCCTGGATGCGCAGGTGGCCTTCAATGCGGCCTATGCCGCGGCGTCCGTCCCCGGCCCGTCCAAGTACACACACCCCGCCACGCGTGCGCAGATCGCCAACCCGGTTGCCGAGCAGCTGCGCACGGTTGCACGCGTCATCGGCGCACGCAGCGGTCTCGGCGTACGCCGGCAGGTGTTCTTCGTCAGCGTGGGGGGCTTCGACACCCACGATTGGCAGAACGCCACCCAGCCGAACCTGATGGCCATGCTGTCCCATGCGATCGCGTACTTCGACGACGCCATGGGCGCCATTGGCATGCGTGACCGTGTCACCCTGTTCACCGCCTCGGAGTTCGGCCGCACGCTCGCCAGCAACGGCGACGGCACCGATCACGGCTGGGGGGCGCACCATTTCGTCAGCGGCGGGGCCGTGAAGGGCCGCGATTTCTACGGCCGCTTCCCCCAGGTCGGCCTCGACCAACCGGACGAGGTGGGTTCGGGCACCTTCCTGCCCGGCGTGGCGGTGGACCAGATCGGCGGCACGCTCGGCCGGTGGTTCGGCGCGAGCGAAAGCCAGCTCGACCTGGTGTTCCCGAATTTGAGGAACTTCGACCGCGACCTGGGGTTCATGCGACCCGCGTGACCGGCCGCGGCCGGCCTTCGGAGGTGCGGGGCGAGTGCAGGAGGCCGACGAGGCCTTGCGCATCGCGCCGAACCGGAGCGCAAAATGACGATGGGGCGCCGTTCCCGCGCTCCCTGGAATGCGCAGGAGGCGACCATGAACCGTCCCAATGCCGATGCCCGCTTCAGCGGATCCATCCCAAGCCTTTACCAGGAACTGCTGGTGCCCATGCTGTTCCAGCCCTACGCGACGGATCTCGTGGCGCGGGTGGTGATGCGCCCCTGCGCTCGCGTGCTCGAACTGGCGGCGGGCACCGGTGCGGTCACCCGCCACCTGGCCGCCTTGCTGCCGCCTTCATCCACACTCGTGGCCACCGATTTGAACCAGGCGATGCTGGATCTGGCGATCACCTGCGGCACCGCCCGGTCCGTGACTTGGCGCCAGGCCGATGCGATGGCACTGCCCTTCGACGATGGCGCTTTCGACGCTGTCGTGTGCCAGTTCGGGGTCATGTTCTTTCCTGACAAGGCCAAGGCCTTTGCGGAGATGCGCCGGGTGCTGGTCCCTGGGGGCACCTTGTACTTCAACGTGTGGGACCGCATCGAGGAAAACGAGTTTGCCCATACCGTGTCGACGACGGTGGCGGCAGCCTTTCCGGCGGACCCGCCGCAGTTCATGGTGCGCACGCCTCATGGCTATGCTGAACCTGCGATCATCCGGCGCGACCTGCTGGCCGGCGGGTTCACCGCTGAGCCGCGTGTGGATACGGTGCCCTTGCGCAGCCACGCGCCGACGCCGCGCGTGGTCGCCATGGCGATTTGCCAAGGCACGCCGCTGCGGGCCGAGATCGAAGCACGGGATGCTGACCGATTGGAGGCGGTGACGGCCTTGGCTGAAGCGGCGCTGGCTCGTCGGTTCGGGGCGGGGCCGTTGGATGGGCGGATGCAAGGGCACGTGGTGGTGGTGGGGGGGTGACCCCCCTTCTTCCCCCACGGTCGTTGGTATTGTTGGTTCGCTTGGCGCGGGGCTTGTTCTCTGGCGAGGCCGCGCCGGGACTCGGCCCGGCAGCCGACTTCCCTTTCTTGTCGCGCCAAGAAAGGGAAGCCAAAGAAGGCGCTGGAACACCAGCTTCCCCGCATTTGGCTCAGGCGCTTCGGCTACGAATCCCCCGCACGACCACTGTCTCCAGCTCCACCGTGACCGTACGAGACACGGCCGTGCCCACTCGCCTCGGCTCGCTTTGCACCGTTGGCTCACTGGACCCAGTGGGCCCCGGCTTTCGCCGGGGTGACATTTGTTTGCGGCCCCCCGCATGTGTTTGGGCGCCCCAGTGTTTGCGGCCCCCGCATGTGTTTACGGCCCCC
>CBIHPH010000069.1:0-22048 GCA_966212105.1 uncultured Rhizobacter sp.
CGACGGAATCATAATCCGCAGGTCCGGGGTTCGAATCCCTGAAGCGCCACCAAACTTAGAAGCCCCGTGCATGCCGCCTTAAAAGCGATGTTTACGGGGCTTTTCCATTTGCATGCCTCAACAGTGGGATTTGGGTCGGCGACGCCCGCATCGCCAACGACGAAGGTTGTTCCTGGCGGTGGTCATTGGCTTGCTTAGCCGTCAGGTAGTGGGCTGGTCGCTTCGCCGAGAACATCGCGCGCGACATCGTCGTCAATGCCCTTGGCAGGGCTTAGTTCAAACGCCGTCCGAGCAAGCAGGCTGGAAACGATCGAGGCAGCCAGTACGCCAGACAAGACTTCAAGGCTGTCCTCAGCGAGGACGGCGTCAAAGGCTGGATGCGCCGACTTGGCAGCTGAAACAACGCCTGGCGCGAGACCTTGTTCGGGTCACTGCAGCCTACATAGGCAACGATTCATAACTCCGCGCCAAGCCAAGGAAGAGACCATTGCGTGGCTGCTCTGGTACAACCGGACTCGGCTGCACCTCAACGCCGGGAACGTCAGCCGGTGCGGTTTGAGGAGCACTGGCTGCTCATGCCAGGCAAGTTAATTCCTGACTCAGCTATGGGATACGGATTCCAGAGCAACGTCACATCTTTGTGCGGAGAGCATGGTAGAGATTGAATTCAAGACCGCCGATGAACGGCTGCGCCAGTTAGGACTCTGCTATTGGAAGACTGAAGACGGCGCGTGGGCGCACAAGACGGCAGATTTGGAGCGGCAGTTCGGCGCGCCTCGCAACGGCATTTCACGATTGTTGAGGGAGGTTTGCGTCGCGACCCTGACGTCGGTTCGTTGCGCTCGATGCGATAGGCGGCCTGCCGTCGAAAGCAGGGCTCAAGCTGATGAGCTAAGCCGGCGATGGTCGGCCGATTGGGCGCCCCAGGAACGTCGCTTATGCGCCCGATGCTTGTCTGAGGTAAAAGCTTTGCAACAACAAGCTGCGTTGGCCATCGAAGCCGAGAAAACTCTGGCCATTGAACGTTGGGCGAGCGATCAGTGTGACGGAATCCCTGCTCAGCCGTACGCGGCTCTAGGTGTCAGGCATGCATTCCTCCTTCTTGGGCTGCTGCGATACGGGGCTGCGGATTGGCGATGTGGGGCACTTGATGCCTGGGACAAGATCCAACCGAAACTTTGGAGCTCGCCGGAACAAATCCTTCCCGTCTACCAAGAGTTGTTTGCTGCTGGATGGATTCAGCCCGACCCGTTTGCGCCGACACGCACATTTGACTGGGCTGGCACGACGATCACTGGTGTGCGTCCGCTCCAGCTTGCTTGGTTGTTGGCTAAAGACCCGCATGGTTTGCCTGTCGACCAACTGGAAGAGGCCGCGCTGTCTGTACTGGTTGGCGCATCTTCGTCGGAACTGGTTGAGCTGTGGGAGTGGGTGTGCCTGAACGAAGTGCGAGACACATACAACTACTACAGCAACAGATTCAGTTTCCATGGCCCTGGCTGGACCGAGACGCTGGAATCCAACGTCCGGCTCTTGCTTCAGACCTGCTCGGTCAGCCAGGTTCGTTCTGTGATGAAGCACCAGCTGACTCAGCTTGCCGCAGATCTGCAGGGCAGGGTTCGACATCCCGCGCACACTTACAACATGCTGCCAGGTGGCCTGCTGCGGTTCGTCGAATCCCTTCGAGGGAGCAATCGTGAGATCTTCAAGGCCTACCGCTTGTCGCCCGGTCTAGAGTCCCTGTACACCGGGCTGTTGTTCGATGCAGTCATGCAAGGGGGCAGCGACTTGTACCACCATGCGACCGGAGAAAAGCTTCGAGGATTCGACGGGGGTCAATCCGCTACGTAGCCGCCCGGCTGCTCGCTCGCGACCCCAAGCAACGCATGATATTGCGCCGACTCGAGTCACAATGAATCGACGGGCTGCATCGCAAGATGCAGCCCGTTTTTGCATTCGTCCGGCACATGCGCTTCCAACATCGGCCACAGGATTTGAGGCTGCAGCGCTCTACCGGCCTTCAACGGGCATGTCCCTTGCCCCGGGTCCCAGCACCACCTCAGGAGGCGCTTATGGACACCAGCATCGACAACTTCTCCGACGCGACCATGACGTCGCTGGCTGCCGCGATGGCACTGTTTTTTGCAGCCATCCCGAAGATCATCGGTTTCGCGCTGATCCTCATCATCGGGTGGTTCGTCGCAAGCCTGGTGGCCAAAGTGGCCGCCGCGCTGTTGCGCACGGTCAAGTTCAACGAGCTGTCGCAGCGCTCTGGCATCGCCGATCTCGTCAAGAAGAGTGGCGTCGATACCGACGCGTCCGGCGCGCTGGCCAATGTGGCGAAGTGGTTCATTCGCCTCATCGCCCTCGTGGTGGCCTTCGACGCGCTCGGACTGCCGGCCGTGTCGGATGTACTGCGCCAGTTGCTGATGTGGCTGCCCAACCTGATGGTGGCGCTCGTCTTGCTGGTGGTCGGTGGCTTGGTCGCCGGTGCGTTGTCACGGATCGTGCGGGCCGCGACGACAGAAGCGGGCTTCGGAAACCCGGAACTCCTGGCCAAGGTGGCCGCCGGTGCCGTGTGGGGTTTTGCGATCGTGGTGGCGGTCAATCAGATCGGGATCGCGACCGCCCTGGTCAACACCTTGTTCATGGCAGTCGTCGGTGCCGTCGCAGTCGCGCTCGGCCTGGCGTTCGGGCTGGGCGGCCGCGAGACGGCAGCGGAGATCGTGAGGAACTGGTACCAGGCGAGCAAACAGGCCGCGCCCAAGATCGAGACCGCAGCCAAGGCCACCGAATCGGCCGTCCAGCGCGAAACACGCGAAGTGACAGAGGGACAACACCGCCCGGGCGAAGCGATGCCGCGTTAGACAGGCCTGCCGGGCGCTGCGCAGATCGCGCCCGGCCCTCCCCCTGGTGGCTGCGTCAGTTCCCTGACGACGAGCGTTCCTTTGCCAAGGCAAAGAATTCGCTTCGCAAGGCGGCATCCGTGCGAATGCGCCCCAACAAGGCCGACGTCGTGGTTTCCTCGCCCGACCTCTGGATTCCACGGCTTTCCATGCACATGTGCCTGCAGCGGATGACGACGCCAACCGAGGAAGGCGACAAATGCTGCATCAAGGCCTCGGCAATCTGCATGGTCAAGCGTTCCTGCACTTGCAAACGCCTGGCAAAGCAATCGACGAGGCGGGTCAATTTGGAAAGCCCGACGATTTTTCCGTCCGGGATGTACCCGATCGTGGCCGTACCGAAAAACGGGGCCAGGTGATGTTCGCAATGGCTGTAAACGGGAATGCCGCTGACAACGATCAACTCGTTGTATTGCTCGGCACCGTCTTCGAAGGTTTTCAGAATGTCGGCCGCATTTTCGGCATAGCCGGATGTCCAATGCCGCCACGCCTTCTCCACGCGCGCAGGTGTTTCCAGCAGGCCCTGGCGGCTCGGGTTTTCGCCCAGATGCACCAGCAGGCGCTGCCAGTCGTTTCGGGAGAATGCCGGCTGCGCCGGGACCAGGGCCCGGTCATCGGAGCCCATGAGTTCGTTCAATTTCATGAATGTGTTCCAACTGCAGTTCTGAACGATGCTGTCCATCAAATCCGAGAGAGGACGCCTTGGACGATCCGGTCGCATCGCTCTCCGTCGAAGGAGAACGCAGCGCCCGTGGCATGGTCGAAGTCGCGCGCCAAGGCCTCGCGCAGCATGCCTCTGGCACGAAAGAAGCGAGTGCGAACGGTTGCCTCCGGAATTCCGAGGGCGGCCGCCGTCTCTTCCACGGAGCATTCCTGAACCGCACGCAACACGAACACCGTGCGCAAGATTTCCGGCAACGCATCGATCTGCAGTTCGATGAGGCGGCGCGCCTGCGCACGAAACGCGGATTCGTCCGGTTGATCGGCATACGCTTTGTCTTCGTCGCCCATCGAATGTTCCCCCGTGCTTTCATGCCAGTCCGCTTCAGGAACCAACTGGATGATCTCCGCGCGACGCCGTGTTTTCCGCAAACGCCCACTGGCCTCGTTCACGACAATCCTTGTCAGCCAGGTCGACAGCGTCGCGTCTCCACGGAACTGGCTCAAATTTCCATACGCGAGCAGATAGGCTTCCTGGACGACGTCTTCGGCCTCCGTGTCGTCCCGGACGATGCTGCGCGCCGCCCGGTACAGGAGTTGGTTGTGCTTTCGCATCAAGAACTCGAAGGCGCCCTGTTCATCGGCACGTATGCGCGCGACGAGCTCGGCATCGGAGCACTGTTCAAACTTCAAACCAGCACGCAGTGGCTGCACCATGTTTCATCCAGACCGAGATAGGTTGTCAATTGCCTACTTCACCACGAGTGTTGCCTTCATCACCGGATGAAGCGAGCACTCGTATGAATATTGCCCACGCTTTGTCGCCACGAACTTCCAACTGCCTTGGGCCGGGATGGCGCCGGAGCGAAAGGCACCCTGTTGTTCGGTGACGTCATGCGGAAACATATCCTTGTTCACCCACACGATCGAATCACCCCGCTTGACCTCGAGCGTCGGCGGTGAAAACTTCATGCCCTCGATGAGGATGGTGTGCGTGGTGGGTGCTGCAATGGCAGACGAACCGGCGATGACGGAAAGCACGACCGCGGCTGCGCGCGCCCCACGGGCAAGGCGCCAATGTTGGAAGCTCATGGCCGCACCTTATTTCAACGACGCCTGAATGTGCTTTGCATGCTCGAGGTGCGCGACGAATGCGGGCCGGACCTTGACGAGCAGATCTTTCAGTTCCGCATTCTTTGCGTTTGCGATGAGCGTCTTGTCGAGTGCATCCAGAACCGCCTGGTGATAGGTGACCTCCTGATCGACGTAGGCCTTGTCGAATGCCTTTCCGCTCAGCGTCTTGAGCCTGGCGATGTTGTCGTCACCCCCCTTTCTCAGGCCCTTGCTGACGTCCGACTCTTCGGGAGCGATATTGAGCTTCTTGACGAGCGCCCCGGCCTGCTGGTTCACGCCCGTGTGGTCGACGACCATCTGGTGCGCAAAGGCTTTGACCTCTTTACCGGATGCCATGGCCTCGGCCAGTTTTCCCGCGTCCACGTCGACACTGTTGGCTGCAACGACGATGCCGGCGATCTGCGCATCGTTTGGCGCTGGCTGGGCCACTGCCATGCCGCCGACTGCGGCCAGCAGGCCGGCGACAGCGGTGGCAATCAATTTTTTGGGCATGCGCTTCATGTGAAATCTCCTTTGCGGTTGATGGATGACAGCGGACGGATCCAGGGGGACGACCCGTCTTGCTGGTCCATTAGATGGCGCGACCGTTCGTTGCGTTCTATCGCCTCCGGCAAGTCATTGAATTGGATGCGGCACAAGGGCCAAGGGATGCGGCGCGAACCGTTCTTGCGGTCTCGCCACGGTTGCCTAGACTCAATGAAGGGTGCCGTCCGTCCCGGCCGATGCCGGGCACGGCACCGGCGCCTGCAACCGGAGAAGCACCATGGCTATGCTCAAAGTGATCGAGGTCCTGGCCGAGTCGAACAACAGCTGGGAAGACGCGGCGCAGCGTGCGGTGTCACAGGCAGCAGAGACGCTGCACGACGTGAGGTCGATATACATCAAGGACATGGAAGCCACCGTCGACAACGGCAAGATCAGAAGCTACCGCATCAACGCGAAGATTTCCTTCCAGCTCGAAGGGAAGATGTGAACGATGGCCCAGGCGAAGCGCCCAGGAGGCGACGCCCACAAGACGCGCCGCTGGTCCCAGGAGGTCACACGCCACAGCAACGCACTCGATCTCGAAGAAAACGTGTTCGCGCAGGAAGATCCGAAGCGGATCGCCCAATCGCTGCAACGCTCGGCCGAGCGCAGTGGTCGGCGCAAGAGCAGCCCGTTCCGCTCGGCGATGTCGATGCTGACGTTCTACATCAACCGGGCTGGAGACCGGCTGCCGGATGCGCAGCGGCGCCGGCTCGAGGCGGCGAAGGACGAGTTGCGCGCCCTGTACGATCGCCCCAAGGCCAAACCGGGCCACCGCGGCCCGTGACATGCGGCCGAAGGTCTTGGCGAGGCAAGGTCTCGGGCAAACTCATACCATTGAAGACGCTCTGGAAGATTCAAGCGAGACAATCCCATGCGAATCGGCGAGTTGGCCACCCGGGTTGGATGCGATGTGCAGACCATCCGCTTCTATGAACGTGAGGGTCTGCTCGATGAGCCCCGGCGCGAACCATCGGGATACCGCGCCTACGCGGCCGAGCATGTGGAGCGCCTGCAGTTCATCCGCCACTGCCGCTCGCTCGACATCCCGCTTCCCGAAATCCGATCGTTGATCGGTTTTGCGGCGGCACCCGACCGCTCCTGTGCCGAGGTCAATGCGCTGCTCGACAGCCACATCGGCGCCGTGCAGGCCAGGCTCGCCGCACTGAAGGTGCTTGAGCAGCAGCTGGTGTCACTCCGTCGGCAATGCGACGGTGACCCATCGCATGCCTGCGCGATCCTTCAGTCGTTCATGCGGGCCACCGGCGAACACGCCTGTGCGTGTCATCCGGCGGCCACCGGGCCGGTCAGCTGAACACTTTGGCCGCGCTCAGCAGCGTACGGTACACACCCCATGCCAGCGGAATCATCACGGCCACCCAGGCCAGCGCAACGAGGAGCGCCGGCGTGGGAGCACCGGTGCCGCTGCCGATGACTTCTGCCGCCACGCTCCGGTCATGGGCCAGGCGCTTTTCTTCGGCGAGTTCAGCATCGGTCATGAAGTGCTTGTCGGCAACCGGGCGCACCAGCAAGTTGCAGATCAGGCCCACGACGAGCATGCCGACGAGGATGTACATGGTCTGGTTGTAGACCTGCTCGCGCGGGATGCCCAGGCCCAGCTGGTACTCGCGCATGTAGTTCACCACGATGGGGCCGAGGATGCCGGCGGTGGCCCAGGCCGTGAGCAGCCGGCCGTGGATCGCACCCACCATCTGGGTGCCGAACAGGTCGGCCAGGTAGGCGGGCACCGTGGCAAAGCCGCCGCCGTACATGCTCAGGATGATGCAGAAGGCGCCCACGAACAACAGCTTGCTGCCGGCCGACGCGCTCGCCGGAATGCTGGCATACAACAGACCTCCGAGCAGGAAGAACGCCACGTAGGTCATCTTCCGGCCGAGACGGTCGGACAGGCTTGCCCAGAAGAAGCGGCCGCCGATGTTGAAGAGGCTCAGCAGCGCGGTGAATCCGGCCGCCACACCGGCAATGGCGGTCAGTTGGGTCTTGTCGAGTTCGCCGAATTTCTGTGCGACACCGATCAGCGAGCCACCGAACACTTCCTGCAACATGGGGCTGGCCATGCCGATCACGCCGATGCCGGCACTCACGTTCATGCACAGCACCATCCAGACGAGCCAGAACTGCGGAATGCCCCAGACCTTCTTCACATGCACATGCCGGCGCGTGATCATCTGGTTGTCGGCCTGGGCGGCCGGCGGCGTCCAACCCTTGGGCTTCCAGCCGCTCGGGGGCACGCGGTAACCGAAGGCCCCGGCCATCATGAAGACGAAGTAGCCTGCGGCCATCACGAGCAGTGTGGAGGCCACGCCGACGTTCTCGGCCGTCGCGAATGTCTTCATCAATTCGGCGGCGAGGGGCGAACCGATCATTGCGCCGCCGCCGAAGCCCATGATGGCCATGCCGGTGGCCATGCCGCGCCGGTCCGGGAACCACTTGATGAGCGTCGACACCGGTGAGATGTACCCGAGCCCGAGGCCGATGCCGCCGATCACGCCGGCCCCAAGCCACATCAACCACATCTGGTGGATGGACACGCCGAGGGCGGCGAGCACAAGGCCGCCGCACCAGCACACCGCCGAGACCACGCCCGCCTTGCGCGGACCGGCACGCTCGAGCCACCCGCCCCACAGCGCGGCCGACAGCCCCAGCAACACAAAGAACAGGGTGTACATCCACCCCATCGTGGAGATTTTCCAGTCGCAGTCCGCGGCGAACAGTTCGGCCAGCAGGCTCATGTCCTTTGGACACGCGACGGCAGCATGGATGCCGACGGCCTTCGACAGCGGCAGCCAGAACACTGAAAAACCATAGGCCATCCCGATGCAGAGGTGGATCGCGAGCGCAGCGGGCGGCACCAGCCACCGGTTGAACCCCGGACCCGCGATGGTGCGCTCCTTGGCAAGAATTCCAAGCGATCCGGACGAAACATCTCCTGTCCCAATGACAGCCGACATACTGCTTCCTTATGAGGTGTTGTGATGAAGAGAAATGCCGCTCTCAACGGCGGCTTCAGGTCCGCAACGCCGGGCTCACAGCCGGGGCACCGCGAACGCGGCGCAAGGGTAGAGGGCCCCAGCACCACTGGCAAGACGCGAAGCACCTCAGTGCCCCCCCTAGGGGCCATTCCTCGCGCAACCGTGAAGTCCATCACATCCACAAACAGACATATGACCGAGCGAATGACCATAAATGACCACGCTCGTGGGCAATCTGACAGGCAGATCACGTGAAAAGGTGAATGTGTGTCACAGAGCGCGGCATTCCACGCGCTGTTTACATACACTGATGGGTTTGTCTCGGCGCAATGTCACGGCGCCGTATTCCTCAAGAACATCCCGAATGAAACGACGCACGCTGATTCAGAACCTGGCAGCCGGCAGCGCCGCCTTGGCCCTGCCCGCCTTCGCGCAATCGGATCGCCGCATCATCCTGGGTCAATCCGCCGCTTTCAGCGGCCCGGCAGCCCAGCTCGGCATCCAGATGAACCGCGGCGCGCGCGTGTTCTTCGATGCTGTCAACGCCGCAGGAGGCATCAACGGCCATACGATCGAGCTGCGCTCGCTCGATGATGGCTACGAACCCGACCGTTGCAAGGCCAACACCGAAAAGTTCATCAAGGACAATGTGTTCGCGCTGTTCGGCTACGTAGGCACGCCGACCTGCCTGGCCGCGCTGCCCCTCGTGATCGAGACCGGGGTGCCATTCTTCGGGCCTTTCACCGGCGCGGAATCATTGCGCGATCCGTTCGCCAGGAACGTGTTCCACATCCGCGCCTCCTACTACGACGAGACGGCGCTGATCGTCAAGCAGCTCACGCGGCTGGACATCCGGAAGATCGCTGTCTTCTACCAGAACGATTCCTACGGCAAGGCCGGGCTTGAAGGCGTCGTGCGCGCGCTCAAACCGCTGAACCTCGCACCGACCGCACTGGGCACGGTGGAACGCAACTCGGTCGATGTGGCGAAGGCGGTGCGTGACATCACGCCGTCCATGCCCGAGGCGATCGTCCAGATCGGCGCCTACAAGGCCTGCGCGGCCTTCATCCGCCAGGCACGCAAGGCAGGATATGGCGGGCAGTTCTACAACGTTTCCTTCGTGGGCACCCAGGCCCTGGCCGACGAACTGGGCAAGGAAGGCCACGGGGTGGTCATCAGCCAGGTGATGCCCTACCCCTTCTCCACCGCCATTCCCATTTCGCGCGAATACCTCAGTGCGGTGGGCAAGGCCGGCGGCGACGCCAAGCCGAACTATTCCAGCATGGAAGGCTACCTGGCCGCCAAGGTCTTCGCCGAAGGCCTGAAGCGTGCGGGGCGCAACCCCCGCCGGGAGCAGCTGATCGCGTCGCTGGAAACCGTGCAGAAAACCAATCTCGGCGGCTTCCATGTGAATTTCGGCCCACGCGACCACGTGGCCTCGCACTTCGTGGAAGTGTCGATGCTGACCGAAGACGGGAAGGTGCGCCGGTGACCCGCTGAATCACGGCGCCGGCGTCAGATCCACCACGACGGGACGATGGTCCGACCCGAGGTCAGGCCCGATCGCCGATGCCACCCGGTTCCATCCCTCACCCACGAGCACGTGATCGAGCGGAAGCAATGACAACCACCCGCCGAGGTTGGGCCAGGTGGGCGCGAGGCCCGAGGCGCGCCTCAAGGTGGGCGAGACACCCCGCACGCCAGTGGACCATGGCGTGTCGTTCAGATCGCCGGCCAGCACACCGAGGGCGCCAGTATCGGCGAGCCAGCGCGCTTCATCGCGCAGAGCAGCGTCGCGCGCCAAGGCATAAGCGCGGTTGAGTGGGGGCATCGGGTGCACTGCAGAGACAGGCACATCGTGCCCCTGCCAGGCGACCCTGGCGCGCAGGCGCGGGGTGTGCCAGGGGTCATGCGGCGCGACGGTTTCCCTGAAGGTCAGGGGATGCCGCGAGAGCAATGCGATGCCGAACGGGCTCTCTTCGGGTGCCAGCATCTGATGTGGGTAACGGGCTTGCACGGCGCCCTGGGCCACCAGCTTCGCGGCCGCGCGGTCGAACTCCTGGAGAAGCACGATGTCGGGCGATGTGGGCTCCATGAGCCATCCCTGCAAGCGGGACAGGTCGGGGTTGCCGACGTGGAGGTTGGCCGTTCCGACGCGCAGGACGGCCGTGGCGACCGGCGTCACCGCCGGTGCAACCGGAGGCGCATGGGTCCACCAGGCCGCCGCCAACACCAGCATCGCCAGCCAGCCGGAGCGGCCGCCCAAGACGACCCACACCGATGCCGCCAGCCCGCCCGCCACCAGGTAGAGCCATTGCCAATGAATCGACAGGCCGATCAGCCATTGCAGCACAGGCAGTGGCGCCTCGGGCCACCAGGGCGCCGTGATGGCGCTGGTGCTGGCCAGGGCGCAGAGTACCGCGATCCAGGCGGCGCGGCGCTTGATGGTGCCCGCAGCCGCCGAAGCAGGTGCGATCAAAACCGGAAATGCCAGTGGATCAGCTGCTGCGCGGGCCGGGGCCCCGGCCTTCGATGTGGCGGAACGTGATGCGTCCCTTGGACAGATCGTACGGGGACAGCTCCAGCGACACGCGGTCGCCTGCGAGGATGCGGATGTGGTGCTTGCGCATCTTGCCCGCGGTGTAGGCGACCAGCGTATGGCCGTTTTCGAGGGTCACGCGGAACCGGGAATCCGGCAGCACGTCGTCGACCCTGCCATGCATTTCGATCAGTTCTTCCTTGGCCATGGACACTTTCATCAAGAGGGATCGGACGGCCGGCGCAGTGTCGGAAGGACCCTGCGCGGCCGGTGCCGGCCAGGGCCGGCGAGAGAAAGAGAAACCCCGGTGCACGGCGGCAACGCGACGCAACGGGCAGAACGTGCGAGCGGTTGGCGCACCCGGGTGGGCGCCTTTGCGCGCGAGGCAGAAACAACGACCGGCTCTGTCGCCGGAGAACTGGCTTCAAGGAGGGCGCCGAGCGCCTTGAAAGGCCGTTGCGAAGCGGGAATTCTACCATCCGCCACTGAAAGACGGCTTGTTTGGCAAGGCGCTGCAGCCCGTGCGCAGGCCCCTTTCGGAGGAGGCCGCGTACACTGACGGCCTGCCGCTCTGCGGCTTTCCCCGCCCATTTCCACAGCCACTGGACGAATACCATGTACCGCTGTCTTGTCGCCGCAGTGGCCTTCGCCGCCATTGCCGCCCCCGCGCTGGCCCAGGTCCAGCGCAATTTCCCCCAGAACGCCCTGCGCGGCACGATCGTCTTCGGCCAGCCGCCGGTCATCGCCTTGAATGGCGACGTCACCCGCCTGGCGCCCGGTGCACGCGTGCGCGACCTGAACAACATGATCGTGATGACAGGCCAGCTGATCGACCTCAAAGCGGTCGTCAATTACACGCTCGATGCTGCCGGGCAGGTGCACGACGTGTGGCTCCTGCGCCCCGATGAGGTGAAGAAGCGCCCGTGGCCGGTGACCACCGAGCAGGCCCAGGCATGGACGTTCGATCCGGCCGCCCAGGTCTGGTACAAGCCGTGAGCCGCGCCATGGACAAGACCACGCCCAAGAAGGTGTTCATCAAGACGTTCGGCTGCCAGATGAACGAATACGACTCGGACAAGATGTCCGACGTCATGCGCGCCGCCGAAGGGTATGAACCCACGAACGACCCCGAGCAGGCCGACCTGATCCTCTTCAATACCTGCTCGGTGCGGGAAAAGGCACAGGAAAAGGTGTTCAGCGACCTCGGCCGTGTGAAGCACCTGAAGGCCAAGGGCGTGATGATCGGCGTCGGGGGCTGCGTGGCCAGCCAGGAAGGTGCGGCCATCATCGAACGCGCGCCCTACGTGGACGTGGTGTTCGGCCCGCAGACGCTGCACCGGCTGCCCGAAATGCTGGCGAAGCGCCAGGTGCAGCGCCGCCCGCAGGTGGATATCAGCTTCCCGGAAATCGAGAAGTTCGACCACCTGCCGCCCGCCCGGGTGGAGGGCGGCAGCGCCTTCGTGTCGATCATGGAAGGCTGCTCCAAGTACTGCAGCTACTGCGTGGTGCCGTACACGCGCGGCGAGGAAGTCTCGCGCCCCTTCGATGACGTGCTCGTGGAAGTGGCCGGGCTGGCCGATCAGGGCGTCAAGGAAGTCACGCTCCTCGGCCAGAACGTCAATGCGTACCGCGGCCCGATGGGCGGCACCGCCGAGATGGCCGACTTCGCGCTGCTGATCGAGTACGTCGCCGAAATCCCGGGCATCGAACGCATCCGGTACACCACGAGCCATCCGAATGAATTCACCCAGCGGCTGATCGACGTCTATGCGAAGGTCCCGCAGCTCGTGAACCACCTGCACCTGCCCGTGCAGCACGGCAGCGACCGCATCCTGATGGCGATGAAGCGCGGCTACACGGCCCTCGAGTACAAGAGCACCATCCGCAAGCTGCGGGCGGTGCGGCCGAACATCGCACTGTCGAGCGACTTCATCGTGGGCTTCCCCGGGGAAACCGATGACGACTTCTCGAAGATGATGAAGCTCATCGACGACGTCGGCTACGACGCCTCCTTCAGCTTCATCTTCAGCAAGCGCCCCGGCACGCCGGCCGCCTCGCTGGAGGACGACACGCCGCACGAAACCAAGCTCGCCCGGCTGCAAGTGTTGCAGGACCGCATCGAGGAAAACGTCGAGCGCATCAGCCGCTCGATGGTGGGCAGCACCCAGCGGCTGCTGGTCGAGGGGCCGTCACGCCGCGACGCCGGGGAACTGATGGGCCGCACGGAGTGCAACCGCATCGTCAACTTCAAGGCACCACCTCGCCTGGTGGGCCAGATGATCGACGTGAAGATCACCGCGGCCTACGCTCATTCCCTGCGGGCTGAAGTCGCATTGAACGAACCCGCGGATCCTGTCGCCACGGCCTGACGGATGGGGTGGTCGCCGCGCACGTACTTTCCTTCGTGCGCCAGGGCCTCAGCCCCGCTTCGGGCCGAACGCCACCCACCACAGGCTGATCGCGCATCCGACGACCATGGCGCCGTAGGTGGACATCTTGCCGTCCCGGCCCGTCCAGGCCAGGCCGGCCACGAGCACCGCCGACGATGCCGCCACGGCCCAGGCAGCGAGCCTGTGCCATGGCACCGATTTGAGTTCACGCCACCACACGAGCTTTGTCAGTGCGGCGGCCAGCGCCCCGACGGCGACCGCCGGGAAAAAGAAGTTCAGCAGATGCCACAGTCCATCCAGCACGCCCATGGCAGTGCATTCCTCACGAGGTGGAGGCGCCGCAGCGCCTGGGAAGCCGCCGGTCGTCAGACGGGCGGGAAGGCGGCAATTTTATAATCGGAGCCATGAGCGTCTTCGCCCTCGGCCTGAACCACACCACCGCGTCGCTGGACCTGCGCGGACGGTTTGCGTTCTCTCTCGAGCAGGTGGTCCCCACCCTGCAGGCCTTCCGCCAACGCCTGGTGGCCGCAGCCGGAACGCCCGAAGTGGCCTTGCTCTCGACGTGCAACCGCACCGAGTTGTATTGCGCGGCCGATCCGGCCGCCGTGCAGCCCGCAGTCGACTGGCTCGCCAGCGTGGGTGGTGTGCCCCCCCACCACCTGATGGACCATGCGTACGTGTTGCAAGGCGGGGCAGCCGCCCGCCATGCATTCCGCGTGGCCAGCGGGCTCGACTCCATGGTGCTGGGAGAGCCGCAGATCCTAGGCCAGATGAAGCAGGCGGTGCGCGAAGCCAACACCGCGGGCACCCTCGGCAGCACGCTGCATCAGATGTTCCAGCGCTCCTTCGCGGTCGCCAAGGACGTGCGCTCATCCACCGAAATCGGTGCCCATTCCATCAGCATGGCAGCTGCTGCCGTGCGCCTGGCCTCGCAGCTGTTCGAGGATTTGCGCGAGACGCGCGTGTTGTTCGTCGGCGCCGGCGAAATGATCGAGCTGGTCGCCACGCATTTCGCCGCCCGCCAGCCGCGCAGCATGGCCGTGGCCAACCGAACGCTCGAGCGGGGTGAAAAGCTCGCCGGCCGCCTGGGTGCCGAGGCGATCCGACTGGCCGACCTGCCTGCGCGGCTCGGCGAATTCGACGCGGTCATCTCCTGCACGGCCAGTTCGGTGCCCATCATCGGGCTGGGTGCGGTCGAGCGTGCGCTGAAGTCGCGCAAGCACCGCCCCATCTTCATGGTCGACCTGGCGGTGCCGCGCGACGTGGAACCCGAAGTGGCCCGGCTGTCTGACGTGTACCTGTACACGGTGGACGATCTTTCCGCCCTCGTGCAGACGGCGGGAGAGAAGCGCCAGGCCGCGGTGGAGCAGGCCGAGGCCATCATCGATGCGGGCGTGCAAAGCTTCGTGCATTGGCTGGGCCAGCGCGGCACTGTGCCGCTGATCCAGGCGCTGACAGCCCAGGCCGATGCCTGGCGTGCCGGCGAAATCGCTCGCGCCAGAAAGCTGCTTGCCAAAGGCGAGGACATCGACACGGTGCTCGACGCCCTTTCGCGCGGCCTCACGCAGAAGATGCTGCACGGCGCCCTGGCCGAGCTGCATTCGGCCGACGGTGACCACCGCGGGCAACTCGCCCAGACCGTCTCCCGGTTGTTCCTGCGCGGCGCAAGCCGCAACCCGGCCGACGATTCCCGTTAGCGGCGCTCCAACCGCCCCCACCGGCACGCCAGCCGCCAGCTGCGGTCGTTGCCGGCGCCCCACCGTCTTTGGAGTTGCGCATGAAAGCCGCCCTTCGCCAACAATTCGAACGCCTCGGCCTCCGTCTCACGGAACTGAACGCCACGCTCGCCGATCCGTCCATCGTGGCCGACATGACCCGCTTTCGCGCACTGACGCGCGAGCATGCGGAAGTGGAAGGTGTCGTCACCACCTTTCGCCACTATGAGCAGCGCGAGCGCGACCTGGCCGCCGCCCGGGACATGCTCGACGAGCCCGAGATGGCCGACATGGCCCGCGAGGAAATCGCGGCCGCCGAAAGCGACATCGCGCGGCTGCACCTGGAACTCCAGACCGCGCTCCTGCCTCGCGACCCGGACGACCGCCGCAACGCATTCATCGAAATCCGCGCCGGCACTGGCGGCGATGAATCGGCACTGTTCGCGGCCGACCTGCTGCGGATGTACCTGCGCCACGCCGAACGCCAGGGCTGGCGCACGGAACTGATGTCAGAAAGCATGTCGGACCTGGGCGGCTACAAGGAAGTGGTCGTGCGGGTCGAGGGCGATGATGTCTATGGCAGGCTGCGCTTCGAGTCGGGCGGCCACCGTGTGCAGCGCGTGCCCGCGACCGAAACCCAGGGCCGCATCCACACGAGCGCCTGCACGGTGGCGGTGATGCCCGAGGCGGACGAGGCCGAAGACATTCAGCTCAACCCCGCGGATCTGCGCATCGACACCTTCCGCGCCAGTGGCGCGGGAGGCCAGCACGTCAACAAGACCGACAGCGCCATCCGCATCACCCACCTGCCCACGGGCATCGTCGCCGAATGCCAGGACGACCGTTCGCAACACCGCAACAAGGCCAAGGCCATGGCCGTGCTGGCCGCACGGCTGCGCGAAAAAGAGCGCAGCGAACGTGCCGCGGCGGTCGCTGCCACGCGCAAAGGCCTGATCGGCAGCGGCGATCGCAGCGACCGCATCCGCACCTACAACTTCCCCCAGGGCCGGCTCACCGATCACCGGATCAACCTGACGCTCTACAAGCTCGGCGCGATCATGGAAGGCGAACTCGACGAGGTCCTGGCCGCACTGCAGGCTGAGCGTGCGGCGCAGCAACTGGCCGAGCTGGAAGGCCGTGGATCATGACCGTCGACGAGGCACTGAAGGGGGCCACCGCCCGCGGGCTGGACCGGCTCGACGCCCAGCTGCTGCTGGCCGAAGTGCTGGGCCGGCCGCGCAGCTGGCTCTTCGCCCATGGCGACGAACCGTTGACGATGGCGGATCAGGCGCGCTTCGAGGCCTGGGCAGCGCGCCGCGCGGCCGGTGAACCTTTCGCCTACCTGGTGGGGCGCAAAGAGTTCCGCGGGCTCACGCTCGAGGTGTCGCCGGCCGTGCTCGTGCCTCGCCCTGACACGGAGACGCTCGTCGAATGGGCCCTCGATGGCCTGCGCGGCCTCCCGGCCCCCCGGGTGGTGGACCTCGGCACCGGCAGCGGTGCCATCGCCCTGGCCTTGCAGGCGGAATCGGCCGGCGCACACGTCACCGCCACCGACGTGAGCCCGCACGCCCTTGCCGTTGCCCAGCGCAACGCAAGGCGCCTGGGCTTGAACGTGGAATTCATCGGCGGCGCGTGGTGGGCGCCGCTCACTGGCCGACGCTTTCACGTGGCCGTGAGCAACCCGCCCTACATCGCCGGAAACGACCACCATCTCGATGCACTCACGCACGAGCCGCGCCTTGCGCTCACCCCCGAGGGCGATGGGCTGCAGGCATTGCGCGACATCATTGCCGGAGCCCCGGCTCACCTGGAACGCGGCGGGTGGCTCCTCCTGGAACATGGATACGACCAGGCCGATGCGGTTGCCGCGCTCCTGCACGAGCGCGGCTTTGCCGAAGTGGCCACGCGGCAGGACTTGGCCGGCGTGCCCCGGTGCACGGGGGGCCGTTGTATTTAGGCACCATGCGACGGTCGAGCGTGCCATTCCGCACGACTTGTCTGCCAGCACACCTGCCCGAATGGCCGTTGGATGCGATCGGTGACACACAGGCCGATTCTTCCGGCGTACGATTCCAGCGAAGGAGCCAAAGCCCCGCTCGGGGCCCGCGCCACATCACAAAAAGATTCCGAGTGCCCATCATGCGCCAAGCCTTGCTGTCCGCCGTGTTCTGCACTGCCTGCACCTTCGGGGCGGCCACGCCGAGCCATGCCGACACCGTGGACACCTCCGGTGCATCAGCGCCCCCGCTGGCTCCGCTGAGCTGGGGCCGGGTGCAAGGGCGCATGGCGTTCTCCTCCGGCACCATGCCGTTGCGCGCCGATTCCACGGCCTCGGAAACGGCCTTCAAGGTCTCCAGCTTGAGCCTGCTGGGCGACTATTACCTCCGCCCGTCGCTGAGCCAGCTCACCCTCGGCGGCCTGCGAGCCACCAGCGGCATCATGTTCGGCCCACGTTCGGCGCTGTGGGGCCTGTCATCCAACCACATCCGCGGGTTCGGCATGGAGCGGCGCAACGGCGGTTACGACAGCAGCAACCCCGACAACACCACCACGCCGTACTTCGGTCTCGGCTACTCGGGCACGGGCGGCACCTACGGCAAGAGCGGCAGCTGGGGCTTCTCGGCCGACCTGGGTCTCATGTCATTGAGCCCCGGCAACTTCGGGCGTTTCGGCCGTGTCGTCAACGGTTCCCAGAACCTCGACGACGTCGTCCGCGACCTGCGCCTGTCGCCGGTGCTGCAGTTCGGCTTCACCTACGCTTTCTGATCCACCGGGGCCCCATCCTGCGCCGGTGCCCCGTGCAGCGGCGGGATGCCTTATCCTTCAAGGTTCACACGTTTTGACCCGGCTTGTCCGGCTACCGATCATGAGCGACGTTCAACAACGCATCGACGCCCTCGTCAAAGGCAACCGCGTGGTGCTTTTCATGAAGGGCACGGCCCAATTCCCGCAGTGCGGATTCTCCGGCCGCGCCGTGCAGATCCTCAAGGCCTGCGGCGTCACGGACCTCAAGACCTTCAACGTCCTCGAGGACCAGGACGTGCGCCAAGGCATCAAGGAATACGCCAACTGGCCCACCATCCCGCAGCTCTACGTCGACGGTGAGTTCGTCGGTGGCTCCGACATCATGATGGAGATGTACGAAGCCGGAGAACTGCAGCAGATGCTCGGCCCCAAGGCCGCCTGACACCTCATGTCGAACGTGCCTGCCCGCGTGGTGGTCGGCATCACGGGGGCCACGGGCGCGATCTATGGCGTGCGCTTGCTCGAGCGCCTGAGGGCCGCCGGCTGCGAAACCCATCTGGTCGCGAGCCCGGCCGGGGTGCTCAACGTGCACCATGAACTGGGCCTCGACCGCCAGGCCCTCGAAAGCCTGGCCCACACGGCCTACCACCCTTCCGATGTGGGCGCCGCCATCGCCAGCGGCTCATTCGCCACAGCGGGGATGGTGATCGCCCCCTGCTCCGTGAAGACACTGGCTGCGGTAGCGCACGGCTTTTGCGACAACCTGCTGAGCCGGGCCGCCGACGTCACGCTGAAAGAACGCCGCCGCCTGGTCATGATGGTGCGCGAAGCGCCGTTCAATCTGGCCCATCTGCGCAACATGACGGCCGTCACTGAAATGGGCGCCGTGGTCTTCCCCCCGTTGCCCGCTTTCTATCATCGCCCCCAGACGCTCGATGAGATGGTCAATGAGACCGTGGAGCGGGTGATGGGCCTGATCGGCGTGGAGGCGGCTGCACCGCGGCCCTGGACCGGGCTTTGACCGCC
Organism: uncultured Rhizobacter sp.; assembly: GCA_966212105.1. Taxonomy (GTDB): domain Bacteria; phylum Pseudomonadota; class Gammaproteobacteria; order Burkholderiales; family Burkholderiaceae_C; genus Rhizobacter. The sequence goes on from CBIHPH010000069.1 coordinate 18,634, forward strand.
GCTCAGGCCGGCGCGTACTCCCAGGCCTTCTTGGCGCCGAACACCAGGTTCGGGTATTCGGCCCGCCCCCGGCTGCCGTTGTAGCGGCCCAGCGCCATGAACATGTCCCCGCGCTCGCGGTCGAGGTAGTGGCGCAGGATCACGCATCCGAAGCGCAGGTTCGTCTGCATATGGAACAGGCGCGCAGGGTCGCCGTCACCGATCAGGCGCGACCAGAACGGCATCACCTGGGTGTAGCCGCGGGCGCCGGCGATGCTGATGGCGTACTTGCGGAACCCGCTCTCCACCTGGATCAGCCCCAGCAGCAGCGACGGCTCCAGGCCCGCGCGCTTGGATTCGTAATACGCGGTCTCGAGGAATTCGATGCGGGTGACATGCTCGGCCTTGCGCTTCTTGAGCCGGTTGCTCATTTCACCCAACCACCTCAGGTACACGATGCGGGCCTCGACCGTATCGAACGTGGGCTTCGGCGGGGCGTTGTTGGCGATGGCCGCAGACAACACCGACCGCACGGAATCGGCCAGCGGCTCCTCGGCTTGTCGGCCGGCGTGTGCGGCGCGGGGCACGAGCAGCGCCCCCGCGGCCCCGAGGGCAAGCTGCCGCCTGGTGACTCCCGAGGCGACGAGACCGTCCCGACTCACCGGCCGAGCCTGGCCTTCACGAAGGCCGCGATGTCATCGAGCGCCACGGATTGGGCGGCGGCATCACGCCGCCCCTGGTATTCCACCTGGCCATCCTTCAACCCGCGGTCGCCCAGCACCACGCGGTGAGGCACGCCGACGAGCTCCCAGTCAGCGAACATCGCTCCCGGGCGCTCGCCGCGGTTGTCGAGGATGACGTCGACACCCGCCGCCAGGAGCTCATCGTGGAGCTTGTCCGCGGCAGCCTGCACGTCGGCCGAGCGGTCATACCCGATCGGGCACAGCACCACTTCGAACGGCGCCATCGCAGCCGGCCAGATGATGCCTCGCTCATCGTTGTTTTGCTCGATGGCCGCGCCCAGAATGCGCGTGACGCCGATGCCGTAGCACCCCATTTCCATCAACTGCGGCTTGCCCTGCTCGTCGAGGTACGTGGCATTCAGCGGCTTGGAATAGACGGTGCCGAGGTTGAACACGTGGCCCACTTCGATGCCGCGCTGGATCGCAAGCGTGCCCTTGCCGTCCGGAGACGGATCGCCCTCGACCACGTTGCGGATGTCGGCCACCCGATCGGGCTCGGGCAGGTCGCGGCCCCAGTTCAAGCCGGTCATGTGGAAATCGGGTTCGTTCGCGCCGGTGACGAAATCGCTCATGTTGGCGACCGTGCGGTCGGCCACGACCACCACCTTGCGCTTCGTGCCCAAGGGGCCCAGGTAACCGGGCTTGCAGCCGAAGTGGCTCTCGATCTCGCTCACGGTGGCGAAACGGAAGCCTTTGTCCAGGCCCGGCACCTTCCCGGCCTTCACTTCGTTGAGGTCGTGGTCGCCGCGCACGAGCAGGAGGTAGATCGTGGTGGTGGTATCGCCCGACGGGGTCTTTTCGTCGGTGGCCAGCACCAGCGACTTGACCGTGCGCGCAAGCGGGATGGACAGCAATTGGGCGACGTCGGCGCAGGTGCTCTTGCCGGGCGTGGGCACCTTCTCGAGCGGCTGTGACGGCGCAGCACGAGAATCCAGCAGCGACACCGCTTCGGCCAGTTCGATGTTCGCGGCGAAATCGGATTGCGGGCAGTAGACGAGTGCGTCTTCGCCTGTTTCGGCAATCACCTGGAACTCGTGCGACAGCGCGCCGCCGATGGCGCCGGTGTCGGCCGACACGGCGCGGTAGGTCAGGCCCAGGCGCTCGAAGATGCGGCAGTATGCGTCGTACATCGAGTGGTAGCTCTTGAGCGCGGCTTCAGGGTTGCGGTCGAAGGAGTACGCATCCTTCATGGTGAACTCGCGACCGCGCATCACACCAAAGCGCGGCCGCCGTTCATCACGGAACTTGGTCTGGATGTGGAAGAAATTCTTCGGCAACTGGCGGTAGCTGCGCAGTTCCTGGCGGGCGATGTCGGTGATGACTTCCTCGCTGGTGGGCTGGATGATGAAGTCGCGCTCATGGCGGTCCTTCACACGAAGCATCTCCGGCCCCATCTTGTCCCAGCGGCCCGACTCCTGCCAGAGTTCGGCCGGCTGCACCACGGGCATCAACAATTCCACGGCGCCCGCGCGGCTCATCTCTTCGCGGATGATGTTCTCGACCTTGCGGATCACCCGCAGCCCCATCGGCATGTAGGTATAGATGCCCGCGCCCAAGCGCTTGATGTACCCGGCGCGCATCATCAGCTTCTGGCTGACGACTTCAGCCTCGGCAGGGGCTTCCTTCAGGGTGGAGATGAAGAACTGAGACGCTTTCATGGGCGGGGGACGAACAGGAGGTAAGGATCGGAAGTGTGCACATCGCCCGCTTGGAACGGGATTTTGCGGGGTTGATTCCCGTCATCGCGGTGCAATAATGATTTCAACTAGAGATTTCGAGGTTGATTATGCTCGACAGGGATGGGTTCAGACCCAACGTCGGCATCATCCTGCTCAACCCCCGCAACCAGGTGTTCTGGGGTAAGCGTATTCGTACACACTCCTGGCAGTTTCCGCAGGGGGGAATCAAGTACGGTGAAACGCCCGAGCAGGCGATGTTCCGCGAGCTCCGCGAGGAGGTCGGGCTTCTGCCCGCCCACGTCCGCATCGTGGCCCGAACACGCGACTGGCTCCGCTACGAGGTGCCCGATCACTTCATCCGGCGGGACGCCCGCGGCCACTACCGCGGACAGAAGCAGATCTGGTTCCTGTTGCAGCTGCTGGGTCGCGACAGCGACATGAACCTGCGCGCGAGCGATCACCCGGAATTCGATGCCTGGCGTTGGAACGAGTACTGGGTGCCGCTCGAATGGGTCATCGAATTCAAGCGCGAGGTGTACCAGATGGCGCTGACCGAACTTGCACGGTTCCTGCCGCGCGCCAATCACCACAACCGCTACCTGCGCTCGGGCATGCGCACGCACCACCGCGATGACAACCCCGATGCTGCGCCCACCGAGCGGCAACGTCGCCCCGAACCATCTCCCCCGTCCGACACCAAGGATCCCCCCGGCAGCTGAGGCCTTCAGCTCAGGATCAGGTTGTCGCGGTGGATCATCTCCGGTTCTGCGGTGTACCCGAGCAGGCGCTCGAACTCTGACGAGGGCCGACGCGCGATGAGCCGAGCCTCGGCAGCCGAGTAGTTCGACAATCCACGCGCGATCTCGAGGCCTGCTGCGTTGCGCACGGCGATCACGTCACCGCGCACGAATTCGCCGATCACCTGCACCATGCCGATGGGCAAGAGGCTCTTGCCCCCGTCGCGCACCTTGGTCGCGGCCCCATCGTCGACGATCACCGCGCCACGCATCTGCA
>CBIHPH010000070.1:0-21824 GCA_966212105.1 uncultured Rhizobacter sp.
GGCGTCCTGGCTGAAGGTGTTGTCCGACTGGATGATCACGGGAGAGTTCGCGCCGACGACGAGGCCGTTGCCCACGTTGGCTGCCGCGAGCATGCTTTGCAGGTTCAACTGGCTCGTGCCGTTGGCTTGATCGGCGTTGCCGCCGCGCACGGCGGACAGGGCCTTGCGATCGAGTTCCTTGCTGGCCGACAGGTCGGAGATGGAGAGGGTGGAGGTCATGGCAGTTCTCGCTTGAAAGGGAGGTTGAACGGGTTGTGGGGATCAGCAGACGACGGGGCCGCAGTCCCAGGGGGCGATGGACAGGCCCTTGAAGTTCAGCGCTTCGCTGTGGTTGCTGGCGGTCTGGGTGAAGGTGTTGTCCGACTGGATGGTCGTCGGGCCGCAGAACCCCGAGCCGTTGCCGATGTTCGCGACAGCGGCCATCTGCTGAACATTCGATTGGCTCGTGCCGTTGGCTTGATCGGCGTTGCCGCCGAGCACGGCCGTCATGGCTTGGCGATCGAGTGCGTGGCTGGCCGACAGGTCTTTGATCATCAGGGATTGCATTTCAGTTCTCCTAAGAGGTGAGTGGGTGAACAGCGTTGAGGCTGAGGCGTTGAGCATCTGCTCGGAGCTCATATCGCATGGGCCGTGCCAACATCCATCCCATCTCCATCGGCAGGCGGCGCAGAACAGCAAGTGCTTGAAAACAAAGGGGAAAGTCTTTTGCATCGAACGCTTGCGCGTCGCGCGATCGGCGCGTTCAACCGATGAGTGATGGGCGTTGGCCAACAGCGCGATCGAGATCTGTTGGTCCTGTCACGACACCCGTTGCGGAACTTGCCGTTGAAGCTCTCCGTCCTGCATTGGCATCCCCCGGAATGGGGTGACCGTCGTGTGGCCAGCCGATTTCTGAGGGAACGTTTCAACGCACCCAATCCGTTCGTTCGCAACGGGCTTTTCATCGGGCTCCCATGGCTCGCCCTGTTTCGGAAGCCGGTAGGTTGCGGATCAGGCAAAGCGGATGCAGGTGAGAGGGAGAGGCAAGCCGCCTTTGGCTTCGCAACGGCCACTCCACCCGCTTACACCTCGGTTGGGCACGACATCTTCTTGACAAGCCCGCGCATTGGCACATGATCGGTAGTCGTCATGAAATCATGCGCTCGAGAGGCGATGCGCGCTCCTTCGCCAGGCCTGCCGTCGCTGGAGCGCAGTGCTGACAACGGCGCCGCGGACCGGGCACCGCAACGACGACTGCGCCCGTTGTCGAACTTCCAGCTCACGACACCAGGGCCCGGCCGGAACGCCCGGAACGCGGCGACGGCGAGCCTCTGTGAGCGCCATTCGGAAAACGCGAGGCGCATCACCGATCTTTGAGGACATGGCCATGAGAACCTGCCTTCGCTTCATCGCCGGCGCCGCCATCGCGGCGGCCTTCCTGGTGCAGCCGCTCAGCGTCGCGCAGCCCAAGAAGACGATCACGTTCGGCCTCGCCGTGGCCAATCTGGACGCCGATTTTTTCAACCAGATCAAGCAGTCGGTCGAGGCCAGCGGCGGCAAAAAGGGAATCACGGTCATCACGGTCGATGCCAAGGGCGACTCCGCGATGCAGAACAAGCAGATCCAGGAACTGATCACGCGCAAGATCGATGCGTTGATCTACATTCCTGCCGGCGCCACCGCTGCGGGCGTTCCAGTGCGCGCCGCCAAGGCCGCCGGCATTCCGGTGGTGACGGTGGACCGCAACCCACCCGACGCGCCGGGCGACACGTTCATCGCTACCGACAGCGTCTCGGCGGCGCGTACGCTCGGCGAATACGTCATCAAGGTGACGGGTGGAACCGGCGCGGTCGCTGTCATCCAGGGCCAACTGGGCACGACGCCGGAACTCGACCGCGACCGCGGCTTCAACGAAGCGCTGGCCAAGGCGCCGGGCCTGAAGGTCGTCGCGAAGGAGGACAGCAAAGGCTGGCACAAGGATGAGGGCTTCGCGATCGCCCGTGCCATGCTGCAGCGCAACCCGGCGATCACGGTCTTCTTCGGCCGTGCCGATGCGCTGGCGCTCGGCGCTGCACAAGCCGTCAGAACGGCCAAGCTCGACCACAAGGTGTGGGTCGTGGGATTCGACGGTGACATCACCGGGCTCAAGGCCGTCAAAAGCGGCGTACTGGCCGCCACGATGACCCAGCAGACCCAGTTGATGGGCCGGCTCGGCGTCGATGCTGCGCTCGATTTGATCGACGGCAAGAAGCTTCCGCCCGTGCAGCTGCATCCCGCGGTATTGACCACCAAGGACAACGTCGACCGCTACATCGCCGAGCATCCTTGAGCAACGGGATGGCGTGCCTCTTATGCAGTTTGTCGAACCAAAGATGGGCGTGGTACGGGAGGAGGGGGCCGCCGTCGGCCATCGCCGGTCCGTCCTGGCCGCCTTGCTCGCTTTCGCCTTGCTGCTGTGCATCACCGTCTGGATGTGGCACAGCACCAGATCCGAGACGGCACGGGTTGCAGGCGAGCGCTTCGAGTTCAAGACCCGGGAGGCGCAGACCGCGATTGCCCAGCGGCTGCTCGCTTACGAACAGGTTCTGCGCGGCGGGGTGGCCCTGTTCGCGGCGAGCGAGGAGGTCACGCGCGATGAATGGCACAGGTATGTCCGCACCCTTGAAATCGAAAAAAACTTTCTCGGCATCCAGGCGATCGGCTTTTCCACCTGGCTTGCCCCGGCGCAACTGACGGCCCACGTGGAGCATGTTCGATCCACTGGTTTTCCGGGCTACGCGGTTCGTCCGGAGGGCAGGCGCGAGGAATACGCTCCAATCGTCTACGTGGAGCCATTGGATTGGCGCAACCAGCGTGCCTTGGGCTATGACATGCTCGCCGAACCGGCGTTGCGCCAGAGTCTGGAGCGGGCGCGCGATACGGGTCTGCCGTCCGCCTCCCGAAAAGTAAAGCTGGAGCAGGAGACCGGGGATGACGTGCAGAGCGGCTTTGTCATGTGTCTGCCGGTCTTTCGCAACGGCGCCCCGCAATCAACGATCGAGGAGCGCAAGGCCGCATTGACAGGCGATGTCTGCTCCACCTTTCGGATGCATGACCTGATGCAAGGCGTTCTGGGCGTCGAGTCCCTGCCCGACATCCAGCTGCGCATCTTCGATGGCGCGACGGTCTCGGAGGCAAGCAAGATGTACGACACGCTGGAAGGCGGCGACGACCACGCGGCGGCGTTGTTCCAGCTCGACAAGAGCTTTGAGTTCAACGGTCACCAATGGACCTTGCGCTTCGATTCCCTGCCGTCGTTCGAGGCCAGCATCGATGCCCAGAAGGCCCGCTTCATCCTCGGAGGCGGTCTGTTGATCAGTACGCTGTTCGCGGCCGTGGTGTGGTCGCTTTCGCTGAACCGGCACCGGGCGCGGGCGTTGTCCGCTGCCAACGGCGGCCTGTTGGCGGAGATCGCAGAGCGCACCAAGCTTGAAGGCCAACTGGAACGGGCCCGCGAGGTCGCCGAAGCGGCCAATCAGGCCAAGAGCGAATTTCTCGCGAACGTCAGCCATGAATTGCGCACGCCGTTGACGCTGATCCTGGCCCCCGTGGAGCAGTTGCTGGCCACCGAGCATCCTTCGGCTGGCTGGGCCGCGGCGCTCTCCCGCGTGCAGCGCAACGCCCTGCTGCTGATGAATCGCGTCGACGAGATCCTTGACTTCTCGAAGGCGCAAGCGGGCAAGTTTCGGTCGCATCCGGAGATTGTCGATCTGGATCAGGTGATCAGCGTCATGGCGGGCGATGCCGCGGCGGTCGCCGAGGGCAAGGGCTGCACGCTGACATGGCACGTCGACCCGGCGCTGCGCAGCGTTTGCCTGGACCCGAGGCTGTTCGACAAGATCGCGATGAACCTGGTGAGCAATGCCATCAAGTTCACGCCTGCTGGCGGCACCGTCGCGTTGGAGGCCACACCGGCCGCTGATGGGTGCTTCGAGTTCGCGGTGCAAGACTCGGGCGTTGGCATCGCGGCCGACAAGTTGCCGCTGCTGTTCGAGCGCTTCTCGCAGATCGACCACTCGGCCACGCGCCACCATGGCGGTACTGGCATCGGCCTGGCCCTGGTCAAGGAACTGGTGGCGCTGATGGGCGGCCGTGCCGGTGTCGAGAGCGAGCTCGGTCGGGGTTCTCGATTCTTCGTGCGCCTGCCCATGGGCGAACACCTGCGCGCCTCGCTGCTGGCCCAGGGCGAGTCGCACACGGTGCGGCCGCAAACCGCGGTCGACACCGCGCTCCGGCGGTTGCAGCTCGATGAGGGCAGGAGCGCGCCGCTGGCACCCCCCACAGCCAACCCGTCGACCGCGCAGCCCGGCGCCCGGCCCCGTGTGATGGTGGTTGACGACACCCCGGACATGCTGGCCTACGTCACCGAGCTGCTGCAAGACGAATGCGATGTGGTCACCGCGGCCGATGGCGAGCTGGCCTGGGCGCTGCTTCAGCGCGTGCCCGTGCAGGCCATCGTCTCGGACGTGATGATGCCCAACCTGGATGGCCTGGGTCTGACCGCGCGGCTCAAGGCCAGCGTCAGTTTCTCCCACGTGCCTGTCATCTTGCTGACCGCCCGCGGCGGCAGCGACGCCAGCGTGACCGGGCTGGAAAGCGGTGCCGACGACTACATCGCCAAACCGTTTTCGCCGGTCGAACTGAAGGCGCGGGTGCGCGCCGCGCTGCGCATGGGCCAGGTGCAGGCCGAGCTGCGCGACAAGTCGCATCAGGCCGGCATGGCCGAGATTGCCACCAACGTGCTGCACAACGTCGGCAACGTCTTGAACAGCGTCAATGTGTCGGCCGGCCTGGTCACCGGCAAAGTGCAAACTTCCGTCGTGCGGGACTTGACGCGCGCCGTCGAGCTGATGGACGCACACACCGCGGATCTGGCCGATTACCTGACCCAGGATGCGCGGGGCAAGCTGCTGCCGTCGTACCTGCGCCAGTTGGCCCGGACCCTGGTGGCGGAGCAGCAGGATGTCGTCGAGGAACTGCGCCAGCTGGCAAAAGGCGTCGACCACATCAAGGAGATCGTCGCGACCCAGCAGTCCTATGCGGGCGCCGCCGGTGTCGTGGAGGCCGTGTTGGTGCGCGACCTGGTGGACGATGCGCTGCGAATGAACGCCGGCGCGCTGGCGCGCCATGGGGTCCGTGTCGTCAAGCAATTGGCCGACTTGCCCCTGCTGCGGCTGGACAAGCATCGGGTACTGCTGATCCTGGTCAATCTCATCAGCAATGCCAAGTACGCGATGGACGGTGTGCACGATCGCCCGCACCAGCTGACCCTGCAGGCGGAAGCACCATCACCGCAATCCCTTCGCATCCGGTTGGCGGACAACGGCAAAGGCATTGCGCCGGAGAACCTGGCGCGCATTTTCTCGCACGGTTTCACGACGCGCAGCAACGGTCACGGCTTCGGCCTGCACAGCTGCGTGCTGGCGGCGCGCGAAATGGGCGGCACGCTCAGCGCGCACAGCGATGGCCTCGGCCTGGGCGCCACGTTCACCCTGGAACTACCGATCAGTGCGGTGGAGAGCATCCAATGAGCACGTTCCCTAACCGCCGCATCTTGCTGGTTGACGACATGGCCGCGATCCACGCGGACTTCCGCAAAATATTGCTTCCCAACGCGCCAGCACAGCCTGGCCTGGCCGCGACGGCAGCCACCTTGTTCGATGAGCCATCGATGCCTGCCCCCACGGTGTTCGAGGTCGATTCCGCCTATCAGGGTCAGGAAGCATTGGCACTGTGTCAGGCCGCGCTGGCCTCAGGTCGCCCTTATGCGATGGCCTTTGTCGACATGCGCATGCCGCCCGGCTGGGACGGCGTGCAGACGATCGAGCGGTTGTGGCAGGCCGACGGGCGGCTGCAGGTGGTCATCTGCACGGCGTTCTCAGACCACTCTTGGGACGAGGTGCTGGGGCGGCTGGATGTTCACGACCGCTTGCTGATCCTGAAGAAGCCGTTCGACCCGATCGAGGTGCGTCAGCTGGCCCATGCGCTGACCGCGAAATGGCAGACGACCCAACAAGTCGCGCAGCAACTGAGCAGGCTGCAAGACGCGGTGCGCGAACAGCGCGAGGCACAGGAGGCGTTGCGTGCCAGCGAAGCGCGCCTGCGCAGGCTCGTCGAGTCCAGCATCATGGGCGTGTTCTTCTGGGACGTGTCTGGCGCGATCCAGGAGACGAACGACGCTTTCCTGCAGATGATCGGCTACAGCCGCGACGACCTGGAGGCCGGGCTCGTGAACTGGGCACGGCTCACGCCCGCGGAGGAGGCCGAGGCGGATCGCCGTGCCATCGAGCAGTTGCAAAGCGTCGGCCGCTGCCAGAACTACGAGAAGCACTTCATCCGAAAGGACGGGAGCCTGATTCCCGTGCTCATCGGCGGCACGTTGCTGGCCGGCTCGGTTGATCATGGCGTGGCCTTCATCGTCGATCTCACTGAGCGAAGGCAGGCCGAGGCCGACCGGCAGGCACGTCACGAGGCCGAGGTGGCCAACCTCGCCAAGAGCGAGTTCCTCGCCAACATGAGCCACGAGATCCGCACGCCGATGAATGCGATCCTGGGCATGTCGCACCTGGCGCTGCAAAGCGGCCTCAATGCGCACCAGTTCAACTACGTGCAGAAGGTGCATCGTGCAGCCGAATCACTGCTGGGAATCATCAACGACATCCTGGACTTCTCCAAGATCGAGGCGGGTCACCTCGACATGGAGCGGGTGCCGTTCGATCTCGGTGACGTGCTCGACGACCTGGCTGCCCAGGTGGGCATGAAGGCCGAGGACAAAGGCATCGAACTTGCCTTCGCACTCTCGCCGCAGCTGCCGACGGCGCTCGAGGGCGACCCGATGCGGCTCGGGCAGGTGCTGTTGAACCTGGGTAACAACGCGGTCAAGTTCACGGAGCGCGGCGAGATCGTCGTCAAGGTCGAGGAGGTCGAGCGCGACGCCACGACCGTGCTGCTGCGCTTCGAGGTGAGCGACTCCGGCGTGGGCATCACGCCCGAACAGCAGAAGCGGCTGTTCCTGCCCTTCTCGCAAGCCGACACTTCGACCAGCCGGCGCTATGGCGGCACAGGGCTCGGGCTGGCGATCAGCAGCCACCTGGCGCGCATGATGGGGGGCCAGATCGGGCTGGACAGTACGCCTGGCCGCGGTAGCCGCTTTCACTTCACGGCCCGCTTCGGGCTGCGAGAACCGACGGTCGTGCCGAACGAACCCATGCGGGCCGAGCGCCTGGGCGGCATGCGCACGCTGATCGCCGACGACAACGACGTCGCCCGCGAACTGCTCGTGCAGATGACGGAAAGCTTCGGCCTGCGCACGACGGCGGTGGCCGATGGGAACGCCGCCCTCCAGGCCATTTTGCAGGCCGACGCGCAGGACATCCCGTTCGAGCTGCTGCTGCTGGACTGGAAGATGCCGCAGCTGGACGGCGTCGACTGCATGCTCGAACTGACCCGGACGAATCTGCGCCATCCGCCGCCGACGGTGCTGATGCTGACCGCGTTCAGGCGCGACGAAGTGTCGCGCCGCCTGGGCGAGGTGCAGCTCAACGTGGCTGCGACGTTGACAAAGCCCGTGACCCCCTCGACGCTGCTTGACACCTGCCTCAGGGCGCTGCACTTGCCAGGGCAACAAGCGATGCGCACCGAGCGGCGGGTTGAAGCGCTCAACAACGACCGCGCCAGCTTGGCCGGGGCTCACATCCTCCTGGTCGAGGACAACCCGATCAACCAGGAACTCGCAAGCGACCTGCTGGTCAGCGCTGGCGTCGTGCTGCGCATGGCCGGCAACGGCCAAGAGGCGCTGAACTGGCTCGAGCGCGAACCCTTCGACCTCGTGCTGATGGACTGCCAGATGCCCGTGATGGACGGCTATGCGGCAACGCGTGCGTTGCGTCAGCAGCCGCAGTGGCGCGAGTTGCCAGTGATCGCGATGACGGCCAACGCGATGGTCGGCGACCGCGAGAAGGTGCTGGCGGCGGGCATGAGCGACCACATTGCCAAGCCGATCAGGGTCGACGACCTGTACGCGACTCTCGCGCGCTGGATCCGCAAAGCCCCGGGCAAACCTGTAGCGCCAACGGAGCTGGACACCCGCACGGCGCTTGCAGGTCTGGGTGGCAACGAGCAGCTGTACCACCACCTGCTGCGCCTGTTCGTCGAGCGGGAGACAGACTTCGGCAAACACTTCGGCGCCGCACGCATGGCCACCGATACCGACACGGGGGCCACGACACGTCTTGCACACGACCTGAAAAGCGAAGCCGCGATGCTGGGTGCGACGGCCCTGTCCAAAGCGGCGGCTGCACTCGAGCATGCCTGTTCAGAGCATGCGGCCGCGAGCGACATCGACGCGCTCGTCGAGGCCGTCACCGCGCAGCTCGACCCCGTGATTGCCGGGTTGCGAGCAATGCCGGAGGCGGCCAAGGCCTGACGCACCGACTCCTGTCAGGCGGCATCCTGCGGAGCCGACTCGAAGATGCCCGCCCACGCCGCGAGGCGCTTGGTGGCATGTCGCTGCCCAGTGGGACTGGATGGTCGTGGGGCCACCGAACAACGAACCGTTGCCGATGTTCGCGGCAGCGGCCATGTTCTGAACGTTCGATGGGCCCGTGCCGTTGGCTTGGTTGCCGTCGCCGCCGCGCACTGCGGTCATGGCTTTGCCGCTGAGATAAGCATCGGCTGCCCCCTACAGCGGCCACATCTTCCCGTCGGTACGGTTCCAGCGCTTGTCCCTCAGCTGCCTGCGGTAAACCGCTGACTTCTTGATCCCGATCAAATCGTCGACTACAAGAATGGGCCGGCTGCTTGCGGCGCGCTGCAGCGGCTCCTTCAACCTGACAGTTCGTCGGTATCAACCGGTGTGCGGAGACGCCGAAATGAAAACTCGTGCGCTTGTCCCTCTTGCGTTGTTGGCATTCGTTGATTGGGCTGCGGCACAGGCCACCGCCACGATCTACGGGGTGGTCGACTTGAACTACCAGCATGTGACCGCAGGGGATCGTGTGGCACCAGGCGTGTCGGGGGAAAGCATCAACCGCCTGGATGGCAATCAGTACACGCTGACCGCCAACCGGCTCGGCTTGCGCTTCATGGAAGACCTGGGAAAAGGACTTCGCGCAGGAGGTGTGGTGGAGACCGGCTTTTTCCCAGACACGGGACAGACCGCCAATGCCACTCTATTTTGGAACCGCCAGAGCTATGTTTCGCTGGCTTCAACGTCCTGGGGCGAAGTGCGTCTGGGCCGTCAGTACAGGTTTCAGGATGAGACGGTCAGGCTGAACAACCCATTCGGCAACGGCATGATTCTCGGGCTCAACTACGGCTACCGCACTACTGGCCCCTTTTCCGACCCCGGCGGCTTCATCCCGATGTTCGTGGACAACGCGCGTGTGAGCAACGCGGTGCAGTACATGTCTCCCGTGTTCCGCGGCTTCAGGGCGCAAGCGATCGTCGCGGCAGGGGAGGTTGCAGCCCCTCGCTACGAGGGGCTGCGCTTCTCGTATGCAAAGGAACCGCTGACGATTGCCGTGGCTTTTGAAACCCAAGGTCCCGGCTCCACCTCGAGGGCGAAGCTGTGGACCGTGGGAGGAGGCTATGACTTCGGCATCCTCAAGCTCGTTGGCGGTTACCAGCGCGGACGCGACCTGAACGCCGCCATGGTCGGCTCGCCGACAGACCCGGCCGCCCTCAGCGACAACATCGGCAGCTACCAGGACACGACTTCCCGTACCCTTGGCCTCCGGAAGGATATCGGCGCTTTCGCCGTCGGCGCGAACTACGCGCAGACCCGGTTCAGGAATTCTGCCGGAGAAAGTCGATCGTTGGGACGTGTTGCCGTTGGCGTCACCTACGGGCTTTCAAAGCAGACCCGCCTCTTTGCAGCGTATGGGCAGGCAACAGGTGACTTGAGAGAGCGCATCGTCGAGAGCCGCTTGTTTCAATCGGGAATCGACAAGTCGTTCTGACTTGGATCGAATCGGCGCGCGCAAATCATCGCGCCGCCGCTCAGTCGGGGCCTGAGGTCGGGGCTGTGCCTGACAGACCGAGCTGCTCTCCGATGTGGGCCTGCAGCGCCTCCAGGGACACCGGCTTCGTCAGGAACACATTGACGCCGGCCTGAAGACAGGCAGCACGGTGCTCGGCGGTGGCCGAGGCCGAGATGGCGATCACGGGCACGGCAGCCAGGTCGGCATCTCGGCGCAGCCGGCGCGTGGCCTCCATGCCGTCGAGCGACGGCATCATGCTGTCCATCACGATCAGGTGGGGCCGGAAGCTGCTCGCAGCCTCGAGCATTTGGAGGCCATCGCTCGCCTGAGCCACTTCGAATCCGGCGCTGGTGAGAAAGTCGCACAACAGCGCCCGGTTCGCCGCGACGTCATCGACCACCAGCACCCGCCGGGGCTGCCCCTGGTAGCGCATCAGGCCGACCACCTTCCGGGGGGCAGCCTGGGGCAGCGTCGCCACCGGCAACGGCAACTCCACCCGAAACCGCGAGCCGCGGCCGAGCTCGCTGCTTACCTGCACCTTTCCGCCCATGTCGTTCACCAGCGCGCGGGTGATCGTGAGGCCCAGCCCGGTGCCGCCGCTGCGGCGCTCCACGTCGCCCACCTGCTCGAAGGGCTCGAAGATGCGTTCCATGTCGTCGGGGCGCATGCCCACGCCCGTGTCCTCGACATCCAGACGGAGCTGCACCTGCGCCGGGCCGGTCGGCTGGGCCGAGGCACGCAACGTGACCGCGCCTTGGTCGGTGAACTTGATCGCGTTTCCCAGCAGGTTCAGCAGCACCTGGCGCAGCCTGCGCTCGTCGACCAGCACCGCTTGCGGCAAGCCGTTGCTGGCATCGAACACGAAGGACAGGCGCTTCTCCTGGGCCTTCACCTGCATCAGGTTCACCACTGCCTGCAGGAAGTCGGACAGGTTCACCGGTTCCGGATTCAAATCCTTGTGGCCAGCCTCGATGCGTGCCAGATCGAGGATGTCGTTGATCAGCGCCAGAAGGTGCTGCCCGCTCTGGTGAATGACGGCCAGACCGCGCGCTTGGCGTGCACTCAGGCCGCCGTCGATGCTCAGCAATTGCGCGTAGCCGAGGACCGCATTCAACGGCGTGCGCAATTCATGGCTCATGCTCGCGAGAAACTCGCTTTTTGCGCGGTTGGCGGCCTCAGCTGCATGTCGGGCCTCGCGCTCGGTCTGCACCATCCCCTCATGGAGTTCGGTCGTCTCGGCCCGCGAGCGATCCTGGGCATCGAGTTTCGACAGGATGTTTTGCACCTGCGTTTCGACCGCCTCCTCGCTGAGCCGGAGCGCCCGGGCGATCTCCTTGTAGACGTTGCCCTGCGCGATGAACCGCAAGAGGCTGATCTCCGCCGGCGTGAGGGCTTGTGTCGTCACCTGGTCGGCCAGCTCGAACGATCCTTCCGAGGGCAGCACCTTGTGGCCTGCGTGCACGTCCCGTATCGCGTCGAGCAGTTCCTTGTGCAAGGCGTTCTTCAGAAGGTAGCCGCGGGCGCCAGCCAGCATCGCGCGCTGCGTCTGGGCGTCGTCGGCATAGGTGGTCAGCACGATGATCCGGGCGTCGGGGAACTCGGCCCGGATGGCGTCGATCGCGTCGAGCCCGCCCATCCCGGGCATCTGCAAATCCATGAGCGTGACGTCCGGCCGGTGGGCGCGGAACTTCTGGATCGCTTCGCGTCCGTTCTCCGCTTCCGCCACCAGAGCGATGTCCGGCTCAACGGACAACAGCGTCGCGATGCCCTGCCGCACGATCGGGTGGTCGTCGACACAGAGAACCTGGATGCGGGTCAGTTCTTTGGTCATTCACAGATCTCGCCGGTCGCAAACATTGCGCAGGATGCTCGAATGGGCCACCCCAGCGATCTACTGTACTGCACGCGCCTCGAGGGCGCAGAATTCCACTTCTGCCCGCGTCCCGAGCCACTGCCGACGCCGGCTTGTTGCCGGTGAGATCTCATCTTCCCCCCGGGATGCGCTGGGGCCGCACGACCGTTCTGTTTGCGAGATCCACAGAGAGCCCTGGAGACAATGCGTCGCGGAAGCGATAAGATTTAACGGACGAGGACCTCGGTCGCGCTGGTCACCGAACATCCGATTCGCCAAAAATGTCAACGCGCGCGTTCCACCGCTCGATCCGTGGAACCGGCTCTGCCACAGAGCGGAGTGGTGCGCTGCGCATCAGGAGGTGGGTCCGCGGCCTGGTCCTGCTGTCCTTTGCGATGGCCGCGCTTGCGGCTTGCGGGTTCTCCCGGGCGCAAGACATCCGGGTCGTCGATGTGGCTCTCGTCGCCGGAGCACCGATTCAATTTCATCCGCTGCAGGCGCCATCCCCGCCTCTCGCGTTGCAACGGATGGCGCAGGACCTCTACGGCTTTCTGTGGCTGAGCGCCGCTGACGGACTGCGGCGCTACGACGGCTACGGTTTCATGAAAGTTCCCGAGGGCCGGACCGCGAACACCGTCGGCCACATCATCGGCCAATCGCTGGCGAGGGACCGGGCGGGTCGACTGTGGATCGGCGCCGACGACTCTCTCAACCTGTACGACCCTGCCACCGGCAACTTCACCCAGTACCGGTCGCCCAACAACGACTGCGGCACCGTCAGAATCGTTCACGACGTCGTCGAAGATCAGGACGGGGTGATGTGGCTCGCGACGGACGACGGGCTGACGGCCCTCGATCCGGTGACGTCGAAGACGACATGCCATCGGCCGCGCTACACACCCGAAGTCGGCGAGACACGCGTCATCGCGATGGCCGCCATGAAGGACGGCACGCTGTGGATCACCAGCAGCGAGGGGCTCTACACGCTCGATCGGCGTTCAGGCAAGGTCACCCGCCACAACAGGCTGGAGACAGATGCGGGACGCAAGTTCGTTTGCACGGGCTTTCCATCAAGGCCGTTCCAGGACAGCAGCGGAACGCTCTGGTTCGGTCTGTCCTCCGGAGGGGATCTGGCCTCGGTCGACGTCACCAGTGGCGACGTCACGGTTTATGCGTTTCGGGGCAGCGGATTGGAGCCGAACGCGTCCTCCGGTGTCGTCTCGATCCAGGAAGATCACGATCGGGCGCTCTGGCTTGGCACCAACAAGCTCGGCCTCGTGAAGCTGACGCCGGACCGCACCCAGGCGGTCTGGTACCAGAGCGACCCCGACGATCCCGACGGCTTGCGCGGCGACCTCGTCGTCGGCCTGTTCAGGGATCGCGACGGGAGTTTCTGGTCGACGACGAGAGCAGGGGCCGTCTACCGCTTCGATGCCGAACGTCCGCGTTTCCGGTCGTACCGCCACCAGGAATCGGACCCGCAGAGCCTCGGCAAGGGTGCGGTGACCGCAGCCTACGCGGAAGATGCCGACACGCTGTGGATCGGTACGGACCGCGGCTTGAACCGCGTCGACCGCACGACGGATCGGGTCACGCAGATCGAGCATCCGGCCTTCGCCCGAGGTGTCAGCGCGATCGAGACGGATCGCTCGGGCGACCTGTGGCTTGGCACGAATGGCAACGGTCTCGTTCGCTTCGATCCCCGTTCGGGCCGGTACACCACGTACGTCCACGATGCATCGAATCCGCGATCGCTGAACCATGACCGAGTCACTGCAGTGCGCGTGGATCGCGGCGGCAGCGTTTGGGTGGCAACCGATTTCGGCCTGAGTCGCTGGGAGCCGGCCACGGAAGATTTCTCGACCTTCAGGCCGCAACCGAGAAGTCTGGTCCAGTACCGCTCGATCGTGGAGGACGCGAGCGGTGCGCTGTGGCTGGCGACGTCGTCACGTGGCGTGCACCGCCTCGATCCCCGCACGGGCACCTTCAAAGTCTTCGATGCCGAGCTTCGCAACGCGCAGCCGCCGGGCCACAACCGCGTCAATTCGGTTCACGTGGACCGCGCGGGGACGGTGTGGGCCGCGACGTTCCGCGGGCTGGGCAAACTCGATCCCAGCGCCAGGACATTCAAGTCGTACGACTCGCGCTCCGGCCTTCCCGCGGACACCGTCCTCGGCATCCTCGAAGGCGACGACGGGCGCCTGTGGGTGAGCACCCCGAACGGCCTGTCCCGGTTCGATGCGCGTGCCGAAACCTTCACGAACTATCATGCGTCCGATGGCCTGCTGACCGATCGGTTCACCGCGCCCGTGGTCGCTCAAAGTTCGAGCGGGGAGATGTTCTTCGGCTCGCAGAAGGGGCTGGTGGCGTTCTTCCCTGCGCAAGTCGTCGAGCGGAAACTCGCGCTGCCGGTGTTCCTGACCGACCTCCGCTTGTTCGGCGAGCCGGTGCTGCCAGGAAGCGCGCCGCTGGAGCAGCCCATCTGGTCCGCTGCTTCGCTGGAGCTGGGATCGCGCAACATCGTGTCGTTCGATTTCGCCGCCTTGAACTATGTCGATCCGGCGCGGACGCGCTACAGGTACCGGCTCGAGGGGCTCGAAACGAAATGGAACGAGACGGACAGCGCCCGGCGCAGCGCGACGTACACGATGCTGCCGGCGGGCGACTACACGTTCCTGGTCCAGGCTCGCGGCGCCCGCGGAGACTGGAACGAAAGCGCGCATCCGCTCAAGATCCGCGTCCCCCCGCCGTGGTACGCGACATGGTACTTCCGGACGGCGGCCGGTGCATTGCTGCTCACGGCGCTTTGGCTCTCGTACCGCTTGCGCGTCCGCCAGCTGCACCGCCGATTCGAGATTGCACTTTACGCGCGGCTCGGCGAACGTACGCGCATCGCACGCGAGCTGCACGACACGCTGCTGCAGACATTCCAGGCGTCGCTGCTCTGGTTCCGTACGGCCATCAACGTGCTGCCTGAGCGGCCGCTGGAAGCAAAACAGCGGCTCGAGCTTGCTCTCGAACGTGCAGAGGCGGCGATCGTCGAAGGGCGCGACGCCGTGCGGGCCCTGCGCAGCTCAACCGTCGAAGTCAACGACCTTGCCGAGGCAGTCGCTGCCATCGGTGCTGACTTGACCAACGCCCATGCGGCCGACGTGCCCGTCGTCGACGTCGTGGTCGATGGGGCGTCGCGCCATTTGAACCCGCTCGTGCGCGACGAGGCGTGGCGCATCGCAGGCGAGGCGCTGCGCAACAGCTTCCGCCATGCCGACGCAAAGCACATCACCGTCACGCTGCACTACGGGGTGAGGCAGTTCCGGCTCACGGTCGTCGACGACGGCAAAGGCATCGAAGCGGCGACGATCCAGGGCCAGCAGCCCGTCGGCCACTTCGGCTTGCCAGGCATGCGGGAGCGCGCCGTGGTCATCGGTGGTGAGCTCGACGTCCGCAGCGCGATCGGGCGCGGCACCGAGGTGGAACTTCGGGTGCCAGGCCGCAATGCCTACGATGCGGCCGCGCGCACCTGGCGTTGGAGGGATGCATTCCGGCGCAACCGCGCGCCCGCGGATGTTGCTCGACCAGGCAACGGCACCTGAGGCAGGGACCGGTGGGTGCGGGGCAGGCCCTGCGATCTTGGCGATGACAGCGCATGGCGCGGGCCTCTTGTTATCCTGCAACGTGATTTCAAGAAAGAACGAGAGCCCCGCCATGACCTTGTCCCCGTCTGCTGCACAGCAAGCCTGGAAGCAGCATGTGCTCGACTACGCCGCTGCCATCAACCGGTACGTCGAGAAAGGCCTTCGCGACGGCTGGGATCAATGCGGTGAAGAGCCGCAGATGGCGCCCACCGAGCATTTGCTCGCATCTTGGAGGCAGGCGCTGGAGGCGATCAATCGGCCCGGCACCGATGCGGCCCGGCGCGATGCGTTCCGCCAGGACTGGCCGCCAGCGCACTTGCCGCTGATTCCCTTGCTGAAAGAGGAGGGCTTGCATGTGGCCGCGCTGGCCTTGCTGGATGATGGCTCCCTGCTCGCACGCATCGGGGCCCCGTACCAGGCCGGCCATGTGGTGCGGATCATCGGGGACCAGACAGAGCGCGTCGACGGCGTGAGTTTCTTCGGGCGCTGTCCCGCGCGCCGCTATTTCGCGCTGGCCCTGCAAGATGGCGTGCTCGTGACCGATGGCTGGGGCGGGGCGTTGGTGGCGCAGATGGCTTGGCCGAACGGGCTGGAGGATCTGCCCGAAGGTGTGAAGGCCGAGCCGCTGGCGGCGGCGCCCCGTCCCACCCAATTGATTCCCTTTCCGGACGGGCAGCGGGTCTTGCTGGTCAGCGACGACGGCATCTTCGTGCTGTCGACCCGGGGTGCGCAGCGCCTGCTGCCTTCCAGGACCGACCTTTCCAATGCACTGGCCGACGGCGACCTGTCCGAGGACGAAGGGCCGTGGTCGTTGTCGATGGCGCATGGGGCAGTCTCCCCGGATGGCCGATGGATTGCGGTGGGTTGCCAGGATGGGTATCACCTGGTCTTCGATGCGGAACTGCGGCCCGTTGCCACCATCGGCCCCGTGGGCGAGTATCCGCACTTTGCGTTGTTCAACGGCCGAAGCGACCATGCCATCTTCAACGCCTGCCACTTCTACAACGGGGCGACCCTCGGCGTGGCGGTGGCCGACCTGCCTGGCCTGAAGACCGATTACTACGATGGCGACGCACGCACGCCGACCCTGCAAGAGGGTGCGCGGGTGTATGCCGGCGTTCATCGCGGAGACGAATACATCGTGGGCGACGCCCATGGCTATCTGCGGGCGTTCAGCGAGTCAGGCGACGAGCGCTGGCAGCATTTCATCGGCTCGACCATCGGCGCAATCGACATCTCTTCGGACGGCAAGCTGCTGGTAGCGTCCAGTTGCGCGGGCTTCATCTCCTTCGTTCAGCTCGACGCCGGCCAGGCGGCCGACTGGCAGATCGGCACCGGTCCTCACCGGGAACTGCGCCGCTGGGTGTTCTGGAAGAGCTTCGAGCGGCCCTTGCTTTGGTGAACCTGGACAACCGCAAGGCTGGTCACAACCATCCGGCGCGCCGAAAACGCCAATAGAGCAAGCCACACGATGCCGCGATGACCCCGAGTGCGACCGGATAACCGTACTTCCATTTCAGCTCGGGCATGAATTCGAAGTTCATGCCCCAGACGCCGACAAACGCGGTCGCGAGCGCGAAGATGCCCGCCCACGCCGCAAGGCGTTTGGTGGTCTCCGCTTCCTCGATGGTCACCATGGACAGGTTGACCTGGATCGCGGTGCCGATGGTGTCGCGCAGCCGATCGAGCGTGGCGTTGATTCGCGCCAGGTGGTCATAGACATCGCGAAAGTACTCCCGCGAGTTCTCGCAGGCACGCGGGACGCGGCCGGCGATCAACCTGCTGGCGGCTTCCATCAGTGGTGCCGCGGCATGTTTGACGACCGTGACGCGGCGCTTGAGCGCATACAGCCCCTGCACGTTGGCGCGCGCCGCGCCGCGTTCAAAGATGTTGGCCTCGATCGCTTCGAGTTCCGATTCGAGCGCATCGATCACCGGAAAGTAGCGATCGACCACCGCATCCATCAGCGCGTAGAACACGAAACCTGCGCCCTGGCGCAGGAGCTGAGGTTCCTCCTCGGCGCGCTTGCGCACGCCGAGGAAGCTTTGAGTCGAGCGGTTGCGAATCGACAGCACGAAGTTGCGACCCACGAACACGCTCACTTCGCCCACCTGCAGTTCGTCGGTGGCGGTGAACTCGACCGTATGGATCACCGCGAAGAGCGTCTCGCCGTACTCCTCGATCTTCGGCCGTTGATGTCCCCGGCTGGCATCCTCGATGGCCAGTTCGTGGAGGTCGAACTCTTCGCGCATCTTCGCCAGTTCCTCGTCGCTGGCGTCGCGCAATGCCACCCACGCGAAGCAGTCGGGGCGTTCGAGGTAGTCGCTGATGTCATCGACGCCAATGTCGGCGAGTTTCTTTCCTTCCTGGTAGGCGGCGCAGTTGATCAGCATGGCACGGTGGTTACCTTGGTAAAGACGACATCCAATGCTGCCATACGTGAGAGGATGCGCATCCGGCACCTGTGGATGTGCAAGCGGCCCACCGGCTCAGGCCGTCTGCCGGCTCAGCACCCGTGCCAGATCTTCTTCAAGTCCTTGGAATTTCAGGGCCAGGAACTCCACGAGCGCACGCACTCGCTCTGGCACGAAGCGGCCGCTGGGCAGCAATGCATTGAGGGGATACGGCTCGGTCCTCCATTCGGGCAACAAGCGCACGAGTCGTCCGTCAGCCATCTCTCGGCTCTGTTCGATCGGGCTTTTCAACAGGATCCCAGCGCCAGCCAAAGCCCATTGGCGTACCAGCGATGCGTCGTCCGTGCTGCGGTTGCCGCTCACCCGCACCTCGGTCCAGTGGCCATCGCGCTCGAAGCGCCACGTGCGAAAAGGACGGCCGCCGCGAGAGTAGATCAGACAATTGTGCTGTTTCAGGTCGAGTGGCGTGCGCGGCGCTGAGTTGCGCTCCAGGTAACCCGGTGCGGCCACCACGACAGGCGCGGCATGAATCAGCGGCCGCGACACCAGGCGAGAGTCTGCGAGCGAGCCGTACCGGATGGCGACATCAACTTCGTCGCGCACGACATCGAGCGTCCGGTCACCCACTGACACCGCCACATCAACGCCCGGATTCGCAAAGAGGAATTCGTCCAGCCACGGAATCAGGTTGGCTCGAGCCAGATCGGAGGGCGCGGCGAGCCGGATCAGGCCGACCAGACCGGTTTGAGCCGCAGCGACCTGGGCCTCGCCTTCTTCGATCAGGTCGAATGCGCGGCTGGCGTAGTCCAGCAGGGTCTGACCGTGCAGGGTGAGCCGCATGGCCCGCGTCGACCGCTCGAACAGGCGCACGCCCAACTGAGCCTCCAGCCGCTTCAGCGTTGCACTCGCCGCCGCAGTCGTGATGCCAAGCACGCCGGCCGCTGCAGTCAGGCTTCCAGTTCGCGCTGTATGCACAAGCACCAGCAGATCACCGACATTCTTAAGTTTCATTTGAATGTGATTCGTCTGGATTGATCTTATCAATGGAGGGTTGATTTTCTACAGTGCCGGCGTCGCCACTTCACTTGATTGAAGACCCACCATGAAAGCCATCGGATACCGTCAGAACCTCCCGATCGAAAACGCCGAAGCCCTGGAGGATGTGGAACTGCCCACACCCACGCCGGGGCCACGTGACTTGCTCGTGCGCGTGCGGGCGGTGTCCGTGAATCCGGTCGATGCGAAGATCCGGCGCGACCGCGTTCCGGCGGTCGGTCAGGTCGAGGTTCTCGGGTGGGATGCGGTTGGCATCGTCGAGGGACGGGGGGCCGAGGTGGCGGGCTTCAAGCCGGGCGACCGTGTGTACTACGCCGGCACCATCAACCGGCCGGGCACGAACAGCGAACTGCATGTGGTGGACGAGCGCATCGTCGCTCTTGCTCCGGCATCACTCGACGATGCGCAAGCCGCTGCGCTCCCCCTGACCAGCATCACCGCCTACGAACTGCTGTTCGACCGGCTCCGCCTCGCCAAAGGCGGCGGCGTGGGCAAGAAGCTGCTGATCGTCGGAGGCGCGGGAGGGGTGGGGTCCATGCTGATCCAACTCGCTCGTCAGCTGACCCGGTTGCAGGTCATTGCCACCGCCTCGCGGCCGGAGACGCGGGAGTGGTGCTTCCGGTTGGGCGCGCATGCCATCATTGACCACAGCCAGCCGCTGTCCGTTGGCCTGAAGGCAGCCGGAGTCGATGCGGTCGACTATGTGGCCGCGCTGAACCAGACGCGGCAGCACTATCCGGAGATCATTGAGAGCCTGACACCCCAAGGCGCGCTGGCAGCCATCGATGACATGGCGGGTCTGGATGTGATGAAGCTCAAGAGCAAGTCCATCTCGTTGCATTGGGAGCTGATGTTCACCCGGCCGCTTTACCAGACGGCCGACATGGCCGAACAAGGTCGGCTGCTGGCTGAAGTTGCCCAGCTGGTCGACGCCGGGCGCATCTGCACCACAGCTCACACGGCGATGGGCCCCATCAACGCCCGGAACCTGCGGCGGGCGCACGCGCTGATCGAAAGCGGTCGTTCTCTAGGCAAGGTGGTCCTGGCCGGCTTTTGAGAAAGCCTTTGGACCACGCAGCTCAACCACTCACACACAGACCCTCCACCATGCTTCGCAGATCCCTGCCCATGCTGTCCCTCGCCGTGCCGCTCGCCGCCGCAGTCCCTGCCTCCGCGCAGCCGTCACTCGATCCCAACGAAGCGGTGAGTGCGACGCGCGACCTCTACGCAAAGCTCAGTGCCCGGGACACTGCCGTGCTGAGGTACGTTCCGGCCGCGGGCTTCAGTGAAATCACGGACGGCAGCGAGCGCCACCGAATCGATCGCCGCGCCGTCGAAAATCTGTTCGCAAGTCCCATGAAGATCGAACTGCGGGCAGACGCCCTGCAGTCCGAGTCGTTCGGAGGCATCGTTGTCCTGGTCACCGGCATGCGCATCGGATCGATCACGCCGCCCGGACAGATGGCGGTCGAGGCGCGTCACGCCTTGTCCATCTTGTGGGCGTTCGAGGACGGACGTTGGCAGATGCGGCACGTGCACTTGTCGTCGAAGGCGGCAGGACGATGAGGGGGCCGTCAGCGTGAACGTTCAGTCCAGCAGACAAAGTGCTAGATTCATTCACGGCCCGTCTCATCGCCAACCTGCATCCCCTTGGCAGAGCATCTGCCGGTTGCCTGGGGGAGCTCGGTGGCCTTTGGCCATTCGTGTACGCATAGTCATCTTGTCCGCTTCATGCAGGCAGGAGGCAGTGCATCGAGGAATCGCAGGGAGGATCTATGGTCATTCAAACGCTAGCACTCCTGTCCACCGCTGTGCTCACGCTGACAGCATGCGATCAAATTTCCGGCAAGCACGATATCGTTCGTGCTGGAAATCAGACCTTCCTGTTGAACAGGGCCAATGGTGACGCCAAGCTAATTGACGGCACGTCCTTGGTAGCCATTAGAGCTTCTGAACCCGTGGCCGGCAGTGAGTCGTACAAGATTGCAAAGACATGGCCGGAACAATCGATAAACGATCTGGAGGGAGTGAAATTCAAGCTTCGTACTAAATATCGAGATGGCGCCATGCTGTGGGCCGTCGAAGCAGCTCCATTCGCAGGTGAATTGGAGCAAGCCTACAAGACCGCGCAGACTGGGCCCTTGACGCACTCGACGGTGATGTTCGAGCTATACGACGACGAAGGATTCAAGACAGGTGAAGCGATTGAACTCAAAGTCCGGTTTGGCTCACGAACAGTGAATGCGAAGAACGAAGTAGTGGAACTTGGCTGGTCAGGTACTCAGCCAATGACACCGGATACGTATCGTTCAGCGGCTTTCATCAGCACGAGGTGGTACGGTTTCAAGAAGGAGTAGCAGCGAACATTGCTCGCTGTGCATCAGCAACGGTCGGTGGCAATAGCAGCTTGAAGGAAGGGGAACAACATGCCACCAAGGGGGCGTGCCCGATTGCCACTCCAAACTTTTGCACCCGAACCCGTGTTGACCAGGAGCGCACGGGTCAACTGTGCTCAGTGACGAGTGGGGATCTCGCGCGAACAAACTGGCCGCTTCGGGCGGGCGCGCCTGTCATTCGAATGCGTCTGATGCCACAAGGGGCCAGCAGACCCTGAGCTCGGGCGTGTAGCGTGGACAGATCCTTCTGGGCTCGGCTGGGTTCAGTCCGTCGCCACTTGCAGTATTCGCCATTCATCCGCGCTCAGTGCCTGTGCACATGGTGCACATCAGGCACATGCGCATGCGCATGCGACATCGGCTCATGGTGATGCCGGTGGCTGCGCGGCCCGACGGGCACTGCGGGCTGTGTTCGCCCAGCAGGCTGCTGAAATACTGACCCGGTTGGGCAATTAGCCCCGTATGCTGTTGAT
>CBIHPH010000071.1:0-21818 GCA_966212105.1 uncultured Rhizobacter sp.
CCGACGTCGACGCCTACACGGTCGAAATCCCCGCCGGTGTCCTGAAGTAATCAAACCCAAGCACCGTACCAAGAGCCCCCTGCGAAAGCAGGGGGCTTTTTTTTGCGCGAGAAGTCAGGGCAAGCGAGCAAAGCGAGCAACGCCCCGAAGCGCACGCGACAGGAAGGCAAGCAAAGCGAAGCCGCACACCAAGCCACCCGCGAGGCCGGCTCTGCCGGCCGACCCGGGGTCGCCCCTCGGGGGCAGGAGGCGATAGCCGACTGGGGGGCCTTATTCCTTCCCGAGCAACTCAACCGCCTGGAGCAGGCGCTCAGCGTGCTCGTGCAGGGGACGGCCTTCGGCGAGGGCCTGGCGTTGCAGGCGTTCGTAGGCGACGGTGCGGGACAGGGAATAGCGGTGCATCAACACGCCCACGGCGATGGGGATGGGCTGGGTGAGCGCATCGGGTGCGGCAGGCGCGTCGGATGGCGGGAGCGCTTCCGTGCGGACAGCGGCACGGGCGATCTGCGAGAAGGCGGCTTCGACGGCGGGGACGATCTGGCTCACGTCGAGCGGCTTGACAAGGTAGGCCACGGCGCCCAATGCCTTGACTTGGTTCACCGTGGCGTCGTCCGAGAACGCCGACAGGAACATGAAGGGCATCTGGCAGTAGTCGCGCAGGTATTCGGCGACGTCGAAGCCGCTCTTGCCTTCCATGCGGATGTCGAGCAGCGCCAGGTCGGGACGGTGTTGGCGGGCGAGCAGGATCGCGTCGTCGCCGTTGTCGGCGTCGAGGATGTCGTACCCGGCTTGTGACAGGCCATGCGTGAGAGTGGCCAACACGAGCCGGTCGTCGTCGACCACGAGGATCTTGCCTTTCGCACTCACAGCGGGGCTCTCGACCAGGAAAGAAGCGGAGGGTAACACACGGTCATTGTGGCCGATCAAGGGCCGGCCAGGGGTCTCAAGGTGTGAGGGCGCGGAGGAATTCGTCTGAATCGAAGCCGTTTTTCATGTGGTAGCCCTTGACCACCAGGTACGGCACGCCGTTGCCACCATAGGACTGGAACGTCCGGGCGCATGCGGCATCGGTGTCGGTGTTGCAGTCGGTGAAGGCAAAACCGTTCTGCTTCATCCAGGCCGCGGCCTGTTTGCAGTACGGGCAGGTCGTCGTGGTGTACATGACGACGTCGCCCGGGCCGGTGCTGGCAGCCAGCCGGGCCATGTCGGGCCCTGAGGACATCACGGGCCTGCCTTGGAACCAGGCCCATGCGCCGGCGAGCACCACGGCGCCCAGAAACAGCTTGCCCCACGGCAGGCCATCGCCGGAACGGCTGCGTTCCGACGGTACCCACCCCGTTTGCCGCAGCGCAGGCGCCTCGGCCTCGGCCGCCTTGGCATAGGCAACGCCGCAGCTGGGGCACTGCCACGCCGGGACCGTGGCATCGGCTTGCCGGACATGGCGGCATTTGGGGCAGGTGATGGTCATCAGGTGTTCGGCGGTTCAGGCATCGGCAAGCCGGGTGACGCCCGGCGGGAGGATGGCCACGGTGGCAACCACGCGATTGTCGTCCTGCTCGATCTTCAGGCTGGCACTGCGTCGCGGCAATAGTGCACGGATCAGCCCCAGTCCCGAGACGCCGCCGGGAAAGCGGGCAAGGTTGAAGCCCGCCGGGAGCCGGCCGACGTTGCCGATCTCCACCTTCACCCCGTCTTCGCCCCCCACCAGGCGGCACGTCACTTCGGGCGCCGGATCTGCCCCGGTCGCGCTGTGTTTGATGGCGTTGGTCAACAGCTCGTTCAGCGAAAGCGCGATGGGAATGGATTCGGCCTCGGGCAGGCCCCATGCATCGGGCAAGGGGCCGTCCGCATGGTAGGCGATGGCGCGGCCGAAGGTGCGCTGCACTGAACCGGTGATGGCCTCGAGCACGTTGCGCAGCCGCAGCGGGCCAGCCACGCCCACCTGCAGCCCGTACACCTGCGCGATCGCCTGCACCTGGCCGACGACTTCGGCCATGGCCTCGGCCATCTCGGGCTTGCGTGCGGCGATCTGCTGCAGCAGCCCGGCCACGCCCTGCAGGTTGTTCTTGATGCGGTGGTGCACTTCCTTGACCAGCATCTCGCGTTGCGCGATGGCGGCCTCGAAGCGGGCCTCCTGGGCGGCGCGCTGCTCGGTCACGTCGGTGGCCACCAGCAGCAGTTGGTCGGGCGGCTCTCCGGGGGCAGCCAGCGGCAGGTACCGCGCATCCCACAAGCGTGTTTCACCCAGGGTCGTCACGCGGTAGTCGCGCTGGGTGACTTCGATGGAGAACAGGGCCTGTGTCATGTCGGCACGGCGCAGGGCCGCCACGGCCGGCGGGTAGATGTCTTCGGGCAGGCGGCCGACCATCTGGTGCGGCACGAGTTCGGCGCTCCGCGCCGCGACCTCGTTGACCTCGAGGATGCGCAGGCTGGCCGCGTCGTACAAGGTGATGGCCATCGGGGCCGTGCCGATGATGCGTTGCAGCGACGATTGGGCCTGCGCGGTGCGGGCCTCGGCCTGGCGACGCCGTTCGATGTCGAGGAGCGCGTAGGTGAGCTGCCGGCCGGTGGATTCGCGCCCCGTGGCCACCGCATTGCCCACCACCCAGAATTCGCGGCCGTCGCGCGCCTTCACACGGCATTCGAAGGTTTCCGCCTGGCCTTCGACGAGTTCGTTGAGGTACTGGGTGCGGCGGAACGGATGGTCCGCGTCGGGCGTGGCCACGGTGCTGATGGGCTGGTCGACGAAGTCGGCCAAGTCGCCGCCGAACATGCGGCGCGCGGAGCGGTTCATCCATTCGATGCCGGACGGCCCGACGGTGACGATGCCGACGAGCACCGAATCGAGGATGGCCCGCGTGCGTTCGGCCTGCAGCCCGACGGCCTGTTGGGCGCGGTGGCGGTCGTCGACGTTCACATACGAGGCGATGAAGCCGCCCGCCGGGTCGCCGTCGATCACCAGACGCTGGCTGGCCTGCACCCACACCCGGGAGCCGTCACGCCGGCGCAGCAGGTGCTCGCCGCTCCAGCGGCCTGCATGCTGCATGCCGTGTTCAGACAGCAAGCGCAGCCGTTGGTATTCGTTCGCGTTGACGAACAGCTCGGCCAGCGGCGTCAGCGCCAGCTCCGCTGCGTCGTAGCCGGTCAGGCGGCTCAGCGCCTCGTTGGCCCGCTGGATGCGGTCGCCGCGCACGAAGGCGATGCCGACATCGGACACGCTGAACATCAGCTCGCGGTCGCGCGCGAGGGCTTCGAGTTCGAGCTGCTGCGCTTTCAGGCGGGTGATGTCGTTGAGCACGGCGATCACCTCGGGGTGGCCGTCGGCACCGCCCACGGCCCGCACCGTCAGCGCGAACCACTGCCCGGGGCGGGACGGCAGGTCCATGGCCACTTCGGCCTCGAAGGGCGTGCCGTCGGCGACGGCCTGCTCGATGCCTTCGACCAAAGGCGCGCCATCGGGTTGGCCGGCGAGCAGCTCCTGCAAGCCGTTGCCGATGGCCTCGCCCGCGCCGAAACCCAGCAGCGACTCGAAACGCCGGTTGCAGCGCACGAGCCGGTTGCCGCGCAGGTAGGCGATGCCCACCGTGGCGCTTTCCAGGATGAGGGTCATCTCACGCAGCAGCAATTCGCTTCGCTGGTGGGACTGGTGCTGGTCGGTGATGTCGAGCGTCACGACCGACAGCGTTTGCTTGCCCGATGCGAGCCGTGCCGGCGCCACGCGCGTCAGCAGCCAGCGCTGTCCGAGTTCGGGATGGCGGATGGCATACCGCACCTCGGCACGCTGCGATTGGCGCAGCGCAGCCTGCAGGCGCTCGTATTCCGGCAAGGAGTCCGGCAGCACCACCTCGCGGCGGATGGACTGCAATGCGGCCGAGACCGCCCCGCCCTCTCCTTCGCCGGACGCACCGAAGGCGTTGCCATGCTGCATCCAGCCGGCCGACTCCTCGAAGGTGGCCAGCCCCACGCCGACGGTGTCCATCAGCGCGCCGATCTGCACCTGGGCGAGGTCACGCTCTTCCTCGGCGCTGCGGTCTTCCACCACGGCCATGTAGCGTTGATGGCCGCCGCCCGCCTGGTAGCACCGGACGAGCGAACGCAGGCGCACCACGCTGCCATCGGGCTGCGGGAACCATGCCACCGATTCCACCGGCGCGGAGCCCGGCCGCAAGGCGGGCGACGGCCGTCCGTCCTCCCAGGCGAGGAGTCGCTGCACCTTCGGGTCGGCCTCGGACATCAGCACCGGCACCTGGCCCGCCAGGCTCTCGAAAGCCGGGTTGGTGCGCACGACGAGGCCGAGGCCGTCGAACAGCACCAGGGCGACCGGGCTGAGGTCGAACCAGTCGTCGAGTTCTCGCACGGAGCGGTCGGCGCGCTCGCGTGCCGCATGCTCGGCGGTGCTGTCTTGCAGCATGCTGACATGGCGCAGTTCGCCCCGTTCGTCTGCGATGGTGCGGCGCGCGGCGCGGAACCAGCGCTCGCGCCCGGCCGCATCGATGATGCGCCGCTCGATCAGCCGCTCCTGGGCCGCGCCGAACAGCGTCTCTTGCCGCAAGGCGCGGTTGGGCCCACGGTCTTCCTCGGGCTGGAGGTCGAGCGGGTCACGGCCGATCAGTTGCTCGGGCGGGTATCCGGAGAATTCGACATACGCAGGGTTGACGTGCGTGATGCGGAACTGCGTGTCCTGCACGATCACCGGGAACGGTGAATCCCAGAACAGGCCGATCAGCTCGCCGGCGGCCGGCGGATCGATGGCGGGGCCGGGCGCCGCCGGTGCAAGCCGCAGCGCCCAGCGTTCGCCCTCGAACGGCATGAAGGCGACATCGAACGGCCGGCCATCGGGCAGCGCGATCCGCTCAGGCACGTTGGGGCGCTGGGTGCCCAGGCGCGGCACGCCGCGCGACACGGTTTGGGCAACGGCTTCGACCAGCGCCTCGCCGAGCAGCCGGGCGAGGCTGCGCACCGGCATGCCGGCCTGGCAACCGAGCAGGCGCGTGGCGGCGGTGTTGGCGAAATGCACCGCGGCGCCGCGGTCGAGCACGACCACGGCATCGGAGACCACATCGAGAAATTGACGCAGCGCCTTGGGATCGGCCATGGTCGGTCGTACAGCTATCAGCTACGGTAAGCCGGCAGTGTACGCAGGGCCGCTTGGCCCTGCCCGCTTCACTCGATCTGGGCTGCGGCCGTGAGCGCCGTGAGCACCGCGCGGTTGATCTCGCTCACGCTGAGCATCAGGGCATCAGCGGCGGCGCGGAAGTCGAACAAGGATTCGTTCTCGACCGCCTGCACGACGTTGAAGTACGGCTGGTACGGGCCCGCGTTGTCCACGAGCGCCTGGTGCACCCGCTCGGGCACGGGGATGGTCTTGAGCAGTTCGGAGAACGGCTGCTTGAACATGCGGTCGAGCAGCGAGAACACACCGCAGATGAACATCTCGTTGCGCATCTCTTCGTCACCCGACGAGCGCACCAGCTCCTCCATGAGCAAGCCACGGCGCACGGCGGCGAACATCACGGGCTTCATGTTGGCGTCCTTGCCGGCGGTGGACAGCAGCAGCGCGAGCCACCGCTTGAGCCGCTCGTAGCCGAGCATCATGATCGCGTGGCGGAAGGAGCTGATCTCCACGCGCAGGCCGAAGGCGGGCGAATTGATGTAGCGCATCAGCTTGAAGGCAAGCGACGGATCGCGCTTGAGCGTGCCCTCCAGCTTCTCGATGGGCTCTTGCGCATCGACGCGCTGGATCAGTTCGACGATGACTTGCAGGTCGGCGCCCGTTGCCTTGCCGCGGGACTGCGATTCGACGATGGCGTCATCGATGGGCCAGCCCAGCACGGCGGCCGCGCCACGGTTGAAGCTGCCCTCCATCTCGACGAGGGTGCGAACACCGGCCTGCACATGGGGGATCGAACGCGCCACATGAACCGTGGCCGAGGCGGGCGTTTCGTTGATGCGGCGGTCTTCCGCCAGGTCGACGATGGAGTACGCGAAGCAGTGCAGCACCTCGCGCGGCACTTCGCGCACCGGGCGGCCCTTGATGAGCAGCGTGTTGCCGGCCTTGTGCAAGGCCTGCAGGGCCTCGATGTTGGCAGGGTCGGACGCCATGAAGGACGGCACCTCGATCATCAGGTTGCCAGCGGGCTGGGCCTTGAGCAATTCGGTCAGCAGGCCTTCGTTCAGCACGTTCATCGAGACCCGGCCGCCGCTGGCGGGCCACACGCTGCCCACCGCATCCAGGAGCTGGACCACGTCTGGCGGGGTCTCGGGCCGCAGGGGAAACACCGTGAGCCGCGTGGCGGACACTGCGCGGCTCTTGTCGATGAAGGGCGAATAACCCAGGGCCACCTGGCCGAGGATGTTGTTGTCGTTCACGCAGGTGCTCCCGAGTTCGAGGTGATGAGCATCACAACAGCTGCTCAGCTGATGTAGTTGAAAAGAGAAATCTTCTGGACCATCGAGTAGCTCTTGAGCGCCGCATCGTATCCCGTTTGCTTGTCCTGGAATTCGGAGATGGCCTTGACCATGTCAAGGCCCTCTGCGGCGGAGCGTTCCGTCTGGCTTGCAAGGCGCGAATCCTCGAGGCGGCCCGTCACGCTGTCGATGCGGTTCAAGGTGTCCCCCACCTTGCTGCGCGCCGAGGCGAGCTGGCTCATCGATCCGTCGAGCGCGCGGATGTTGGAGGAATTGCTTTGCGCGATCTGCGAGGCGGTGCGCATCGGGGTGTTCAGCTCCGCGATGGCACGGTCGAGTACATCGAAAAGGTTCTGATCGGCCTGGGAGGGCCGCAGTTCGAAGGTGTCGCCATGCGCCGGGCTGCCCGACACGTTGGCCGCGATGCCGTCGATCTCGATCGACTGCCCCGGCGTGAAGGGTGCGCCGGCCACCGCCGTGGGGTTGCCGTCCTGAAGGATCGAATAGGTGGTGACGCCGGCGGTCACATCGAACTGGATGCTGTACGTGGAGCCCGTGACCAGGGCCGCATTGGTCACACGGCCGGTGTCCACCCAGGCGGTGCCGGTGCTGGTCACGGCGACGCTTTCGAACACGCCATTGCCGGTGCGCGCCCGCGTCCAGGCATTCTCTCCGTCCACCGTGAGCGGCAGCGCCTCGCCCGACAAGGCCTGCACCTCGCCGCTGGTGCCGCGGTATTGCACGCCTCCTGCGGCATCGATGAACGGCGGCTGATCGCTGCCCTGCCCGCCGAAGAGGTAAGTGCCGGCGCCGTCGGTGCGGTTTGCCACGGACAGCAGTTGCTTGCGCACGCCGGCCAATTCATCGGCGATGCCCTTGCGTTCGGCGTCGCTGTAGCTGGCGTTGCCGGCCCGCACGAGTGCATCACGGGCCTGCAGCAGCAGCTCGTTGGCGTCACCCATCGCGCTTTCGACGAGGCCCATCGCATTGGCACTCGCATCCACGGCGCGCTGGTTGGCGTCCACCCGCATCTCGGCCGCCAAGGCGCGTTCGGCGCGCGCCGCCGCGGCCGGGTCGTCGCTGGCGCGGTTCACGCGTTTGGTGGTGGACAGTTGCTCCTGGACGGCGGCCAGGTCGGCCTGCCGCTTGGTCAGGAGGTCCACCGAGAGATCGTAGGCGTTGGCGGTGCTGATGCGCATGGGGTCACCTGATGGGAAGCATCGTCAGGGCGAGTCACTGCCCGGCGGTCTGCAGCAAGATGTCGAACAAGGTCTGCGCCACTTGCAACACCTTCGCGGACGCCTGATAAGCCTGCTGGAACTGGATCAGGCGTGCAGCTTCTTCGTCGAGGTTCACGCCGGCCTTGTTGACCCGCGCCGATTCGGCGGACGCGGCGAAAGAACTGGAGATGTTCGACGCCGATTCGGCGCTTTGCACGCGCACGCCGATGTTCGATACCGCGGCGGCGTAGGCATCCGTGATGGTCTTGCCGCGCACCACCGTGCCGTCGGGCAGCGTCTGCACGCCCACGAACGCCACCTTGTCGAGGTTGGCCATCGCCAGCGCGTTGCCGTTGTTGGCGGAGGTGGACACCGTGGGCTTCACGCTGATGGTATCGCCGGTTTTGGGAACGCCGTTGAGCTGGAGCTCGAAGCCGTTGAGGGCGATCGGCGTGCCCGCGGCCCAGGTGCCCGAACCGGTGGCGGTCACGTTGCCCAACGGGTCGACTGTCTCCCAGTCGTAGTCGCCGGTGTCGGAGGTGAACGTGAAGTTGGCCGTCAGCGTGCGGTCCAGCGTGGTGCTCACTGCACCGAGGGAAGCCACGGTGGCGGTGCCGGTGTTGGCGGTGCCCAGGGTGGCCGTCACGGGAGATGCCGCGGCCAGGCCCTTCGGATCTGTCAGCACCGTGCGCATGTCGGAAGCGGCCGTGACCACCGGCCGCATCAGGAAGCGGTCGCCTGCGACCGCCGCGCCGGTCGTGAGCTGGATCGTCACGCCATCGACGGTGATGCCGGCGGCCAGGGCGGCGGCCGAGAAGGGACTGCCGTCGGCGACCTTGTCGTCCGACAGGCGCACGATCGCGTAGTCGCTGCCGTCGTAGCGGAACTCGTAGTCGCTCGCCTGCACATGGGTGTAGTCGCTCACGGTCGCACTGAACACCGCGTCGCCGCTGTTGCTGTCGGCCTTCAACATCTCTGGCGCGCCGACGGAAAAAAGCGCGCCCCCCATCGAGGGCGGCTGACCGAGATCGAGGCCGAGCGACTGCTGCTGGTTCATCGCGCCGCTGATGGCCACGGCCATCTGGCCGAGCAGGTTGCGCGCGTCGGTGAGGTCGTCGTTCTGGAATTTCATCAGGCCGGCAATCGATCCGCCGGCAATGGACGATCCCGGTATGAAGCGGTCCACCCCGCCCTCTTCCATCGCGAGTTGCAGTTTCGTGACGTCGTACGGGTCGGTGGCGGCCTTGAGGGTGTTGGCGTCGCCGCCGAGCACGAGCGACATGCCGCCGCCGACGAACAATCCCACCGAGTTGTCGCTCGCCGGGATGGTGGTGACGTTGATCAATTGGCTGATCTGCGAGATCAGCAGATCACGCTGGTCGAGCATGTCGTTCGGGGTATGGCCCGAGCCGTTCTGTGCGGAGATCTGCATGTTGAGCGACGCCACTTGATGGGCCAGCTCGTTGACGGTGGACACGGCGGTTCTCATGTCCATGGCCACACCGTCTTGCAGCGCGACGAGTTGTTCGCCCGCGGCCGTGAAGCGGGTCGACAGCTCCTGCGCCCGGGTCAAGACCACTTGGCGCGCGGATGCATCGCTCGGGTTGTTGGCCACGTCCACGAACGAATTCAGCAGCTGGCCGGCCGCATGGCCCAGGCCTTTGTCCCCGAGCGTGAAGACATTCTCGAGTTGCTGGAGCTGGCTCGCGCGGGTGCTGTCATAGGCGGCGACCGACGCGGCTGCGGCGGCCTGCGTGGTCAGGAACCGGTCGTATGAACGCGCGACCGTCGTGACGTTGACGCCCTGGCCGAAGAACCCCGATCCGGTGTACTGCCCACCCGCCGTCTCGAGCTGGGTCTCCTGCCGCGAATACCCCTTGGTGTTGGCGTTGGCGATGTTGTTGCCGATGCTTTGCAGCGTCGCCATGTTGGCGAACATCGCGCGCGTGCCGAGACCCATCAGGCTGGACATGTCGGGTCTCCGATCAGGCCGTGGCGCGCTGCAGGCGCAGCGTGGTGTTGATCATCTTGGTCATCTTGTCGGCGTACTGGGGGTCGGTGGCGTAGCCGGCCTGCTGCAGCCCCTTGGCAAAACCGTGGGCCGATTGGCTGTGCTCGACGACCTTGGCATAGCGCGGGTTGTTCTTCATCATCTTCGCGTAGTCCTTGAAGGACTCCTCGTAACTCCCGTACGCCCTGAATTTCGCGGTCACCTTGCGTGCCTGGCCGCCGATCACCTCGGTGGTGGTGACTTCGGTGACCTTGCCGTTCCAGCCCGGGCCCGCCTTGATGCCGAACACGTTGTGCGAGGTGCTGCCGTCGGGGTTCCTGATTTCGCGGCGCCCCCAGCCGGATTCATGGGCGGCCTGGGCCATCATGAAGGTGGCGGGGATTCCGGAGCTGGCCTCGGCGGCCTTGGCCGCGTTCTCATGGCGCTTGAGGAATTCCACCTGCTTCTCGCGGCCTTGCAGCGAAATGGGTTTGCGCGCGGCGGCGGATTCGCTCTCCCTGGCAAAGACACGGCTCAGGAACGACTTGCGCGCGGGATCGGGCTGGGCCGGGTTCGCCGCGGCTTCGCCCGCGATGGTGGCCACCGGGTCACCGATCTGGCGCTGCAGCTGTTTCTCGATCAATTCGGCCAGGCCACCAGGGCGGCCCGTCATCTCCTTGGAGAATTGCTGATCGAGCATCTCGGTGCCGAGCTTCGTGCCGGAGTTGTCGAGCATGCCGGGGGACATCGTCGCATTGGAATCGCGCATGCCCTTGAGCATTTGCTGCATGAAGATGGCCTCGAACTGTTTCGACGCTTCCTTGACCGCGGCGCGCGGATCGGTCGACGCGCTGTTGCGCAACGCGGAGATTTGGTGCAAGTCGCCCGCAAGGGCATTGCCGGTGTGGCCGGTGCGCGAGAGGCTCATGTCAGATCACCTCGATTTCGGCGTTCAAGGCGCCCGCGCTTTTCATGGCCTGCAGGATGGCCAGCAGGTCTTGCGGCGTGGCCCCCAGCGCGCTGAGCGCCTTGACCACATCGGCGAGCTTCGTGCTCGCCGGCAGTTGGATCAGCGGGCCGGGCTCCTGCTTGATCGTGATGTCGGCCTTGTCGCGCGAGACGGTCTCGCCGCGCGAGAACGGCGCAGGCTGGCTGATGACGGGCGTGGAATTGATGGTCACCGACAGGTTCCCGTGCGCCACGGCGCAAGCGCTCAGCGACACGGCCTGGTTCATCACGACCGAGCCGGTGCGGGCATTGATGACGACCTTCGCCGCGGGCGCCGCCAGGTCCAGCGCCAGGTTTTCGATGTCCGCCAGGAAGCCCACGCGGGCATCGAGCGACGACGGCATGCGCACACGCACCGTGCGGCCGCTGAGCGGCTGGGCCGTGCCCTCGCCCATCCTCTTGTTGATGGCGCGCGCCACCTCGCGGGCGGTGTTGAAATCATTGGCGTTCAGATCGAACTGCAGGAACTCGCCCTGCATCAGCGGCGTGGCCACCGCGCGTTCGACGGTGGCGCCTTCCGGGATGCGGCCGGCCGACAAATGGTTGATCTGCACCTTGGAGCCCGCCGCGGCCGCACCCGCACCGCCCACGATGAGGTTGCCCTGCGCCAGAGCGTAGACCTGGCCGTCGGCGCCCTTGAGCGGCGTGGCGATCAAGGTGCCGCCACGCAGCGACTTGGCATTGCCCATGGACGACACATTGACGTCGATGGCCTGGCCGGGCTGTGCGAAGGGAGGAAGCTGGGCCGTCACCATCACGGCGGCCACGTTCTTGACTTGCATGTTGGTGCCCGGCGGCACCGTGACGCCCATCTGCTGCAGCAGCGCGTTCAGGCTCTGTGCCGTGAACGGCGAGGCGGTCGTCTGGTCGCCGGTGCCATCGAGGCCGACGACCAGGCCATAGCCCACCAGCTGGTTGTTGCGCACGCCCTGGACAGACGCCACTTCCTTGATGCGCATCGCGTGGGCCTGCGGTGACCACCAGAGCAGGCCGCTCAAGATCACGGCAATCAGGCCGATGAGGGCCTGAAGAAGGGTCTTGCGCAGGTTGTCGGACGTCGTTTCCATTCGGTACACCTCGGGGGGAGTCGCCCCATGTGACCGATTCTGGGCAAGCTTAAAGCGGCAGAACGTTCAAAAAGAAACGTCCGATCCAGCCAATTCCCTGGGCATCGGCCTGGGCGCCCCGCCCCCGGTGCTCCACCCGCACGTTGGCAATCTGGGCGGACGCCACCGTGTTGCCCGGCTGGATGGACCGCGGATCCACTTGCCCCGAGAAGCGCAGCACGTCCACGTTCTGGTTCACGCCGATCTGCTTTTCCCCGGCGATCACGAGGTGGCCGTTGGGCAGCACCTCGGTCACCACTGCGGTGATGGTGCCGGAGAAATCATTGGTGTTCTCGGTGCTGCCCTTGCCTTGGAAATCGTTGGCCGACGAACCCGTGGCACTGGCCCGCGTGAGCGCGGTGGCCTTGAGCAGCGGCAGCGCGGTGAGGCCCGCATCCACGGAACCCGATTTGTTGATCGAGCTGGTGCTCTTCTGGCTCGCGCTGACCTTCTCCACGATCTGCACGTTCACCACATCGCCGACGAGCCGCGCGCGGTGGTCCTCGAACAGTGGACGGTACTGCGCCACCTGGTAGATGGCACCGTTGTTGATTGCCGGCACGGCCACCGGCAGCGGACGTGTGTCTGCCCCCGGTGCCACCGACACCTCAGGCACCGGATACGGCGTGGCGCAGCCCGTGAGAAGGAGCAGCACAGAGGCGCAAGCGCCGGCAAGATGCGGGGTGTTCATGGGAGGCTCACTCCATGGTCACGAGGGGCGGTCGGGTCACAGCTGCGTCAGGCGCTGCAGCATCTGGTCGGAGGTCTGGATGGCCTTCGAATTCAGCTCGTAGGCACGCTGGGTCTGGATCATGCCGACCAGCTCCTCGACGACGTTGACGTTGGAGGTTTCGAGCGCGCCCTGCTGGAGCTGGCCGAAGCTGTCCTGCCCCGGCGTGCCGGTGTTGGGGGTGCCCGATGCGGCGGTCTCGCCGTACAGGTTCTGCCCCTTGGGCTCCAGGCCGGCGGGGTTGATGAAGTTGGTCAGCTGCAGCTGGCCCACTTGCTGCGGCTGGGCTTGCCCGGGCACCACCACGCTGACGAGGCCTTCCTGGCTCACCGCGATGCTGATGGCGTTGGCGGGGATGGTGATGCCGGGCTGCACCGGGAAACCGTTGTTCGTGACCATCTGGCCCTGGGCGTTGACCTGGAAGGACCCGTCGCGGGTGTAGCCCGTGGTGCCATCGGGCATCTGGATCTCGAAGAAGCCGTTGCCGCGGATGGCGAGGTCGAGCGGCCGCTCGGTGGACTGCAGGTTGCCCTGCGAGAAGTTGCGCGACGTGGCGACCGCCCGTGTCCCGAGGCCCACTTGCAGGCCGGTCGGAAGCTGGGTCTGTTCGGTGCTGGCAGCGCCCGTCTGTCGCAGGTTCTGGTACATCAGGTCCTCGAACACCGCATGCGACTTCTTGTAGCCGTTGGTGGCGGAGTTGGCGAGGTTGTTCGATATGTGGTCCAGCTGCGTCTGCTGGGCCTCCATGCCGGTCTTGGAAATCCACAGCGAGCGCATCATGGTGGTGGGTCCTCAAGGGTCGATTCGTTGGGCCGGAGCGGCGAGCACGTCAGCGCGGCGCATTCGACAGCAATTGCGATGCGGCGCGTTCATCCGCCTCGGCGGTCTGCACCATCTTCATCTGCGCCTCGAACTGGCGGGCGGCGGCGATCATCGACACCATGGTCTCGACCGCGCTGACGTTGGAGCCTTCGAGCGAGGCATCCTGCACCCGGGCGTTCGGGTCGGCATCTAGCGGGTCGCCCTCGGCGCTGCGGAACAGGCCATCACTTCCCCGCTCGAATTTGGATTCGGGCGTGACGAGCTTGAGCTTGCCCAGCGCCGTGCTGCGCCCCGTGCGGTCCTTGGCGCTGACCGTGCCGTCGCTGCCGATGCTGACCTCGGTGTTCGGCGGCACCTGGATGGGGCCGCCATCGCCCAACACGGGCAAGCCACTGCGGGTGACGAGCGTGCCGTCGGACGAAATGTCGAGTGCGCCCCCACGGGTGTAGGCTTCGCTGCCGTCGAGCGCCTGCACCGACAGCCAGCTGTTGCCCTTGACTGCCACGTCGAGGTTGCGCCCGGTGCTGGTGATGGGGCCGGCCGAATCGTCGTAGCCTGGCGTGGATTCGAGCGCGTACACCCGCGTGCTGGCGCCGCTGCCCTGCACCGGCACCGCGCGAAACGCCTGCAGCTCGGCCCGAAAGCCGGGCGTCGAGGCGTTCGCCAGGTTGTTGGCGAGGGTGTCCTGGCGCTGCATGCTCGCTTTCGCGCCCGACATCGACAGGTAGATCATGCGGTCCATCGGAGGCTCCGTCAGCTCGGTTCAGCAACCCGTGCGGCTCATCAACGCAGGTTCACCAGCGTCTGCAGGACCTGGTCCTGCGTCTTGATGGTCTGGGAGTTGGCCTGGTAGATTCGCTGGGCGGTCATCATGTTCACCAGCTCGGCGGTGAGGTCGACGTTCGAATCCTCCAGCGCACCCGATTGCAACACGCCCATGTTGCCCTGGCCCGGCGTGCCGACGACCGGGTCGCCGGATTCGAACGTGCGTGCCCAGTTGTTGCCGCCGAGTGGTTTGAGGCCCTGGGCGTTGCGGAATGTCGCCAGTTCGATCTGCCCTGCGGGCTTGGACTGGCCGTTCGAGTACGTGGCCATCACGATGCCGTTCTTCTCGATCGACAGGCTCGACAGCTGGCCCGGTGCGAAGCCGTCCTGGGACAAGTTGTTGACCGCGAAGGCGCCGCCGTTCTGCACGGCGTCGGTGACGTCGAACTGGATACCGGTAATGGCAAGCGTTTGCGCTCCGGCAGCGTTCGTGGAGGCCGGGATGTCGAGGTTGACGGGGGCCGTCGGGGCCGTCAGCGCTTTGCCATCGGATTGAAAAACCATCGTGGTGAGCGGTATCGGGCCGGTGGCATCCGTATTGACGGCCGTCCCGTTGGCGGTGACATAAACGTTCCAGGTGTCGGTGGCCGACTTCTGGAAGTAATAGGTCAGTGCGACGTTCTGCCCCTTGTCGTCGAACACGGTCACCGACGTGGCGTCGTTGTATGTTTTCGCGTCGTTGAAGTCGATCATGGGCCCGCTGGCTGGCGCGGTGACCGCCTTGCGGGAGTCGAGCGCCAGCTGCATGTTGATCTCGGTGGTGCGGTTCGGATCGATGCCGGCGGTGGGCAGTTGCAGCGGCTGGGCCTGGCCGGGCTGGATGGTGCCCTGATCGTCGGCGGGGTAGCCCAGCAGCTTCATGCCCGCATTCGACTGCAGGAACCCTTCCTTGTTCACCTGGAACTGGCCGTTGCGGGAATAGAGCGTTTGCCCATCGGGTGCCTGCACCTCGAAGAACCCCTTGCCGTTGATGGCGAGGTCGAGCGAATTGGCCGTGGTGGTGATGTTCCCCTGGGTGAACTGCTGCGTCACCGAGGCCAGGTTCACGCCGATCCCGACGTTGCTGCCGCCGCCCCCGGACATCGCCGTGGCGTACATGTCGGCGAATTCGGCACGCGACGCCTTGGCCCCGTACGTGCTGGCATTCGCGACGTTGTTGCCGATGACGTCGAGGTTCTTGCTCGACGCATTCAAACCGGAAAGACCTTGCTGGAAGCTCATGGGATGTTCCTGGGAGGCTGTGACGCGGAGGCGCCGGGGAGATCAGGTGAACGAGCGCACATCGCCGTAGGCGACGTTGCCGTGGTTTTTCAGCTCGAGGGTCAATTCGTTGCCCACCGTGCGAATGGAGCGCACGGTGTCGCGAACGAGCGCAGTGGGGGTCAGGGGAGCACCGTCGGCCTTGGCCGTCACGCGGAACGTGGCCGCTCCGGCGGTGCTGGTGGGCTTCCATTCGAAATCGCTGATACCGGCCGGCTTGGCGCCCAGCGAGATCTTGTCGATCACCCGGCCCTGCGCGTTCAGGACCTCGACCTGCACATCGTTCGCCGCCGCGCTGAGCTCGAAGGAGCCGCTGCCCACGTTGTCCTTGATGGCGAGGTCGTTGCCCGGCACGATCACTTCGCGGCCCACGAGCGCGGCGCTTTGCAACGCCTGCATCTGGGTGAACTGGCCCGACAGGCCCTGCACCGTGCCGTTGAGTTTTTCGATGCCGCTGACGGTGTTGATCTGGGCGATCTGCGTGGTGACCTGCGCGTTGTCCATCGGATTGAGCGGGTCCTGGTTCTGCATCTGGGCCACGAGCAGCTTCAGGAAACGGTCGGTGCTGCCGGCCTCGTTTGCGGTCTTCGTTGCCTTGGCGCCGCCGTTGATGCTCGCCAAGGTCTGGTCGCTGAGGGTGACGGCTGCCATGCGGGAACTCCTTCAGGTCGGAAAATCAGAAAGCGGAGGTTCAGCCCTGGCCCATCTGAATCGTCTTGAGCAACAGGCTTTTCGCCGTGTTCATGACTTCGATGTTGTTCTGGTAGGAACGCGAGGCCGAGATCATGTTGACCATCTCCTCCACCGGGTTCACGTTGCTGTAGGTGACGTAGCCGTCGGCATCGGCCGACGGGTGCTTGGGATCGTGCACGCGGCGGCCGGGGGTCTGGTCCTCGGTGATGGTGCTGACCTTGACGCCGGTGCTGGCCGCGTCGCCCATCTGACCCATCAATTCCGCCTGGAAGGTGACCTGGCGGGCCTTGTAGGCAGCGCCGTCGGGGCCGGCCACCGTGTCGGCATTGGCGAGGTTGGATGCAACGACATTGAGGCGCTGCGACTGTGCGCTGATGGCGCTGCCTGTGACATTGAAGACCTGGAACAAGCTCATGATCACTGCCCCTTGATCGCGTCGATCATCGTGCGCACGTTGCTGTTGATGAACCTCAGCGTGGCTTCGAAACGCACGGAGTTGTCGGCAAAATTGGCGCGCTCACGATCCATGTCGACCGTGTTGCGGTCGAGGTTGGTCTGGCTCGCGACCGCATATTCCAGATTGGCCTCGGCCCGGGCGCCGCCAGCGGTGGCGATGTGGCCGGGACGGGTGGCGGCCATGCCCGCCGAGGCCTGCAGGCCGGTGGCTTCCTTCAGCGCCTGCGAGAAGTTCATGTCGCGGGCGATGTAGCCGGGCGTGTCGGCATTGGCGATGTTGCTGGCGATCAGACGCTGGCGCTCGGACCGCAGGCTCAGGGCCTGGCCGTGGAAATCGAGCGCATCGGTGAGTCGGTTCAGCATGTGCAATCCCTGGACGGGCACCCCATGAGGGGCAGTTGGAGGGATTGTGGGCAGCAGGTCTGCAAACATTAGTGCGAATAGCAAGCCATTTCCCGGCCTGTTTGAAGGCTGTGTGCACGCAAGGCGCGCCTAAAGTGAAGGCGTGAACGCCCCCCTGCCCTTCGCCCACCTCTCGCGCACCCGCGCGTCCACCCGCGTGGCCGCCACGGTGCTCGCTTGTGCCGGTGCAACAGGGGCGTGGGCCCAGCCGGCCGATGGTCCGGCCCTCGGCGCCCCGCTCGAAGCGCAGGTCCGAGAACTCATCCTGAACCGTGTCGTCGGCCCGGCCACGCCGCGCGCCGAAGTGGTCCTGGGCCGGCTCGATCCGCGGCTGCGCCTGGCGGCATGCCGCAGGGTCGATGCCTACATTCCCTCCGGCACGCGCTTGTGGGGAAGCAGCCGCGTGGGCCTGCGCTGCGCCGAAGGCCCCTCCGCCTGGAACGTCTATCTGCCGGTCACGGTCCATGTGTTCGGCCCGGGCCTCGTGGCCGCGGTGCCGCTCCCGGTGGGTCACATGCTCACTACAGCCGACCTGCGCGCTGCCGAAATCAACCTGAGCGAACAACGCAGCCCCGCGGTGTCCGATGGCAACGCCGTGCTCGGCCGCACGCTGGCCCAGCCCTTGGCGGCAGGCCAACCCCTCCGGGAGGTGAGTCTGAAGAGCCGCCAATGGTTCGCACCGGGCGACACGGTGCAGCTGCGCGCCGTGGGTGGCGGTTTTGCCGTCGTCGGGTCCGGGCAGGCCATCACGGCCGGCCTGGAAGGCCAACCGGTGCGGGTGCGTACTGACAACGGCAAGGTTGTCACGGGCATGCCCGTGGGCGACCGTGTCGTGGAGCTCACATTGTGAAAACGTGCGGGTCCGAAAAGCTTTCGCCAAAAATCATTAAAGTTGCCCGAGGACGGGTCGAAATACCGTCCATGTTGAAAGGACGGGGGCACAACCCCCTCCCAAGGAGCACACCATGAAGATTGGCAACCCGAACGACAAACCCGTCGCCGCCCCGGCGCCGGTCGCCCCTGGTCGAGCCTCGACCACCGGAGCGGGCAAGACACAGACCGCTGCAGCGCAGGAAGCCGGCTCGCAACCCAGCGCGCAGGTCGCGCTGTCGACCGCGGCAACCGAACTGATGTCTGGCACCGATGCCGTCTCCGGCGACTTCGACACCCAGAAAGTGGAACGCATCGCACAAGCCATTTCGGACGGCAAATACGAGATCGACGCCGGCGCCATCGCCGACAAGCTGCTGGCCAACGCCCGGGAAGTCCTGGACCAGGCGCAGCATTGATCGAGGACCTGCCGCGCCGCGCGCCAACCGAGATCTGACCCTCTAGAGTTTTACCTGCAGGCCCGTCATGCCGAACCCGGTGCACCCCTCCCCCTCGCCTACGCCGAACGGCCCCGGGGTCGAGCTCGAAAACACGCTGGCGGCCGTCGAGGCCCAGCTGAACTCGCTCGGGGACTCCCTGCGGGCCAACGACATGAGTGCCGTGGACCACCACGCATCCGAACTGCACCGCGCGCTCGCACGCGCCGTCGACCATTTCAGCCATGCGGCCCGCTCGGGGCCCGTGCCCCCCGTGCTGCGCGAGCGCCTGATGCGCGCAAGCGGCCTGGTCGCCTCCCAGCGCGAGTCGCTGGCCCGCGCCACCGCTGCCCTCGACCGTGCCATCGACGTGCTGATGCCGCGCACCACCCCGGCCTCCGTCTACGGAGCCGGTCAGGCCGACCGCGGGACGAGGACCAACCTGCAGGCTTGACGGCAGGCGTTCAGACGCTCATTGCAGCGTGGTCTCAAGCTGCGCTCCAGCCTGGCGGCATGGTGCACATTCCACTGCAGACCCGCACAAGCGAACAACTGATCGTCAAGACCGCGTGACCTGACAAGCGAACATACACCGGATCTCGCTGAAGTATTCGTTCTTGGTATCACGGCAGAGCTTCATGCTTGGCGATGGCCGGTGCCCCGTCACCGCTTCGCCCTGCCCTGCAGGCACGACTGGCATACTTCGCCGCGCATTGAACCGCTCTGAATCGCCTCGCTCACATCGACGATCTCTGTGACGCCATGCACATCCGCCCCTTTGATCCTGGTGAAGAGCGTGCTTTGCACATGGTTTTCCTTTCGGCGGTGCACGGCCTGGCCTTCAGGGACTACACACGCAAGCAGATCGAAGCATGGGCACCGTTGACCACTGACGCGGATGCCTGGGCCGCACGGATCCGGACCATTCGACCCTTCGTTGTCGAACAGGAAGGCCAGGTCGTGGCCTACGCAGACGTCCAGACCGACGGGTACATCGATCACTTCTTCGTTTCGGCGCCGCATGCCAGGAAAGGCATCGGCAGCATGCTCATGGCCCATCTGCATGCGATTGCAGGCGCCCACTCGATCAGGGAACTCTCTGCAGACGTCAGTCGCACTGCGCAGCCGTTCTTCGAGAAGTTCGGATTCAGCGTGAAGGAGCAGCGATCACCTGTGG
The DNA here is from genome assembly GCA_966212105.1 of uncultured Rhizobacter sp. Lineage (GTDB taxonomy): Bacteria > Pseudomonadota > Gammaproteobacteria > Burkholderiales > Burkholderiaceae_C > Rhizobacter. The sequence goes on from CBIHPH010000071.1 coordinate 19,405, forward strand.
TTCGCGGTGTGGTCGTCCCGAATGCACACATGCGCAAAGTGTTGATCGAAGGTTGAGCCGCGCAGGGTCTCGGTCCGGCAGCCTGGCCACCGGGTTCACTGGACACGGTGGGCCCCGGCCTTCGCCGGGGTGACATTTGTGCGGGGCAAGAGGCGAGCGAACGAAGCGAGCAACGCCCCGCAGCGCCCGCGACAGGAAGGCAAGCGAAGCGAAGCCGCAGATCAAGCCAGACGCGAGGCCGACTCCGACGTTCGCCGGGGCGGCATGTTTGTTGAGGCCACCCCATGTCATACCGGCGAACGCCGGTACCCACTGTCCCGAACAGCCAAGACTGCAGCCGGAGCAACAAAAGAGAAAGAGCAAGAGGCGAGCGAGCAAAGCGAGCAACGCCCCGCAGCGCGTGCGACAGGCAGGCAAGCAAAGCGAAGCCGCACCTCAAGCCACCCGCGAGGCCGGCTCTGCCGGCCGACCAGGGGTCGCCCCTCGGGGGCAGGAGGCGCAAGCCGACTGGGGGGCCCTACTTCATCCTTTTTCCAGTTTGCCGATACAGATGCGGTCGGGCCGCAAGGCCCGAGACGGGCGCCGTTGCGCCCACCGCTTGGGACTCTTCAAAGGACACTGAACGTGAAGCTCAGCCTCAAACTGCCTCTGGCCTTTGCCGCGGCGCTGCTTTTGGTGCTTGGCGCCGCTCTCTATGCCATTTACAGCCTGAACCATTCGCTCGGCATCTTCTCCACGACGGTGCAGGCGAGTGATGACAACGAACGGGCCTCGAATGACCTGGAGCTGGCGTTCAAGACGCAGGTGCAGGAATGGAAGAACACCTTGCTGCGTGGCAAGGACCCGAATGCCCTCGAAAAGTACTGGAACGCGTTCATCAAGACCGAGCGCGAGATCGCAGAGAAGTCCATGAAGCTGGCCGCCGCACTTCCTTCCGGGGACGCGAGATCGCTGGTCGAGAAATTCGTCGTGGCGCACGCGACCATGGGTCAGAACTACCGGAAGGGATTCGAGGCCTTCAAGGCTGCCGGGTTCGATGCCACGGCGGGAGATGCCGCCGTCCACGGCATGGACCGCGCGCCTGCCAAACTGCTGGACGAAGCTGGAGAGAAGATCGCCGCCGAAAGCGCCGCCATGTCGGCCCACGCCACCGCCCAGGGTCAGCGCGCCACGATCGTCGGCCTGGTGCTGATGCTCATCGTCTGCGGCGCCGGGTCCATCGGTGGGGTGCTGTTCAGCCGCGCCATCACACGCCCGATAGGCCAGGCGGTGAATGTGGCACGCGGAGTCGCCGCGGGCGACCTGACCCTGAAGTTCGACGCCCGAGGCAGCGACGAAGCCGCGCAATTGCTCATGGCGCTCAAGGAGATGCAGTCCAGCCTGGCCTCCGTGGTGTCGAGCGTGCGCCAGAATTCGGAATCGGTCGCGACGGCGTCGACCCAGATCGCGCAGGGCAATGAGGACCTCAGCCGGCGCACCGAAGAACAGGCCTCCGCGCTGGAAGAGACCGCCGCCTCGATGGAGCAGCTCTCCAGCACAGTCAAACAGAACGCCGACAACGCCAAGCAGGCCAACCAGCTGGCGAACGGCGCATCCATGGTCGCCATCAAAGGCGGCGAAGTTGTCGTCCAAGTCGTCGAGACAATGAAAGGCATCAACGAAAGCAGCAAGAAGATCGCCGACATCATCAGCGTGATCGACAACATCGCCTTTCAGACCAACATCCTCGCGCTCAACGCTGCCGTGGAGGCTGCCCGTGCCGGTGAACAGGGTCGAGGCTTCGCGGTGGTCGCCTCAGAGGTGCGAAGCCTGGCCGGCCGCTGCGCCGACGCCGCGAAGGAGATCAAGACCCTCATCACCAACAGCGTCGAGCGTGTCGAACAGGGAACGACCTTGGTCGATCAGGCTGGCACCACGATGACCGAGGTGGTGAACTCCATCCAGCGCGTGACCGACATCATGGGCGAGATCAGTGCCGCGTCCAGCGAGCAAAGTGCCGGCGTGGCCCAGGTGGGCGAAGCCATCACGCAAATGGACCGCGTCACCCAGCAGAACGCCGCACTTGTCGAAGAGAGCGCGGCCGCAGCCGAAAGCCTGAAGGGCCAGGCCCAGCAACTCGTGCAATCCGTGGCAGTGTTCAAACTGGCACAGCGTCCGGCCATGCAGCCCGCCTGAGCACCGGCACGTCGGGGGCCGGCGCACGTCGCCCCAGTGGGCACCGGCGTACGCCGGTGTGACAAAGACGGAGGCGAGCGAGCAAAGCGAGCAACGCCCCGAACCGCGCGCGAGAGGCAGGCAGGCAGGCAAGCGAAGCGAAGCGAAGCGAAGCCGCACATCAAGCCACACACGAGCACCGGCACTGGGGAAGGCGCACATCGCCCAAGTGGCCACCTGCGTACGCCGGTGTGACAAAG
>CBIHPH010000072.1:0-21356 GCA_966212105.1 uncultured Rhizobacter sp.
GAAGTAGGTGTACGTGCCGTCGGACTTGCGCATCACGCGGTCCTTGTCGTCGCCGTATTCGGTGGTGCGCAGCCACAGCGCGCCGTCCTGCTCGAACGTCTTGCCGGCGGCCACGAGGCCGGCCACGGTCTTCTCGACCGCGCCCGTGGTGTACAGGCTCGATTCGAGGAAGTACTGGTCGAAGCGCACGGCGAAGGCCTGCAGGTCGAGGTCTTGCTCGTGGCGCAGGTAGGCGACGGCGAACTGGCGAATGGCGTCGAGGTCGTCCGGATCGCCGGATGCCGTGAATTCGCGGTCATCGGCCTTCACGGTCTTCTTCGCCATGAAATCGGCGGCGATGTCGGCGATGTAGTCGCCGTTGTAGGCCGCCTCCGGCCAGCCCGCGTCCCCGGGTTTCAGGCCCTTGATCCGAGCCTGGGTGGACGTGGCGAGCGTGGCGATCTGCACGCCCGCGTCGTTGTAGTAGAACTCGCGGTGGACGGTCCAGCCCTGGCTTTCGAACAGGTTGCAGATGGCATCGCCGAGCGCACCCTGGCGGGCGTGGCCCACGTGCAGGGGGCCGGTGGGGTTGGCCGACACGAATTCGACGACCACCCGCTGATCCTGGGCGGGCTGGCGGCCGAAGTTGTCGGCAGCCGACAACACTTCACCCACCACCGCCTGCTTGGCCACGGCCTTGAGGCGCAGGTTGATGAACCCGGGTCCAGCGATCTCCAGCGAATCCACCCAACGGATCACGGCCGGCTGGCGGCCCAGCGCCTCCACGAGCGCCTGGGCGACTTCGCGGGGATTTTTCTTCAGCGGCTTGGCCAGCTGCATGGCCGACGTGATGGCGAAATCGCCGTGGGCCGCCTGCTTGGGCAACTCGAACGCGGCGCGCACCGCGCTGCCGGGGCTGACCTCCGCGGTGGCGGCGGCCAGCGCGTGCAGCAATTCCTGTTTGGCTTGGATCATGGCCGGGATTCTAAGTGGCGCTACCAGGATCGGCCCGGGCAGGAACTGGCAGTTGAAACGTGTGTAATTTGCCATGCGGGTACATTCAGACGGTGACAAGATGCACATCCGGCCCCGGCTGAATTACCGATGTCCTCTCCCAACGCCGCTGATTTCAACCCGCCCCCGAGCTCCTTGCCGCTGCCGGCAAACATCGGCAAATACCGCGTTCTGAGCCGGCTCGGCGATGGGGCCACGAGCGAGGTGTTCCTCGCGCGCGATGAGTTCCACCAGCGCGACGTGGCCATCAAGCGCGTGCGCGCAGGCGCCGTCAACGACCCCAGCGACGGACGCTACTTCGAGCGCTTCTTCGCCGCCGAGGCGGCGCTCGTGGGCCGTTTGAACCACCCGAACGTCGTGCAGATCTACGACGCCGTGGCGGACCCGCTGGAACCCTACCTCGTGATGGAGTATGTGGCGGGCAGCACGCTGCGGCGCTTCTGCCGGGCCGACCAGCTGCTGCCGCTCGAGCTGATCGTCGAAATCGGCTTCAAGTGCGCCATGGCGCTCGGCTATGTGTACCGCCAGGGACTGATTCACCGCGACGTCAAGCCCGCCAACCTGCTGGCCGTCATCACCCACGGCAGCGTCACCGATGTCAAGGTGAGCGACTTCGGCAGCGTGCTGAACATGGCGTCGGAGACCACGCAGGTGTACCGCGTGGGCTCGCTGGCCTACATGTCGCCCGAGCAGCTGGATGGCAACACGCTCGATTGCCGCGCCGACATGTATTCCCTCGGTGCAGTGCTGTACCACCTGATCGCCGGGCGCCCGCTGTTCGATGCCGATTCTCAGTCGGCGATGATGAACCAGATCTATACCGCCGAACCGGTGCTGCTGAGCCAGTTGCGCTCCGGCGTCGGCCCCGGCGTGGACGGCGTCATTCTGAGCGCCGTCGCCAAGCGCCCCGAAGATCGCTATCGCAGCTGGGACGATTTCGCCCAGGCGCTGTCGAGCCTCATCACCACCCAGCAGGTGCCTCGAGGCCAGTTGCAGGGCGTGCTCGATTCAGAACGATTCAACCTGCTGCGCACGCTCGATTTCTTCTGCAATTTCGGCGATGTGGAGCTGTGGGAGGTGGTGCACCGCGCCCGCTGGCAGCGCTTTGCCTTCGGGCATGCGCTGTACCGCAAAGGCGAGGAGGGCAACAGCTTTCACATCATCGCCCAGGGCGAGGTGGAAGTCTTTCGCGATGGACAGCGTGTGGCGCAGCTCGGCGCCGGCACGTCCGTCGGCGAGATGGCCTACCTTGCGCCCAGCGAAGAACTGCGCCGGCACAGCACCGACGTCATCGTGACCGAATCGGCCACCACCATCAGCTTCACGCCTGACACACTGGCGCAGGTCAGCCCCAACTGCCGGCACCTCTTCGACGAAGCGTTCATCCGTGTGCTCGTGCGCCGTTTGCACGTGGCTCACGAGGCCCTGGCCCATCCTCGCCGCATTTTGTGATTCGGCGGTCTACCGCCGTCGTGTTCCATGCGTTGTGCATGCGGGCGCACACTTTACGGGCCCATACTGCGTGGGCGGGCGCTCGACCCGCCTCGTCATTCACTCTTGAAGGAGCCGATCCGATGAAACGCCTCATGACTGTGCTGGCCGTCTTTGCGGCCGTGGTTTCCCATTCCGCCTTCGCCGCCGACGCCGCGTGCGAAGCCCAGGCGGCCGAGAAGAAACTCTCCGGCGCTGCGAAGACGAGCTTCATCAAGAAGTGCGAGAAGGACGCTGCGGGTGGTGCCACATCGTGCGATGCCAAGGCCGATGCCAAGAAGCTGGCCGGTGCGGCCAGGAACAGCTTCGTCCAGAAGTGCGAGAAAGATGCCAAGGGCGAAGGCGCCAAGGCATCTTGTGACGCTCAGGCTGCCGAGAAAAAGCTCGCCGGTGCCGCGAAGAACAGCTTCGTCAAGAAGTGCGTGGCCGACGCCTCCGCGTGAACCGGCATGGCTTCGGTCCGAGACCCCTTCACGGTCCGAAGCCTGATCGCCCCGCAGCCTTGAGCAGCAGCTTTCGACCTTCGCCGCAGGAGCGGGGCGCGGTCGCTTCGCCCCTGCGGGCCGGGGCCGCTTCCATTCGGCTAGCCTGGCCGGATGGTCATGTCTCTTCATGAAGCGCCTCTTGTTCCTGACGCTTCAGGCATTTGTTTTTGTCTCCAGCATCTACGTGGTGATGGGTTCGCCGCTGGTGATCCGGACGGCCGAACTGATCAACACGCTGCAGATCGTGTTTCCCGAACGGTCCAGCCATCTTGCCGTGGCGCTGGTGGCCGACGCAGGCCTCGCCTGTCCCTCCGTGCTGTGTGGCACGAGGAAATTCGCCCCACTCGCGCTGCTCACCCTGTTGATCAGCGGTGCGCGGCTGATGCGCGCTCGCAAGCCGGGCGTGTCCACGGGCTTCGGACGAATCGAGTGCGGGCTCACCACCGTGGGCCTGGTGCTGCTCGTGCTCGGTTTGAACGGTCCCTTCGTGCAGATGCTGGACCCCTTCGTCGTCGCGGCCTCGGTGGGCAAGGTGCCCGGCACCCTGGGGCTTTCCACGCTGTTGTTGTCTCTGGCCTTCTGGCTGACGGAGGTGCGAACGTGGATCTTGTTCTTTCGGAAGCCGGGCGCTTGCACGCCCCGTCAGCCCGGGTGCCCGAGGGCCTGACTGGGGCGAGCATGAGGGGCCATCCCGCCCATGGGCTCGTGCACGAAAGTTCTGGCGGAGGCGCACTCGCCGCCGGCGAATGCTCGAAAGCCTTGGCACGCGCCTCAGAGCGGCGAAGTCATCCAGACCCGACATCCGAGGCGCGCGTGTCGGTCGGACGGTCACACGCCTCGCACCACGAAATGTTGAGCGAGGTGCCGATGTGCGCCACGAGGCGATGGAGGTCAATGGGCTTCGGCAAGAAAGCGTTTGCACCCGCATCGATGCAATTTTGAGCGTCGCCCGCTGAAGCACTTGCCGAGACCATGATGACGGGCGTGGCGGCGTGCAGCGGTTGCTCGCGCAGGCGACGCATGGCTTCCAGGCCGCCCATGCCTTCCATCATGAGGTCCAGCACGATCAAGTCCGGCGCGAAACGCCGGACCATGTCGATGCACTCGCTGCCGCTGGCGGCCTCGCCGATGTCGAATCCGAGGGGCATCAGCGCAGCGGTGAGCATGTCCCGGTTGTCGCTGACGTCGTCGACCACCAGGATCTTCCGCCGCGGGCCCACATAGCCGGTCACCACACTGGGAGCGTCGGCCGGCTTCAGATCGGATTCGACGACGTCCAGGTCGAGATCGAACGTGAAGGTGCTGCCTTGGCCTGCGACACTGCGCAGTTCGATGTCTCCGCCCATGTGGCGCACGAGTTGTTTGCTGATGGCCAGCCCCAGGCCGGTACCGCCGCTGCGGCGCTGTGATTCGCCCACCTGCACGAAGGGTTGGAAAATGGAATCTTGCTGCGCAAGCGGGATGCCGACGCCTGTGTCTTGCACTTCGAAGTGAAACCGGCGTGGGGCCGTGAAGCCCACGCGCAGCGCCACGGTCCCATGGTCGGTGAACTTCACGGCGTTGGACAGGAGGTTCAGCAGGACCTGGCTCAACTGCTTCGAATCGACGCGCACCATGGCCGGCACGTCGCGGCTCATCTCGAAGTTGAATGCCAATCGCTTTCGCTCGGCGCGTTCGCTCATCAGCTCGACGGTCGATGCCAGCAGGTCCTGGAGATTGACGTTGGTGGGGATGAGCTCGAACTTGCCGGCCTCGATCTTTGCAAAGTCAAGAATGTCGTTGATCAAGCTCAGCAAGTGTTCTCCGCTTCGCTTGATCACGCTCACTCCGCGCTGCTCGCGCTCGCCCAGCGTGTTGTAGTGCAGGAGGATTTGCGCGAAGCCAAGAATGCCATTGAGCGGCGTGCGCAGTTCATGGCTCATGTTGGCGAGGAACTGGCTCTTGGCAAGGTTCGCAGCCTCGGCCACTCGCCGCGCCTCGCGGTCGGCCTCGGCCTGCTTGCGCTCGCTCAGATCGAGCACGAACGCAATTCCGGTGTCATGCGAACCTTCCAACAGGGCGGCGCCCAGCAGCACCGGCAGGTGGCTGCCGTCCTTGCGGATGAATTCCTTCTCATAGGGCGTGCATGTGCTCGTCAGCCTGATCTCGGCCAGCTTGGCGGCGTCCAGCGCCTGAGAGGCCGGCGACGTGAGGTCGTCCCATCTCACTCGGCCACCCACCAGATCGTCTCGCGTGTAGCCTGTCATTCGCAGGAACGCCTCGTTCGCTTCGGAAATGCCGCCCCTCATGTTCCAGAAGACGATGCCGATGATGTTGGAATCGACAAGCCGGCGGATGCGCGACTCCCGCTCACGCAAGGATTCCTCGGCCCGCTTGCGCTCCTGGTTCTCCCGTTCCAGGTTGGCATACAGCTGGGCGTTTTCGAGCGAGATGGCGGCCTGTGAAGCCAGGAGTTCCAACACGGTGAGGCGTTGCGGCGTGAAGGCATGCGTCACCAGGCGGTTCTCCATGTAGAGAATTCCCACCAGGGAGGACTGCCGCAGGATCGGCAGGCACAGCAGCGACTTGGGAGCGTCACTGAGAAAGTAGGGGTCTTGGCTGAACGGATGCTGTTCCCCCAGATCCGGCAACAGAATCTGCTCCTTGCTGCGCCTCACGTAGTTCAGGATGGCTGCCGGCAGCGGTGCATCGGCTTGCAGGGCGTCGTGGTGCAGTTCGACCCTCAGGGTTTGCTTTTCCACGCTCGCCTTGGCTGCGAGGATCAAATCTTCACCTTGCACGAGCAGCAGGTGGCCGGCTTGGGCGCCGGCGCTCTCGAGCACGATGCGCATGAGTGTGTCGATCAACTCGTCGAGCACGATGCGGCCCGAAATGGCCTGGGACGCCTTCGCGAGCGAAAGCAGGTCCAGCTGCGCTGCGCCCGCGCCTTCGTTTCGAGCCGAGGGCGGGCGCAGCGCCGAATACAGCGCATCGAGCTGGCGTACCTTGCCTTCTGCGCCCCATTGCACATAGCAGGCGCGCGCCCGTTCCAGATGGGCATGGCCCGGTGTGGGAAGGCCGCGCGTCAGATAGAAGCGGCCGGCGAGTTCATGGGCAAGGCCCTCGTTGTGCACGAAACCGTGCTTGCGCGCCGACCGGACGGCTTGCTCGTACAAATGCTCGGCATCCGTTGAGCGGCTTTCGAGCCGTGCGATCTCGGCCCCGATGAGGGCGGTACGGTCATCGAAGTTCTCCGGGCAGTTCGCGGCCCAAACCTTGAACTGCCGATGGTGGTCGGCCAGGGCCTCCAGGTGCGGCGTGCGCTCGCTGGCATCGACCGTGTCGCAGAACGCGGACCGGGCAAGCGCGGCAAAGAAGTGATAAACCGCCGCTTCGAAATTGCCCGGGATCGAGCGGAGCACCGATCTGGTGTGCGATTCGGCGATCAGGGCTTCGGCATGGTGGCCCGCCCAGACCTGGGCCTGCAGCTTGCAGCTCCAGTAGAAGTACTGGACGGTCGGCATGGCATTGGTGCGCGCATTCTCGTCGGTCTTCGCGTCATCGGGCCTTCCGAATTCCGGTGTCAATCCGCGCAGCGTGCGTATGAGCCAGAGTTGTGAGCCGATCTTGTCGATGACGCTGCTGAATCGCGTTCGTTGGGCGAAGGCGATGCCGCGCTCGACTTCGCGTTGCGCTTGCTCGAGTGTCTGTCCGGAAGCAAGGAGGTTCGTGCCAATGTTGATGCAGCTGTATGACGCAAACGTGACGTTGCCACTGAGGTTCGCTGCCTTGAACGCCCGGCGCAGCAGATCGCGGCCCGTCGCCAGATGCCGGGTCCACGGGATGACGAACGAGGCAAAGCTGAGAAAGACTTCGGCCTCGAAACGCTTCAACTGATGCCGTTCCACGAGGTCGCAGCCGAGTTGCCCGAATCGGAATGCCGCTTCGTAGTTGCCGAACCGTCCGATGGCGGCGATGCCAAGCGTGGCGTAGGCGAAGCAGGAGCCATCGATGTTGCCGAACTCAAGGCTCAGATTGATGATCCGGCACACGAGCAGGTGAGGCAGATGCGCGTCCGCGAAATAGGCCGGCGCCACGATCTTGGTCAGCACATCGAGCGTTGCCAGCGCTGCCGGATCGGTCATCAGCGGCAGGTCGATCAGGTCCTCGATCGCGCGGTTGCCGAGCTGCACCCAGATTCGCTCATATTCGTGCCGCAGCTCCTCTTCGGCCGGATGTGGCGACCAATCGATTCCCACATGCCGCAGATATTCAAGACCGACCGCGACGGCACGGTCGCTTTGATCGAGCGTCGTATACAGGTACACGCGCAGGCATGTCACGGTGGCACGTTCCGCCGTGGTGGCGGCATGCCCTGACAGCCGAGCCAACCGCGCCTCGGCGGCGACCAGTGCACCCGTCAGGAACTCGCACTCCCCTTGGTTCACCTCGATCTGGAAGGTCAGCTCATGTCGGCGGGTCCAGCTGTCTTCGGCCAACAATGCTGCCCCGGCGGTGAGATACGCCAGTGCCGACACATAGGCTGCCGCTGCTTTCGCGCGCTGCCCTGCGAGAAGGTTCAATTCGGCAATGCGTTCCCGCTCTTCCTGTGACTCGACCAGGCTGCTGCCTCGGTTGAGTTGGTTGACCACATCGAAGATGCTTTCGCCCATGGCCTGCGGGGACAACTTCGAGGCCAGCATGCGGCCGATGCGCAGGTGCGTGGCGGCTCGGGATGTCTCCGGAATCATCGAGTACACCGCTTCCTGGACTCTGTCGTGCAGGAAGGTGTAAGTGTCCCCGTCGCGAAACATCAGGCCCAGCTGGACGGCCACCCGCAAGCGGGCGTGCACCGTGTCGGAGGACTGCCCGAGGACAAGGGCCAGCGTGGCCACCTCCGTGACGTTGCCCAGGCATGCAAAGGTGGTCAGAGCGTTTTGAGTGTCAGGCGGCAAGCGGGCGAGCTTGGCGACGATCAGGTCCACCACGTTGTCTGTGTAGCCTTTGGCCTGAATCCGGGTCAAGTTCCAGCACCAGGCGCCGCGGTCGGCATCGAAACCCAGCAACTCCTCCTCCGCCAGCGCAGCGAGGAACTGGCGAGTGAAGAATGGGTTGCCTGCTGTCTTTTCCAGCACCAGGTGCGCAAGCGGCTGCGCTTGTGCCGGAGGGCAATGCAGCGATTCCACGATGAGTTGCGTCACATCGGCCAAGTCCAGCGGAGCGAGTTCGATCTGCCGCGTGACTCCACCCGCCTGGCGGACCGCTTCCAGGCTGGCCATCAGCGGGTGACTGTCGTCCACCTCGTTGCTGCGATAGGCACCGATCGGAAACAGGTAGCGCACATCGGGGTGGGTGACGAGGTCGACCAGCAAGGCCAGCGTGCCTGCGTCCAGCCATTGCAGATCGTCGAGGAAGAGCACGAGGGGATGCTCTTCGCGAGCGAACACGCTGATGAATTGCCGAAGCACCAGGTGGAAACGTCGCTGCGCATCCTGCGGTGGCAGCTCGGGCACGGGGGGTTGAGGACCGATGATGAGATCGAGCTTCGGGATGAGGCCGACCATGAGCTTCCCGTTCGGCCCCAACGCGTCCTGGATGGCGCTTCGCCATCGCTCGACGCTGGCATTGTCTTCACCCAGGATTTGACGCACCAGGCTGTCGAAGGACTGCGCCAAGGTGGCGTAAGGAATGTCGCGCTTGTACTGGTCGAACTTGCCCGCCACGAAGAAGCCGCGCCTGTCCGCCACCGGCTTTTGCAGTTCGTTGATCAATGCGGATTTGCCGATGCCGGGAGGGCCGGACACGGTGACAAGAGTCGGCGTTCCTGTCGAGGCCACGTCGTCGAACGCCGACAGCAGCGCTGCGGCCTCGCCCTCGCGTCCATACAGCCGGTGCGGGATCAGAAAGCGATGAGAGACGTCATCCTGGCCCAGCGGGAAGGGCTCGACGCGGCCACACTGTTCCCACTGCGACAGGCAACGCTTCAGGTCGGCGAGCAGCCCGGCAGCGCTTTGGTAACGGTCTTCAGGCAGCTTGGCCAGCAGCTTCAGGATGATGTCCGACACCGCCCTCGGTATCTCGTTGATCACGTCCGACGCAGTGATCGGGAGTTGGGCGAGGTGGCAATGCACCCATCCTGGGGGGTCTGATGCCTGGAAGGGAAATTGTCCGGTCAGCAGGCGATGCAAGGCGATGCCCAACGAGTAGAGGTCCGTGCGGTGGTCGACTGGACGATTCATGTGCCCGGTCTGCTCGGGCGACGCATAAGGCCAGTCCCTGATCGTGCTCTCGCGGCGCGTGGCGCGGCTGATGTCCGTCAGCAAGACCTGACCGTCGCTTGCCATCAGGACATTGGCGGGGCGGATATCCTGGTGGACCACGCCCGCCCCGTGGAGCCCCAGCAGGACGTGGGCCAGGTGGTGCGCAACCTTCAGCGCCGCATGGAGGGCAAGGCGACGCTGCCCGCGGGACAGGATGACCTCCAGGCACTCTCCAGGAAAGAACTGCAGCGACATGGCGAGCAGCAGCTCGTTCTCATGCCATGCGAGGGGCTTGGCCAGGCTGGGAAGGTGCAGCTGCACAAGCTTGTCGTACTCGCCCCTGAAGTGCTGCTCGTCGCTCGCGCTGGCGCCCCTGCGATGCAGCACCTTCAAGAGAACCGTCGTCCCGTCCTGCATGCTGCGGGCTTGATGGAGCACGCCGCCGCTCGCCGTGCAAACCTCCCGGCCGAGCTGATATGGGCCGATGTTGATCGTCTCATCCGGTTCGGCGGACACGGTCATTGCCTTGAGCAAGCTGGGCGCAATCCTGGCGCAAGGAATCGCACGACGACTGAACGAAACGCGATGTTCAGCCGTGAGGCGCTGCCATGGAATGAACGCGCCCGGCGCGTGACGCATCGTACGCCTCTGTCGTGCCAGCCGCAATCCGTTCGCTCCCCTGCATCGCTCCTCGCCGGGCACGCGAAATACCGGCCCTGCAGGAATGAGGGCGCTTCACGTCCTCGGTCGCCAGTACGCCTCGTCGCTGTAGGTCTGTTTGAGAAAGTCGATCCACAGCCTCACCCGCAGCGGCATGTGTTTCGCATGGGGGAACACCGCATAAATGCCGTTGGGCGGCGCGGCGAAGTCGTCCAGGACGCTGACGAGGCGGCCGCTGCGCAAGTCGCCTTGCACCTCCCACATCGAGCGCCAGGCCAGGCCCAGCCCGTCCAGGCACCAGTCATGGAGCACCTGGCCGTCGCTGCAGTCGAGCCGGCCCGACGGTCGCAGGTGCATCACGGTGCCGTCGGTCTGGAACGCCCAGCCGCGCGTCTGGCTTGCGTCGCTCGAGAGGGTCAGGCATTCGTGGCGCAGGAGGTCGTTCGGATGCTGCGGCACGCCGGCGCGTTCAAGGTAGGCGGGCGCGGCGACGCACAGGCGCCGGTTGTCCGCGAGGCGCACGCTGACGAGGCTGCTGTCCGGCAGGTCGCCGACGCGGACGGCGCAATCGACGCCCTCGTGCACGATGTCGACGATGCGGTCACTGAGGTTCAGTGACAACTTCACCTCCGGGTGGGCCGCGAGGTATGCGGGTACCAGCGGCGCCACATGACGCCGCCCGAAGCCCGCCGGCGCCGTCACCCGCAGGTGACCGCTCGCCCGAAGGCCGCCTGCACTCACGCCGGACTCGGCACTGGCGAGATCGCTCAGCACCCGCTGGCAGCTTTCGAGGAACGCGCTGCCTTCGTGGGTGAGGCTGATGCGCCGGGTGGTGCGCACGAAGAGCTTCACGCCGAGCCGCTCCTCCAGGGCATCGATGCGCCGGCCCATCACGGCCGGCGCCACGCCCTCGGCCTGGGCGGCGGCTGTCAGGCTGCCGCGGGCGGCCACCGAGACGAAGGATTCGAGCTGCTTGAACTTGTCCATCAGGTTCTGACTATATTCAGAAAAGTCACAAATCAAAGACTTTCCTAGCGCTTAATGAAAGCGTGCGTCTCGAATAGAGTGGTGGTTGACGCTTCGACCCGCGCCCGCTTCATTCACCTCGTTGAAAGACCGCACCATGAGCCTCACCCTGCCACAAGGCATGCAGATCAACGCGCCGATCCTCCCTGGTTTCGAATCCATCCTGACGCTGCCGGCGCTGGAACTGGTGGCCAAGCTGCATCGTCAGTTCGAACCCACGCGGCGCACGCTGCTGGCCAAACGTGCCGAACGGGTCAAGCAGCTGGATGCCGGCGCCAAGCTCGATTTCCTTCCCGAGACGGCCCACATCCGCGCTGGCGACTGGAAGGTGGCCCCGATCCCGAAGGCGCTGCACTGCCGACGGGTGGAGATCACCGGCCCGGTCGACGCGAAGATGGTCATCAACGCGCTCAACTCGGGAGCCGACAGCTACATGACGGACTTCGAGGACAGCAATTCACCCCTCTGGTCCAACCAGATCCAGGGCCAGATCAACCTGGGCCAGGCCATCCGCCGCACGCTGACGCTCGAGCAGAACGGCAAGCGCTATCAGCTCAATGACAGGCTCGCCACGCTCCAGGTGCGTCCGCGGGGCTGGCACCTCGACGAAAAGCACGTGACCATCGACGGCCAGCGTGTGAGCGGCGGCATCTTCGACTTCGCGCTCTTCCTGTTCCACAACGCCAAAGAGCAGATCGCGCGGGGGGCCGGCCCGTTCTTCTACCTGCCGAAGATGGAAAGCCATCTGGAGGCGCGCTTGTGGAACGACATCTTCATCGCCGCCCAGAACGAAATCGGCCTGCCCCAGGGCACCATCAAGGCCACGGTGCTGATCGAGACCATCAACGCCGCATTCGAAATGGACGAGATCCTGTACGAACTGCGCGAGCACAGCGCCGGCCTGAACGCAGGCCGCTGGGACTACATCTTCAGTTGCATCAAGAAGTTCAAGGTCGACCGCAACTTCTGCCTGGCCGACCGGGCCAAGGTGACCATGACGGCCCCCTTCATGCGTGCCTACGCACTGTTGCTGCTGAAGACCTGCCACAGGCGCGGCGCGCCTGCGATGGGCGGCATGAGCGCGCTGATTCCGATCAAGAACGATCCGGAGAAGAACGCAGCGGCCATGGCCGGCATCATTGGCGACAAGCGGCGCGACGCCACGGACGGCTACGACGGCGGCTGGGTGGCGCACCCCGGCCTCGTGGAGCCGGCGATGAAGGAATTCGTCGCCGTGCTGGGCGACCGACCGAACCAGTTCGACAAGCAGCGCCCGGACGTGGAAGTGACCGCTGCCGACCTGCTCAACTTCCAGCCGGAAGCTCCCATCACCGAAGCGGGCCTGCGCATGAACATCAACGTCGGCATCCACTACCTGGGTGCCTGGCTTGCCGGCAACGGCTGCGTGCCCATCCACAACCTGATGGAAGACGCGGCCACCGCCGAGATCAGCCGCTCGCAGGTGTGGCAGTGGATCCGTTCGCCAAAGGGCGTGCTCGACGACGGCCGGAAGGTCACGGCCGACCTCGTACGTTCACTGGTGCCAGAAGAACTGGCCAAGATCAAGACCGGCGGCTTCGAAGGCAAGTTCGACCGGGCAGCGGAAATTTTCACGATGATGTCCACGCAGGACGCGTTCGAAGAATTTCTGACGCTGCCTCTTTACGAAGAGGTTTGAACGCCCAGTTAACGGCGCAAACCGCCACACGTGCCGAGGGCTGCGTCAGGCATGCAACCCGCGTGCTTGCGCTTGTCTGGACCGGCGGCGCGTTGTCATCGAAATCGCCGCCCGTCTGCTTCCATAACTCATCACATTTTCTTTATCCCCAGGGGAGCAAACATGCTGGTACTTTCCGCAACTTTCACTGCCAAGCCGGACTCCCGGCCGGCCTTGCTCGAAATCGCAGCCATGCTCACGCCGCTATCGCGTGCTGAGCCAGGCTGCTTGAGGTACGACTTTCTTCAGTCGCCCCACGATCCGAACAAGTTCGTCTTTTTTGAGCTGTGGAAGAGCCGCGCTGATCTCGACGAACATTTCCAAAAACCTTATTTCCAAATTCTCAAAGAGCGACTCCCTGCGCTCATCGAAGGTGATGCAGAAATATTGACCTATGAGACCGACGGGCCGAAGCCAGCCTTCTAAGACATCCATTTCGACGCACGATATGAGACTTCTTCACACGATGCTTCGCGTTGGCGATTTGCAGCGATCCATCGATTTCTACACCAACGTGATGGAGATGCGGCTCCTTCGCACCACGGAAGCGCCTGGACAGAATTACACGTTGGCCTTCGTGGGTTACGGCAGAAATCCGGACCATGCCGAGATCGAGTTGACCTACAACCACGGGGTTGACCAATACGATCTGGGTTCCGCTTACGGGCACATCGCCATCGAGGTTCCCAATGCCTACGCCGCCTGCGAAAAAATCCGCGCCAACGGAGGCACAGTCATCCGCGAGGCTGGCCCGGTCAAAGGGGGCGACATGGTGATTGCATTTGTCATGGATCCCGATGGCTACAAGATCGAGTTGATAGAACGTCGGCCCTGAGCGCGGCTTGTCATCCCGACGAAGGTCGGGACCTCCTGTGAGACTTGGGGGGTGCGATCTTCGGAGAGGACAAGGCATGGCGCCCGATGCGTTGGGTACGATGTCGGTGTGATCGCTCATCTGCATCGTCCCCAACACCTTGTCCCGGAAATTCGTCTGCTCGGACCCGCACGGGCGTTGTCGCATGGCTAAGCGTGACTTGCGCATCATGATCGTCGGCGCCGGTTTCGCCGGCCTCGGGGCCGCGGTGCGGTTCAAGCGGGCAGGGTTTCATCGGCTCACCATCCTGGATCGGGGTGACGAGGTGGGCGGCACATGGCGGGACAACACGTACCCGGGATGTGCATGCGATGTGCCCTCGCATCTGTATTCGTTTTCGTTCGATCCGAAGTTCGATTGGGCGCGGCCCTACGCCCAGCAGCCGCAGATTCATGCGTATCTGAATCACATCGCCGACGCGCACGGTCTTCGCCCGCACCTGCGCCTGCGCACGGAAGTGCAGCGTGCGATGTGGGATGAGGCCCGCCAGGTCTGGTCGGTGCATGTCGAGGGTGGCGAGGTCCTGGAGGGCGATGTGCTCGTGAGCGGCGTGGGCGCGCTCGTGAAGCCTTCGTTGCCCGACCTGCCGGGGCTGGACAGCTTTGCCGGGCCGGTGTTGCACACGGCGCGTTGGCGTGATGACGTGAGCCTTGCAGGGCGCCGCGTGGCGGTGATCGGCACCGGCGCCAGTGCGGTGCAGGTGACCCCGGAGATTGCCCCGGACGCGGCGCACCTGACGGTGTTCCAGCGCACTCCACCATGGGTGATGCCACGGGGCGACGTGCCGTACGGGCGTTTCCGCCGATGGTTGTATCACCATGTGCCCGGGCTGTTGCGCGCCAACCGGTGGCGCATCTGGTCGTTCAACGAAATCGTGACGTCGGGGTTTCTCGGGCACCGCGGCATGGGACGGTTGATGCATCGCACGGCACAGCGCCATCTGCATCGCCAGGTTCGCGACCCCGACCTGCTGGCGCGTGTCACCCCGGATTACGCGACCGGCTGCAAGCGTGTGCTCTTGAGTGACACCTGGTATCCGACGCTGCAACGGCCCAATGTGTCCCTGGTGACGTCGGCGATCGAGCGCGTCGTGCCCGAAGGGGTGGTCACGAAGGACGGTCGCTTGCATCCGGTGGATGCCCTGGTGTTCGGCACCGGTTTTGTCGTGACGGCCGCGCTCCGGCATGTTCAGGGCCGCGACGGACGGGACCTGGGCAAGCAATGGCGGCGTGCGACGCAGACGTGGCTGGGCATCTCGACGCCGGGCTTTCCGAACCTCTTCACGCTGCTCGGGCCGGGCACCGGCCTGGGTTCGAACTCCATCGTTTTCATGCTCGAGGCGCAGATGAACCACATCGTGAAGGCCGTGAGCCATCTCGCCGAACAGCCCGGCGCCATCGAGGTGCGCGAAGAGGCCGCGACGGCCAGCCATGCCGAGGTGCAGCGGCGCATGAAGGGCACGGTGTGGGCGTCGGGCGGCTGCCGGAGCTGGTACCAGGCAGCTGACGGGCGCATCGAAACGCTTTGGCCTGATTTCACGTTGAATTACTGGCGCCGCACGCGAAAATTCGATCCTGCCATTTACCACGTCCATCCAGTACCTGCGTCGAGCCCATGAACCTGTCTGCCGAGCACCTGCCTTCCCGTTGTGACGTCCTGGTCGTTGGCGCAGGCCCGGCGGGCAGCGCCGCGGCAATCCAGCTTGCCAATGGCGGGCTGGATGTCGTGCTGGTCGATCAGCACGCCTTCCCGCGCGACAAGGTGTGCGGCGACGCGCTGATTCCCGATGCCCATGCGGCGCTGAAGCAGCTCGGCCTGCTGCGTGCGGTGATGGCGAAGGCGCGCCCTGTGGCCCATGTGGGGTGCGTGGCGCCCCGCGGGGGGCGGGTCGATGTGCCCGGCACGCTCGCCGTGCTGCCGCGCCGGGTGCTCGACGACATGTTGTGTCGCGCGGCGGTGCTTTCGGGCGCGCGCATGATCGCGCCGGCCCGGTTCGTCGAACCGCTGGTGGAGGCCGAGCGCGTGGTGGGCGCGCGCTTGCGCGGGCGGGAATGCGTGCGTGATGTGCAGGCCCGTTGGGTGGTGCTCGCCACCGGTGCCGTGCCTCAGGCCTTGATGGCGGCAGGCATGTGCAAACGGCAGTTGCCGAGCAGCGTCGCGTTGCGCGGCTATGTGCACCATCCGGGGATGGAAGGCAAGATCAACGCGCTCGACATCGTCTGGGATCGCGCGCTCAAGCCAGGCTATGGCTGGGTGTTTCCATGCGGCGAGGGCCTCTTCAACATCGGTGTGGGCGTGGCCCACGGCCACAGAGGGGTGGGCTCGGCAAAAAGAGACGAAGCCAACTTGCGCGACATTTTTGAAACCTTCACCCGCATCTACGCACCCGCCCGCGAGCTGATGGCCGGCGGCCGGCTCGAGGGCGATCTGAAGGGCGCGCCGCTTCGTTGCACGCTCGAAGGCGCGGCCTGGTCGCGCGACGGGCTGCTCGTGACGGGCGAGGCGGCGGGCAGCACCTACGCATTCACCGGCGAAGGCATCGGCAAGGCCATGGAGACCGGCATGCTGTGCGCGGAGGCCATTCTCGGCGGGGGCGGGGACGACGTGGTTCGCAGCGACTACGAGAACAGCCTCAAGCGCCTGAAGCCACGCTTCGATTTGTACGAGCGCGCCAACCAGGTCAACGCCCACCCATGGCTCGCCGATCTGCTGGTTTGGCGCGCGCGCAGGAGCCCGCGCCTCGTCAAGCGCATGAGCGGCGTGCTCGACGAGACGAGCAACCCTGGCCACCTGGTCAGCGTGCGCGGGATGGTCAAACTGTTCACCCAGTAATACCACCATGTGCCAGTTGCTCGGCATGAATGCCAACACGCCCACCGACCTGGTGTTCAGCTTCACCGGGTTTTCGCGGCGGGCCGAGGAGCACAAGGACGGCTTCGGCATCGCCTTCTTCGAAGGGGCGGGTGTGCGCCTGTTCGTGGACGCGCAAAGTGCCAGCACATCACCCGTGGCACAGATGGTGCGCACCTACCCCATTCGCAGCAGCCACATCATTGCGCACATCCGCAAGGCCACGCAGGGTGCCGTGCTGCTCGAGAACACCCATCCGTTCGTGCGCGAATTGTGGGGGCGTTACTGGGTCTTTGCCCACAACGGCAACCTCGTCGATTTCCATCCGCGCCTGCATGCCGCGTTCCGCCCCGTCGGGTCCACCGACAGCGAACGCGCCTTCTGCTGGCTGATGCAGGAGTTGTCGAAGGCCCATGCGACCGTGCCATCCATCGGCGAACTGACCACGACGCTGGGGGAGCTCGTTCCGCTGGTCGCCCGTCATGGCACCTTCAACTTCATGCTGAGCAACGGCCAGGCCTTGTGGGCCCACTGTTCCACGAACCTGTACTACATCGAACGCAGCCATCCCTTTGGCCGCGCGCGCCTGCAGGACGAGGACATGAGCGTCGATTTTTCCCACGTCACGACCCCGAACGACCGCGTCGCCATCGTCGTCACGGAACCACTGACACGGGACGAGGCGTGGACCCAGATGCGTTCTGGAGAGCTGAAGGTGTTCGTGGACGGGGTGGCGCGGTAGGCGTGCCGGTGCGCCAGCTGTTCAGCATCTCTTCTACCCCTCATGCCAACAACGCATCTCACCTCCATGGACCCATCTGCTCGTCACCTGGCATTCCACGCCACCATCGTCCTGCTCATCGGCTTGCTCTGCGGCGCCCCTTATGCGCGCGCCATCAACCGCAACGCCGCTTCGCACATCATTCACTCCTGGCGTGTGGCGCACGCCAGCCTGCCCATGGGGGCCATCGTGATGCTGGCCGTTTCGGCGGTACTGTCGGCCTTCGCCGTGACGGCGCAAGTCAAGTGGTTCATCGCCGTGACGCTCATCGTTTCGTCATACGCCTTCTGCTTCTCGCTGCCGCTGGCTGCCATCGTGGGCCATCGGGGGTTGTCGTCGCAGGGCCCTGTGGCGGCCAAGCTTGTGTACGCCGGCAACGTGCTGGGCGCCTGGACCTCGCTCGCGGCCACCCTGGTGCTCGTGTATGCGGGGTTCGTCTCGCTGTGAATCGGCAACGTCGGCGGCGATCTTGACGCTTCTGCGCCCCCGCTGCTCGTCCTTCATTGCCACGAGCCTCGATGGGTTCATCTCTCGGCCCCGACGGCGCCATCGAGACTCACCCTCGCGAAGCAGGCCCAACCTCTTCCTCCAGGAGCAACTCGTGAAAGCCTGCTGGCCGAAGATGCCATTCCGACCTATGCTGAGTGGAACGACTTGCATACCGTCTCCAGAGAGCGGCGACACCCATGCCCACGCTCGACGAACAAATTGCAGAGATGCTTGCGCAATCCATTGCATCGGGAGAGCTGCAATCGGCCCCGAGCTTCGGCAGGCCGCTGCAGCCGGTGGCCGGTTGGGACGCCACACCGGAACCGCTTCGCATGCCGTTCAAGATTCTGAAGGGCGCAGGGTTCGTTCCTCCGGAGGTGCCGCTTTTTCATGAGCGCGCCGTGCTGAGGGCCCGGGTCGAGGCGGCCAAGGATGCCAGTGACCGTCAGCGGCTCAGGCAGCAGCTCAGCGAACTCGATCAGCGGCTGGCGCTGCGCCTGGAGGCGCTTCAACGGCATGCCAGGGTTTGATTCATGACATACAGTCCTCCGTCCAATGAATTGATGCATGGAGGTGGGGCGATGAGGCTTGTCGACAAAACCGTGATGTACA
Source organism: uncultured Rhizobacter sp. (assembly GCA_966212105.1). Classification (GTDB taxonomy): domain Bacteria; phylum Pseudomonadota; class Gammaproteobacteria; order Burkholderiales; family Burkholderiaceae_C; genus Rhizobacter. Next base: position 18,218 of record CBIHPH010000072.1, read on the forward strand.
TCGCCGACGGGCTTGGCGGTTGATGGAAGCGATGTCAGGGAACGCTCGGGCCTTTGCATTGGAGGCCCATGGCGCACAACGATATGGTGACCAGCCGTACGCCTGCCACCTCGATGCTGTCGCCCTGCTTGCCGCCCCGTACGGCGAGGAGGCGGTCACGGTGGCGTACTTGCACGATACTGTGGAAGACACCGAGGCCACTCTGGTCGACATTGCAGACCGGTTCGGACCGCTTGTTGCCGCATGTGTGGGCCTGCTGACGGACGAGCCCGGCGCGACCCGCAAGGAACGCAAGGCCAGTACGTATGCCAAGCTTGCGCGTGTCTCCGGCCCGATGGAACTCGCGTTGCTCGTCAAGACGGCGGACCGGTTGGCCAATGTGCGGGCCTGCATTGCGGATCGAAATGAACGGCTCTGGGCGGTCTACCAGAGCGAGCATCAGGCCTTCAGAGGCGCCGCCTACCGGGCGGGACTTTGCGATGTGCTGTGGGCCGAGTTGGACCCGTTGCTGTCCCATGGCCTTCCGGACGCCGCCACCGCATCCATCCAGCAGGGCTTCGCGAACAATGGTTTCACGCTCGTTCCACAGGTGCTCGGTCCCGACATGTGCGCCACGGTCCTCGCGCAGATGGGCAACCTTCCGGACGGGGCGGCCGGTACGCGTTGTCTGCTCTCGCAGCCATGGTGTACCGCGCTCGCCGGGCAGCTTCGCCAACACGACGCACTGGCCCATTTGATTCCGCGCGATGCCGTGGCGGTCCAGTGCACGGCCTTCGAGAAGTCGGCTTCCAGGAACTGGCTGGTGCCGGTCCACCAGGACCTCAGCATTCCGGTTGCGGAGCGCGTGACCCATCCCGCTCTGGCCGGTTGGTCCGAAAAAGAAGGGCAACTCTTCGTGCAGCCGCCGGCTGAACTGCTCGCACAGTTGGTCGCCGTGCGGGTGCACCTCGATGCCTGCACGCCACAAGACGGTCCGCTGCAAGTGGTGCCGGGCACGCATGTGTGCGGGCGTATCACCCCCGAGGCGGCTGTTGCGCTGCGGCATGGCGGCAAGGTGGTGGATTGCTGCGCAGCAGCGGGCGACGCCTGGGTGCTTCGTCCCTTGTTGTTGCATGCGTCGTCCAGGGCCAGTGGCGCCAGCCGGCGCAGGGTTCTTCATTTCCTGTTCGGGCCACCGTCGCTCCCGCATGGCCTGAGGTGGCGCTGCGCCGTTTGACGCTGCCGCCGGGGCCGGTGTGCACGGGTGGCTTTGAACAGGCGAAACCGGAACTCTTCCATGGAATGGGAATGCAGGGCAGGTGCTTGTGGCCGATAAGATGCGGCAGCCGTTGGGCCGGAGGGAAAAATCGAGGCTGGACGCGGCGACTGCACAACCATCTGGGAAATCAAACATGCACACCATGGTCAAGACGTTGGGGTTCGCTCTCGGTGTATTCGGGGCGGCAGGTTTTCTCTCCGGGTGCGCCGTCAACATGACGGTGCCGGTGAAGGATCCGGTGCCCTCGGCGATCAAGTACAGCGCGAAGCAGCCCCCCGCACCCGTGACGCTCGTCTTCAAGGATGAACTGACGCCTTCGAGCCGCAGCAACGTCCTCGAAGGCAGCCTCATTCCGATGAACCTGCAGTCCCAGGGCAAGCCGTTTGAACCCGTGCCATGGGTTGCAACACACACCGTCAACGAGCTGAAAGCCCGTGGCCTTCCGGCCACGCTGGGGGCGGCCGGGACGAATGGCACGGCCGTGAGCATCAAGCACCTGCACATTCAGAACTTCCGCGTCAACGCCTACTCGCCCTTCATCACCTTCACGTCCGTGCGTGCCGATGTCGACACGCCTCGCGGGCCCCAGCGGATCACCGCATACATCAAGCGCGGCAAGGTTCCGGTCTGGTCCTTCGACGAAGTGATCGACCCGACCTACAACGATCCACTCGCATTGCTGACGAAGGAGTTGGCCGCCAAGCTGAACCAGCACCTGTTCGGCCAGGTGGTGGGCAACGAACAGGTCGACGCACTCGTGGCTGCCATCGACAAGGACGGTACCACCCGAGCCGATGCCTACCTGGATGTGTACCAACTGGGTTTCAGCAACAACCCCGCCGCCGTGCCCGCGCTCGTGAGATTCACCTCGCACCAAAGCGAGTACATCCGCCTCGCTGCCTTCTCGTCGCTGGGCATCCTGAAGGCCGTGGACCAGTTCGAATTCCTCAAGAGCCGCTACGAGACGAAGACGGGTGTCTGGCAGGACCGTGCCATGGCTTTGAAGGCGATTGGCGATCTCGGCACACCGGAGTCGCGGGCTTATCTGCAAAAGGAGTTGTCGGCGATCGAGAACCTGACCGACAAGGAGTCGAAGTGGAACAAGGAAATCATCGGCCTGTACCTGTAGGCGCACTGCGGGGCTGATGATGCACACGCATCCGCCTCTCGGCGGGTGCATGCAGGCCGCATGCTGATCGCTCAGCGCACAGGGGGGCTTGTCACGTCGGCCCGCCTCTGCACCGGTTGACGCATGGCAACGCCCATTCGGTTCCAGGCGCTCATCACGGCCACGGCGAAGCTCAATTCGGCAACTTCCTGTTCTGAAAATTGAGCCCGAACTGCGGCAAAGTCCGCGTCGTTCGCTCCGGTGTGGCCGATGTCGGCAAGGCACTCGGCCCAGGCCAGCGCCGCTTGCTCGCGGGCATCGAAGAAGTCGACCTCACGCCAGGTCGACAGGCTGTTGATGCGCTGGATGTCCTCGCGTTGGGCCAGCAGGTCGAATGCATGCTTGTCGACGCAGAAGGCGCAGCCGTTGATTTGGGAGACCCGCAGGAAAACCAGGTCGACAAGCTTCTTGCCGATGCTGGCTTGGCGCAGCGCTGTACTGGCATCGGCGAGCGCCTTGTAAGGCAGGGGTGCGAGCTTGGCGTACGGAAGGCGGAGGGTCTGGTTCATGTGTGTACCGTTGCGTCGAGATGGACGACGGCCGAACGGCCGTCTCGCCTCAAGACGCACGGGCCTGATCGCTTGTGACCATGCTCGCCGCGATGTGGCGGAGCTTGTCCGGGTTGCGCACCACATAGATGGCGCGGATGCGCTCTCCATCGGTCACGATGGACAAGGCCGATTCGACGGCGCCGCCGTACCAGCGAAGCAGGC
>CBIHPH010000073.1:0-21179 GCA_966212105.1 uncultured Rhizobacter sp.
GCGGGGGGGGGTTTCACGGCCCCCCCTGGGGGGGGGGGGGGGGGCGCCGGGGCGGGGGGGGGCGCGGCCCACCCCTCTGACGGGGGACTGCACGGCGCCCGGGCGCTCATCGTCGACGACAACGACGCCGCCCGCGAGGTGCTGCTGCACATGGCCGCGTCGCTCGGGTTGCATGTTTCGGCTGCCCGCGATGGACCGCAGGCGCTCAATGCAGTGGTCGAGGCCGATGCGCGCGACGAGGCCTTCGACCTGCTCTTGCTCGACTGGAAAATGCCGGCCATGAATGGTGTCGATTGTGCGAAGCAGCTGGCACGCATGCCGCTGGCACACCCGCCGCCCACGGTGCTGATGCTCACCGCCTTCAGCCGCGACGAAATGACGCGCGAGCTGACCACCGAGCAGTTGACCGTGGCGGCGACACTGACCAAGCCCGTCACGCCTTCGGCATTGCTGGATGCCAGCTTGCAGGCGCTGGGCCGGCCGCGGCAGCATGTCCCGCGAGGTGAACGGCGCGAAGAAGTGCTGCAGAGCGATCGCGCCGCGCTGGCTGGGGCCCATGTTCTGCTGGTCGAGGACAATCCGTTCAATCAGGAGCTGGCCCGTGACCTCCTCAGCAATGCGGAGATCGTGACCCGGGTCGCCAACAACGGCCGTGAGGCCATCGACATGCTCGCACGCGAATCCTTCGATGCGGTCTTGATGGATTGCCAGATGCCCGTCATGGACGGCTATGCCGCCACCCGCGAGTTGCGCAACGAGCCGAAGTGGCGCGATCTGCCGATCATTGCCATGACCGCCAACGCGATGGTTGGCGATCGAGAGAAGGCGCTGGCGGCCGGCATGAACGACCACATCGCCAAGCCGATCAATGTGGCGGAAATGTTCGCCACGCTGGCACGCTGGGTTCGACCTCAGGTTGCCGCGACAAACCCTGGTTCCAGGAGCATCGAGACCGGCACGGACGCCGCCGCGGTGCTGGGGGACGAGCCATACCACCGGCGCCTGTTGGGGCGGTTCCATGCCCGGGAAGCGGATTTTGCGGCCCGCTTTGCCACCGCTCGGGCGGCATGCGACATGCTCACAGCCGCCAGGTTGGCGCACGATCTGAAGAACGAATCGGGGACCCTCGGCGCGACGGCCGTCCGCGAGGCTGCCGAGGCGCTGGAACATGCATGCGCCACCGGCGCGGGCGCGGCGGTGGTTGATGCGCTGTTTGAGGCGGTGGTCGAGCGTCTCGGCCCCGTGATCTCCGGCTTGCGCTCGCTCGAAGATTCCCCCTAGGGAAATCCCTGTGGGACGCCCCCACGCACCTCCGGACGTTCCCAATTGCACACCTTCGGCAATGCAGGCACCCCGGCGGTCGGTATCAGCCGCAAAGCGAGCGGTACCATGCCTTTCATGCCGCCCCTCCCTCTCCAAGCCGCAAGGCACCGCATCCGCACCTGGTGGCACCAGCGACTGCCCCGCACCGACACGCTGCTCCTCACGCAGCGCAACGTCTACATCCTCCCCACTCCGGCCGGCCTGATGTTCGGGGCAACGCTGCTGGTGCTGCTGCTGGCATCGATCAACTACCAGCTCAACCTCGGCTACGTGCTGACCTTCCTGCTGGCCGGCAGCGGCATCGTGTCGATGCACCTGACGCACAACACCTTGCGCGGGCTCACGCTGCAGCTGCGTCCGCCGAAGTCCAGCCATGCCGGGTTTCCGGTGTTGATGGATGTGACCCTGGGCAGCGCGGGGCGGGCGCGCTTTGCCATCGGCCTTCGCATGGATGGCACCTCGGGCTCCGCCGCGCCCACCTGGACGGACGTGGACGCCGGTGGCCACGCCCAGGCACAGGTCAGCTTCGTGCCGGCCACCCGGGGCTGGCATGACATGCCGGCGGTCCGGGTGGAAACGCGGTTCCCGCTCGGGCTCTTCCGCGCCTGGGCCATCTGGCGCCCGGCAGCCCGTGTGCTCGTCTATCCCCGGCCGGAGCATCCGGCCGCACCGTTGCCCCCGGCGCAGCCCGCGCCAGCCGGTCCGACGGCAACGCGCCGAACCACGGACAGCGGCGAGGTGGAAGGCATCCGCGGTTACCGCCGCGGCGATCCGCTGAAACTCGTGGTTTGGAAGAAGGCCGCCCGCAATCTGGAGGTGGGGGGTGACCTGGTGAGCCGCGACACGAGCGCCACGTCGGCCCAATCGCTTTGGCTCGACTGGCAACAGTGCGCGGGTTTGGCCCCGGAGGACCGCCTGTCGCGCCTGACGGCCTGGGTGCAGCTTGCCGACCGCATGCACACGCGGCACGGGTTGCGGCTGCCGGGCCTGGACCTGGCGCCCGACCACGGCGAACTGCACCTGCGCCGTTGCCTGGAGACGCTCGCGCTGTGGCCATGACGTTTCCGCTGCGGCGCAACTGGCGCCACCTGCCGCGGGACGCCCGCGACACGCTGTTCCTGCTCGGCGTGATTGCCTGGACCGTGCTGCCCCATGTCGGCCATTTGCCGGTGTGGTGTTCGCTGTTGACCGGATTGGTGCTGGCGTGGCGTGGCCACCTCGCATTCACCAACGCGCCGCTGCCGCGCCGCTGGCTGCTCATTGCCGTGCTGGCGTTTGCGATCGGGCTCACCCTGATGTCGTTTCACACCCTGCTGGGCAAGGAACCCGGTGTGACGCTGCTCGTCGTGCTGATGGCATTGAAGACCCTGGAATTGCGTGCCCGGCGCGACGCGTTCGTGGTGTTCTTCCTCGGTTTTTTCCTGGTACTCACGCACTTCTTCTATTCGCAATCGTTCGCGGTTGCCGCGGCGATGCTCGTGTCCGTCTGGGGCCTGCTGACCGCCGTGGTGCTGGCCCACATGCCGGTGGGGCGGCCGGGCTTGCTGCAGGCCGGCGCGCTTTCGCTGCGCACGGCCGCCCTGGGCATGCCCGTCATGGTGCTGTTGTTCATGACCTTTCCCCGCATCGGGCCGCTCTGGGGCGTGCCTCAAGATGGGGTGGCGACCTTGGGCCTGTCCAATTCATTGCGTTTCGGCTCGGTGGCCGAGGCGGCGCTCGATGACCGCATCGCCATGCGGATCCGGTTCCTCGATGCACCGCCCGCGGCCGAGAAGATGTACTTTCGCGGCCCCGTGCTGACCCGTTTCGATGGTGCGACGTGGACGCCCCTGAGCACCGACTTCCCGATGCCGCTGCCACGGGACCCGCTCCAGCTCTCCGGCCGCGCGGTGCGCTATGAAGTCACGGTCGAGCCGACGGCATTGCCTCTGCTGGCCATGTTGGAGGCCACGCCGGAGCTGCCAACGCTCGATGGCCTCAGGACAAGTCGACGAAACGACATGAGCTGGGCCACCATCCGACCCGTGCGCGAACGGCTGCGGTTCAACGCCATCGCCCACACCGATTTCCAGCTTGACGCGGACAGCCTCGCCGACGGCATCCGCGCCGAATCCCTCGCTTTGCCCTTCGATGTGGCCCCCCGCACGCGGGCCTGGGCCCGGGCGCTCGGCGAGCAGATGAAGGGTGCCCGTCCGGGCGCCGTGGCGAACGCCGTCATGAAACACATCCGCACGGCCGGGTACGCCTACACCCTCGCCCCGGGTGTGTACGGCGCGGCGGACAACCGCCTCGCCATCGATGAATTCTGGCTCGACCGACGCGAAGGCTTTTGCGAACACTTCGCCGCCACGTTCGTCGTCATCCTGAGGGAACTGGGCATCCCCGCGCGCATCGTGACCGGCTTTCAGGGCACCGACGCCGTGCTGGTCGACGGCTACCACGTGGTGCGGCAAAGCCAGGCCCATGCCTGGGCGGAGTACTGGCAGGCGGGCCAGGGATGGGTGCGCGCCGATCCCACGGCCGCGGTCGCACCCGAGCGCATCTTCAACAGCCGCAGCCTGCGGCCCGCCCCTGGCCTGCTGAACAATGCCTTCGTGGCGATGAACCCGGAATTCATCAGCAGCCTGAGAACGCTGTGGGAAACGCTCGACAACCGCTGGAACCAATGGGTGCTCAACTACTCCCGCGGCCAGCAGCTCGACCTGCTGTCGAACCTCGGCATCGCATCGCCCAACTGGCAGGACCTCGCCAAGCTGCTCGTGCTCTCGCTCACCAGCCTCGCGCTGCTGGCCGCCGGCTGGGCCTGGTGGGACCGGCAACGCCAGGACCCCTGGCAGCGCCAGGCGGCCGCGCTGGCGCGGCAACTTCGCCGACTCGGGCTCACGCCGTCGCCCCATGCCCCGCCACGCCAGCTGGCCACCGCCGTCCGCGAGCGGTTCGGGGCGCGCGGGGAGGCGCTCGCCGCGCTGCTGCTTCGACTGGAGCGCGAACGTTACGGTCGGACCGCCCGGACGCGGCCCTCGGCCGCATGGCTCGCCGATGTGAAAACTGAATCACGCCGCCTGCGTGCGGCGGCGCACGAACACACTGCGCAGCCTCGATAATCCGCCGATGCCATTCCTGACCTTCTCCCGCGCCGTCTGCCACGCGCTCACCTGCACGCTGTTGCTCTCCACCTTCTCCCCGACCGCCGGCGCCAAGCCGCCCAAGGCCCGCGCCCCGGTCGCCAGCGACGACAGCGCGCCGGATGTGGTGACCTACGGCCAACGGGAAGACGTGATGCGCTTCGGCGCCGAACTCGCCGCCCGCCGCGGGCTGGACCCCGCATGGGTTCAGCAGCACCTGGCCGAATCGCGGTTCATTCCCAACGTCGCCAAGTACATCATGCCGCCGCCCGCAGGCACGGCCAAGAACTGGGCGCTCTACCGTTCCCGCTTCGTCGAGCCGGTGCGCATCAAGGCCGGCGTGGCGTTCTGGCGAGAGAATGAGAAGTGGCTGGTGCGCGCCCAGGCGATGTACGGGGTGCCCGCGGAGATCATCGTCGGGGTGATCGGCGTCGAAAGCATCTACGGCCGGCAGATGGGCAACTTCCGTGTCATCGACGCGCTCGCCACGCTGTCCTTCGATTTCCCCACCGGACGCAAGGACCGCAGCGCCTTCTTCCGTGACGAGCTGGAACAATTCCTGGTGATGGCCCGAAGCGAGGGCCTGGACCCGCTCGGCCCCAGGGGCAGCTATGCCGGTGCCATGGGCATGGGGCAGTTCATGCCGAGCAGCTGGAACAAGTACGCCGTCGATTTCGATGGCGACGGCCGCATCGACATGAACCGCAGCCCCGCCGACGCCATCGGCAGCGTGGCGCACTTCCTGGCCGAGGCGGGCTGGCAGCGCGACCAGCCCACGCGCTTTGCCGTCAACCCCCCGGTGGACACGGCGAACCGGGCTGCCTTGCTGGCGCCGGACATCCTCCCGTCGTTCACGGTGCAGCAGTTTGCCGAACGGGGCGCTGCGCTGGAGGAGAAGGCAGCAGGGCACGGGGGCCTGCTGGCACTGGTGGAACTGCAAAACGGCGCGGCCGCACCGAGCTACATCGCCGGCACGGCCAATTTCTATGCGGTGACGCGGTACAACTGGTCCAGCTACTACGCGATGGCGGTGATCGAACTCGGCGAGACCGTGGGGCGCATCCACCGCGCGCAGCCTTGAGCGGTCGCAATGCATAGAAGCACACCTGTGTCACTCAAACTGAGGCACAGCCAAGTTTGGCGATTCAAGACAACCGGTAGCGCCTCAGCTGATCGCACCTGCGAAATCCCATGCGGGTATAGATGGGCAAGCCCACCGGGCTCGCCTGCAGCGTGACCACCCTCGCGCCTCGCTCGAACCCGGCATTCGCCGCAAGTGCGGTGCACAGCTCACCGAGGCTCCGCCCGCGCAAGACGGGCAGCGCCGCCACACCATAGACCCCGGCCGCCCCCTCGCTGTAGAGGGTGAGCGCGGTGGCCGCGGGCACGCCGTCGACGTAAGCGACAAAGCCTGCCACCTGAGGGTCCAGCAGGCGTTCATGGCGCGCAAGCATCCTGCGGGCCGACTCGACGGTCAAGCCGATCAACCCGAGCGCGCCTGCCCTCACGGCCACCGCGTCGCGCACATGGCCGACGTTGGCGAAGCGTTCGATGCGCACCCGAGGGTCCGGCTTCGGCACCGCCACAGGCCGGTCCACCCGCAGGCACGGCGATTCGGATTTCAACGAGTAGCCTGATTCCAGCAGCCAGGCCTCCAGGTCGGCGTCGTAGCGCCTGCGCACGATCACCGAGAAGCTGCAGTCGCGAGGCGTGAAGAACGCTTTCGCGCGTTCCACCAGCACGGCGGGTGGCAATGCCTTGTCCAGCCGCACGACCAGGTTCTTGTACGGCCCCGGGATCCCGTCGCCGCCGGCCACCGCCAGCACCCCGCCCTCTTCCATGCTCTCGCCCCGCTCCTGCCAGACCGCATGCGCCCGGTACGACGCAATCAGGTTGCGATCGGACGCATCCTCGGTCCATCTGGCGGGCAGGTATTTCATGGCGGGCTCCCCTGCGCTGTTGCGATCAGCTTTCCCGCTATTTTTCGCTCAGCAGACGCTCGGGCCAACCCCCCGCTTGACTACCGGTTCATCGAGCCCGATCAGCGTGCGGCAGCGCTCATGCCGCTGCGCGCAAACCATTTCGCACCCAGCTTGCGCAATTCGCCGCTCGTGCGCAGATCCTCCACGATCGCATTGACCTTTTCGCGCAGTTTGTCTTCGCCTTTGGGAACGCCGATGTAGTTGAGCGACTCCTTGAGGACGAACTTCGAATCGGCATCGAGCGTGGTGTTCTGGATTTTGGCCGCTGCCATCACGCTCATGCTGACCGCCACGTATTGCGCCTTGCCTTCGGTGTAGGCAGACACGGCCGCCCCGCTGTCGCTCACATGCTTGATGTCGGTTCCAGCAGGAACGATTTTCACGAGTTCCTGATCCTCAACAGAGCCTTTGGTGACCGCCACCGACTTGCCGGCCAGATCGGCGGCTTTGGCGACCTGGGCGGACTTCGGTCCAAACACCGCGAGGTAGAAGCAGGAGTAGGAGCTGCTGAAGTCGATCAGCTTTTCACGCTCGGCGGTCTTTCCCAATGTCGAGATGACCAGGTCCACCTTCTTCTCCGTCAACGCGGGAATGCGCTGCGCGGAGCTGACAGGCACCAGTTCGGCCTTCACGCCGATCTTCGATGCGATCAACTGCGCCAGTTCCACATCGAGTCCCGTAGGCTGCTGGTCGGCGCCACGGAAGCCGAACGGCGGCGCGTCGACAGGAATGCCGATCCTGATCGTCTTGGCGGACACGATGGTGTCCAATGCCTGTTGGGCAAACGCGGGCGAGGCGCAGACGGTCAGCGCGGCCAATGCGATCCGGGCAACGAAACGGCGGTTGAGTTCCATGAAACATCCTGGCTGAAGAACGGTGGTGCCTGGTTATCGTCAGCGCGCGGTGTCGCTTGATTCATTTTTTGGCAGCGCATCCGAGATCGGGCGCACCGTCACCGAGACCCTCATGTCCTGCTGGCCGTTGCCGAAGATCACCCCGCGCAGCGGACCTGCGTCGCCGAAGTCGGCCCCCCACCCCAGCGTGATGTAGCGGGCGTCGGCCAGCTGGTTGTTGGTGGGATCGAATTCAACCCAGCCGTAACCGGGGGCGAACGCGGCCACCCAGGCATGCGACGCATCGACGCCCACCAGACGCGGCAGACCCGGCGGCGGATCGGTCAGCAGGTAACCCGACATGTACCTCGCCGGCAATCCCACCGAACGCAGGCACGCAATCATCAGCTGCGCAAAATCCTGGCAGACGCCACGGCGGCGCGCCAACACCTCGTCGACGGAGGTGCCCACGGAGGTGGCGTCAGGATCGAATTGCATGTCCGCGTGGATGCGGCTCGTGAGGTCCGTCAGCGCCTCGAACCAGTCGCGCCCGGGGCTGAGTGACGCCAGGGCGTACCGGTGGGCCGTCTCCGAGAGCGGCAGCAGTGAGGTGGGCTGGGACATGCGCGCGGCCATCAGGTCCAGCGGCAGCCGATGGAAGGCCACCGCCTCGCGCACGGCTTCCCACGGCCAAGGTGCGGCCCGGGCCGGATCGGGCCGGGCCCCCACTTCCACATCGCACGACATCCGGACGCCAAGAGATGAATGCGCGCGCAAGACGCTGAAATGGGTGATGGTGTTGCCAAAGCAATCCGTCGACTCGTGCCGTTCGTCCGGCGTCGGGTCGATCTCGATGGCGCAGCCGTGCATTCGCTGCCATGGCAGATCGCGTGGTGTCAGCCTGGCCAGTTGCCAGGATTGGGAGACAGGGGCCGCGTACAGGTAGCGGGTGTCGTGCTCGACGCGGTAACGGCTGCCTTGCATCAGGCCACCCCCGTCAACACGCTGTGCGAGGTTGCATGGGAGAAAAACTTGAGCGTCAGCTCATCGGAGACGGCGCGACCGGCGGCCAGCGCCTGCGTCACGAGGCGCTGGAGCACGTTGCTCTCCGGATGCAGATCTCCTGGTACGAGCGCCAGCAGGCCCTGGTGCGCTGGGGCCAGGATGTTGCCCGCGAACGGCCCATGCACGCGCTCGAGCTTGGCCACGTCCTCCACGAGACCGTTCATCTGGAACGCCACCGATCGCGGGTTGGTGTCGTCGCGCAACAGCAGGTCCAGCACCGGCAGCCATTCCGGTGCCACCAGGTAGCGCGAACGGTAGGTCACCGAGGAATCCGCCCAGTCGAGCAGCCATTCGAGCCCGCAGTCCCGCCCGTCGGCCGTGGCCGATTCGAGCGCCAGGCACAGGTTGGACAACCGCTCCACGCGCCGCCCGATGGAGAGGAACTGCCATGCCGTGCCCCGCGTCATGCCATCGAGCACATACCCCGACAGCGTGGTGGTGGCCGTGACTGCATGGTCCAGCCAAGCCAGGGCCATCGGCAGCGAGCTGTCGCGCTGGAACACGGGGTGCGTCGCGAGCTGATTGAGCGTGCGCCAGTTGTCGACCGACATGCGATCGCGGAGGGTGAATGCCACCCGGGAGAGCTGGCGAAGCCGCTCGGCCAGGCCTTCGTCCGGATGGGTGGCCGCACGGAGCAATGCCGAACCGACGGCATCCCTCCGGTCGAGCAGCGCCATCCGCTCGGCGAGCGCCAGCACGGGGACGAGGCCGTTGTCCGTCTCGTCGACATGGGTCTCATTGTTGCCGAGCACTTCCGCGACCGCCAGCCGCAGGGTGCGGGCCGCCGCATCGCAGCGTTCGCCGTAGCGGCCGAACCAGTAGAGGTTTTCCGCAATACGCGACGGCACGTTGCCACGGGCATGGACGAGGTCTTCGGCCGTGACGGTGGTGGACAGCAGCGAGAAAGAAGCGTTGACGGGACCTTCAGACAGCACCCAGGTGTCTTTCGAGCGCCCCCCGCGCTGCATGGCGATGATGCGCGAATCCCCATCGCCTGCCACCCGCGTCAGCCCCCCCGGCATCACCCGGTAGCCATGGGGCGTGGCCACCGCGAACACGCGCAAGCCCACCGCGCGGGCCGCCAGGCGGTCCGCTGGCGCATGCGCATGGGCTCGCTCCAGCACCGGGGCTTGAGAGCCGTGCACCCATTCCTGAGCCACGTACCGGTGAGGCCTGGTGGCGATGCGCTTTCGAAGGTGTTCGCGCTCGGCTGCGGTGAGGTCTGCACCGAAGACGGCCGGCTCGGACGTGCTGCGGTCGATCGGTTTGATGATCAGGCGATCGAGACGCGACCAGGCGTCACGGAACGCCGCCGGCTCGCCCATCCACCATGTGGCCACCGACGGCAGGCGCAGCGGCTCCCCGAGCAGGCGCTCGCACAGCGCAGGCAGATACCCGAGCAGCGCCCCCGATTCGATCACCCCGGAACCCAGCCCATTGGCGATCATCACCGTGCCCCGGCGGGCGCAATCCGTGAGACCGGCGATGCCCAGGGCAGAATCGGAGCGCAGTTCGAGCGGGTCGCAATAGTCGTCGTCGAGCCGGCGCAGCAACGCATGCACCCGGCGCAAGCCCTCCACTGTCTTGAGCCACACCCTGCCCTCGCGCACGGTCAAGTCGCTGCCTTCGACCAGCGTGAAGCCCAGGTAACGCGCCAGCAGCGCGTGCTCGAAATAGGTCTCGTTGTACGGCCCGGGGGTGAGCAGCACGATGAGCGGCGGGCCGTCGCCCTTGGGCGCCCAGCGCAGCAACGCCTCACGCAGGTTCGCGAAAAACGGGGCCAGTTGCTGCACGTGCAAGTCCCGGTACAGCTGCGGAAACACGCGCGATACGACGAGACGGTTCTCGAGCGCATACCCCGCACCGGAAGGCGCCTGCGTGCGGTCGCCGACGACCCACCACCGGCCGTCCGGCGAGCGGGCCAGGTCGGCCGCATACAGGAACAGGTGGGCAGCGCCGTGGGACCGCACGGACTGCACCTGGTGCAGGTAGCCGCCGTGCCGGAACACCACCGACGGGGGAATGTCACCGCTTTGAAGCAAGGTCTGGGGTCCGTAGATGTCACCCAGCACGCGGTTGAGCACATCGGCCCGCTGCGCGATGCCGGCTTCAATGGCCTCCCATTCGGTGGCCGACAGCAGCAGGGGCAACGGATCCACGTCCCACGGACGATCGGCCCCCTGGGGATCGGCATACACGTTGTAAGTGATGCCGTTCTCGCGGACTTCGCGCTCGGTCAAGGACAGCGTATCGCTTACCTCCGCCCCCTGCCGGGCAGCCAGCGACGCGAGAAAGGCTTCCCAATGGGGACGCGGCACCCCGGGGCCGCTCAACAATTCGTCGTAACGGCCATCCGGCACCGGATAGCCATCGAGGAGTTTTCTCATGGCCGGATTCTCCGCGGTCGCGGCGCCCTTCTGCCGAGGGATTCGTCACGAATTCGCGTTTCACCCCGCTGCCCGCTGGTGGCGGACCGTTGATCGCCTTGCCTCTCGGACGCCGCGCTGCAGCATCCGGCTACCGCTGATCCGCGCGAGGCGCCAATACCAACGTGTGCGCGGGGGGCCCGGCGGCCCACAACGGCACGTCGTGCACCTGCGCCCACGGTGCCACGAACCGGCGGTACAGCGGCGAGAACACGATGCCCGACTGTCCTGTCGATTGCATCACCCGCGAGCGCGACGGATCCGCCAGGTCATAGATCCCGCGGAACGACGGGCCATGCTCAGAGAGGTACCGCTCGCCCGTGAGCGGATCGGCCCTCAGGCTCACCTTCGACACATTGATGCTGTAGGTGTCGCCACCCACCGGCACACGGGTCTCGAACCACCGCGCGAGCAGCCCCACCTTGCTGAACGGCCGGTGCTCCGACCGAGCAACGTGCGCATCGCCCCAGCGCCACCGCGCCACATCGGCACCGTGGCGGGCCTGCAGTTCTTCGAGCGCCCGGGTGAACGCACGGTCCACCTGCGCCTCGCACGTCTCGGGCTCCGGCGTGGTCTTGTCATCGCACCACCAGGCGTCGTTGCGCTGCAGCACGCCTTCGAGCGCGTCCCGGAAATTGCGGCTGCCCAGTTGCGCCTCGAACAAGGCGGGCCCCACCTCGTCGGCGAACACCGCCTCGGTCAGCTGCCGGGCCCAGGCCCAGAAGATGAGAGGTGCTGCCTTGTCGACCGACATCGTCGCATCGAAGCCTGCGAGCTCGCGCTGCGCAGCAGCGGCCAGCGGATGGCTGCTGCGTGCACGCCGGATCAACGGCAGCAAGCGAGCCGTGGCACCGGAATAGGCGTCGGACTGCATCGCCCGCATGCTCTCCAGGTCGTGCTTCGGCGTGGCGGCCAGCCGCTCCATGATGCGGTCGTACCGGTACGGCACCGTCCATTCGCTCGTGATGAAGTGCGGATAGTCCGGCCCATGCACCCGTTGGTTCGCCGTGGCGATGAAACCCCGCTCCGGATCCATTTCGCGGGGCGTGAGCCCGGCGTCCAGGAACCCGGCCCAGTCGTAGCGCGCGTCCCAGCCGGGGGCGGGAACGAGCCCCTTGAGGTCATTGTCCGCCCGCCGCAGCGGCACGCGCCCGGCCGACACCATCGCGATGTGTCCCGCAGAATCGGCCACCACCATGTTCTGCATCGGCGCGACGTACAGCCGGGATTTCTCGACGAACTCGGCGGCGGAGTGCGCCTGGTTGAACGCCAGCCCTGCGTCGACGGTGCAGGCGTCCGCATCGAGCGCGGTCCAGCGCATCGCGAGCACGAAACCCGGCCCGGTCGCCCCGTCCGTGGGGCCGCCCGCATCGGAAATGACAGGACCATGCCGCGTGCTGCGGGCGATGAAGGGCACGGCGGGCTTGCCGCGCACCCGGATGGTCTCGCTCACGCTGTCGAAGCGGGCCCAGCCGTCCGGCGTGCGGTACTGCATCGGGTCGTCCGGGTGGACCTGCTCCAGGTACAGGTCCTGCACATCAGGCCCCGTGTTCGTGAAGCCCCATGCGATGTGCTCGTTCTGGCCGAGCACCACCATGGGCAACCCCGGCATCGTGGCCCCCGCCACATGCAGCCCGGGCGCCTCGAGCCGGGCGAAATACCACAGGGCCGGCACACTGAGCTTGAGGTGCGGATCGTTCGCCAGCAGCGGCTTTCCGGTGACGGTGCGCGAACCATCAACGACCCAATTGTTCGAGCCGACGCCCTCCACCCCGGATTCGGGCGCCGCCAGCCGCGCCACCTGGGTCATCGTCCCCTGCAACTTCAGGCCCCGCAGCAGCGTGGCGAAGTCGGCCGTCGGCAAGGGCGTCGTGCCGGGGTATGGCGGCAGCAGCTCATGAATGCGTTCCACCGGCAGCGTCATCGACAGACGCAGCCGCAGCAGTTCAGCGCCCCAATTGCTGCCCAGGTCCCATGCCATCATCGTGGCCCAGGCCAGGGTGTCCTGCGGCGTCCAGGGTTCCACCGGCAGACCCAGCATGACGAACTCAGGCGGCCGGGCCACCATGGCCTGGGTGACATACGCATTGATGCCGGCGGTGTACGCGAGGATCGCCGCGCGGGCATCCGGCCCTGAACGCGCCCATTGGGCCTCGGCGGCACGGCGCACGCCGAGGGCACGCAAGAACCGGTCGTTGTCAATCGCGCGCTCCCCGAGCGCCTCGGACAGCCGGCCCGAACCGATGCGCCGGTGCGTCTCGAGCTGCCACAGCCGGTCCTGGGCGTGCACGAAGCCCAGCCCGAACAGCGCATCGTCGCGGGTCCCGGCCCGGATGGTGGGAATGCCGTCCGCATCGCGTTCGATGCGCACCTCGGCGGTCAGCCCCGACAAGGCCAGGGCGCCGTCCGTGTCGGGCAGCACCATCCAGGCGCCGATGGCCAGCCCGACAGCCACCAACACCAGCAGGCCGGCAAGCCCCCACGCCAACCGGCGCACCCCGTTGCGCATCTCCAATCCTTTCCGGAAGTGGCAGCCAAGGCCCCCGCTGTTCGACCCTTCGGTTCCTGGCCACCTCCGCACAATTATTTACAGATCCACATGCCGAGCATCTTCACTCATGAACTCGTCCCAGATCGATCCAGCGGTTTCGTACCTCGCCTTCCTCGCGACCGTGAGCGACGAACGTCTTGCGCGCGTTGCCGCCCGGCGAGCCTTCGTCGAGATGAAGGTGAGTTTCATGCGCGCTGCCGCGCTGGTGCGCAATTCCGCGGGCCCCATGCTGCAGCGCAAGGTGAGATCGGCCATGGAAGTGACCGAATTGTGGCGCCTGCGGGACGAGTTGTTCGAAAATCTGCCCGCGCAGGACCCCGCCGCCGACGCCCAACGTGCGGAAGTGCAATATCACCTGGACAGTGCCTTTCCGTCAGGGAGCGCCGGCGCGCCGCTCGAATAGGCCGGCTCAGTACGTCAGACCGAGGAAGTCGCGCTTGCCCAGCGGCACCCCGTTGTGCCGCAGCAGCGCGTAGGCCGTGGTGACGTGGAAGAAGAAGTTCGGCAACGCGAAGTGCTTCAGATAGGCCTCGCCCTTCATCACGGCGTTGCCTTCACGGCGGGGGATCGTGATGTCCTTGGCCTCGGTGCCATCGAGCTGCGCCGGGGTGGCGGACGCGACGAACGCCAGCGTCCTGGCGATGCGGTCCTTCAATTCCGCCACCGTGGCCTCGTTGTCCTCGAAACGCGGTGCGTCAATGCCGGCCAGGCGCGCCACGCAGAATTTCGCGCCGTCGCAGGCGATCTGGACCTGCCGGGTGAACGGCAGCATGTCGGGCGCGAGCCGCATGCCCAGCAGCACCACCGGGTCGAATTGCTTCTCGGCCGCGCAGGCCTCGGCCTGGTCGAGCCATTTGGCGAGATTGCCGAGCATGGTGGTGAAGATGGGCACGCTGGCTGAGTACATCGAAATGGACATGGGTTCTCCGATTGCATTGAAGGGCGATGCTACTGCGGCTCGCCGCCGCGCGCACAGCGTGCACAATCGCAGCACACGCCCAACGCCCGAAGTGCCCGTGAACATCATCATCCTCGACGACTACCAGGACGCCGTCCGCAAACTCAAGTGCGCCGCCCACCTGGAGCACCTGAATGCGAAGGTCTTCACCAACACCGTGAAAGGCATCGGCCAACTGTCCGTGCGGCTGCGCGATGCGGAAGTGCTCGTGCTGATCCGTGAGCGCACCCAGTTCCCGCGCCAATTGCTCGAAAAGCTGCCCAAGCTCAAGCTGATCGCGCAGACGGGCCGGGCCGGCCCGCACATTGACGTCGAGACTTGCACCCGCCTGGGCATCGCCGTGGCCGAGGGTGTCGGTTCACCCGTCGCGCCGGCCGAGCTGACGTGGGCGCTCATCATGGCCTCGATGCGCCGGCTGCCGCAGTACATCGGCAACCTGAAACACGGTGCCTGGCAGCAGTCGGGCCTGAAAGCCGCCTCCATGCCGCCCAACTTCGGCATCGGCACCGTGCTGCGGGGCAAGACGCTTGGCGTCTGGGGCTACGGCCGCATCGGCCAGATCGTGGCTTCGTATGGCAAGGCCTTCGGCATGCAGGTCGTCGTGTGGGGCAGCGAATCGTCTCGGGCACGCGCCGTCGCCGACGGCCATGCCGCTGCAGACGCCCGCGAGGCGTTCTTCGAGACCTGCGACGTGCTTTCGCTGCACATGCGACTGGCCGACGACACCCGCGGCATCGTCAAGCCGGAAGACCTCTCCCGCATGAAGCCCACTGCGCTGCTCGTGAACACCTCGCGGGCCGAATTGATCGAGGAAGGGGCGCTCGTCTCGGCCCTGAACCGTGGCCGCCCGGGCATGGCCGCCGTCGATGTATTCGAAAGCGAACCCATCTTGCAAGGCCACCCACTGCTGCGCCTCGAAAACGCGGTGTGCACCCCGCACATCGGCTACGTCGAGCAAGACAGCTACGAGCTGTACTTCAACGCCGCCTTCGAGAACGTCGTCAATTTCATCCGCGGCCAGCCCAGCAACATCGTCAATCCGGAAGCCTTGAAGGTGATGCGCGGTTGAGCGCGCCCGACCATACCGAACCCCTTCGCGAGCCGCGTTCCTGCGGCCACTTGTTCGCCGTGTTCACTCGCCTGGCGCTCCAGGGCTTCGGCGGCGTGCTCCCTGTCGCGCAGCATGAGCTGGTGGAGCGGGAACGCTGGCTGAGCCGCGACGAATTCCTGGAGATGCTGTCGGTCAGCCAGGTGCTGCCTGGCCCCAATGTGGTCAACCTGTCCCTGATGATCGGCGACCGCTATTTCGGTCTGCGCGGTGCGGCCTCCGCGCTCGCCGGCATGCTGGCCCTGCCCCTGGTGCTCATGCTGGCCCTGGCGGTGCTGTACGGCCGTTTTGCCGACAACCCGATGGTCGCCGGCGCCCTGCGCGGCATGGGCGCCGTGTCGGCCGGCCTCGCGCTCGCCATGGCCTGGAAGATGATGGGCAGCCTGCGGAACAACCCGCTCGGCCTGCCGCTGAGCCTGTGTTTCGGTGCAGCCACCGTGGTGCTCGTGGCGGTGCTCCGGTGGCCGCTGGCGGGCGTGGTCGCCGGCCTCGGCTCTCTGGCCATCGCACTCGCGTGGTGGAGGCTCCGGCCGTGACGGCCACGCTGCATGCGGCCGACCTGCTGGCCCTCTTCGGGCATTTCCTGCTGCTGAGCCTGCTGGCCGTGGGCGGCGCGATCACCACGACGCCCGACATGCACCGCTACCTGGTCGCGGAACAGCATTGGCTGACCAACGCCCAGTTCACGGCGTCGATCGCGCTGGCACAGGCTGCGCCGGGGCCCAACGTGCTTTTTGTCGCGGTGCTCGGCTACAACGCCGCGGGCCTGCCCGGCGCCCTGGCGACCATGGCCGGCATCCTGCTCCCATCCACCACCCTTGCGCTCTGGGCCACCCGCTGGGGCCGCTCCAACAAGGAGACCCGCGGCGTGCGGGCCTTCACCCTGGGGCTGGCTCCGCTGACCTGCGGGTTGCTTCTGTCGACCGGATGGGTGCTCACGGAACCGTCGCGCGACAGTCCCGGTGCGATGCTGCTGGTGGGATGGACCGCCGTCGTGACGGCCCGGACCCGGTGGAGCCCGATCTGGCTCGTGGCGCTCGGGGCCATCGTGGGCGCGATGGGTTATGCGTGAGCCGCGGACGCCTCGTTTTCGGCCTCGAAGGCCAGCGCCTCTTCCACCACCAGCGGCAAGTCGGCAAGGTCGTGCCGAACCTCGGGTGTCATGCCGTCCGGGAGTTCGTCGAACACGCTGTCCGTGAACCACACTTCAGTGGCGCCGCTCCGCCCCTGCCGAACCGTCACGCTCAACAGCAGCGCAGGCATGCAGTTCGGGCCGTCCATCGACACCGGCGTACCGCCCTGTGACGATTCGAGCACGATGACCAGCAGCGTTTCGGCGCTCTCTCGCTCGGTCCGCCCGGAGATCTGAGGCGGCGGCTGCAGCCTCGCCATCACGGGCAGTCCGTGGCGCAGGGCCGAGGCTTCAATGCGGTTCACCGTTTCCTGCACGCCATACCGGCTCACCCGGCTGTGCACCGGTCGGTCTTCTGCGCCCATGGCACGAGTACCACTCAGTGCCGCAAGAATCATGGCTGCACCCCCTGTCATCCAGAATCGAAACGGATTCTTCATGAGAGCTCCTTCGCGCAGAGCTAGGACCATACGGCCCGGCGCGGCCACGATCAAGCGCTTCCAAACGGCATAAACGTAATAATTTGTTTCCTAGGGAACGCAAGGGGTATTTGCTTATTTTTTAAGCACACAGGTGACCCCTCCTGCTGCAACGCAACACGCGATTCAGCCCTTCCCCCAGTGCGCCGCGTGGGTTCCCGACCGAGATTGTCGGGAATTGAAGTGGATCAGGCGCCGGGTGCGCCGCGTCGCTGGCGCACCGCCTCATACAGGCAAATGCCGCTGGCGACCGACACGTTCAGGCTCTCCACCGCACCAGCCATCGGCAGACGGACGAGCTCGTCACAGGTCTTCGTGGTCAGCTGGCGCATGCCGGTGCCTTCGGCGCCCAGAACCAGTGCGACGGGACCCGTCAGGTTGAGGTCGTAGAGAGATTGCGTCGCCTGGTCGGACGTGCCGACGATGCGGATGTCGCGTTCCTTCAGTTCGTTCAGCGTGCGCGCCAGGTTCGTGACCATGAAATACGGGACGGTCTCGGCGGCACCGGAGGCCACCTTGGCCACCGTGGCGTTGATGCCCACGGCATGGTCCTTGGGCGCGATGACGGCGTGCGCGCCCGCGCCGTCGGCCACCCGCAGGCAGGCGCCCAGGTTGTGCGGATCGGTGATGCCGTCCAGCACCAGCAGCAGCGGCACGGCGTCGACCGCATCGAGGGTATCGTCGAGCGAATGGCTCATCGTGGCGGCTTCGACGCGCGCGGCGACGCCCTGGTGGCGCGGCGAACCGCACAATTTCTGGAGCCGATCGTCGTCGCTGTCGATCAGGCGCACGCCGGCTTCGCGGGCACGTTCCAGAAACTGCCGCATCCGCTGGTCCCGGCGGCTGGCATCGAAATGGATCTCCGAGACGGACTTCGGCGCGGTTTTCAGCCGCACCGTGACGGCGTGAAAGCCGAAGAGGATCTTGTTGCTCATCCGGGGATGGTAGCCGCTCCCTGCGGGCGTCCAGGGAAGGCGCTCAGGCGAGCACCCGGTCCACCACCGCCATGAGCTCGCTGTATTGGAAAGGCTTGGCCAGGTAGGCGTCGCAGCCGGCCGCGAGGATGCGTTCGGCATCGCCCTTCATCGCGAGCGCCGTCAGTGCCACCACCTTGATGCCGGCGGTGGCCGCCTCCGATTTGAGCATCCGCGTGACCGAGAGCCCGTCGATGCCGGGCATTTGCACGTCCATGAGGATGAGCTCGGGATGGTCGGCACGGGCGCGGGTCAGGCCGGCCTCGCCGTCCGGCGCGGTCAGCACGACGTGGCCGGCGCGCTGCAACAGCAGTTGCGCGAGCTTGAGGTTTTGCGGGTTGTCTTCGATCACGAGCACACGGGCCATCAAACCTTCTCCTCCAACTGCCGATGGGTGATGGCGCGCCGCACCTCGGCCAGCAGGCTCGCCGGAAGAAACTCGGCCTTCTCGAGCACCTGCTGGACCTGGCCGTGGAGCATGGTGCGGTCTTCCCTGGTCAGCAGCTTGGCCGTCAGAACGATGATGGGAATGTCCGCGGTGGCGGGGTCGGCGCGCAAGGCGCGCACCACGTCGAAGCCGGAGACAGCCGGCATCATCAGGTCCAGGATGATCAGCGCCGTCGATTTGTCGCGGGCCAGCACGAGCGCCTCGGCACCGCCAAAGGCCCGCACGGGCTCGAACCCGGCGGCCTCGAGGTGCTTGCTGACAAGCGTCACGGCCTTCGTGTCGTCATCGACGACGAGGACGCGCGCCCCTTGGCACAGGCCATTCTGCAGACCCACAGAGGCCACGGCGGAGATCAGTTCATCGGGATCCACCGGTTTGGTCAACACCTGCGACGCCCCGAGCGCGAACCCGCGCCGGCGTTCATCGGTCACCGAGACGATGACGACGGGCAGCTGCCGGGTGTCCTCATGCTCCTTCAGGCGCATCAGCATGTCCCAGCCGTCGATGCCGGGCAGGATGATGTCGAGCACGATGACCGACGGATGCAGATGGCTCGCCAGATGCAGCCCTTCTTCCGCGGACCGCGCGAGCTCCACCCGGTAGCCCCCACTTTCGAGGTGCCCGACGATCATGCTGGCCACCCGGGTGTCGTCTTCGACGACGAGCACCATCGGGGCATCGCTTCGCGCAGGCGCAGGTGCGGCCATGACCACGCGGCCTGTGGGATCGGTGGCCTGGCGGAGCTGTTCGGCCGTCGCTTCGCGCCAGGGAAGCCATACCGTGAAGGTCGAACCCTGCTCCGGCTCGCTCGTGACGATCAGGCCGCCGCCGTGGAGTTCGGCCAGCCGCTTGACCATCATCAGCCCGAGGCCCGTGCCGGCGTACTTCCTCGACAGCGACGAATCGATCTGCACGAAGGGCTGGAACAGGCGCTGGAGGTCCTCGCGCGCGATTCCGATGCCCGTGTCGGCCACGCTGATCGCGAGGTAGGCGGGGTAGGCATCGGTGTTGGCCGGCGGGAATGCCCGCGCGTAGCGCTGCCCACAGGCGTCTTTGACGTCGGCTGCGGTCACACGCTGGAGCGTCAGCGTCACGTGCCCGCCTTCGGGCGTGAACTTCACGGCATTGGCCAGCAGGTTGTAGACCATCTGCTTCGTTTTGCGCAGGTCCACCATCAGCATGCCCTGCTCCGGCTCGCACACCGCGCGCAGACGCACATGCTGCGTGCTCGCCTTTTCCCGAATGACCGACATCCCGCTGCCCGACAGCTGGATCGGCGCCACCGGCTCCAGTTCAAGCGGCGAATGGCCGGACTCCACCTTCGACAGGTCGAGGATGTCGTTGATCAGCGAAAGCAGATGCTTGCCGCTCGTGAAGATGTCGTTGATGTATTCGATCTGCTCGGCCGTCAGGTCGCCGACCATGCCGTCTTTCAAGATCTCGGAAAACCCGATGATGGCGTTGAGCGGCGTGCGCAATTCATGGGACATGTTGGCGAGGAACTCGCTCTTCATGCGGTCGGCCTTGCTGAGTTCGGCGTTCTTTTGCGCAATGTCTTCACCCCGTGCGCGAAGCTGGTCGGCGAGCACGGCCAACTCGGCCATCTGCGAGAGGTTGTGCAGCGCCACGCCCCATTGGGCGCACAAGCGCTCGACGAACCGCCGATCGTCGTCGTCCAGGGGGCCGGCCGTGGCGAGCACGAGCACGCCGTTGAGGTGGCCCTGGAAGATCACCGGCGAAAAAACCACGGTGGCGGGTGCGAGGGCGGCCAGGCCGGTCTCGATGCGAAAGCCGCCCACTTGGCCCAGGTCCGTGACTGACATCAACTCCTTGGCGACCGCGGCTTGCCCCAGCGGGCCATCGCCCAGGCGCACGAGCGGCTGGACATCGCTCGGGGCCGCATGGGTTGCCGCCAGCCGCAGCATGCCGCCGATCTCCTCGTGCACATAGAAAGCCGAGCAGATGAAGCCGGGATGGCCGGACAGCACGTGCAGCGTGCTGTCGATCACGACCTGGCGGTCAGGTTCGTTGTTGTAGAGCGTGAGCGCCTGTGCATGCAGTTCCTCGTAGCGCTGCGTCTGGGCGACCCGACGTTCTGCCCGCTGACGCGCCAGCAGATCGCGCCGCAAGCGCCAGTAGACGATGGGCAGCATGAGCAGCATCGAGGCGATGAGGGTCGTGAACAGCGTGCCGGCCAGACCCGTGCGGTCGTCTTCCAGGCGCGATCGTTGCGCGAGCAGTCGTTCTTCCTCCTCGGCCATGGTGTCGAGCAGGCTGCGGGCGCTCCGATGTTCCCGGCTGCCTTCGTCGAGGCGCCGGAGGACGTCCGTGCGCGACGGATTGCCCAGAATGGCATCCTCCGTCTCATGAAAGGTGTTGTTGCGGGCCATCACCATGCGGCGAAGTTCGGCAAGGCGATCCTGCTGCTGTGGGTTGTCGACGATCAGTCCCGATACTTTGCCGATGCCTGTATTGACCTTCGCCATCCACTGCTCGCGCTCGTCGATGAACTCCCTCCGTCCGGAGAGCATGAAGGCGCGCTGGCTCGATTCGGCCCGGTCCAGGCTGGCTTGCAGCCGCGCCACCTCGCCGATGACCTGGTAGGTGTGGTTGACGAAGCTCGCCGCTGAAAGCGACTCCCGCGCAAAGTTCCAGGAGAAGCCCGCCAGCGCAATGATCAGCGCCGCGCCGGTGGACAAGCCGGCGATTGCCCATTGCCGAACCGTCAGTTGCCCCATGGCCGCTCCCAGGATGACAGACCGAGACGCCGACCGT
>CBIHPH010000074.1:0-21141 GCA_966212105.1 uncultured Rhizobacter sp.
ACCTGCTCGACACGCCGGGCCACCAGGACTTCTCGGAAGACACCTACCGCGTGCTGACGGCCGTCGATGCCGCCTTGATGGTGATCGACGCGGCCAACGGCGTGGAACCACAGACCCGCCGGCTGCTGCAGGTCTGCCGCGCGCGAAACACCCCCATCCTCACGTTCGTCAACAAGATGGACCGCGAGGTGCAGGAACCGCTGGCGCTGATGGACGAGATCGAGCGCGAACTCGGGATGGAGGTGGTGCCGTTCACCTGGCCGGTCGGCATGGGCAAGTCGTTCCATGGCGTGATGGACCTTCGCGAGCAGCGGATGCGCGTGTTCACGCCCGGCGAAGACCGCAACCACAACGACGACGAGATCCTCGACGGCCTGGACAATCCCGCCTACGCCGAGCGGTTCGGCATGCCGTACCAGCAGGCCCAGGGCGAAATCGAGCTGCTCACGGATGCTGCACCGCCGTTCGACCGGGAATCGTTCATCACCGGCCGCCAGACCCCGATGTTCTTCGGCTCGGCGGTCAACAACTTCGGCGTGCGCGAGGTGCTCGACGCGCTGGTGGACCTTGCCCCGGCTCCGGGCGTGCGCACATCGCTGCAACGTGAAGTCGCGCCCGACGAGAAAAAATTCACGGGCGTCGTCTTCAAGATCCAGGCCAACATGGATCCCGCCCACCGCGACCGCATCGCGTTCGTGCGCGTGGCCAGCGGCCATTTCGAGCGGGGCATGCGGCTCAAGGTGGTGCGTTCCGGCAAGGAACTGCGCCCGAACACGGTCGTCAGCTTCCTGAGCCAGCGCCGCGAACTGCTCGACGAGGCATTCGCCGGCGACATCATCGGCATCCCGAACCACGGCGTGCTGCAACTCGGCGATACGCTGACCGAAGGGGAATCGCTGCAGTTCACCGGCCTGCCGTTCTTCGCGCCCGAGATGTTCCGCACCGTCGAAGTGGCCGATCCCCTGCGCAGCAAGCAGCTGCGTGCGGGCCTGACCCAACTGGGCGAAGAAGGGGCGATCCAGGTGTTCCGTCCCATGGCCAGCGCGATGCTGCTGCTCGGCGCCGTGGGCCAACTCCAGTTCGAAGTGGTGGCACACCGCCTCGAACATGAATACGGCGTCAAGGCGCGCATCATGGCAAGCCGCTTCCAGGTGGCCCGCTGGGTCACATGCGACGAAGCCGACGGCGGCGACAAGGAGCTCAAGCGGTTCATCGACGCCAACGCCCATCGCGTCGCCTATGACGCCGTCGATGCGCCCACGGTGCTCGTCGAGTACTCGCCTGAACTGCGTGCCATCGAAGCGAACTGGCCGAAGATCAAATTCCACGCGCTGCGCGAACACGCGGGCCTGGTCTTCCAGCGCCGATTGGAAGGCTGACAGGTGAAGCCATGAGCACGACCGCCCCTGCTCCGTCGCGCCTGTTGCTGTACCTGAACCTCATCCGCTGGGACCGTCCGGCCGGTACCTACCTGCTGCTGTGGCCCACGCTCACCGCGCTCTGGCTCGCGGCAGGCGGGTTCCCGGGCTGGCATCTGCTCGCCGTGTTCGCGCTCGGCACCTTCCTCATGCGCAGCGCCGGCTGCGCCGTGAATGACGTGGCCGACCGAGAATTCGACAAACACGTCAAGCGCACGGCTCAGCGCCCGGTGACCAGCGGCAGCCTGAGCGTGCGTGAGGCGCTGGCTGTGGGCGCCGGGTTGGCCCTGCTGGCCTTCGCGCTGGTTCTGACCACGAACCTCGTGACCATTGCGATGAGCTTCGGCGCACTGGCCGTGAGCATCTTCTATCCGTTCACAAAACGGTTCCTGTCGATGCCGCAAGCGGTGCTCGGCGTGGCATTCAGCTTCGGCATTCCGATGGCCTACGCCGCGGTGCTGGGCAATGTGCCCGCCACCGCCTGGTGGTTGCTGCTAGGCAACCTCTTCTGGGTACTCGCCTACGACACCGAATACGCGATGGTCGACCGTGACGATGACCTGAAGATCGGCATCAAGACCTCGGCCATCACGCTCGGCCAGTTCGACGTGGCCGCCGTGATGGTGTTCTATGTCGCGGCGCTGGCCATCTGGACGCTGATCGGTTGGCGATCGGGGCTGGGCCCGATCGCTTTGCTGGGCATCGCAGGGGCGGCCGCCCAGGTGGTGTGGCACGGGATGCTGATCCGCCACCGCGATCGCGACGGTTGCTTCCGAGCCTTCACCCGCAACCACTGGCTGGGGTTTTCCGTGTTCATCGGCGTCGTTGCCGATTTGGCGACCCGTTAGGGTTTCGTGCGGCCGGCGCCTCAGCCGAATTCGTTGCCGAGTTCGGCGGCGCGCCGGTGCGCCGCCTTGATCGCCTTCACGAAAGCCGCCTTCACCTGGCTCGCCTCCAACGAGGTCAGCGCGGCGTAGGTGGTGCCGCCCTTCGACGTGACCCGTTCCCGCAGCACCGAGGGTGGCTCGTTCGAATTCGATGCCAATGCCGAGGCCCCCGAAAAGGTGGCCAGCGCCAGCTGCTTGCCCTGCTCTGCCGACAAGCCCATGTCCTCGGCCGCCTGCACCATGGCCTCCACGAAGTAGAAGACATAGGCGGGACCCGAGCCCGACAGCGCCGTCACGGCATCCAGATCCTCTTCCCGCTCCACCCAGAGCGTGCGGCCTGTCGTGGCCAGGAGCCGCTCGGCATCCCGTCGCTCCGTCGGGGTGACCGCGGGGCGGGCATAGAGGCCGGCGATGCCCTGCCCGATCAGTGCCGGCGTGTTGGGCATCGCGCGCACCACCCGCTCGGTGCCCAGCGCGTCTGCGATGGCATCGCTGCGGATGCCAGCCATCACGCTGAAGTGCAGCGCCTTGCCAATGTGCGTGCCGGCCGCTGCTGCGGCCTCCTTGAACGTCTGCGGCTTCACGGCCCAGACCACCACGTCGGCGCGCTGCAGCACGGAGCCGGGTGCTTCGAGTGTGATCACGCAGAGGTCGCGCTGCAGCACCGAACGCTGGCTGGCGTTGGGTTCCAGCACGAGGATGTCGGCGGCCGGTTTGCCGCTCTTAAGAAGCCCGCCGATGATGGCGCTGGCCATGTTGCCGCCGCCCACGAACGCAATAGACATATGTTTGGCCCCCCAGTCGCTTCGCTCCTGCCCCCGAGGGGCGCCACCGGTCGGCCGGGGGACCCGGCCTCGGGTGTTGCTTGGGGGGCGGCGTTGCTTCGCTCGCCTGTAGCGGGCTGGCTGGGTGTGAGATGGATAAAAAGGGCAGTTTACCGGGGGAGTGCCACGCGTCAACGCTCTGGCTTTGGCCTTGCACCGAAGATGGCCGTGCGCGCCCGGACGATCGCGGCGCCTCCAAGGATGGCGGCTCGGCTTCGCTTGCCGGTCACTTGGACCACGCGCGCAGCGCGGTGGCAGTGGCCTGAAGGCCTGGGCAGTGGTGTAAGTAAAAGGCCAGTTTGCCGGGGGACGGCCAGCGGCGGGCATCGCTGCGCGACAGGCAGGCGAGGTCCGGGGGAATGGCGGCTTCATTGAGACAGCCCACGCCCCAGCCGGCACGCAGTGCCGCTACGGCGCCCTGGCTGCCGGCGCAGCTCAGTTGCACATGGTGGGCGCGGCCGTTGCGCTGCAGTGCCTGCAGGGCCATATGGCGCACCGGGCACCCCGGGCCCAGCAGCACGAGCGGGGCCGGTTCGTTGTGGGGCACCACGAGGCCGCGCCGGGCCACCCATGCAAGCGGTTCGCGCCGCAGCAACTGCGCGCCAGGCAGCGGTACATCGCTGGTCAGCACGGCGAGGTCCACCTCGCCTGCGGCCCACAGCGACTGAAGGACCTGCGAACTCGACCACAGCAGCTCGATTCGCACCGGCGCAGTGTGTTCGCGCAACAGTGCAAGAAGTTCCTCGAGTCGGGTGGGCTGGAAATATTCGCTGATGCCGATGCGCCAGGGCCTGGGTGGTTCGGTGGTCAGCACCGCAGCGCGCGCTTCCGCTTGCAGCGCCAGCAGGCGCCTTGCATGCGGCAGGAACCGGGCGCCTTCATCCGTCAACGCAAGGGTCCGGGTGCTGCGGATGGCCAGGCGCACCCCGAGCGATGCCTCGAGATGCTGCAGATGGGTGCTGACGGCCGATTGCGTGCGGTGCACCTGCCGCGCAGCCGACGTGATGGAACCTGTGCTGGCGATGGCCACGAAGCTGCGCAACCAGAGGGGGTCGAGGTCATTCATGAGTGTCTTCGATGAATTACATCGAATCAATGAGATTGTCAGCTAAGTGAGGCAAGCCTACAGTGAACGACGCATCAAGCACAGGAGTTTCAGATGCCATATCTCCACATTCAGCTGTCCGGTGAGCCGGACGATGCTCTCGCCGGACGCGTCGCGGCGCACGCCAGCGACCTCACCGCACGCCTGCTCGGCAAGGACCCCGCCTTGACGGCCGTTGTCATCGATTTCGTACCGGCCCGGAGATGGTTCATCGCCAACCAGGCGTTGTCCGTGTCAGGCGCCCGCAGCTACCACTGGCTCGTCACCATCACCGATGAGACCAACACGAAGGCCGAAAAGGCAGCGTATCTGGCTGCGGTTCATCAAACGATGGCCGGCCTGCTTGACGGCGTGGCCGACCATTCGTACGTCGAAGTGGCCGACGTTCGTGCCGCCGCCTACGGTTATGGCGGCGTCACGCAGGAGCGCCGATATCAACGCCCGGCAGGCTGAGGCCTCGCACCGAAGATGGCCGTGCCCACCCGGACGATCGTGGCGCCTTCGAGGATGGCGGCTTCCAGGTCGGCTGTCATGCCCATCGACAGCGTGTCGAGCTCGAGGCCATCGGTACGCAGGCGGTCGAAGAGGTCGCGCAGGGTCCGGTGGGCTCGGCGTTGCGTTGCAGGATCGTCGGTCGGCTCGGGAATGGCCATCAATCCGCGCAATTGCAAGCCGGGCAGCACGGCCACTGCCCGGGCCAGCGGAGCCAGTTCAGCCGGGTCGATGCCGCTCTTGTTGGCTTCGCCGCTGGTGTTGACCTGCAGGCAGACTTGCAAGGGGGGTAGTTCCGGTGGTCGCTGGGCCGACAGCCGCTCGGCGATCTTGAGCCGGTCCACCGTGTGCACCCAGTCGAACTGGGAGGCCACGACCCGCGTCTTGTTGCTCTGCAGCGGACCGATCAAATGCCATTCCAGGTCACTGCGGAGGTCGATCAGTGCGCCGATCTTGTCGATGCCCTCCTGCACGTAGTTCTCCCCGAACCGTCGCTCGCCGGCCGCCACCGCTTCACGCACCGCCTCGGCGCTGTAAGTTTTGCTTACGGTCAGCAACGTGACGCTTTCCACGGGCCGATGCGCGAGCGCGCAGGCCCGGGCCATCCGTTCGCGCACTTGTTGTATGTTCGCTGCAATCGTCGTCATAATCCCGCGAGCCTATCTCATCGGGACGGGCGGCCCCATTCTCTGCAGCCCGCTGCACCATTGCAGTTCCCGAAGACATGGACATCACCCAACTGCTGGCGTTCTCTGTCAAGAACAAGGCCTCCGACCTGCACCTCTCCGCAGGGCTTCCTCCGATGATCCGGGTGCATGGTGATGTGCGCCGCATCAACGTCGATCCGCTCGAGCACAAGCAAGTGCACGAGATGGTTTACGACATCATGAACGACGCACAGCGCAAGGCCTACGAGGAAACGCTCGAAGTCGACTTCTCCTTCGAGATCCAGGGCCTGGCCCGCTTCCGGGTCAACGCGTTCAATCAGAACCGTGGCGCGGGCGCCGTGTTCCGCACCATTCCGTCGAAAATCCTCACCCTCGAGCAGCTCAACGCCCCGAAGATCTTCGCGGAACTCGCGCTCAAGCCGCGCGGCCTCGTGCTGGTGACCGGTCCCACCGGCTCGGGCAAGTCCACCACGCTGGCGGGCATGGTCAACCACTTGAACGAAAACGAATACGGCCACGTGCTGACCGTGGAAGACCCGATCGAATTCGTGCACGAATCCAAGAAGTGCCTCGTGAACCAGCGCGAAGTGGGGCCTCATACGCTGAGCTTCGCGAACGCGCTGCGTTCTGCGCTGCGCGAAGACCCCGACGCCATCCTCGTGGGTGAAATGCGTGACCTCGAGACCATCCGCCTCGCACTGACCGCCGCCGAGACGGGCCACCTGGTGTTCGGTACGCTGCACACATCGAGCGCTGCCAAAACCGTCGACCGGATCGTCGATGTGTTCCCCGCTGCCGAAAAGGACATGGTGCGCGCCATGCTGTCCGAATCGCTTGTGGCGGTGATCTCGCAGACCCTGTGCAAACTCAAGGACGGCACGGGCCGGGTCGCCGCCCACGAGATCATGCTGGGCTCGCCCGCCATCCGCAACCTGATCCGGGAAAACAAGATCGCGCAGATGTACTCCTCCATCCAGACCGGCAACAGCATGGGCATGCAGACCCTCGACCAGAACCTGGCCGATCTGGTGCGCCGCAACGTGATCTCGCCGGCCGAGGCACGAGGCAAGGCCAAGACACCCGAAAACTTCCCCGGCTGACCGGCAGCCGGGCAGTGCCCAAGAGGCTGCGTTCGACGAGGTGGTAGGGTTTGCGCAATGGCGTTGAAGAAACTGTTCGGCCGACTCAAGCGAGGCGCCGCACCGGTGGCGGCTGTGCCGGCCCACGACGGTGCGGCATCCGATTCGGCCTTTTTTTCCACCCAGTTCCTCGAACGCTCCGGGGACAGCCAACTGCTTGCCACCTGGTCGGCACGGGCCCCGGAAATCGGTGCCCAGCCGGTCGACCGCGCGGTCGCCGAGCCGATGTTCGCCCGCATCTGGGGCGGCGACCGCTGCGTGACGGCGCTCGCGGCCGACGACATCGTGAAACTGAGCCGTTACCTGCACTTCGTCACCGTACCGGCCGACCGAGAAGTCATTGGGCAGGACGAACAAGGCGACTACATGCTGATCGTGCTTGACGGCACCCTGGGCGTCGACCGTGTGCAGCCCTGGGGTGGCCGCGTACGGCTGGCCGAGGCGCGTGCAGGCGACATGCTGGGTGAAATGTCACTGCTCGATGCCGGCGCGCGGTTTTCCGCATGCACCACGCTGACGCCCTGTACGCTCGCCGTGGTGGACGCCCGGCGCTTGGATGAGATGATCGCCAACGAACCCCGCCTCGGCCTGGCCTTGCTGGCCACGCTGTCGCGGCGGCTCTCACTCCGGCTGCGCCAGGTCAGTGCACGCCTCAGTGCCTTGTTGTCCAGCAATTGACCGAAGCATTCTCAGGGGTACGACCATGGAAAGAGACCAGGCATCGAAATTCGTCAACGACCTGCTGCGCCTGATGGTGTCGCGCAACGGGTCCGACCTCTTCCTGACGGCCGACTTCCCGCCCGCCATCAAGGTGGATGGCAAGGTGACCAAGGTTTCGCCGCAGCCATTGACCGGGCAGCACACCATGGCCCTGGCGCGCTCGGTGATGAACGACAAGCAGGCCGCCGAGTTCGAGCGCACGAAGGAATGCAACTTCGCGATCTCGCCCCAAGGCATCGGGCGCTTCCGGGTCAATGCCTTCGTTCAGCAAGGCAACGTCGGCCTCGTGATGCGGACCATCCCGCAAACGCTCCCCACCATTGACGGGCTGAACCTGCCGCAGGTGCTCAAGGACGTCACGATGACCAAGCGCGGCCTGGTGATCTTCGTCGGTGCCACCGGCTCCGGCAAGAGCACATCGCTTGCCGCGATGGTCGACTACCGGAACGAGAACTCGCAGGGTCACATCATCACCATCGAAGACCCGGTGGAATTCGTGCACCCGCACAAGAACTGCATCGTGACGCAGCGGGAGGTGGGCCTCGACACCGAAGGATGGGAGCAGGCCCTGAAAAACACGCTGCGGCAGGCGCCCGACGTGATCCTGATGGGCGAGATCCGTGACCGCGAAACCATGGAGCATGCCGTGGCATTCGCCGAGACCGGTCACCTCTGCATGGCCACGCTGCACGCGAACAGCGCCAACCAGGCCCTCGACCGCATCATCAACTTCTTCCCCGAGGAGCGGCGCGCCCAGCTCCTGATGGACCTTTCATTGAACCTGAAGTCCCTCATCTCGCAGCGCCTGCTGCCGCGCCAGGAAGGCAAGGGACGCATTGCCGCCGTCGAAATCCTGTTGAACACCCCGCTCATCTCGGACCTGATCTTCAAGGGCGAGGTGAGCGAAATCAAGGAGATCATGAAGAAGTCCCGCGAGCTGGGCATGCAAACCTTCGACCAGGCGCTGTTCGATCTCTATGAAAACCAGCTCGTCACGTACGAAGACGCGCTGCGCAACGCCGACTCCGTCAACGACCTGCGCCTGCAGATCAAGCTCCACAGCAACCGTGCCCGCACGATGGACCTTTCCGCTGGCACGGAACACCTCACCATCGTCTGATGTCTTCACGTTCCTACGAACCCATCCCGCCCCGTCGCGTGGCCTTTCTTGGTCTCGGCGTCATGGGCTATCCCATGGCGGCGCACCTGGCCCGCGCCGGCCATGAGGTCACTGTCTTCAACCGCACGGCTGCGAAGGCCGCGCAATGGGTCGCCGAACACGGCGGCAGGCAGGCCGCCACACCCAGGCAAGCCTCGGCCGATGCAGACATCGTGCTGGCATGCGTCGGCAACGACGATGACCTTCGACAGATCACGCTGGGCCCAGACGGTGCTTTCGAAGGCATGCGCGCCGGCGCCGTCTTCGTGGACCACACCACCGCCTCGGCCGAAGTGGCGCGCGAACTTGCGGGCGTCGCATGTGAACGAGGCCTGCAATTCATCGATGCGCCCGTCTCGGGCGGCAACGTCGGGGCCCTCCATGGGGCGCTGACCGTGATGTGCGGGGGCGATGCCATGGCCTTCGATGCCGTTCGACCGGTCCTTCTCGCCTTTGCCAAGGCCGTCACACGCCTCGGTGACAGCGGTGCCGGCCAGCTTGCCAAGATGGTGAACCAGATCTGCATCGCGGGGCTGCTGCAGGGGCTGGCCGAAGCCATCGCGTTCGGCCAAAAGGCGGGCCTCGACATGAAGGCCGTGCTGGAAGTGATCGGAAAAGGCGCAGCCCAGAGCTGGCAGATGGACAACCGCGGCCCCACCATGGTCGACGGCAAGTTCGACTTCGGTTTCGCGGTGGATTGGATGCGCAAGGACCTCGGCCTGGTGCTGACCGAAGCCCGGCGCAATGGCGCCCGGCTGCCGGTCACAGCGCTGGTGGACCAGTTTTACGCAGATGTGCAGGCCCTCGGCGGCGGGCGCGATGACACGTCCAGCCTCATAAAAAGGCTTTAGCCCCCCAGTCGCTTCGCTCCTGCCCCCGAGGGGCGACCCCGGGTCGACCGGCAAAGCCGGCCTCGCGGGTGGCTTGATCTGCGGCTTTGCTGCGCTTGCCTGCTTGCCCGCGACTTTGTCAGGGCTTGTTGGTGGCAGGCTGCCTGGCGTTGTTGGTGGGGGCGCCCAGGGGTTGCAGTGTGGCGAGTTCGGCTTCGGTGATCACCTCGAACACGCGCACGACTTTCTCGACGCCGCGGATGGTGCGCACCAGGTCGACAGCGCGCTGGCCCTCGGCTTCGGTGACTCGGCCCATCAGGTACACGATGCCTCGTTCGGTCACCACCTTGAACGCGGTGGCCGTGATGTCGCCGGCATCCACCAGCGTGGCTTTCACCTTGGTGGAAATGAGCGCGTCATTCGAGCGGTTGGTCAATGAACTGGAAAAACCGATGGCGAGTTCGTTGACGGTGGACCGGACATTGTCGACACGCGCCACTGCTTGCTCGACCGCCGCCTTGTCTGCTTCGTTCGGCACCTCGCCGGTGATCAGCGCAATGCGGTTGTAGCTCGTGACGTTGATGTGGCCACGGTCGCCAATGGCTTCACGGATGCGCGGGCCTGCTTTCAGCTCGATGGTCTGGTCATCGATCTGCGTGCCGGAGCTGCGCCGGTCGGTGGCCATCAGCGTCCCGCCCACCACCGCGCCTCCGACGATGAGTGCGGCGCAGCCGGTCAGTGTGGTGGAAGCAGCGAGCGCGCAGGCGATCAGCGCGAAGCGGAACTTCGATTCCGTCATGTATTTTCCTGTTCTCCGAGCAATTGCAGGTCCACCGCGTCGCACAGGCAGTGGATGGCGAGGATGTGGACTTCCTGGATGCGGGCCGTGCGTTCGTGCGGCACGCAGATGTGCACGTCGGTGTCGCTCAACTGCTGATTCATCTTGCCGCCGCCCCGCCCGGTGAGGGCGATGACGGTCATCTCCTTGGCGTGCGCCGCCTCGACGGCGGCCAGCACGTTGGCCGAGTTGCCGCTTGTGGTGATCGCGATCAGCACGTCACCCGGCTGGCCGAGGGCTTGCACCTGCTTCGAGAAGATCTGATTGAAGTCGTAGTCGTTGCCGACGGCCGTGAGGATGGAACTGTCCACCGTCAGCGCAATGGCCGCCAGACCGGGGCGCTCGCGTTCAAAGCGCCCGACGAACTCGGCGGCAAAATGCTGGGCATCACTGGCCGAACCGCCATTGCCGCAAACCAGTACCTTGCCGCCGCCTGTGATGCAACCCACGACGGCGTTGACGGCGTCCGCAATCGGGCGCGAAAGAATTTCGGCAGCGGCGTACTTCAAGTCGGCGCTGTCGAAGAATTGTTGCTGGATGCGTTGTTCGAGCATGGTTCCGGATTTTAAGACACGGCCTGTGCATCCAGGTTCCGTGCCGGTGCAGGGCCGTCATTGTGGCTCGTCGTTGAATGCGGCCCGAAGCCATTTCAGATCGTGGTCGTCAATCACGACCACATCGAAGCGGCAAAGCGGAGGAGAAGCGAAGCTTTGCAGGTAGTGACGGGCGGCATATCGTACGCGCCGCTGCTTGGTGGCCGTGACGCTGGCCGCCGCGCCGCCGTGGCCGGCATGGCGGCGCCGTCGGACTTCCACGAACACCAGTGTGCCATCGCGGTCGCGCACAATCAGGTCCACTTCGCCGCCGAAAGCCCGCGGTCCTGCCGCGACACGGTAGTTCCGTGCGATGAGCCGGAGTCCGTGGCGGACCAGATGGTCCAGGGCTCGCTGCTCGCCTTCATCTCCCAACCGTTTTGTGGTGCCTGTCATGGACTCTCCGCTCCGCCCGACCCAGTTGTTGCAAGCCGCCGAGGCAGCGGCGGGAACGCAGCAGTATCCGGCGCCGGCGCTTTATGTTGTCGCCACACCCATCGGGAATCTCGCCGATCTGAGCCTGAGGGCGATCCACGTTCTGTGCAAGGTCGATGCGGTGGCGTGCGAAGACACTCGCCATACCAGCTCGCTGCTGCGCCACCTCGGGCTCGACAAACCTCTGCTTGCTTTGCACGAGCACAACGAACGCGAAGCTTCCGCCGCCGTGCTGGGCCGACTCGCCGCCGGGGAGCGTGTGGCCTATGTCAGCGACGCGGGTACGCCGGCGGTCAGCGATCCCGGCGCTGCGCTGGTCGCCGCCTGCCAGGCGGCCGGCTACCGCACCGTGCCGGTGCCTGGTCCCAGCAGTGCGCTGGCGGCACTCTCCGTCGCCGGCGATACGGTGGCCCGCGGTTTCATGTTCATCGGTTTCCTGCCCCCGAAAGGCAATGAGCGGGTCGCCGCGCTGGACGCGCTGGCTGCTCGCGACGATGCCCAGGTGCTGTTCGAGGCGCCGCACCGCATTGATTCGCTGCTCAAAGGCCTGGCCGGCGTGGCGCCCCATCGCACGATCACCATCTGCCGGGAGTTGACGAAGCAGTTCGAAGGCGTCTCGACCATGCCTGCGGCCGATGCGCCGGCGTGGCTCGCGGCCGATGCCAACCGGTCACGCGGTGAATTTGTGCTCGTGGTGCATGCGCAGGCCCCGGAACGGACCGAAGGTGCTGACGGCGCGAACGACAAAGTGCTGCGCACACTGATGGCCGAGCTGCCCCTCAAGCAGGCGGTCGGCCTCGCGGCCGAGCTGACCGGGGCCCCCCGCAACACGCTGTATGCGCGCGCCCTCGCACTCAAGCAGGCGATGGCCGACTGACCGGGAGGGCGCTGCAGGTCACCAGTTGTCGTGGTCGTGCGTCTGGCGGGCGATGCTCTCGCGGGCGCGATCCTGCATCGCATCGATGCGCTCGCGCTCCCGGTAACTGACATGGCCGTCGGCGCGGGCCCGGGCTTCGACGCGGCGGATGTGCTCTTGCTGGCGCAGCAGCCGGTGGGTTTCGCGTGGCGTGAGCCGGCCCGTGGCTTCCCCATGGCGGATGGCGCGCATCTGGCGCTGCTGGCGTTCATCGATGCGGTCACCGCGGTGATCGCCCCATGTTTCGTAGCGGTGATCCTGGGCCGCGGCTTGCCCGGCGAGGCCGGCAAAGGCGGCAATGGCAACAGCGGTGCTGGCGACAAGGCGTTTGATGTGATTCATCTGGATTCCTTCCGGGTGAGAGTGAACAAACAGGCTGTGCGGCACGCATGTACAACGGCAATTGACTGTCACCCGGCTGACATCGTGTTGGTAAAGAACTGTGAGTGCAGGGAGGGCCCCACAAAGTCGGGGTGGGCTCCTACAATCGTTGCCATGATCTCCCGCGAACCCACCCTCGAACGTCTGGCGGTCGCCAGGTCCTTGTTGCTCGATCCGTTCGGTCTCACCGACGAAACCGTGGCCAATGCGCTGAAGACCATTGCGGCCCATCGCATCGACGACGCGGACCTGTACTTCCAGTACACCCGGAGCGAAGGCTGGAGCCTCGAAGAGGGCATCGTGAAGTCCGGCAATTTCGGCATCGATCAGGGCGTCGGTGTGCGGGCCGTGGCCGGAGAGAAAACGGCATTCGCGTACTCCGACGACATTTCCGAAGCCGCACTGCTCGATGCGGCCCGCACGGTTCGCTCGATTGCCGCGGCGGGACAAAGCCTGTCGGTCAAGGTGCCGTCGTCGCCCAAGGTGGCCGGCACTCGCGTGCTCTATGCCCCCACCGACCCCATCGCCACCCTCGACAGCTCGCAAAAAGTGGCGCTGCTCGAACGGGTCGAGAAACTGGCCCGGGCGAAGGATCCACGGGTCAAGCAGGTGATGGCCGGCGTGGCTGCCGAATACGACGTCGTGCTGATTGCCCGTGCCGACGGCACGCTCGCGGCCGACGTTCGGCCCCTGGTGAGGCTGTCCATCACCGTGATCGCCGAGCAGACCATCGGTGGCGTGGTGCGGCGCGAGATCGGCTCGGGCGGCGGCGGTGGCCGGTTCGGGCTGGGGTATTTCCAGCAGGACATCATCGAGCAGTACGTCAATGACGCGGTGAACGCGGCGCTGACCAATCTCGAGGCGCGCCCGGCCAAGGCCGGCGAAATGAGCGTCGTGCTCGGCCCGGGCTGGCCAGGCGTGCTGCTGCACGAGGCCGTCGGGCATGGGCTCGAGGGCGACTTCAACCGCAAGGGCTCGAGCGCGTTCAGCGGCCGGATCGGCCAGCGCGTGGCGGCCAAAGGTGTCACCGTGCTCGACGACGGCACCCTGCCCGATCGCAGGGGCTCCTTGAATGTCGACGACGAAGGCAATGCCAGCCAGCGCAACGTGCTGATCGAAGATGGCATCCTCAAGGGCTACATCCAGGACGCGATGAACGCGCGATTGATGGGCGTGGCGCCTACGGGCAACGGGCGGCGGGAAAGCTATGCGGCGGTGCCCATGCCCCGCATGACCAACACCTACATGCTGGGCGGTGACAAGACGAAGGAAGAGATCATCGGCAGCCTCAAGCGGGGCCTGTACGCCACGAACTTCGGCGGGGGGCAGGTCGACATCACGAGCGGCAAGTTCGTGTTTTCGGCGTCCGAGGCATTCTGGGTCGAGAACGGGAAGATCCAGTACCCCGTCAAGGGCGCCACCATCATCGGCAATGGCCCCGATGCGCTGACTCGCGTCAGCATGATCGGCAACGACATGAAGCTCGATACCGGCGTGGGTGTGTGCGGCAAGGAAGGCCAGAGCGTGCCGGTGGGCGTGGGGCAGCCCACGCTGCGCATTGATCGGCTCACGGTCGGTGGCACCGCTTGACGGGACTCCCGGGGCCCGTGCTACATTACCTCCCATGCGTCTCGTTGCGTCCCACTTTGGCTTTTACTTTTGGATCTTGCCTACATCCGGCGGAGAGAGAAGCGCGTAGCCTGAAAAAACGCACCTGACTCAAGAAAACCGCCGGATCCACGGCGGTTTTTTTTCGCCCGACCATCCTGACGCCATTCAAGTACTTCCCTCAAGGAGCCTTTTCCGATGAATGCCAACGCAACCAGTGCCGCCGAAGGATGGACTGCACCTGCTGACCGCACGGGTCAGACAGACGACGAGCGAATCGTCAACGTGACGCCGCTGCCGCCGCCCGAGCACCTGGTTCGGTTCTTTCCCATCCGGGGCACGCGCGCCGAAACCCTCATCGCCGACACGCGTCAGCGCATCAAGGACATCATCCAGGGACGCGACGACCGGTTGCTGGTCATCATGGGTCCCTGCTCCATCCACGATCCCGTCGCGGCCATCGAATACGCTGGCCGCTTGCTTGCGGAGCGCAAGAAGTACGAAGGCACGCTCGAGATCGTGATGCGCGTGTATTTCGAGAAACCGCGCACCACCGTCGGCTGGAAGGGCCTGATCAACGACCCCTACCTCGATGAAAGCTACAAGATTGACGAAGGCCTGCGCATGGCCCGCCAACTGCTGACCGAGATCAACAAGCTGGGCGTGCCTGCGGCCAGCGAGTTCCTCGACGTGATCTCTCCACAGTACATCGGCGATCTGATCTCCTGGGGGGCCATCGGCGCACGTACCACGGAAAGCCAGGTGCATCGCGAACTCTCTTCGGGCCTGTCGGCGCCCATCGGATTCAAGAACGGCACCGACGGCAACATCCGCATCGCTACCGACGCGATCCAGGCGGCAGCGCGCTCACACCACTTCCTGTCCGTTCACAAGAACGGGCAGGTGGCCATTGTCGAGACGGCAGGCAACCCCGATTGCCATGTGATCCTGCGTGGGGGCAAGGCGCCCAACTATGACGCGGCGCATGTCGAAGCAGCGTGCAAGGACCTCGAGGCCGCCAAGCTGCTGCCGTCGCTCATGGTGGATTGTTCGCATGCCAACAGCAGCAAACAGCACCTTCGCCAGATCGATGTGGCGCGCGACATTGCCACGCAAGTGGGCAGCGGCTCGCGCCGCATCTTCGGTGTGATGGTTGAGAGCCACCTCAACGGCGGCGCCCAGAAGTTCAGCGCTGGCAAGGACGACCCGACCCAACTCGCCTACGGGCAAAGCATCACCGATGCCTGCCTCGGCTGGGACGATTCGCTGGGCGTGTTGCAAGTGCTCAGCGAAGCGGTGCGGGCCCGTCGCGGCTGAAACGCTCGGGCACGGCGCGAATGCCGTGCCCGTCGGCATCGATCGCAGAAGGCGCAACAGATTGCAAGCCGGGCAAGGGGCGGCAATAAGTCTGGTCCGGCGCCTGAGACCCGGGTTGAATGGGCATTTCGTTCCGACAAGGATGTGCCGATGATCCGTCGCAAACGCACCGACACCCTGCCATCGATTGGTGAAGCCGCACGCCAGGTGCTAGCCCTCACGCTCGCGAGCGTTGCCGTTACCGCAGCCGCTCAAGCCCCGCAGCCCCGTGAGCGGCTCACTGCCGAATCGGTGTTCAACCGTGCCGACACCAATCACGACGGGCGGCTGTCGAGGGCTGAGGTGGCCCGGTTCCCCGTCTTCACGGAAAAATTCGACGAACTCGATATCGACCACGACGGCAGTCTCAGTCTGAGCGAGTTCGAAGCAGGGTTCAACGCGCCCCAGTGAACGGCAGGGCGAGAAAGCGACATGTGGCCTGAACACACAGGCCGCCTGCCCGTCACTTCGTCGAAAACAATTTCGCTGCCCGCCCCTTCAGTTCGAGCAATTCGCTGGGGGTGACTGAATAGCGCCCGTTCAGCACGTCCACCTCGACCCGGAATTCAACATCGCGCTTGCCGTTGGTGAGCAGGCCGGACGTGAATTCGTATTCTTCATTTTCGGCTGGCAAGCCGAGTTTGGCCACGTCATAGTCCTCGTATTGCACATTGCGGATTTCGCCGCTGGCGAGATCGAGGATGCCGGAGGATTTCACGACGGACTCGAGCAGTTCGTCGAAGATCGTGATCGGCAGTTTCAAGTCCACGGTGGGGGCTCCGGCGTCGGGGGAAGGCGCGGATTCTAGGCCTTCCCGCAAAACCGGTGAAGGTGCAGCCGTCCAGCCTTGCTTTCTGGGCGGCCCTCAGGCCCTTGAGTCATGCATCGATGCTGCCATGGCGTTCGGCCATTTCAGCCTCGATCGTTCGGAACAAATCGGCCATCGTTTTGCCCGGTTCATCGCGAAAGGTGCGCTCTTGGACGTCGAGCTGCTGAATGCGATCGACGCGGAAATTGCGGAATGCGCCACGCGTTTCGCACCAAGCCGCCAGTGTCCATACGGCCCCCCAGTAGAAGCAGCCTAGGGGGCGCAACGTTCTTTCGCTCCGCTGTTCCTTCAAATCCACGTACTGGATCGTGACGAGGCGACGCGCCTCCGTGGCCAAGCGAAGCGCTTCGAGCCGTGCGCGTGTCTTTGTGTCGAAAGGAATGGCAGGCGCATACACGGCCAGGCTTTCGGCCGCTGCCCTTGCCGCGGCCGGTAACACGGCCAGGATTTTCGACAACGCTGCATCCGCATGGGACGACAGTGCTGCATCGAGGCGAGGATGCGCAATGCGGACGGAGGCCACCAGCGCCTGGGCTTCTTCATGGGTGAACATGAGCGGCGGCAGATCGAAACCCGGACGCATGCGGTATCCCACGCCCGCTTCGCCCTCGATGGGCACGCCTTGCGCCATCAAGTCCGCCACGTCGCGGTAGACCGTGCGCTCGGACACCTCCAGCCGTTCTGCGAGAAACTGAGCGGTGCTGAGCCGCCGGCCACGAATCAGCTGAATGATCTGGAACAAGCGGTCGGCACGGCGCATGGCAGGCAACGGAGGAGGAGCGGATGAGATTCCATTCGCTCGCCATTGTGATGCGGCGAGGAGTGGCGCCCAGGCGGGCCACCGGGAAGAAGTGGCCGTGGCACACGCCTGATCAAACGTTGACCATGCGCTCACGCGAATGAATGCAGGCCCACGCGGTTGCCTTCGGTGTCGGTGATATGGGCGCAGTAACCCCATTGCTCGGGCAGCGCTGTCTTGGCCACGGCCACCCCACCACCCGCCGCAGTCACCCGCGACAGCACCTCGTCGATCGACGGTGTGGAGAGATACACCACCGTGCCGGTGGGCGCTGGGCCAAGGCCTCCGCAGCTCACCGACAGGCAGCCTCCCACGCCATCACCCTCGCTCGGAAAGAGCGCCATTGAATGCACGCCGTTGCCCTCTCGTCGCAGCGGCAGGCCAAGCACTGTTTCGTAAAAGCCTTGAGCCCGATCCAGGTCCAACACGGGGATTTCGAACCAATGCAGCGCGTGGACGGCGGGACCGGCATACTGATGTTGTGGCATGAGACCTCCTTTTGCTTGTGTCGAAGGCCATGCTGCGCCGGGGCTGCTGACAACGTACTGTCAGCAGCCCGGTTCAATGGGATGAGGTCTGTCGCACCGCGTGCTCCCATTGCTGCATCAACCCTTCGGCCTGAGCGCGCGGCATGACCGGTTGGAAGCGTCGTTCCACCTGCCACTGCGCGGCCAAATCATCGAGACTGCCGTAAACGCCGCTGCTCAACCCTGCAAGGTAGGCTGCGCCCAGCGCGGTGGTCTCGATGACCTTGGGTCGTACCACCGGAATGCCCAATAAATCCGCTTGAAACTGCATCAGCAGATCGTTGACGCAGGCGCCACCGTCCACCCGCAGTTCACGCACGGGCAAGCCGCCCGCCGCCACGGCATCCCGGCTCATCGCCTTCAGCAGGGCGGCGCTTTGAAATGCAATGCTTTCGAGAGCCGCTCGTGCGATATGGGCCACGGTGCTGCCTCTCGTCAGCCCCACGATGGCGCCGCGGGCATCGGGCTTCCAGTACGGTGCGCCCAGTCCGGTGAACGCGGGCACGAACATCACGCCACCGCTGTCCGGCACGGATTCGGCGAGCCGCTGGACTTCACTGCTGCCCTTGATGGCCTGCAGGCCGTCGCGCAGCCATTGCACCACGGCCCCGCCTACGAACACGCTGCCTTCAAGCGCATACTCGGGGTTTCGCGTCGGTTGGGCTGCGCTGGTGGTGATCAGCCCGTTCGCCGATGTGCGGAAGTGGGCGCCCGTGTGCATCAACATGAAGCAACCCGTGCCGTACGTGTTCTTTGCGAGCCCAGCATGCCAGCACCCCTGACCGAACAATGCACTCTGCTGGTC
Source organism: uncultured Rhizobacter sp. (assembly GCA_966212105.1). Taxonomy (GTDB): domain Bacteria; phylum Pseudomonadota; class Gammaproteobacteria; order Burkholderiales; family Burkholderiaceae_C; genus Rhizobacter. The sequence continues at coordinate 18,330 of CBIHPH010000074.1, forward strand.
GCCTGCCACACCGCCGATCGGCAGCGGACGGCCCAGCAGTTCTGATTCGGTGTGACCGAACAAATGGCTGGACGGGAGCACGTGCGGCAGCATCTCGCGCGGGATGTCGAGCAGCTGGAGCAAGTCGTCGTCCCAGGTGTTGGTGTGCACGTTCAGGAGCAGCGTCCGTGACGCATTGCTGACATCTGTGGCATGGAGGCGTCCACCGGTCAGATGCCACATCAGCCACGTGTCGACGGTGCCGAACGCCAGATCGCCGCGCTTCGCGGCTTCACGCGCGCCCGGCACATGGTCGAGAATCCATTTGAGCTTTGTGCCCGAGAAATAGGCATCAATGATCAGTCCCGTGCGTTCGCGAAACATGGGTTCGAGCCCTTGAGCGCGCATGACGGCGCAGGTGGGTTCGGACCGCCGGTCCTGCCAGACGATGGCGTTGCAGATCGGTTCGCCCGTGTGCCTGTTCCACACCACGGTGGTCTCGCGCTGATTCGTGATGCCAATCGACGCGATCTCCCTCGGTGAAAGCTTCGCCTTGGCCAGCGCCTCCCGCGCGGTCTCTAGCTGCGTGCTCCACAACTCGCGCGGGTCGTGCTCCACCCAGCCGGGCTGCGGAAAGATTTGACGAAACTCCCGTTGCGCCATCGCGACAATCTGACCCTGGTCGTCGAAGACGATGCTGCGGGAGCTGGACGTGCCCTGGTCGAGTGCAAGCAGGTGGTTCATGAGGTGGCCTCGGACTGATGAAGGGCAATCCCGCACTGTTTGGCGAGCGTACCGAAACTTCCATGTCGTGAGTGGCCGGGTTCCCGCCCTTGCGCGGCATTGGAGCGCTCGTTAAAAGGAAGGACGCGAACGAACCAAACGAAATCCCCGCTCCACTGGGCGAGATGAAGACGCCATCCCCACCTGGTCACGTCCGTGGTACCGCATGTCCGAGGAGCCTGCTTGAGACCGTCTGTCTGTGATGTGCTCATTGTGGGCGGTGGCATCAATGGCACTGGCATCGCCCGAGACCTGGCCGGCCGAGGCCTGAAAGTCATCCTGTGCGAACAGGATGACCTCGCCGCACACACCTCCTCGTCTTCAACCAAACTCATCCACGGCGGACTGCGCTACCTGGAGTACGGCGAGTTTTCCCTCGTGCGCAAGGCGCTTCGAGAGCGAGAGGTGCTCCTGCGCAGCGCACCGCACATCATGAGGCCGCTTCGCTTCGTGATGCCGCACGACCCCGCGATGCGTCCTGCGTGGATGATCCGCGCGGGCCTCTTCCTGTACGACCACCTTGCCACGCGCGAACTGCTGCCTGGCTCGACTGGGGTCGATTTGCGTCAACATCCGGCGGGCAGACCGCTCAAGCGCCAATATGCCCGCGGCTTTGCCTACTCCGACGGCTGGGTCGATGATGCTCGCCTGGTCGTGCTCAATGCGGTCGATGCGGCTGAGCGAGGGGCCACCGTGCTCACACGCCATCGGTGCATCGATGCCGTGTGCGTCGATCGCCGCTGGAGCGTTGTACTGCAAGACGAGGCGGGACGCGAGCTGCCCATCCAGGCGCGCGCGCTGATCAACGCCGCGGGCCCTTGGGCCGCCCAGTTTCTCCAGGAACACGCCCATGTCGCCCCGTCGAAGACGCTGCGACTCATCAAAGGAAGCCACATCGTCGTGCCGAAACTGTTCGACCACGACCACGCCTACATCTTCCAGACCACGGACCGCCGCATCATCTTCGCGATTCCTTATGAATGCGATTTCACACTGATCGGCACCACGGACGTGGAGCATCATGGACCCGTGGGTCAGGTGCACATGGACGACGGCGAGATCACCTACCTGTGCGACCAGGCGAGCCGCTATTTTGAGAAGCCAGTGTCGCCAGCAGACATCGTATGGACCTACGCCGGCGTGCGCCCGCTGCTCGATGACGAACGCTGCAATGCATCGGCCGTCACCCGGGATTACGAACTCGATCTGCGACCCGAGCCCGCGCCGCTGCTCACGATCTGGGGTGGCAAGATCACCACCTTTCGCAAGCTGGCTGAAGAGGCCGCCAACACATTGTGCCGCCACATGGGCGTGAAGGCAGTCCCCTGGACATCGGGTGCCTTGCTGCCTGGCGGCGACCTGTCCGGATGGATCGGTTCACCCGTCAGCCCTGACAAAGACATTGCACGTTTCGAAGACGCGGTGGCTCGCCGCTACCCCGATTTGCCTGACATGCTGCGCCACCGGTATGCCCGCGCCTACGGTACTCGCATTGAACTCATGCTGCGGCCCGACGGCCTTGGGGCAGAGATCGCTCCTGGCTTGTTCGAAGCCGAACTCCACTATCTGCATCGGTACGAATGGGCGCGGACGGCAGACGACGTTCTATGGCGCCGCTCGAAGCTGGGCCTGCACCTTTCCATTGACGACCAAGCTGGTGTTGCCCGCTGGTGCCAAGTTCATGGACAAGCGTCAATTCATGCCTTGCGCGAAGAACGCTAAAAAGCGCCAGAAGCTAACCTCAGGCTCGGTCGGTTAATCCGTCGGTTTTTTTAGGGAACACGCCAATGCTCAAGCGATTCCTGCTTCGAGTACTGAGCAGACTTATCGTCGCTGCACTGAGGTAAATGCAAGAAGTGCAGGAGCTATAGAAGAGCGCGCATCATGTCATGGGTGCTCGAGGGCGTGGAAGATCATCTGCTGGCGAAGCACAGGGATAGCGTGCGACGAACCGGTGTGACGTCCCCACCAGTGGCGTCATTGGCTTTCACGGGCTGTACGGACCGGAGACCTGGGTAACAGGTGTGCGGGGACCTGGGTAACACTTTTC
>CBIHPH010000075.1:0-20965 GCA_966212105.1 uncultured Rhizobacter sp.
GACCTGATCTACGAAGGCGGCATCGCGAACATGAACTACTCGATCTCGAACAACGCCGAATACGGCGAGTACGTGACGGGTCCGCGCGTCGTGACCGAGGCCACCAAGAACGCGATGCGCCAATGCCTGAAGGACATCCAGACGGGCGAATACGCGAAGAGCTTCATCCTCGAGAACAAGGCTGGTGCCCCGACGCTGCTGTCGCGCCGCCGCCTGACCGCAGAACACCCGATCGAGCAGGTCGGCGAGCAATTGCGCGCGATGATGCCCTGGATCAAGAAGAACCGCCTGGTCGATCAGAGCAAGAACTGATCGCCCGCTGCCGCGCCTGGCGCGGCCGCATGGCATGGGCCGCAAGGGAAACCTTGCGGCTTTTTTGCATGATGCTGCGTTATCCTTTTCCGCGATGAATTCATCCACTGACACCCCGATGCACGACGGCGACAATCCCGCGATCGACGTGGACGATTCGCCCTCCCGGCCACGTCGCAAAGGCATCTACATCCTGCCGAACCTGTTCACCGTGGCGGCGCTGTTCGGCGGCTTCTATGCCATCGTGATGGCGATGAACGGGCGCTTCGAACAGGCGGCCATCGGCGTCTTCTGCGCCATGGTGCTCGACAGCCTCGACGGGCGCGTCGCCCGCATGACGAACACGCAGAGCACCTTCGGCGAGCAGATGGACAGCCTCTCCGACATGGTCTCGTTCGGTGCGGCCCCTGCGCTCATCGTGTACGAATGGGCGCTCACCGACCTCGGCAAGCCCGGCTGGATCGCCGCATTCGTGTACTGTGCCTGCGCAGCATTGCGCCTGGCGCGCTTCAACACGAACCTCGCCGTCGTGGACAAGCGCTTCTTCCAGGGGCTGCCGAGCCCGGCGGCCGCGGGGCTCGTCATGGGGTTCATCTGGGTGATGGACACCTTCGGCTACCTCGGCGGCCGCGAAACCAACGGTATTTTTCCTGCATGGCTCGCCTGGGCATCCTTCGGCCTCACGCTGTACGCCGGCCTCACCATGGTCACCAACGTGCCCTTCTACAGCTTCAAGGACGTGAGCTTCAAGCGCTCCGTGCCGTTCATCGTGATCGTTGCCATTGCGCTGTCGATCGCGCTGATCACGCTGCATCCGCCCATCGTGCTGTTCGGGCTCTTCTGCGTGTATGGGGGATCGGGCTATGCGGTGTATGCATGGAAGCGCGCCAAGGGCCGCCCCGTGAGCGTGATCGCCACATCCACCGACGAGCCGGACGAAGAAGGGTTGCACCACTGAGCACTGCACGGCCGATCTGGTGCCATGCCGAGGGAACAGCCGCATGGGGCCGTGACAACTCGCACACCACACCGGCCCGCGTGATGCTATATTCGCAACCATGACGTCGTTCAGCGCCCTTTCGTTGCTAGGTCTAGGAGTCACCCGGGCTCGCTGACCAGTCACGTCTTTTCGATTCGTCTCAACGGCCCGTATGCAACCAGCATTGGGCCGTTTTGCTTTTCCCCCGAAGTTTCGCTGGTTGCGCTCTCATGACTTTCAGGAGCATTCCATGTTGAAGCAACCCCAGCAGAAATACCGTCCCTTCGCACCCATCCGGCTCGCCGACCGCCGCTGGCCCGATGCCGTGCTGACATCCGCGCCCCAGTGGCTCAGCACCGACCTGCGCGACGGCAACCAGGCGCTCATCGAGCCGATGGACCTGCCGCGAAAACTCCGCATGTTCGACATGCTCGTCAAGATCGGGTTCAAGGAGATCGAGGTCGGTTTCCCGTCCGCATCGCAGACCGAGTTCGACTTCCTCCGCCTGTTGATCGAAGAAAAGCGCATCCCGGACGATGTGACGATCCAGGTGCTCACCCAGGCGCGCGAGCCGCTCATTCGGCGCACCTTCGAGGCGTTGCAGGGCGTCCCGCGCGCGATCGTGCACCTTTACAACGCCACCGCGCCGGTGATGCGCAACGTGGTGCTCGGGCTCGATGAAGATGGTGTGGTCGAACTGGCCGCGACCCATGCACGCCTGTTCAAGGAACTGGCGGAAGCCCAACCGGGCACCGATTGGCGCTTCGAATATTCGCCGGAGACCTTCTCCGACACTGAACTGCCGTTTGCCAAACGCATCGTCGACGCGGTGACGGCCGTGTGGATGCCCACGCCCGAGCGCAAATGCATCATCAATTTGCCCACCACGATCGAGCGCTGCACACCCAATGTGTTCGCCGACATGATCGAATGGATGCATCGCAACATGGCACGCCGCGACAGCATCGTCTTGTCGGTGCATCCGCACAATGACCGCGGCACGGGCACGGCCACCGGCGAACTTGCCTTGCTGGCCGGGGCCGAGCGCCTCGAAGGCTGCCTGTTCGGCAACGGCGAACGCACCGGCAACCTCGATCTCGTCAACGTTGCGTTGAACCTCTACACCCAAGGCATTTCGCCCAACCTCGATTTCTCCGATATCGACGAAATTCGCCGTTGCGTCGAGCATTGCAACCAACTGCCGGTTCACCCGCGGCATCCGTACGTGGGCGACCTGGTCTACACCTCGTTTTCAGGTTCCCACCAGGATGCGATCAAGAAGGCGTTTGCGCTGTACCAGCCGGGCGACCGGTGGGACATTCCTTACCTCCCCATCGATCCGAAGGACCTCGGTCGCAGCTACGACGCAGTGATCCGTGTCAACAGCCAGTCAGGCAAGGGCGGCATCGCGTACCTCCTCGAAGAGGGGTACGGCATCGAACTGCCGCGCCGCCTGCAGATCGAGTTCAGCCAGGTCGTGCAGGGCGTCATGGACGACACGGGCAAGGAGCAGAGTGCCGCGGACATCTGGCGCATCTTCGAGCGAGAGTTCGGGCTCGATGAGGTGGCCGTGGTGGATCCGGTGATCGTCACGCGCGACAAGGGCGTGGTGGCGCTGACCGCGGAGGTGCTCGCCGGCGGCCACCGAATGGCCGTGCAAGGCACGGGCAGCGGCCCCATCGATGCCTTCGTGGCCGCACTCCATGCCCATGGGCACGCCGTGCGCGTGCTGGACTATCACGAGCACGCGATGGGCAGTGGAGCAGATGCCCGCGCGGTCGCGTACCTCGAGCTGCGCATCGACGACACCACGACCCTCTTCGGGGTGGGCATCGATGCGGACATCGTTTCTGCATCACTCAAGGCGGTGCTGTCCGGCATGGTACGGGCCAGGCGCCAGGCCGCGCCTCGGGCGCAGGCCTCCGTGGTGGCCTAAGATTCGGCCCCTGCCGCCGCAACCCGCTTTCCAGAACAACAGGAGCATGACCATGGCTGACAAGCTGATCATTTTCGACACGACACTGCGCGACGGCGAACAGTCCCCCGGCGCCTCGATGACCAAGGACGAGAAGCTGCGCATCGCACGCCAGCTCGAGCGGCTCAAGGTCGACGTGATCGAAGCCGGGTTCGCGGCTTCCTCGAATGGCGATTTCGAGGCGGTGAGGGCCATCGCCAACGCGATCAAGGACAGCACCGTCTGTTCGCTCGCCCGGGCGAACGATCGCGACATCTCGCGTGCGGCCGAGGCGTTGCAGGGTGGGGCGTCCACCCGCATCCACCTGTTCCTGGCAACAAGCGCGCTGCACATGGAAAAGAAGCTGCGCATGACACCTGACCAGGTGTTCGAGCAGGCCAAGCTGGCGGTCAAGTTCGCCCGGAACCTGACGGGTGACGTCGAGTTCTCTCCGGAGGACGGCTACCGGTCCGACCCGGATTTCCTGTGCCGCGTGCTGGAGGCGGTGATCGACGCAGGGGCCACCACGATCAACATCCCGGACACCGTGGGTTATGCGATTCCCGAGCTGTATGGCCAGTTCATCCTCGATTTGCGTACCCGCATCCCGAACGCCGACAAGGCGGTCTGGTCGGTGCACTGCCACAACGATCTGGGCATGGCGGTGGCCAATTCACTGGCCGGCGTGAAGATCGGTGGCGCGCGGCAGATCGAATGCACCATCAACGGCCTGGGGGAGCGGGCCGGCAACTGCTCGCTCGAAGAGGTGGTGATGGCCGTCAAGACGCGCCGCGACTATTTCGGCCTCGAACTGGGCATCGACCCCACGCAGATCGTGCCCGCCTCGCGCCTCGTGTCTCAGACGACCGGATTTGCGGTTCAACCCAACAAGGCCGTGGTGGGCGCCAATGCGTTCGCCCATGCGTCCGGCATCCACCAGGATGGCGTGCTGAAAGCCCGCGACACCTACGAGATCATGCGCGCGGAAGATGTGGGCTGGTCGGCCAACAAGATCGTGCTCGGCAAGCTCTCGGGGCGCAATGCCTTCAAGCAGCGCCTGCAGGAGTTGGGGGTGTCGCTGGAATCGGAAGCCGAAGTCAACGCCGCCTTCGCGAAGTTCAAGGAGTTGGCCGATCGCAAGAGCGACATCTTCGATGAGGACATCGTGGCCCTCGTGATGGACGAGTCGGTCACGGCCGAGCAGGAGCACTACCGGCTGCTCGCGCTCTCCCAGCGATCCGAGACCGGAGAGCGCCCGTTTGCCAAGGTCGCATTCGCCGCCGGCACGTCGGAATTTCACGCGGAGAGCGAGGGCAACGGGCCTGTCGATGCCAGCCTCAAGGCAATCGAATCCCAAGTGAAATCTGGCGCGGAAATGCTCCTCTATTCCGTCAATGCGATCACGTCGGGGAGCACAGAATCACAGGGCGAAGTGACTGTCCGTCTTCAACACGGCGGCAGGGTGGTCAATGGCGTGGGTTCCGACCCCGACATCGTGGTGGCATCGGCCAAAGCCTACCTCGCGGCGTTGAACAAGTTGCACAGCAAGAACGAGCGCGTGGCTGCCCAAGGCTGACATTCGTCACAAACCCTGGTTGCATCAGGGTTGGCTTGAGGAACTGCACGTAAGTTTCTGATCTTGCGTGCTTTTTTTCTTTCGCCTACACTCGTTGCAACGAGCGTGAAGGGGTTGTTGTGTTGCAATTTGCGCGATATTCCGTGTCAGGACTGCTGCGTGCCCTGATGGTGCTGGCCCTGGCTGTCTCGGTTCCCCTCGCGGCCGAAGCTGCCAAATCGCGCACCGTCAAGAAGAAGCCCGCGGCCATCGCCAAGGCAGGGCCATCCAAAGGCAAAGCGGCGGTCTCCCAGAAAGTGAAGGGCCGGGCGGTCGCCCACGGGCGTGCCGCCGCGCCGCGGCATTCGCTCGCGGCATCGCACAAGGGCCGAATGATGGCGGTGCGATCACGCCATCCCGTGGTGCGTGCCGAACCCGTTCGTGCCTCTTTCGGCCAGCTCTCCGGACTCCACGACACGGTCGATCCGCTCGAGCTCAAATCCAGCGTCGCCCTGGTGCTCGACCAGGACACCAACGAAGTTCTGTTCAGCAAGAATTCCCAAGCCGTCCTTCCGATCGCCTCCATCACCAAGCTGATGACGGCCGTCGTGGTCACCGAGGCGCAATTGCCGCTCGATGAAGTGCTCACCGTCACCCAGGACGACGTGGACACCGAAAAGGGCAGCCGCTCCCGCCTGAGCGTGGGCACGCAACTGACGCGCGAAGAAATGCTGCATCTTGCGCTCATGTCTTCCGAGAACCGCGCGGCGCACGCGCTGGGTCGTTCCTATCCGGGCGGCCTGCCGGCGTTCGTCGCTGCGATGAACCGCAAGGCCAGTGAATTGGGCATGGTCGACACCCGTTATGTCGAGCCCACGGGCTTGTCGAGCCGCAACCAATCGAGCGCGCGCGACCTGGCCACCCTGGTCAAACATGCCCACGGCCACCAGATCATCCGCGACCTCTCCACCTCGCTCGAGTACCAGGTGGCCGTCGGGCAGCGTCAACTCCAGTTCCACAACACGAACGGTCTTGTGAAGAACCCGGAATGGGAGATCGGTTTGCAAAAGACCGGCTACATCTCCGAAGCCGGCCGTTGCCTGGTCATGCAGGCCAAGCTGGCCGGCCGCCAGGTCATCATGGTGTTCCTCGACTCCGCGGGGCGTTATTCCCGAATCGGTGATGCCGAACGCGTGCGCAAGTGGATCAACGAAACATTGCCCTTGGCGCACCCTTCCACGGCCGGGTCCCGCTCGACGCCCAGCTTGCCGTCCACCACCACCGCGGTGACGGGCTCGAAGCTCACGTCCTGAGAGCTTCCACTTCAATGAAAACGGCCCTGCGTGGGCCGTTTTTTTCAGGTCGGTGGCGGCTCAGCGGTGGCCCAACGCGGCGGAGATCTGTGCAGCGGTGGCCTTGAGTCGTTCCAGCCAGCTCTCCTCCAGGCGATCCGCCGGAGCCGAGATGGACAAGCCCGCCACGAGCTTGCCCTGATCGTCCAGAATCGCGGCGGCCATGCACCGCACGCCGAGCTCGAGTTCTTCGTCGTCGCGCGCCGTGCCGTACTGCAGCACCTTGGACAACTCCCGTTCCAGGGTCGGCACATCGGTGATGCTGTTCTTGGTGTGGCCCGCCAATCCGGTGCGGGTCGCGTAGGCGCGCACCCGTTGAGGATCATCGTGGGCCAGGAACAGTTTGCCCACCGAGGTCAGATGGAGTGGCGCGCGCCCCCCCACCGCGCGCACCACCTGCATGCCGGACCGCTCGCTGTACGTCCGTTCGATGTACACGATCTCGTCGCCCTGGCGCATGGACAGGTTCACCGGCTGGTGTGTGAGCTTGTGCAGCTCGCGCATCGGGCCGAGGGCGGCGTCGCGCACGTCGAGCCGTGCCTTCACGAGGTTGCCCAGTTCGAGCAGGCGCATGCCGAGCCGGTAGCTCCCGGCTTCCGGACGGTCGACATAGCGGCCCACCGTCAGGTCGTTCAAGATGCGGTGCGCCGTGGACGGGTGCAGCCCTGTCTGCTCGCTGATGAGCTTCAGCGAGACCGGGTCCTGGTGGGATGCCAGCAGGTCCAGCAGCGAGAACATGCGCTCGAGCACTTGGATCGCTGGCTTCTGATCCTCTTTGCTTTTCATGCCCATCATTTTGAACCAATTTTCGGCGATTTTTGCATGGCGAAATTCACGCTGACGCGTTGGCTGCGTCACGGCCCGATCGGATGGCGCCTTCGAGCGTGGCGGGGTAGGGTCCGTCGACATAATCGCCCGCCGCGTGCAAGCCCGGACGGATCGTCATGCCGGGGCGCTGCAAACCCGGGGTGCAGAGGAATGTTGCCCGCTTTTCAGTGACCGCACGCAACCCGGTGAGCGGGCTGCGCAAATGGGGCGCCAGCGCCTGCTGCCCCTGGCGCAGCGTCGCGGCGAGCGTGGCATCGTTGCCTCGTTCCACCCAGGGGGCGGCGCCGCTGATGACGAATGCCAGCACGCCCTCCATGCCACTCAGGGCGCCGAGGTCGAACACGAACTGGGCGGGGGCGCGCGCATCGTTGCGCAATGCCAGCATGGGTTGCGGCAGTTGCGTGTCCGCACTGTGCGCGTAGACGGTCACGATGGGCTCGTAGCGAAGACCGCGGGCGAGTGCGGCCCAGTCGACCGCATGCGGTTCCGCAAGCCGGGCCGCTTCGGCGGCAGTGCAAGCCAGCACAACCCGGTCAAATGGTTCCCCGTCGATCTGCCATCCCGAGCCTGCCCGCGTGATGGCATCCACCCGTCGCGACAGGCGCAGTTCAGCCCCGGCACGGGCCAACCATCGCGCGGCTGGATCGGGCCACAGTGCGCTCAGCTTCCATCGGGGCAGAAGCAGATCCGCCGATCCATGGCCGCTGAACAAGGCATCCTTGAGCACGCGCAGGAAGACTTGGGCGCTCGCCTGGAGGGCGGGCGTGTTGAGTGCTGCCACACACAAGGGGTCCAGCAGCGCCTCCCGAACGGTGGATGGCAGGTGACGCGTGAGGTGCGCGACGGTCCAGGAGGGCGGGCATTTGAAGCCCCCCAGCGCCCAGCGCGCGGCCGTCGACAACAGCGCCCATTTGTCGCCGCGGCTCCAGCCCGTGTAATTCCATACCGCGCGGATGAAGGCGGGCACGGGGGCTCCGCTGCGCATCTGGAGGCCGCTGCCGTCCGGGTACGCGATGTGCAGCGGCGTGCGCTTGAGGGCCCGACCGAGGTCCACGCCCACGTGCCGCATCAGTGCAAGCGTTTCGGCATAGGCGCCGATCAGGATGTGCTGGCCGTTGTCGAGCACGAGCCCATGGCTGTCGATCTGACGTGCCCGGCCTCCGAGCTGCGGCGCCATTTCGAACAGGGTGACCTTCCGTCCGGCACGGGTCGCATGCACGGCCGCCGCGAGGCCTGCCCAGCCACCGCCGACCACCGCGAGTGTCGACATCAGCGAACCGTCCAGTTCGTGCGGGCGGCGATCCACAGCTTGCGCAGCGGCGTGAGCGAGGTGCGCTGGTGCAGCACCTGGAAGCTCTGCGCTTCGATCTCGCGCAGCAGGGTGCGGTAGATGTGGGCCATCATCAGGCCGGGCTTTTGTGCCTTGCGGTCGTCGTCGGGCAACAGGGCAATGGCCTCGTCGTAACAGCGGTGCGCGCGCTCGGCCTGGAACTTCATCAGCGCAGTGAACCGTTCGCTGTAGCCTCGGTTGAGCACCTCGTGCGCTTTCACGTCGAACTGCTGCAGCTCGGAGACCGGCAGGTAGATGCGACCGCGTCGTGCGTCATCTCCCACGTCGCGAATGATGTTCGTCAGCTGCATCGCCAGGCCGAGCCGATGGGCATATTGCACCGTCTGCGCGCTCGTGCGCCCGAAGATGCCCGAGGCAACTTCCCCCACGACGCCGGCCACGAGGTGGCAATACCGTGCGAGCCCCGGGTAATCGAGGTAGCGCGACTGGTCCAGGTCCATCTGGCAGCCGTCGATGACGGCCTGCAGGTGCGACTCCCGAATGTCGTAGTCCGCGGTGAGCGGCATCAGCGCCTTCATCACGGGGTGGCTCGGCTGACCGGCGAAGGCCGCATGGACCTCCTTGCGCCACCAGGCGAGTTTGGTCGCGGCCACGCCAGGGTCGTGCACTTCGTCGACCACGTCGTCGACCTCGCGGCAAAACGCATAGAAGGCGGTGATCGCAGCACGCCGCGGGGGCGGCAGGAACAGGAAAGCGTAATAGAAGCTGGACCCGCTTTTCGCGGCCTTGTCCTGCACATACTGCTCGGGGGTCATGGGCGGGCTTTCTGCAAATGACGGGCCGGCGCCGGGCGCATGCGCAGCGCGCGCCATGCCATGGTGACGACGTCGGTCCAACCGAGGGTGGGGCGGGTGTTCAGGCTGGTGTGATGCAGCGCTTCGACACGGTCGAGGATGCGCAGGCCACCTTGTACGACGAGGCGCAGCTCCCAGCCCGCCCGACCTGGAACGGCATGCACGAGCTCGCTCCCCGCATGCATCAAGGTGCGCGTCCAATGGACCATCTCCGTGACGACGGCGCGGGCGGCAGGCGAATCTTGCCGTGCGAGCAGTGCTTGCGGCGCAACGCCGAAGCGTTCGCAGTCTGCGAGAGGAATGTAGAGGCGGCCTCGCGTGGTGTCGACGCTCAGGTCCTGCCAGAAGTTCGCAAGCTGGAGCGCGGTGCAGATGTGATCGGACTGAGTGAGGCTCGCGCTGTCGGTGATGCCGTACAGATGGAGCATCAGCCTGCCCACGGGATTGGCGGAGTGCTCGCAATAGCGCAGCAGTTCCTGGCGGTCGGTGTAGCGCTGTTGAACCACGTCTTGTTCGAACGCGGTGAGCAGCGCGTCAAGCAACGCAACCGGCAGCGCACGCTCGGCAATTTGGCGCTGCAAAGGCGCGAAGACTGTCTGCCAGCGCGGTCCAGGGTGCGCGCCGCCTGCCACGGCATGAAGTTCAGCGCGAAAGGCGCGCAAGTCCTCCAGGCGCTGCACCGAAGGCGCATCACCTTCGTCGGCCAGGTCATCGGCGGTGCGGGCGAACCGATAGATCGCCACGACCGCCGGACGCAGCGCCGGCGGGCACAAGACCGTGGCGACGGGAAAGTTTTCGTAATGTTCGATGCTCATGGGGCACGGGAAATTCGCCCGCATTGTCGCTGTTTCGAGCGGCCATTCCGGAGACCAAGGCTGTTGGCGGGCGCAGCTGGACAACGCTCAGCCGTGCGAAATACAATATATTTACTGACCAGTCAGTCACTTACTCGCGGCACTGTCTCTCGGCTGAGGATTTCATGCGCTCGTCCTTGTCTCTTTTCCTGCTCGGCGTCATGTCGATCGCCGGCTGTTCCCAGCACGAACCCGTGCAGGAGCCCATCCGGGCTGTCCGCACGATGACAGTGGCCAGTTCATCGACCGCCGGTACCCATGAATACGCTGCCGAGGTTCGCGCCCGCACCGAGTCGCGCCTGGGCTTTCGCGTGGGCGGCAAGATCGTCCGCCGCGCGGTCAACCTGGGGGACTTCGTCAAGCCTGGCCAGCTGCTCGCCCAGCTCGATCCGCAGGATTTGAAGCTCGGGCAAGACGCTGCCCGGGCCGCGCTGGTGGCGGCACAGGCCAACTTCGACCAGACCGAAGCCGACTACAAGCGCTTCAAGGAACTGCGTGACCAGGGGTTCATCAGCTCGGCCGAGCTCGAACGGCGCGACACCGCACTGAAAGCAGCCCGCGCCCAGCTCGATCAGGCGCGCGCGCAATCCAGCGTGCAAGGCAATCAGGCGGCGTACACCGCGCTGGTAGCCGACGTCGCAGGTGCCGTGACCGGCGTGGAGGCAGAACCCGGAATGGTGGTGGCTGCAGGCGCGCCCGTGATCCGCCTGGCCGTTGATGGCCCGCGCGACGTGGTGTTCTCCGTGCCCGAGGACAAGGTCAGTGCGCTCAAGGCGCTGGCGTCGAAGCCTGGCAAGCTGAAGGTGCGCGCCTGGGGAGCCGACGCCGAGCCGCTCCCGATCACGCTGCGTGAAATCGCCGCATCGGCCGACCCCGTTACCCGCACCTTCCTCGTCAAGGCCGACCTCGGCTCGGAACCCGCCGCCAGGGCCATGCGGCTGGGCCAGACGGCCACGGTGATCGCCGAATCCGAGAAAGTCGAAGGCGTCACGAAGCTGCCGCTGTCGGCGTTGCGTGAGGATCGGGGCCGGTCATCCGTATGGGTCGTGGATCCGGCATCGATGACCGTCAAGAGCCAGCCGGTGCAGGTCGCGGGCGCCGAAGGGAACGAGGCCATCGTCACCGCCGGGCTCGCGCCGGGCGCGGTGGTTGTCACGGCCGGCGTACACGTCCTGAATCCCGGCCAGAAGGTGAAGTTCTTCGTCGAGCCGGGCAACCCGGTTCAGGCTTCCACTGCAACGCCGGTGCCCGCCAAATGAGCAGCACCGCGAACGTGGAGGAGGGCCGCAGCAAGTTCAACATCTCCCGCTGGGCGCTCGAGCATTCGGCGCTGACGCGGTACCTGCTGATCGTGTTCATGGTGCTGGGGCTGGTGGCGTACTTCCAGCTCGGCCAGGACGAGGACCCGCCGTTCACTTTCCGCGCGATGGTCGTGCGGGCCTACTGGCCCGGCGCCACCGCGCAGCAAGTGGCCGAGCAGGTGACGGACAAGCTCGAGAAGACCCTGCAAGAGGTGCCCTACGCCGACAAGATCCGAAGCTACTCGAAGCCCGGTGAGACGCTGATCTTCTTCCAGGTGAAGGACTCGTCCGATCCCAAGGGAATGGCCCAGATCTGGTACACGGTCCGCAAGAAGATCGGCGACATGCGCGGCACCTTGCCCGCAGGGGTGCTGGGGCCGTTCTTCAACGACGAATTCGGTGATGTCTACGGCAGCATCTATGCGCTGTCGGCCGATGGGTTCTCGGCCGTCGAATTGAAAGACCAGGCCGACCGGGTGCGACAGCGCCTGCTGAAGGTCAAGGACGTGAACAAGGTCGAGGTGTTCGGTGCGCAAGACGAGAAGATCTTCGTCGACATCTCGCAAAAGCGCCTCGCCCAATTGGGGCTGGATTTCAATGCCGTGCTCGCGCAGCTCGGCCAGCAGAACGCGGTCGAGTCCGCCGGAACGTTCAACGCACCGACCGACACGGTGCAGGTGCGCGTGGCGGGCCAGTTCAATTCCGTCGAGGAACTCCAGAACTTCTCGATCCGTGCGGGCGGCACAGGCTTCAAGCTGGGCGACATCGCCACGGTGCGCCGGGGCACCATCGATCCGCCCCAGGTGAAGGTGCGGCACCAGGGCAAGGAAGTGATCGCGCTCGGCATCTCGATGGCCAAGGGTGGCGACATCCTCCGCCTTGGCGAGGCGCTCGACAAGGCGGTGCGCGAGATCCGCGCCGAACTGCCGGTGGGCATCGAGATGGAGCAGTTCCAGAACCAGTCGAAGGTGGTGGCCGGTTCGGTGAACGAGTTCGTCGGCACGCTGATCGAGGCCGTGGTCATCGTGCTTGCGGTCAGCTTCCTGAGCCTCGGGCTTCACTTCAAGCCCAACTCATGGCGGTTCACGGTGGACTGGCGTCCCGGCCTGGTGGTGGGCATCACGATTCCGCTCGTGCTGGCCATCACCTTCATCGTCATGTACTACTGGGGCGTCGGGCTGCACAAGATCTCGCTCGGCTCTCTCATCATCGCCCTCGGGCTGCTGGTGGACGACGCGATCATTGCCGTCGAGATGATGGTGCGCAAGCTGGAGGAGGGCTACGACAGGGTGCGCGCGGCCACCTTTGCCTATGAGGCCACGGCAATGCCGATGCTCACCGGCACGCTGATCACGGCAGTCGGGTTCCTGCCCATCGGCATGGCCAAGTCCACCGTGGGCGAGTACACGTTCGCCATCTTCGCGGTCACCACCGTTGCACTCCTGATTTCATGGGCCGTGTCCGTGTATTTCGTGCCCTACCTCGGTACGGTGTGGCTGAAACCGCCACCGCATGCCGCAACGGCGGGTGAGCCGCACGAGCTCTTCGACACCCCGTTCTACGAACGATTCCGACGTGTGGTGAATTGGTGCGTGGCACACCGCTGGCTCACCATCGCCGCCACGGTGGCCACGATGGGGCTGGGCATGTTCGGCATGACGAAGGTGCAGAACCAGTTCTTCCCCGACTCGAGCCGGCTCGATGTGTTCGTCGACCTCTGGTTCCCCGAGGGCACCTCGTTTGCGGCCAACGAGGAAACCACCCGCCGCGTCGAAGCTCGCCTGCGGACGATGGACGGCGTGAACCATGTGGCCACCTGGGTGGGCAGTGGCTTGCCCCGTTTCGCGTTGGTGGTGGACCAGATCTTCCCCCAGAGCAACGTGAGCGAGATCGTCGTGCTGCCGAAGGACCTCGCGGCGCGGCAGCGCCTGATGGCTTCGCTGCCGGAGATCCTGGCCACCGAGTTCCCGGAGGCCCGCGGCCGCGCCAAGTTGTTGCCGAATGGGCCGCCGGTGTCCTACCCCGTCCAATTTCGCGTGGTCGGGCCGGATGCCACCCGGGTTCGCGCTTACGCCGACCAGGTCAAGGACCTGATGCGCACGAATCCGCTGCTGAGGGGCCTCAACGACAACTGGAACGAGTCGGTCAAGGTGCTCCGACTCGATGTGGACCAGGACAAGGCGCGCGCCCTCGGCGTGTCGAGCCAGGCCATCTCGCAGGCGGCCCGCATCTCCAACACCGGTACGACCGTGGGGCAGTACCGCGACGGGGACAAGCTGATCGACATCGTGCTGCGCACCCCCGAGGCCGAGCGCAGCACCCTCACGGACCTGCAAAATGCCTATGTGCCGTCCACCTCCGGACGCAGCATTCCGCTGAGCCAGTTGGTGAAAGCCTCGTTCGTGTGGGAGCCGGGCGTGATGTGGCGCGAAGGCCGCGACTACGCTGTCACGGTGCAGGCCGACATTGTCGATGGCGTGCAAGGCGCGACTGTCACGGCCCAACTCGATCCCTTGTTCGAAACCATCCGTCGCGACATGCCGCCGGGATACCGCGTGGACATTGCCGGCGCAGTCGAGGAAAGCAGCAAAGGGCAGGGCTCCATCGCGGTGGGCGCCCCGCTGATGCTGTTCATCATGTTCACGCTGCTGATGCTCCAACTGCACAGCTTCAGCCGCGCGATGCTGGTGTTCCTCACCGGCCCGCTGGGGCTGCCGGGCATTGCGGCGGCGTTGCTGATCCTGAACCGGCCTTTCGGATTCGTGGCGCTGCTCGGCGTGATCGCGCTCATGGGCATGATCATGCGCAACTCGGTGATCCTCATCGACCAGATCGAGCAGGATCGGGCCCAGGGCACGGCCACATGGAATGCGATCGTCGAGGCGGCAGTGCGGCGATGCCGCCCCATCATCCTGACGGCCGCGGCCGCCGTGCTCGCGATGATCCCGCTGTCGCGCAGCGTGTTCTGGGGCCCGATGGCCGTCGCCATCATGGGCGGCCTGATCGTCGCCACGGCACTGACGTTGCTCGCATTGCCTGCCATGTATGCGGCCTGGTTCAGGGTCAAACGGCCCGAGGATGAAACCCGGTCTGCTTTCCGTGACCCGGTCCCCTCGACAACCGGCTAAAATGGCAGGCTGACCGAATCGCGAGAGGGGAAGTTTCGAGCTTCCCCTTGTTATTTCCAGGTGCTTCGCGCGGGTGGCGAAATCGGTAGACGCACCAGGTTTAGGTCCTGACGCCAGCAATGGTGTGGGGGTTCGAGTCCCCCCCCGCGCACCAGCAATGATTGAAACCAGAGAGTCGAAAAAATGGCTGTGACTGTAGAAACCCTTGAGAAGCTCGAACGTCGCATCACGCTGACGCTCGCCGCCGACGTCATCAACAACGAGGTGACGAACCGCCTCAAGCGGTTGTCGCGTACCGTGAAGGCCGACGGCTTCCGCCCGGGCAAGGTGCCGATGAGCGTCGTCTCTCAGCGCTATGGCTATTCGGTGCAATACGAGGTGATGAACGACAAGGTCGGCCAGGCCTTCGCTGAAGCCACCGCCGAAGCGAAGCTCCGCGTGGCCGGTGCTCCGCGCATCACCGAAAAGGAAAACCCGCCCGAAGGCCAGCTGGCCTTCGACGCCACGTTCGAGGTGTACCCGGAAGTCAAGCTCGGCGACCTCTCCAGCGCCGAGGTCGAGCGGGTCTCCACCGAAGTGACCGACGCGGCCATCGACAAGACCGTCGAGATCCTGCGCAAGCAGCGCCGCACATTCGCCCAGCGCCCGCAAGGTGAGCCGGCGGGCGAAGGCGACCGCGTCACGATCGACTTCGAAGGCAAGATCGACGGCGTGCCGTTCGAAGGCGGCCAGGCCCAGGGCTTCCAGTTCCTGATCGGCGAAGGCCAGATGCTCGAGGCCTTCGAGAAAGCCGTTCGCGGCATGAAGACCGGTGAATCGAAGACCTTCCCGCTGCAATTCCCTGCCGACTACCAAGGCAAGGACGTGGCCGGCAAGGAAGCCGACTTCCTCGTGACGGTCAACAAGATCGAAGCGCAGAACCTGCCGGTGGTGGACGAGGCCTTCGCCAAGTCGCTCGGCATTGCCGAGGGCACGGTGGAAGCGCTGCGCGCCGACATCAAGAAGAACCTCGAGCGCGAAGTGAAGTTCCGCGTGCTGGCCCGCAACAAGGGCGCGGTGATGGATGCGCTCGTCAAGACGGCCGAACTCGACCTGCCGGCCGCCCTGGTCAACGGCGAGATCCAGCGTCTCATCGAAGGCGCTCGTGCCGACCTCAAGAAGCGCGGCATCAAGGATGCTGACTCGGCCCCGATCCCGGGCGAGGTCTTCAAGGAACAGGCCGAGCGCCGTGTGCGCCTCGGGCTCGTGGTGGGCGAGCTGGTGCGCGCCAACAACCTGGCTGCCAAGCCAGAGCAACTGCAGGCGCACATCGAAGAAATCGCGCAAAGCTACGAAAAGCCTGCCGACGTCGTCCGCTGGTACCTGAGCGACCGCCAGCGCATGGCCGAAGTGGAGGGCGTTGTGATCGAGAACAACGTCGCCGAATTCGTGCTGAGCAAGGCGAAGGTGACCGACAAGGCCCTGCCGTTCGACGAACTGATGGCCGGCTGATCGCCTCGCCGACCCGTGTGACGAGGGTGCCGGGCCGCAGGGGTCGGCACCCTTTTTCGCTTCTTCGTGCGGAGGGTTCTCTTGTCGCTCCATAATCGAACCCGACGTGTCGCACAACTTTCTCTCAAGGACTCACATGAGCGCGCTGGAAACTCAAGGATTGGGCTTGGTGCCCATGGTCATCGAACAGTCGGGCCGCGGTGAAAGGGCGTACGACATCTACAGCCGCTTGCTGCGCGAGCGGGTGATCTTCCTGGTGGGGCCGGTGAACGACCAGTCCGCCAACCTCGTGGTGGCTCAGCTGCTGTTCCTTGAAAGTGAAAACCCTGACAAGGACATTTCGCTGTACATCAATTCGCCCGGCGGTTCGGTCAGCGCCGGCATGTCGATCTTCGACACCATGCAATTCATCAAGCCCGATGTGTCCACGCTGTGCATGGGCATTGCAGCCAGCATGGGTTCCTTCCTGCTGATGGCCGGGGCCAAGGGCAAGCGGTTCGCGCTGCCGAACTCCCGCGTGATGATTCACCAGCCTTCGGGCGGCGCCCAGGGCCAGGCCACCGACATCGAGATCCATGCCCGCGAAATTCTCAAGACCCGCGAGCAGTTGAACCGCATCTATGCCGAGCGCACCGGCCAACCGATCGAGAAGATCCGCAGCGACATGGAGCGCGATTTCTTCATGGACCCCGAGGAATCGAAGGCCTATGGCCTCATCGACCAGGTGATCAGCCGGCGCAACCACCCGATCAACCCCTGATCGGCCAGCTGGCACAAAATGGCCCCGTTCGGGTCGTTCCGGGCCGTTAACTGCGACTGAAACGGGGCCTTATTTGCTGCCAAGGCCCCGTTTTCTTTTGCTCTATCATTGACCCAGCCTTTACCACTCCAAAGCGCGTAGATCCATGGCCGACAAAAAAGGCTCCTCGAGCGAAAAAGTCCTTTATTGCTCCTTCTGTGGCAAGAGCCAGCATGAGGTCAAGAAGCTCATTGCCGGGCCCTCCGTTTTCATCTGCGACGAGTGCATCGAGCTGTGCAACGACATCATCCGTGATGAAGTGCCGGTCGACAACGCCGAGGCACGCTCGGTCAAATCCGATCTGCCCGTGCCCGCGGAGATCAAGGGCAGCCTCGACAACTACGTCATCGGGCAGGACACCGCGAAGCGCACCCTGTCGGTGGCCGTGTACAACCACTACAAGCGGTTGAAGCACATGTCCACCTCGAAGGACGAAGTCGAACTCGCCAAGAGCAACATCCTGCTCATCGGCCCCACCGGGTCGGGCAAGACCTTGCTTGCGCAGACCCTGGCTCGTCTGCTGAACGTGCCGTTCGTGATCGCCGATGCCACGACGCTCACCGAGGCTGGCTACGTCGGCGAGGACGTCGAAAACATCATCCAGAAGCTGCTCCAGAACTGCAACTACGACGTCGACAAGGCCCAGCGCGGCATCGTCTACATCGACGAAATCGACAAGATCTCGCGCAAGGCCGACAACCCCTCCATCACCCGGGACGTCTCGGGCGAGGGCGTTCAGCAGGCTTTGCTCAAGCTGGTCGAAGGCACGATGGCCTCGGTTCCGCCTCAAGGCGGCCGCAAACACCCGAACCAGGACTTCCTGCAGATCGACACCACGAACATCCTGTTCATCTGCGGCGGCGCGTTCGACGGCCTCGAGAAGGTCATCCAGAACCGCTCCGAGAAGTCCGGCATCGGCTTCGGGGCCACGGTGCACACGAAGAGCGAGAAACGCATCTCCGAAGTGTTCCGGGAAGTCGAGCCCGAAGACCTGATCAAGTTCGGGCTGATCCCCGAACTGGTCGGTCGCCTGCCCGTGGTGGCCACGCTCGGCGAACTGACCGAGGAAGCCCTCGTGCAGATCCTGACCGAACCCAAGAACGCGTTGCTCAAGCAGTACCAGAAGCTCTTCGCGATGGATGGCGTCGAACTCGAGGTGCGGCCGTCCGCGCTCACGGCCATTGCCCGCAAGGCACTGGCCCGCAAGACCGGGGCCCGGGGCCTGCGGTCCATCATGGAGTTGTCGCTCAACGACACCATGTTCGATTTGCCCACGCTCGACGGCGTGGCGAAGGTGGTGTTGGATGAACACACCATCGAGGAAAACGCGAAACCGCTCTTGGTTTACCACGAGTCCAAGGCGAGCGCGTGAGTTGGCCGTTCCACTGAACTTGAGACACGGATCCTGAGCGCCCGAGCGGGCTCGCCCGCAACGGCTTCTTGCAATTCACCACTCGGGCCCTACATGGGCTGGAGAAAGAGAGGTTCCAATGTCTGGACATCCCGTTTTGCCCGCTGAGCCGATCACGCTGCCGCTGCTGCCGCTGCGCGACGTGGTGGTTTTCCCCCACATGGTGATCCCGCTGTTCGTGGGGCGCCCCAAATCCATCAAGGCCCTTGAAGCGGCCATGGAAGCCGGCCGGCAGATCATGCTGGTGGCGCAACGCGCTGCCGGCAAGGACGAACCCAAGCCCGACGACATGTTCGAGGTGGGTTGCGTCTCGAGCATCCTCCAGATGCTCAAGCTGCCCGACGGCACCGTGAAGGTCCTTGTCGAAGGCATCCAGCGTGCCAACACCCACGGCATCCGCGACAACGGCGAACACTTCGTCGCCGAGGTCACTCCAGTCCCGCCCGAGGCAGACGCCAAGCCGGAGATCGAGGCCCTGCGCCGCGCCGTGACGCAGCAGTTTGACCAATACGTCAAACTGAACAAGAAGATCCCGCCGGAGATCCTCACGTCCATCGCCGGCATCGACGACGCCGGCCGCCTGGCCGACACGATCGCTGCGCACCTGCCGCTCAAGCTCGAGAACAAGCAGTCGGTGCTCGACCTGTTCCCGGTCGACAAGCGCCTGGAGAAGCTCCTCGAACAGCTCGAACACGAGGTCGACATCCTCCAGGTGGAAAAGCGCATCCGTGGGCGTGTGAAGCGCCAGATGGAAAAGAGCCAGCGCGAGTACTACCTGAACGAACAGGTCAAGGCCATCCAGAAGGAACTCGGCGACGGCGAGGAAGGTGCCGATCTCGAAGAGCTCGAGAAGAAGATCAAGGCCGCCCGCATGCCCAAGGAGGCACGCAAGAAGGCCGACGCCGAACTGAAGAAGCTGAAGCTGATGTCGCCGATGTCGGCCGAGGCCACCGTCGTGCGCAACTTCATCGACACGCTGGTCGGCCTGCCCTGGAGCAAGAAGAGCAAGATCAAGCACGACCTGCCGCTGGCCGAGGAAGTCCTCAACGAGGACCACTACGGCCTGGAGAAGGTCAAGGAACGCATCCTCGAGTACCTCGCGGTGCAGCAGCGCGTCGACAAGGTCAAGGCGCCGATCCTGTGCCTGGTCGGCCCTCCGGGCGTCGGCAAGACCTCGCTGGGGCAATCGGTGGCTCGTGCCACCGGTCGCAAGTTCGTCCGCATGGCGCTGGGCGGCGTGCGCGACGAGGCCGAGATCCGTGGTCACCGCCGCACCTACATCGGCTCGATGCCGGGCAAGGTGCTGCAGAGCCTGACCAAGGTCGGCGTGCGCAACCCGCTGTTCCTGCTCGACGAGATCGACAAGCTGGGCATGGACTTCCGCGGCGACCCGTCATCGGCGCTGCTGGAGGTGCTCGACCCCGAGCAGAACCACACCTTCAGCGACCACTACGTCGAGGTCGACTTCGACCTGTCCGACACGATGTTCATCGCCACGTCCAACTCGATGAACATCCCTCCGGCACTCCTTGACCGCATGGAAGTCATTCGACTTGCCGGCTACACGGAGGACGAGAAGTTCCACATCGTCCAGAAGTACCTGTTGCCGAAACAGTCGAAGAACAACGGCGTCAAGGACGAGGAGATGGAAGTCACCGAGTCGGCGATCCGCGGCATCATCCGCTACTACACGCGTGAAGCCGGCGTGCGCTCGCTTGAGCGCGAGGTGTCGAAGATCTGCCGCAAGGTGGTCAAGGGCATCCAGCTCAAGCAGTACACCGAAAAGGTCGTCGTCACGGAAGCCAACCTGAACGACTTCCTCGGCGTGCGCAAGTACAGCTACGGCCAGGCGGAGAAGCGCAACCAGATGGGCCAGGTGGTGGGGCTCGCCTGGACCGAAGTGGGCGGTGACCTGCTGACCATCGAGGCCACTGTGATGCCTGGCAAGGGCGTCATCATCCGCACCGGCTCGCTCGGTGACGTGATGAAGGAATCGGTGGAGGCCGCCCGTACCGTGGTGCGCAGCCGCGCCGCGCGCCTGGGCATCAAGGACGAACTCTTCGAAAAACGCGACATCCACATCCACGTGCCCGATGGCGCCACGCCCAAGGATGGGCCCAGCGCCGGTGCGGCGATGACGACGGCCTTCGTGTCGGCGCTCACCGGCATCCCGGTGCGGGCCGACGTCGCCATGACAGGCGAGATCACGCTGCGGGGGGAAGTCACGGCCATTGGCGGTTTGAAGGAAAAACTGCTGGCAGCCCACCGAGGCGGGATCAAGACCGTGCTGATCCCTGAGGAAAACGCGAAGGACCTGCAAGACATCCCGGCAAACGTGAAGAACCAGCTCGAGATCGTCCCGGTGAAATGGATTGACCAGGTGCTCGACGTGGCACTTGAGTCGGCGCCACAAGCGCTGGCCGAAGAAGAGCCGCCGAAGGTGGAGCCAAAGGCCGAGCCCGTCACCGGCACGGCAGACTCCCTGAAGCACTGATTGCCAAGGGTTCTGAAAGAAGTCGGAAAGAAAGTTGAAGAAAACACTTGCACTCTCACCGACTTCCGTCATATACTCTTGTTCTCGGTTGATGACGCAGACAAATCGCTGAAACAATCGAGAAGCTAGGCAAATGCGGGAATAGCTCAGTTGGTAGAGCGCAACCTTGCCAAGGTTGAGGTCGCGAGTTCGAGCCTCGTTTCCCGCTCCAGATTGCCATGAAGGGAAGCCGAAGAAGCTTCCCTTTTTTGTCGAACTGGATCGTTGGCTGCCGTCGGGTTCAACGGATCGGTCGGCAGATTCGCGACGGCGCGATAGCAAAGCGGTTATGCAACGGATTGCAAATCCGTCTAGTCCGGTTC
>CBIHPH010000076.1:0-20577 GCA_966212105.1 uncultured Rhizobacter sp.
CGTCAGAAAGGTAATTCGGCTGCCGGGCCGAGACCCGGCGCGGCCTCGCCAGAGAACAAGCCCCGCGCCAAGCGAACAACAAGATCAAGAGTTTGACGAGTCAAGCAACCGGAACAAACCGCACCACCACCCGCAACCCGCCCATTGGCGAATCCCCCAGCGTCACGGTGGCGCCATGGCGCCGCGCGATGCTCTGCACAATCGCCAGACCCAGCCCGCTGCCACCCTCATCGTTCGCTCTGCGGTAGAAGCGGTCGAACACCCGCCCGCGTTCGTCGGCCGGAATGCCCGGCCCGTTGTCATCGACCTGCAGCACCGGCGCGCCGTCGACCGTCATCACCCGCACCACCACATGCGCGCCAGGCGGGCCATACCGCAGACTGTTGTCCGCGAGGTTGCGGGCGAGCACGCCCAACGCAGAGCGATCGCCGGTAACCGGCACCGGCGCGTCAGCCACGAGTTCGAGATCGGACCCGCGGGACAAGGCATAGGGCACGGTGTCGACCATCGCCTGGCGCACCACCTCGGCGAGGTCCAGCGGCTCCAGCGGCGATGCGGCGGCGCCGGGTTCGCTGCGCGCCAAGGTCAGCAATTGCCCCACCATGCGGCTGGACCGCTCGATGCCCTCGCCGAGCGCGGTGATCGCCGCCTCCCGGCTGGCCTCATCGGTGGCGCGCTGCAGCAGCTTGAGCTGCAGCGTCAGCGCGGTCAACGGTGAACGCAGTTCGTGGGCGGCGTCGGCCACGAAGGCACGCTGGGCATCGAACGATTCGCCCAGCCGCACGAGCAGCGCGTTCAAGGCCGTCACCAAAGGCGCCACTTCATCCGGCAGGCCGTCCGTGGGCAATGGTGCCAGGCCATGTTCATCGCGTTGGCGCACGTCGGCCGCCACCCGGTTCAGCGGGGCGAGCGACCGTGCAACGACCCACCAGCCGAACAGGGCCAGCACGGGCGCGAGGAACAGCAAGGGCAGCACGCTGCGTAGCGCCGCATCGGCTGCGAGCCGCTTGCGGATTTCCACGGGCTGGGCCACCTGGATGACACGGTCGCGCGTCGCCGTGCTGAACGTGCGCCACACCTGGCCGTTGACGTTGATTTCGGCCAGCCCGATCAGCGCACGCGACGGCAGGTTCGGGTGGTCGCGCGTGGCGTAGATGGTGCGGCCCTCGACGTTCCAGATCTGCACGACGAAGTCGAGTTGGCCATCGGCCAGCGCCTGGGCCTGGCTCGGGTCGATCTCGCCCTGGTCGCGCAGGGACAGGGCCATCTGCCGCAGCTGGTAGTCGAACAAGGCTTCGGTCTCCACGAGCACGTTGTGGTACGTGAAGCCGCCGAGCACTGCCGCGGCAGCCGCGAGGATGGCCAGCAGCGCGAGGAGGAGGCGAATGCGGATGGAGTTCATGTCTTCGGCGCCAGGCCGACGAAGTAGCCCACGCCGCGCATGTTCTGGATGAAATCGGCCCCGAGTTTCTTGCGCAGCTGGTGCACGTAGACGGACACGGCGTTGCTCTCGATCTCCTCACCCCAGCCGTACAGTCGGTCTTCGAGTTGCGCGCGCGACAGGAGTGCGCCCGGCCGCAGCATCAGCGCTTCGAGCACCGCGAATTCGCGGGCGGACAGGAGCACCGGCACACCGTCACGGGTGACCTGGCGGGTGGCCGGGTCGAGCGTCACGCCGCCGTGGGTCAGCGCAGGCTGGGCCCGGCCGCCATGGCGGCGCATCACGGCGCGCAGCCGCGCGCACAGTTCGTCGAGTTCGAACGGCTTGACGAGGTAGTCGTCCGCGCCGGCGTCGAGGCCCTTGACGCGATCCCCCACCGCATCCCGGGCGGTGAGCACGACGACAGGCGTGGGGTCCTCGCGGGACCGCAATTCGCGCAGCACGCCCAGGCCGCCCTCCGCGTCGGCCGTGCCCTGGCCGCCAGCCGGCAAGCCGAGATCGAGCAGCACCGCGTCGAACCGCTCGCTGGCCAGTGTGGCGCGTGCCGAGGCCACGTCGCGCACCCAGTCCACCGCGTAGCCTTCCAGGCGCAGCGCTCCACGCAGGCTCTCACCGATCATCCGGTCATCTTCCACCAGCAGCAGGCGCATCGAAAGTACAGGGTTGGCAGCAAAAGGAAAAGGATAACGCCCTCTCTCGGAGGCGACACGCTGATTGCTTTGCCTGCGCGCCCCCTGCTTTTTGCCGGGGCCCCAGGCCCCCCCACGGGCGCGCTTGCGTTGTATCGTCAAGCCTCGAGTGTTTCACCCACGGACATGTCCCGGATGCCCCACGCCTTGCGCAACACCTTGCTGTCGTTCCGCGATCTCTTGATCACGGCGGGGCCTTTCGTGCTGATTGCCGTGGTGCTGCTTGGCGTGGCCTATGCGGTGCTGGACCCCACGCCGCCCAGGCGCGTCGTGCTCGCCACCGGCGTCGAGCAGGGCGCCTATGCCGAATTCGGCCGCCGCTATGCCGCGCTGCTCAGGGCGCACGGCATCACGGTCGAACTGCGCAACACCGAGGGCGCCGCCCAGAACCTGCAATTGCTGCGAGACAACCATTCGGGCGTCGACATTGCCTTCGTCCAGGGCGGCGCGGATGCCGAACGCCCCGGCGAGCCGGTCGAGGCCGAGGATGACCTGGTGTCGCTCGGCAGCCTGTTCTATGAGCCGGTGTGGCTGTTCTACCGCGAGGATTCGGCACGCCGGCTCACCCAGTCGCCCGCCATCACCAGCCTCTCCCAATTGCAAGGGTGGAAGGTCAACATCGGCCCTGGCGGCAGCGGCGTGCCCAACCTGATGGCCCGGCTGATCGAGGCCAACCGCATCGAGCCGTCGGCGCTCACGCTGCTGCACCAGCCCCAGACGCCGGCGGTGGTGGATTTCCTCGAGGGTCGCACGGAT
Source organism: uncultured Rhizobacter sp. (assembly GCA_966212105.1). Lineage (GTDB taxonomy): Bacteria > Pseudomonadota > Gammaproteobacteria > Burkholderiales > Burkholderiaceae_C > Rhizobacter. The sequence goes on from CBIHPH010000076.1 coordinate 2,887, forward strand.
GCCCTGGTATTCGCATCCGCCCCGGAATCGGTGATGGTGCAGATGCTGCTGCAAACGCCAGGCATCCGGCTGTTCGACGTGGCGCAGGCCGATGCCTATTCCCGCCGCTTCCCCTTCCTCACGGCGGTGACGCTGCCGCGCGGCGTGGTGGACCTGGCGGGCGACGTGCCCTCATCCGATGTGCGCCTGATCGCGCCCACCGCCATGCTGGTCGCCCGGGAGGGCACCCACCCGGCGCTGATTCAATTGTTCATGCAAGCCGCACGTTCGGTGCATGGCGGCGCAGGCTGGTTCCAGCACAAGGGCGACTTCCCCACGCCGCGCGGTGCCGAACGGCCGCTGGCGGCCGAAGCCGAGCGCTTCTACCGCAACGGGCCGCCCTTTCTGCAGAACTACCTGCCGTTCTGGCTGGCCAATCTCATCGATCGCATGTGGGTGGTGCTCGTGTCGATCGTGGCCATCCTCATCCCGTTGTCGAGGGTGGTGCCACCGCTCTACGAATTCCGCATCCGCTCGCGCGTGTTCCGCTGGTACGGCCAATTGCGTGCGTTGGAAAACGCGGCCGGGCACCGTCCGGCAGCCGAGCTCCGGCGCGCACTCGATGACATCGAAACACGCGTCGAAAACGTGAGCATCCCGCTCAGCCACGCCGACGAGTTGTACGCGCTTCGCAGCCACATCGACATGGTCCGCCGCAAGCTGGCCGGTGGAACCGGCAGCGAAGCCTAGAATTTGTGCCCAGCCCCCATTCGCAGGACCTCCCCCATGGACCAACGCACCTCCCCCATCCGCCTGCGCCTGCAGCGTGTCCGTGATGCCCTCGTCCAGCTCGGCGTCTCGGCGGTGCTGGTGCCGTCCAGCGATCCGCACCTGTCGGAATACCTGCCCGAACGTTGGCAGGGGCGGCAATGGCTCTCCGGGTTCACGGGCTCCATGGGCACGCTCGTGGTCACGACCGACCGCGCCGCGTTGTTTGCCGACAGCCGTTACTGGGTGCAGGCCGAAGCCGAACTCGCGGGCACGGGCATCGACCTCGTGCGCATCCCCACCGGCGCCGCCGTGCACCACATCGACTGGATCGTGCAGGCACTGCCCCGCGGCAGCGCCCTCGCGGTCGATGGCAAGGTGCTCGGCATCTCGGCCGCCCAGGCGCTTCATGCGGCGTTCGACAAGGCGGGCATCGCCATGCGCACCGACCTCGACGTCTTCGACGCCGCCTGGCCCGACCGCCCGGGTTTGCCTGCGGCACCAGTCTACGAACATGCCGCTCCCCATGCGCCACTGCCACGGGCCGACAAGCTGAGGCAGGTTCGCGAGGCGATGGCGACGCATGGCGCCGAATACCACTTCGTCTCCACCCTGGACGACATCGCGTGGATCCTGAACCTGCGCGGCTCCGACGTCGACTACAACCCGGTGTTCCTCGCACACCTGTTGATCGGCCCGTCCACGGCGGCCCTCTTCGTGGCCGAAGGCAAGGTGCCCGGTGAGCTGGCCGCGGTGCTGGAGGCCGATGGCGTCGGCCTGAAGCCTTACGCGGAGGCCGGCCCGTCGCTGGCCGCCCTGCCCGCCGGCGCCACCCTGCTGATCGATCCACGGCGCGTGACGATCGGTTTGCGCGAGCATGTCGGCGGGTCCACCACGGTGGTCGAGGCCATCAATCCCAGCACGCTGCTCAAGAGCCGCAAAACCACCGCCGAAGCGGCCCATGTGCGCGATGCCATGGTGCAGGACGGCGCAGCGATGTGCGAGTTCTACGCCTGGTTCGAACAGGCGCTGGCCGACACGACGCGCACGGAACCGCTCACCGAACTGACCGTCGACGAACACCTGAGCGCTGCCCGTGCGCGCCGGCCAGGCTTTGTGGGGCTGAGCTTTCCCACCATCGCGGGCTTCAATGCCAACGGAGCGATGCCGCACTACCGTGCCACCGGCGCATCGCACGCTCCACTATCGGGTCACGGCCTGTTGCTGATCGATTCGGGCGCGCAGTACGTCGGCGGCACCACCGACATCACGCGGGTCTGGCCCATCGGCAATGTGTCGGCAGACCAACGCCGAGACTACACCCTGGTGCTCAAGGGCACGCTCGCGCTGAGCCGCACACGCTTTCCACGCGGCACGCTGTCGCCCATGCTGGACGCCATCGCCCGCGCGCCGCTGTGGGAACAGGGCCTCGACTACGGCCACGGCACCGGCCACGGCGTCGGCTACTTCCTGAATGTGCACGAAGGCCCCCAAAGCATCTCGAAAGCCATTCCGGAGATCCACATGGCCATGATGCCCGGCATGATCACGAGCATCGAACCGGGCCTCTACCGGCCGGGCCAGTGGGGCATCCGCATCGAGAACCTCGTGCTGAACGTGCCATGCGCGAGCCCGGATGTCACCAACGAATTCGGTGAATTCCTCGAATTCGAGACGCTGACCCTGTGCCCCATCGACACCCGCTGCATCGATCCGTCGCTGATGCGGGCTGACGAGGTGGATTGGCTCAACCGCTACCACGCACTCGTGCGGGAGCGGCTGTCGCCGCTGGTGCACGGAGATGCGCTTGCCTGGCTGCTGGCGCGCACCGAGCCCATCTGAGCGCCGTTGCCGTCAGGACCCCTGGGGCTGGCCGACCGGGCGCTCTGCAGCGTCCACGTCCCGCTGGTTCAGCACTTTCAGCCATGCGGCGCCCAGCAACGCGACGGTCACGCCCGTGGTCAGGATGTCCATCGCGGTGTGATAGCCCAGGTGCATCATCAGCAAGGCATACGACACGAACGACAAGGACAAGACCTTCCAGTGGCGCGGCGCGGCGAAGGACAGGAAGATCACCATGCCGATGGACGTGGCGGTGTGGGTGCTGTAGTCGAGGCCGAATCGCATCCAGAGCCCGTTGTTGTCATCGAGGTAGCGGATGCCGTAGGCGATGACCGCGATGCCGATGAATCCCGCCAGCAGCAAGCCGGCATGTTTCCATTGCCGCTGCCTGCAGGGCAGGCTGATGCAGACCAATGACAGAAGCACCAGTGCGGGGTTGTACAGGTCTGCCAGCACCGGCAGGATTCCTTGCTTTGGCATGAGTTCTCTCCATTTCTCCGATGGGGATCGCGGCACCATGCTGCCGCTCCAAGGCACGCATCATCTACGCGCAGGCGCAGGTGTCCATCCCCACGACTGCATCCTCGCGACCGTCACCACAGCCGAAAGCTTCTCACCGCCTCCCTCAAGGTGCCGATCTGCACGGTGACGGTGTCGTCGATCACCCGGCCATAGCCGCCCCCCATCGTCAGCACCGCTGGGATGCGGCGCTCGCGCACGGCGGCGAACACGCGCCGGTCACGTTCGGCCATGCCTTGGGCCGTGAGCTTCAGGCGGCCCAGGCGGTCCCCTTCATGGGCATCGGCGCCGGCCAGGTAGAACACGAGCCCCGGCAGCGCACCGGCATGGCGCGCCCACAGGCAGTCCAACGCGCCTTCCAGCGCGGCGAGGTACGCGGCGTCCGTGCACCCATCGGGCAGGGCCACATCAAGATCCCCCGCTTCCTTTCGGAACGGAAAGTTGTTTTCACCGTGGAGGGACAAGGTGAACACCGTCGGGTCCTCGCGAAAGATGGCCGCCGTGCCGTTGCCCTGGTGCACGTCCAGATCGATCACCGCCACCCGCAGCAGGCTGCGTCGGTCACGCCCCCATTCGGCCTGCATGAGCCGGGCGGCGACGGCGATGTCGTTGAAGACGCAAAAGCCCGCCCCCTTGTCGGCGGCGGCGTGGTGGGTGCCTCCGGCCAGATTCGCCGCCACCCCTTCATTCAGCGCGGTGCGCGCGGCCGCAATGGTGGCTCCCACGGAGCGGCGGGACCGTTCCACCATCTCCGGCGACCACGGAAACCCGATCTCGCGCTGCAAGGCAGCGCCGAGCCGGCCTTCGGCCACGTCGGTCACGTAGTCCGGGCTGTGCGCGAGCGCCAGCTCACCGTCCGTGGCGCCGGGCGCCACGCGCAGTTCGATCTCCGGCAACTCGACTTGCACGCGCTCTCGCAGCCGGCGGTACTTCTCCTGCGGAAACCGGTGCCCCGGCGGCAGCGGGAGATTGAATTGATCGGTGTGAAAAGCGAGCATGGCCCGATTGTGATCCGCGCGCCACAATGGAGCCATCATGAAGCGCCAGCTCGACGCCCTCGGCAAGCACGGCCTGGCCGCCGGTGAAGCGGGTCGGCCGGCACACGCCGACTGGACCATCGATCAGGGCTACGCCTCCTACACCGCGGCGGACCACGCCACATGGCAGACGCTGTACGAACGGCAGACGCACCTGCTGCCCGGCCGCGCCTGCAATGAGTTCCTGCAAGGCATGCAGGACCTGCCCATCGACGCCACGCACATTCCCGATTTCCGTGAGCTCAGTGAGGTGCTGCTGCCGCGCACCGGCTGGCAGGTGGTGGCCGTGCCCGGGCTCGTGCCGGATGAAGTCTTCTTCGACCACCTCGCCCACCGGCGCTTTCCCGCCGGCAACTTCATCCGCCGGCCCGATCAGCTCGACTACCTGGAGGAACCGGATGTCTTCCACGATGTGTTCGGCCATGTGCCGATGCTGGCCAACCCGCTCGTGGCCGACTACCTGCAGGCCTATGGTGAAGGCGGCCTGCGCGCGCAGAGCCTGGGAACACTGGCCCAGCTCGCGCGCGTGTACTGGTACACCGTGGAATTCGGCCTGCTGCAACAGGCCGACGGGCTGAGGCTGTACGGCGCAGGCATCGCATCATCGTTCACCGAAACGGTGTTCGCGCTGGACGACCCATCCCCCAATCGCCTGCGCTTCGACTTGCGCCGCGTGATGCGCACCCGCTACCGCATCGACGACTTCCAGGAAACCTATTTCGTGATCGGCGACTTCGATGAGCTGCTGAACCTGGCCCGCATCGACTTCGGCCCGCTCTATCAGCAAGTGACCGGCCAGCCCGAGTTCGATCCCGGTGACGTGCTCGCAACCGACACGGTGCTCACCCACGGCACCGGCCATCATCACCATCGGTGAGCGCCCCTACACGGGCAGCTTGAAATCGGCGTCCGGCAGCCGCTGAAGGTGAAGCTTCGGGCCCTCGTACGCGTCGTAGAGACGTTGATGTTCGGCCCAGGACATGTCGCCTTCTCGCGTGTAGTACGCGGCGACCCATTGCAGCAGGAACTCGAGTTTCTCGTCCTGCTCCGCTTTGGATCGGTACTTGTGAGGCTCCCAAGGCCGGGCCTTGCAGTTGGCCACGCACTGCTCGAGCCCCGGGTTCAGGAACACCAGGCAGGTGCCGTGATGGAGCGATTGCCGGATCAACCCCGCATAGCAGCCCTCCACCACCCATCTCGCAGGCACATCGCAGAACTGCCGCAGATCGGCGGCGGCGGCGTCCGCCGGGCGGGCAACGGCCACTTTTCCCGGCTCCCAGAAAATGGAATCCAGGTCGAGCAGACGTGAACCGTTGGCCTGGGCAATGCGTGCGGCCAAGGTCGATTTGCCGGAGCCGGAGTTACCGATGATCGAAACATTCATGAGCAGGAGGAACGACTTTCAGGTTGGACGGCGACGCCGCCGCCTGCGCGAGACGGCCAGCGCGATGACCGCCCCTGCAAGCAGGCCGCCGGCGCCACTGAGCATCACGGCCGTGCCGTCTGCCCCCGGCGGCGTGGACGATGCTGCGGGGAGAGATTGCACCAGCGCCCTCCATTCGGCAGCCGTGATCTGCGTCATGTTGGGCGCTTCGGGCAGGCCGAAGACGCAAAGCTCACCACCCGGCAGCTTGCAGAAACGCTCGGCGGGACAATGCGTGAGTATCTCCTGCTTCGCACCTTCGCCACACCGGGCTCCGGCGCTGCGCAGCACCTGCAATGTCACGTCGGGGTGCTTGGTGAGTTGCTCAGGCATCGCAGCGCCCTTCCCACTCGTCATGCCTGTGAACGCCGGTGCCCTTCGGCCGCAGTGGGCCCCGGCTTTCGCCGGGGTGACATTCTGGCAAGCCGGTACCCACTGGCCGCAGTGGACCCCGGCCTTCCCCGGAGCAACATCCCCACACCTCAAGCTCGCGCCTGCAACTCTCCGTGGGAACGCCCATCATCTTCCCAGACAAACACCTGCGTGGTGGGCGGGCCCAGCGGCTGTACACACACGTCGATGCCCGTCAGCGCGAGCACCTGCTTCTTGAACCAGCTGTCGAATGCCGCCGACGAGCCGGCGTAACGCACCGCGGCCTGCGCCGCATCGTCGACGGCGGTCACGGCGATCACCCAGTTTCCCTCCGGCGTCTCCTGCACATGCCAGGACTCGTGCGAGACGCCGTACTGCCGATAAAAGGCATCGGCTTCGGCCTTGCGCTCTCTGAGCGCCGTCGCGAAGGCTTCGAGGTCACGGGGGTGAGCGCGCAGCGGAAATGCACGAACGATGAGCGACATGGGGCCTCCTCAGTGTGCACGGCGGTGCGAATGTGGTGAGCGACACCCCACGGGCCGTCATTCCACTGTACGGCGTCCCGATGGAAGCGGGGCTCCCTCACTCTCGGTGAACGACGGATCACTCCTCCGTGAACTCATCCGCCGTGCGCGGCGCATGCGGGGCCTGGGCATCGAGCGATTGCCGGTAGCGGATGCACCCGCGCATGAACTGTGGCCATTCGGGCACGGTGATGGCCGGAGGCACCGCTTCCGGCAACAGCGACCACATCTCCGGGTGATGCCAGCACAATGCATGGCCGCTGGCATCGCGGTGTCGGCGGATCGCGTTGCGCAGGCGTACCGCTTCCGCGATCAGCTGCTCCCGGGTCAGCCCATCAAGATCTTCATCCATCGTCGAGCCTCCAGGCCGATGCGTCAGGCATCCTCCCCCTTGAACCGGCTCAGGCCCTTGAAGACCAGCGGCGCCACGAGCGCAAGCGCCGCCAGCGCCAGCAAGGTGGCCGAGCTGGGGTGCTTGAAGAACACGAGGCCGTCGCCCAGGCTGATCTGCAAGGCGCGCCTGAACTGGTTCTCGGCCATGGGCCCGAGGATGAGTCCGACGATCATGGGCGCCACGGGATAGTCCCAGCAGCGCATCAGGTAACCGATGATGCCGAACACCACCAGCATGATCAGCTCCACCGGCGATGGATTGGCCGCGAGCGTGCCCATGGCCGCGAACAGCAGGATGCCCCCATAGAGCCACGGTTGAGGCACCTTGAGCAGTTGCACCCACAGCCCCACGAGCGGCAGGTTCAGCACAAGCAGCATCAGGTTGCCGATGAAGAAACTGGCGATCAGGCCCCACACCAGGTCGGCGTTGGTGACGAACAGCAGCGGCCCGGGCACGAGACCGTACTGCTGGAAGCCGGCCAGCAGCATGGCCGCCGTGGCGGATGTGGGCAGACCCAGCGCAAGCAGCGGCACCAGCGTTCCGGTGGCTGCCGCATTGTTGGCGGCCTCGGGCCCGGCCACCCCTTCGATGGCGCCCGCACCGAACTGGTCCGGCTTTCTCGCCAGCTTGCGTTCGAGCGTGTACGACAGCAGCGTGGGCACTTCCGCGCCCCCGGCGGGCAAAGCGCCGATGGGAAATCCCAGGCCGAAGCCACGGAGCCACGATTTCCACGAGCGCTTCCAGTCGTCGAGGGTCATCCAGAGCGACCCGCGCACCGCCTCGATGCTTTCATGCACGCCCGTGAATCGCGACGCGGTGTACAGCGTCTCGCCCATCGCGAAGAGACCTACCGCGAGCGTGGTGACCGACACACCATCCAGCAGCGACGGCACGCCGAACGCCAGCCGGGACTGCCCGGTGAGCTTGTCGATGCCGACGAGCCCGAGCACGAGGCCGAGCGCGAGGCTCGTCAGGCCTCGCAGCACCGACGTGCCGAAGGTGGCCGACACCGTGATGAAGGCCAGCACCATGAGTGCAAAGTAGTCCCAGGGCCCGAATTGCACGGCAAGATCCACGAGCCAGGGTGCGAGTGCCGCCAGCCCGAGGGTGGCCAGCGTGCCGGCCACGAACGAACCGATGGCCGCCGTCGCGAGCGCCGGCCCGCCGCGCCCGGCGCGGGCCATCTTGTGTCCCTCGATCGCCGTGGCGATGGAGGCAGCCTCGCCCGGCGTGTTGAGCAGGATCGCCGTGGTGGAACTGCCGTACATGCCGCCGAAGTAGATGCCGGCGAACATGATGATCGACCCGGTGGGGTCCAGCTTGAAGGTCATCGGCAGCAGCAAGGCGACCGTCAAGGATGGGCTGATGCCCGGCAGGATGCCGACCAGCGTGCCGAGGATGACCCCGATGCCGGCGAACAGCAGGTTGCCCGGCTGCAGGGCGACGCCGATCCCCTGTGCGAGAAGCGCGAAGAGTTCCATCGATGTCCCCTTCTTTCATGCCGCCGCGCCGAACAACGCGCGTTCGAGCGGGCCGGCCGGCAGCGACAGCGACAAGCCGAGCGTGAAGAACACGTAGACGGCCAGTGCCAGAAAGAAGCCGATCACCGGGGACTTGATCCGGATGGGTTGTCCGAAGGCCGCGGCCGTCGCGACGAACAGCCATGCCGCGCCGATCACGAACCCGCCGCCCAGCTGCAGCCACACGATCAGGCCGACCAGCCCGCCGAGCACCCAGGCCAGCGCCGCCCGGTTGGCCTTGTCCCCTGGCGTGAACGCCAAGGCACGGGCCTTCCATGCGGCCACGAGGTGGGCCACGCCGAGCAGCGCGAGCAACACGGCCACGAGCCGCAAGGCGGCGGTGGGCCCTACACCCACCGCCTGCGGCGGCGGCATCCGGGTGGCATCCACCAGGAGCGTCACGGCCAGCGCGAGCAGGAACGCCCCCACGCCGGCCAGCGCACGCCAGCCGGGGCCGTTGGCGGTTTCCCCGTTCACTTGACGAGCCCGATGGTGGTCAGCACGTCCCTGACGCGCGCCTGCTCGCTCTTGAGGAACGCAGCGAATTCATCAGCGCCCAGATAGGCGTCGTCCCAACCACGGGCCTTGAGCACCTTCTCCCAATCGGGCGACTTGACCGCCTTGGTGATGGCCGCAGTGAACGCCTGCTTCTGCGCCGGCGTCACGCCCGGCCCCGCCACGATGCCGCGCCAGTTCACGAGCTCGACATCCAGCCCCTGCTCCTTGAGCGTGGGCACCTCGGCCCCGGGCACCCGCTTGGCCGTCGACACGCCAAGCGCGCGCAATTTGCCGGCCTTGATCTGGCTCTCGAATTCGTTGTAGCCCGAAATGCCGGCCGTCACGCGCCCACCCAGCATTTCAGCCAGTGCTTCGCCGCCGCCCGAAAACGGCACGTAATTGAGCTTCGATGCATCGCCACCGGCAGCCTTCGTCACGAGCCCCGCGAGAATGTGGTCGGCGCCCCCGGCCGACCCGCCTGCCCACACGACCTTCGAGGTGTCCGTCTTGAGCGCCGCGGCGAGGTCCTTGAGCGTCTTGTGCGGCGAATTGGCCGGCACCACGACCACCAGCGGGTCGCCGGTCAGCCGCGCGATGGGCGTCACGGCATCGAGCCCCACCTGCGACTTGTTCGTCAGCACCGCGCCCACCATCGTGATGCCCATCACCATCAGCTGGTGGCCATCGCCCTTGGCGTTATTGACGAACTGCGCGAGGCCCACCGTGCCACCCGCGCCGGGGACGTTGACGACCTGGATGCTCTTGCCCGCCCCCGTGGAGGTCAGCACCTGCTGCAAGGACCGGGCGGCGCTGTCCCAGCCACCGCCAGGTGCCGCCGGCGCCAGGATCTTCAAGTCGAGCGGGGCCTGCGCCAACGTGGGGCCCCCGAGCGCCGCGCAAAGCACCACGGCGGCGATGAACAAACGGCGGCCAAGACGGAAAGAGGTGGATGGCATGGCTTTTCTTTCGAAGTGGAAACCGAGGTAAACCATTCTGGCGGGAGCCGTGAATTTGTCTCACTGCGGTAACTACGGGGACCTGGATATTCCGAGTGCAATTGCATTTCTCAAGCGGCAAATGCAAACTGTCCGCCATGGAAAGTGCCAGCGATTTCGCACCGTCCGAGCTGCTCTTCGGGGGACAGCGCCACCGGGTGATGGACCTGCCCGCCCTGTTCGGCGAGCGCCTCGCGCAGCTGCCGGTGGTCTTGCGGCTGCTGCTCGAAAACGTGTTGCGCCACCTCGACGGCGCCGCCCGCGAAGATGCCGTGACGGCCTTGTTCGGCTGGCTCGCCCACGGCACGAGCGAGGCCGAAATCCCTTTCCAGCCGGGCCGTGTGCTGATGCACGACACCACGAGCACCCCGGCGCTCGTCGACATCGCCGCGATGCGCGATGCGCTGGCCGAAGCCGGCGTGGACCCCGAGCGCCTGAACCCTCGCCTGCCGGTGGATGTGTCGGTGGACCATTCGCTCGCCGTCGAGGTGTCCGCCCGTCCCGATGCCGCGACGGTGAACATGCAACACGAGATACGCCGCAACGCCGAGCGGTACCGGTTCCTGCGCTGGGCCGCCGGCGCACTGCGCGGCGTGCGCATCCACCCGCCCGGCACCGGCATCATGCACACGATCAACCTCGAGCAGCTGGCCACCGTGTTCACCACGGAGGAGCGCCGTGGCGAGCGCTGGGCCGTGCCCGACGTGATGATCGGCACCGACAGCCACACCCCCATGGTCAATGGCCTCGGGGTGCTGGGCTGGGGCGTCGGGGGCCTGGAGGCCCAGATGGTGATGTTCGGCCTGCCCACGCCGCTGCGCATCCCGGATGTGATCGGCGTGCGCCTGTCGGGCGCGCTGCCCGCAGGCACGCTGGCCACCGACCTGGCCCTCACGGTCACCCAGCGCCTGCGGGGCATCGGCGTCTCCGGAGAATTCGTCGAGTTCTACGGACCGGGCGTCAGCACACTCACCGCCGGCGACCGCGCGGTGGTGGCCAACATGGCGCCCGAATACGGTGCCACCACCGCGTTCTTCCCGGTGGACCGGCACACCTTGCAATACCTCGTCGACACGGGACGCGACGCGGCGCACGCCGCCTTCGTCGAAGCGTGCGCGCGCCGCATGGGCCTGTGGTTCGACGGCCTCGCCGAACCGCGCTATACGCGCCGCATCGACATCCATCTCGATGCCGTCGGCATGCACATCGCAGGCCCCCGCCGCCCGCAGGACCTGCTGGACCACCGGCAGGCCCGCGAGGCGCTTGCCGCATTGAAGCTCCCGACCCCGGCCAACTCCACGCTGCCGCGCCACGCCGTGGCCATTGCCGCGATCACGAGCTGCACCAACACCAGCGACCCCAAGCTGCTCATCGCCGCCGGGCTGCTCGCCCGCAAGGCCCGTGCCCTCGGCCTGGCCGTGCCGCCATGGGTCAAGACCTCGCTGGCCCCGGGCTCGCCGGCGGCGGCCGACTACCTGCGCCGCGCCGGCCTGATCGACGATCTGGCCGCCGTGGGCTTCGACATCGTGGGCCAGGGCTGCACCACCTGCATCGGCAATTCCGGGCCGCTGCCTCCAGCCATCCGGGACGGCCTGGCCGAGGGCAGCATCCGGCCGGTCGCCGTGCTCTCAGGCAATCGCAACTTTCCTGGCCGCGTGCATCCGGACCTCGAACTCGGCTTCCTCATGTCGCCCCCGCTCGTGATCGCCTTCGCGCTCGCAGGCGATGCGGAACGCGATTTCGGCGTCGATCCGGTCGGCATCTCGCCCACGCAGGGCCCCGTGATGCTGCGCGACCTGTGGCCGACGCGCAAAGACATCGCCGCGTGCCTGGCCCAGTCCACGGACCGCGCTGACTACCGGCGCACATTCGCGATCGCCAGCCGCAATCCTCTGTGGCATGCGCTCGAAGCGCCGTCCGGTCCCCGGTTCCCCTGGCATCCCGAATCCACCGCGCTGCGCCGGCCGCCGTTCGCCTCGGCAGATGAACGCACCCAACTCGGCCACTACATCGCCCAGCCGCTGCTGGTGCTGGGCGACGACGTCACCACCGACCACATCTCTCCCGCAAGCGCCATCCCGCCCGACAGCCGCGTGGCCGACTTCCTCGTGGCACGCGGGGAAGCCCGCGAGGACCTCAATGTGTTCGCCTCCCGCCGCGGCAACTGGGAGGTGATGCTGCGCGCGGCGTTCCACAGCAAGACGCTGCACAACGCGCTGGCGCCGGACGCGCCCGTGGCCCACACCCTCCACGTGCCGAGCGGCGACGTGGCCCCGATCCATGAGGTCGCGGCCCGCTACCGCGCCGAAGGCCAGGCGGTCGTGCTCGTCGCAGGCGAGCGCTATGGCACGGGTTCGTCGCGCGACTGGGCCGCCAAGGGCCCGCGTCTGCTGGGCGTGCGCGCAGTGCTCGCGATGAGCTTCGAGCGCATCCATCGCTCGAACCTGATCGGCATGGGCATCTTGCCCCTTCGCCTGACCGAGCGCTTCGACGTCGCACCCGGGGACCGCATCGAGATCGACGCCCCTGGCGACACACTTGCTCCTCGCGCACGCGTGCCGGTGCGGCTCCTGCGCCCCAATGGCGACACGGTGGCCTTCGAGGCCATCGCCGCCGTCGAGACAAACCTCGATGTGCGGCTGCTGCAGCATGGCGGCGTCATCCCGATGATCCTGCACGAGATGCTGTCGACCTCACGATGAAATCCCTGTCCGCCCCGCTTGCCTCCCGTGTGCTCGACCTGCTGGCCCAGGACGGCGTCGATGTCGGCAGCCACCTGGCCGCCCAGGCGTTGGCCGATCGCCTCGGCGTCTCCCGATCGCCCGTCAACGATGCGCTGCGCCTGCTGCAGGCCAAGGGGCTGCTGACACGGGAGCCCAACCGCGGCTACTTCGTGGCCAGGCCGATCGCCTCGGCGGTCGACAGCCTGCGCGATGAATTCGCGCGTGCCGACCCGGACCTCGTCACACGCTCGTACTTCCAGCTGGCGGAAGACCGCTTGCGCGGCGAATTGCCCGACACATTCTCGGAGACGTGGCTGAAGAACCGGTATGGGCTCACCCCGGCGCAGGTCTCGGCCCTGCTGGGCCGCATGGCGCAGGAGGGCTGGGTGCACAAGAAGGCCGGCTACGGCTGGAGCTTCTCGCCCATGCTGACCACGCCCGACAGCCTGCTGCAGTCATACCGCCTGCGACTTGCGCTCGAACCCGCGGCCCTGCTCGAACCGGGCTACCGCCTGGACCCCGACGTGCTGGCCCGCTGCCGAGCGGCCGAGCATCACCTGCTCGGCGGCGGCATCGACACCGTCACGCCCGATCAACTGCACGATCGTGGCGTGCGCTTCCATGAATCGATCGTCGAGGGCTCGGGCAACCCGTTCTTCATCGAGACCATCCGCCGCGTGAACCGGGTGCGCAGGCTGCTCTCGTACCGCTCGATGAAGGACCGGCAGCGCTATGAACAGCACTGTGCCGAACACCTGCATGTGCTTGCACTGATCGAACAAGATCGCCTGCAGGACGCCTCCGACGCCCTGCGTGTGCATCTCGGCCACACGCTCGACAACCTCACGCGCCTGCGCGGGCTGCTGACCTCGTGAATTCAGGCTCCGTGCCCAGCCGAAGCTTCAAGCGATCTGGTTGAGCGCCTCGTCGAGCGTCCGCACCGTGCGGTCCACGTGGCGCAATTTCTCGAGCCCGAAGAGGCCGATGCGGAACGTGCGGAAATCCGGGCCTTCGTCGCACTGAAGCGGCACCCCGGCAGCCGTCTGCAGCCCGAGGCCGATGAACTTCTTCCCCGACTGGATGTCCGGATCGTCGGTGTAGCTCACCACCACACCCGGCGCTTCGAAGCCCGGTGCCGCGACCGACTTGAAGCCCTTGCGGGCCAGCAGCGCACGTACCTCGCGCCCGAGCCGCTGCTGCGCGGCGCGAAGCGTTTCGAAGCCGTCAGCCCGTGTTTCAAGCATCGTGTCGCGCAGGCGCGCCAGCGCGTCAGTGGGCATGGTCGTGTGGTACGAATGTCCGCCGGATTCGTAGCTTTCCATGATCTGCAGCCATTTGCGCAGGTCACACGCAAAGCTCGTGCTCGTGGTGTGCTGGATGCGTGCTCGAGCCTCATCACCGAGCGCGATGAGCGCCCCGCACGGCGACGAACTCCAGCCCTTTTGCGGAGCGCCGATGAGCACGTCGACACCGGTGGCAGGCAGGTCGACCCACATGGCGCCTGATGCGATGCCGTCGAGCACGAAAAGCCCCCCCACCCCGTGCACCGCGTCGGCCACGGCACGCAGGTAAGTGTCGGGCAGCACCATTCCGCTGGCAGTCTCGACATGCGGGGCGAACACCACCTCGGGCCGCTGATCCCGGATCGCGGTGACCACCTCGTCCACGGATGGCGGCGCGAAGGGCGCGTGCCGCTCGGGCGCCGTGCGCCGGGCCTTCAGCACGGTGACGAACGAAGGGATGTTCCCCATCTCGAAGATCTGTGTCCAGCGATAGCTGAACCAGCCGTTTCGCAACACCATGACCTTGCGGCCCGATGCGAATTGCCGCGCTACCGCCTCCATGCCGAACGACCCACTGCCCGGCAACACAATGGCGGAGCGGGCGCCATGAACCGCCTTGAGCGTGGCCGAAATGTCTTTCATCACCCGCTGGAACGACTGAGACATGTGATTGAGCGCGCGGTCCGTGTAGACGACCGAATACTCGAGCAGCCCCTCGGGGTCGACGTGAGAAAGCAGTCCTGGCATCGCAGACTCCGTGTGAAACGAGCTGGAACCATCGTACTGGTTCTGGCGCGGCCTGCGCGCCTTGGCCCCGCGGACGAGTGCCCCCGCCGGGGCCATGGGTGACCCGAGGGGCGTAGAGTGATTTGCCCCAGGAACAAGACACCAAGGAGTGCTCCATGGAAAAACGAATCCGCCGGCTCGAAACCTTCACGGCCCGAGGCAGTGACGGACAGACTTACTCGGTGCACGGCTACGAACACCTGCGGCGCATCGAAGCCTCCGGCAACCAGCCAGAACAATGGGAGCCGATCGGCATCGCCGAATACAAACTTCCCGATGGCCGGCATGTCGACCTCGCGGACGACGGTTCACTTGTCGTGGCCGGAACGGATGTGCGCCTGGAGCGCGAAGACAAGACCGTGCATTGAACGAATGCCTGGCTTTGGATCGTCAATCGACTGCCCGGCAGGGCGCAGTGGCAGCGGCGATCCGATTTGACGGCCGGCCAGCCAGCTCCGCTCGCATCACGCCGAGGACGCCGGCCACGACCAGCAGCAGCCCTGCGATCGCACCTGCGCCGGCCGGCTCGCCAAGCACCACCACTGCAAGCCCGAAGGCAACCACTGGCTCGCAAAGCGCCAGACTCACGCCGGAAGCGGGCGAGATGTGGTGCAGCGCATGGCTGAACACGAGGAAAGCGATGCCGGCGCTCACGACGCCGGTGTAGACCACGGCCAGTGCATCGCGCGGGCCGATGGACGCCGCACCGGATCCTGCCCATGCGGCGGGGACAGCCAGTGCAGCCGCAATACCGAACGCGGCCAGCGTGATCGTCGAGGCCGGCGCGACGGCGACCATGCGCTTGTTCAGCAGCGTGTAGACCGCGTACGCCAGCCCTGAGATGAGGCACATCGCAACACCACTTGCCGGCACCGACGCCGGTCCTGCGTGACCGCTGGCCGACAGCAGCACGCCGCCTGACACTGCCACGGCGGTGCCGGCCCACCAGTTCGCTGCTGGTGGAGCGCGCTGAAGCAGTGCCTGCAGCAATCCTGCCCAGATCGGCCCGCTTCCCAGCGCGATGGCCGTGCCAATGGCCACACCGGTCAACCGAACACCGCCGAAGAACGCGAGGTTGTAGACGGCCATGCACAGCCCTGCGCCCAGCACGTCAATCAACGCCAGCCCTTGCCATGCGGCACGCCGCGCCCCACCGGCGACGGCCGCGAACACCGCGAAGAATGCCGCCGCCACCAGAAGGCGCAAGGCACCGAACCACAGCGACGACAACGTGCCCCCGGCCAGCGCCTGAGCAGTGCCGGTCGTGCCCCACAGCGTGGCCGCCATCAGCACGCAAGCGATACCAAATCTCGGATTGGGATGGACTTTCATGGCCGGATCATCGCCCTGGCCATGGCGTCAACTTTCGAGCAACGCTCGTCCTCAGGCGCCGCGGAGCGCTCGTGCGCCGGTGTCGCGGTCACGCCGCAACGCAAACGACAGCGCGCTGGCGCTCGCATAGCCCACCTGCAGCGCCACCGCCTCCAGCGACCAGCCGTGGCGCAGCAGCCGCTCGGCTTGAGCGAGCCGCCGCATCCTCACGAACGCCATCGGCGACAAGCCGGTCAGTTCGGCAAAGCGCGCACGAAAGCGCTGGGGGCTGAGGTGGCAAGCATCCGCCAGTTCCGCGACGGTCCACGGCCGCGCCGGTGCGGCGTCGATGCGCTCGGCCAGCGCCGCCAGGTCGATGCGCCGCCGCGGCTGCAAAGTCCTCGCAGCGCCCAGCCCCTCGAGCAACGCGTCGCGGCCAAGAGCGCGCCAGCCGGCGGGCAACGCAAAACGCCGGAAGCGGTCCGTCCCCGGGCCTTCAGCGCAATCCAATACCAGCACGCGGGCCCCTCGTACGGCTTGGTAAGTGTGGATCGAGCCAGCGGGCACGACCAGGCCGGACGCTGCGTCGACAAACGCCGCATGGCCTTCGACTTCCAACTCCAGGCTGCCGTCCACTCCGAAGAGCACCTGCGAATGGTCGTGGGCATGGCAGCCCGGGTCGACGCCGTAGCAGCGAACGAGGGTGGCGTCGAGAACGGCGGCATGGGGCAGCATCCGCAGAACTTACAACGGCAACGCAGTGACCGACGACGACGGCCACCTGGTAGAAACCCCTAGACAATCCCCCCGGAGACGCGCCGAAGACCAGAAACCCGCTTCCTGGATTTCTCGTCTCATGATCCTTCACCACCTGAGCATCCGCACCAAACTGCTCCTCGGCTTCGGCGTTGTATTGCTGATTGCCGCGTTGCAAAGCCTGCTGTCGTTGCAACGCCTGTCCGCCGTCGAAGACGAATCGGCCCTCGTCGTGCGCAAGTGGGTGGCTGGCATGAAAGTGCTGGGCGAAATCAATCGCGACCTGGGCAGCGCGCGCGCCGCACGGCTGCAATTGCTGCTGGCCGACAGCGACGCGGCCGTGGTGGCGCTCGACAAGGAAATCACCGCGCTCGGCACCCGCATCGAAGCCGGCCGCGAAGCCTACGCGGCATTGATTTCCAGCGCCGAGGAGCGTGCGCTCTTCGAACCGTTCGAAACCAACTGGAAGGCATTCCAGGCGCTGATGCCGGCGGTGTTGAAGATGGTGCGCGAGGTCGACATGCAAAACGCCAAGGCCACGCTCGCGGGCCCCGGCAACCAGACCTTCACCGCGGCCGATGCCGCGCTCACCCGCCTGATCGAATACAACGCCAAAGGCACGGCCGACGCCGGGCAACGGGTGCACGACATCTACCGCCATTCACAGGCCATGCTGTCGGGCACCCTCGGGCTCATGGTGATCCTCGGCCTGGGCATCGCGCTGTTCAGCGCCCGCAAACTCAGTACCGCCGTGCTTGGCGCGATGCGAGACGCCGACCGCATCGCCGAGGGCGACCTGAGCCAACCCATCGTGGCCGTCACCCATGATGAGACAGGCCGGCTGAAGCAATCGCTCGCCCGCATGCAGGACCGGTTGCGCGGCATCGTCGATGGCGTGCGCCAGAACGCCGAAGGCGTGGCCACCTCCAGCGCCCAGATCGCATCGGGCAACAACGACTTG
>CBIHPH010000077.1:0-20544 GCA_966212105.1 uncultured Rhizobacter sp.
AAGCGGACCGGCACGGCCGTGTCTCGTACGGTCACGGTGGCGCTGGAGACAGTGGGCGTGCGGGGGATTCGTAGCCGAAGCGCCTGAGCAAAATGCGTGGAAGCTGGTGTTCAAAGCGCCTCTTTGGATTACCTTTCTGGCGCGACAGAAAGGTAATTCGGCTGCCGGGCCGAGACCCGGCGCGGCCTCGCCAGAGAACAAGCCCCGCGAAAACAGACACAGCAGGCCGCACGAACCAGCGGGGGAAGACGGGGAAGCCCCCCGTCAAACATCATCCCGCACACAATCAACGTAGTAGCAATGCGTCTCCGGATCGGTATCTTCCTCCACGAGCCCGTGCACGTCGGTATCAAACCCCGGGAACTGGGCGTTGAAGGCGCGCGCAAACCGCAGGTAGTCGACGATCTTGCGGTTGAAGCGCTCGCCGGGGATCAGCAGCGGGATGCCCGGCGGGTACGGGGTGACGAGTGAGGCCGTGATGCGGCCTTCGAGGTCGTCGATGGCCACGCGTTCGGTCTGGCGGTGGGCGATGCGGGCAAAGGCGTCGCTCGGTTTCATCGCCGGATGCAGGTCGGACAGGTACATCTCGGTGGTCAGTCGGGCGATGTCGTGCTTGGCGTACGCCTCGTGGATGGCCTGACTCAGGTCGCGCAGCCCCATGCGCTCGTATCGCGGGTGGGCGGCCACGAATTCGGGCAACACCCGCCACAGCGGCGCGTTGCGGTCGTAGTCGTCCTTGAACTGCTGCAGCGCGGTCAGCAGCGTGTTCCAGCGGCCCTTCGTGATGCCGATCGTGAACATGATGAAGAACGAATAAAGCCCGGTCTTCTCCACGACCACGCCATGTTCTGCCAGGAATTTCGTGACGATGGCAGCAGGGATGCCTGTCTTGGCGAACTTGCCGGACATGTCGAGCCCGGGCGTGATGATGGTGCTCTTGATGGGGTCGAGCATGTTGAAGCCATCGGCCAGGTCGCCGAAGCCGTGCCATTGGGCACCCGCCTCGAGCACCCAGTCGGCCGGTTCTCCCACGCCTTCGTTGACAAGCTTGTCAGGGCCCCAGACCTTGAACCACCAATCCTGGTCGTACTCCTGCTCGACCTTGCGCATCGCGCGGCGGAAGTCGAGCGCCTCGGAAATGCTTTCCTCGACGAGGGCCATGCCGCCCGGTGCCTCCATCATGGCCGCGGCCACGTCGCATGACGCGATGATCGCGTACTGCGGGCTCGTGGAGCTGTGCATCAGGTAGGCCTCGTTGAAGAGGTGGCGGTCGAGCTTTCGGCTTTGCGAATCCTGCACCAGCACTTGCGAGGCCTGGCTGATGCCGGCCAGCAGCTTGTGGGTGGATTGCGTGGCGAAGACGAGCTGGTCCTTGGGACGCCGCCGGTTGCGCCCCATCGCGTGGTAGGTGCTGTAGAAGCTGTGGAACGCGGCGTGGGGCAACCAGGCCTCGTCGAAATGCAGGGTGTCGATGTAGCCGTCGAGCCCATGCTTGATGGTCTCGGTGTTGTAGAGCACGCCGTCGTAGGTGCTTTGCGTGAGGGTCAGGATGCGCGGCTTGACCTTGTTCGGGTCCACGCCGGCGAGCAACGGGTTTTCGGCGATCTTCTTGCGGATCGCCGCCGGGGTGAATTCGCTCTCCGGAATGGGGCCGATGATGCCGTAGTGGTTGCGCGTGGGGCGCAGGAACACGGGCACGGCGCCGGTCATGATGATGGAGTGCAGGATGGATTTGTGGCAGTTGCGGTCCACCACCACGACGTCGCCCGGGGCCACGGCGTGGTGCCACACCATCTTGTTGCTGGTGCTCGTGCCATTCGTCACGAAGAAGCAGTGATCGGCATTGAAGATGCGGGCGGCGTTGCGCTCGCTCTCCGCGATGGGGCCGGTGTGATCGAGCAGCTGACCCAGTTCGTCGACGGCGTTGCAGACGTCGGCGCGCAGCATGTTCTCCCCGAAGAACTGGTGGAACATGCGGCCCACCGGGCTCTTGAGGAAGGCCACGCCACCGGAATGGCCCGGGCAGTGCCATGAGTACGAACCGTCGTGCGCGTAGTCGACGAGGGCGCGGAAGAACGGCGGCGCCAGGCCGCCAAGGTAGCTCTTGGCCTCGCGGATGATGTGGCGCGCCACGAACTCCGGGGTGTCTTCGAACATGTGGATGAACCCGTGCAACTCGCGCAGCACGTCGTTCGGAAGGTGCTGGGAGGTGCGTGTCTCACCGTACAGGTAGATGGGGATCTCGGCGTTCTTGAACCGGATCTCCTGGATGAATTTGCGCAGGTTCAGCACGGCGGGGTCGATGTCCGGGCCGCCGGCGAATTCGTTGTCGTCGATGGAGAGGATGAACGCGCTCGCGCGGCTTTGCTGCTGCGCGAACTGGGACAGGTCGCCATAGCTCGTGGCGCCGAGCACCTCAAAGCCCTCTTTTTCAATGGCGTCGGCCAGCGCGCGGATCCCGAGGCCCGAGGTGTTCTCGGAACGGAAATCCTCATCGATGATCACAATGGGGAAGTTAAAGCGCGACATGGCGACTCCAGGGACGAAAAGCAGCGAAAGCGCGAAGTGTAGGGCCACTGGATGCCTCGTGGGCAAGGGCTTTACACTGCCCGCGCACCACCCGGGGAATGACGGTGGACAACAACAGCAAGGAGCGGGGAAATGGATTTCTCGGTGGCAACGTTCTGGTGGGTGACTGCCGGGGTGCTGGTGGCGGCGGAACTTGCCACGGGCACCTTCTACCTGCTGATGATCGCCCTCGGCCTCGTGGCCGCTGCGCTGGCCGCGCACCTCGGCCTGTCGATGACGCTGCAAGTCACCACCGCTGCCGTCGTGAGCGGCGGCGCCACGGCACTGTGGCACTGGCGCCGCACCGTCTCCCAGCCGTCCCCCGAACCCGTGGCGAACAACCGCGACGTGAACCTCGACATCGGCGAACGCGTCTCGGTGGCCGCCTGGCAGGCCGACCACACCACCCGCGTGGACTACCGGGGCAGCTCCTGGCAGGCACGACGACAGCCCGGCGCGCCCGAAGTCACCGGCCTGCACGTGGTGCGGGCCGTCGAAGGCAATTGGCTCGTCATCGCTCCCCTCACCCCCTGACTTCCGGAACGAACTCCATGGAAATCGCGCTCATCCTGGCCGTCATCGCGGCTGTGTTCATCGTCCGCACGTTCAAGATCGTGCCGCAGCAGAACGCCTGGGTCGTGGAAAAGCTGGGCAAGTACGACCGCACGCTCACGCCCGGCCTGAAGTTCGTGCTCCCCTTCATCGAGCGCGTGGCCTACAAGCATTCACTCAAGGAGGTACCGCTCGACGTGCCGAGCCAGGTGTGCATCACGAAGGACAACACGCAGCTGCAGGTCGACGGCATCATCTACTTCCAGGTCACCGACCCGATGCGCGCAAGCTACGGCTCGAGCAACTACGTGTTCGCCATCACACAGCTCGCTCAGACGCTGCTGCGCTCGGTGATCGGCAAGATGGAGCTCGACAAGACCTTCGAGGAACGCGACCAGATCAACTCGTCCGTCGTCAACGCGCTGGATGAAGCGGCCTCTAACTGGGGGGTGAAGGTGCTCCGCTACGAAATCAAGGACCTGACCCCGCCGGCCGAGATCCTGCGCTCGATGCAGGCCCAGATCACCGCCGAGCGTGAAAAGCGTGCGCTGATCGCCGCTTCCGAGGGCCGCAAGCAGGAACAGATCAACATCGCCACCGGTGAGCGCGAGGCCTTCATCGCCCGCTCGGAGGGCCAGCGCCAGGCCGACATCAACAACGCTCAAGGCGAGGCCGCTGCCATCACCACCGTGGCCCATGCCACGGCCGACGCCATCCGCAAGATCGCCGAAGCCATCCAGCAGCCGGGTGGCATGGAGGCGGTGAACCTGAAGGTCGCCGAGAAAGCGGTCGAGGCGTACGGGCAGTTGGCCAAGACCAACAACACGATGATCGTGCCCGGCAACATGACCGAAGTGTCGGCCCTGATCGGCACGGCCATGACCATGCTCAAGCAACGGGCGCCGCAGTAAGAGAAGCCTCATGGCCCGCAACGTCCTCGGCGGCGAACTGATCGCCTGCTCCTACGACCCGCTCACGGGCTTCTTCCGTGACGGCTGCTGTCACACCCGGTCCGATGATGTGGGGACGCACGTCATCTGTGCCAAGGTCACCGCAGACTTCCTCGCTTTTTCGAGGCAACGCGGCAACGACCTCAGCACACCCCGGCCCGACATGCGCTTTCGCGGCCTCCAGCCCGGCGACCGCTGGTGCCTGTGCGTTCTGCGCTGGAAAGAAGCCCTCGATGCCGGCCTGGCGCCCCCCGTCGTGTTGCAGAGCACGCACGAACGCGCACTCGAATTTGTCACTTTGGAAGCGCTTTATGCCCATGCAGCGCAAAAGGTAGGCTAAACTCGCGGGCTCCGGAGAGATGGATGAGCGGTTTAAGTCGCACGCCTGGAAAGCGTGTGTGGGTTAATCCCCACCGCGGGTTCGAATCCCGCTCTCTCCGCCAGTATTCCTGAAGCCCCGAAATTCGAGCCCTTTGACTTGGATTGCGGGGCTTTTTTGGTTTCCTGGCGACTGCCTTCGCACGGCATCGTCCACCCGTCCGGCCCACCGGCGTCTCAGCCTCTCCAAAGCATGTCCAACGCACTTACCTTCGAGCTTGTGCAGTTGCCACCTTTGGCAGCACTCCGCTCTTGCTTCAACGATCAGACCTGGGTCAGGGGCGAGCGCTACGCCCGGCAAGGCGCCGTTCAAGACCCCGGGTTGTTGCGACTCGGGACTCGAGCCGTGATCCAGGGTGAGGTCCAGGGACGCGCCGTGGAACCCTATTTCGTCGAGATCACCGTGAAGGATTGGCCCTCGCGCCTGAACGTGACGACGGAATGCACGTGTCCCGTGCAATCGCGGTGCAAGCACGCGGTAGCCCTGCTCGTGAACGTGTTGCAGGCGAAACAGGCAACGGCACCGGCCAATCCCGTGGCCGCCCGCACGAACGCGCTGAACCATTGGCTCGACCAGGCTGAAACGGCCATGCAGAAGCCCACTGCGAAGCCCGGAATGCCGGGCGATCCAGAGTCCCGCCACGTCATCGTGCTGTCGTCCGTGTCGTCGGCGTCCGGCACCGGGCGCTGGCTGGCGCTGTGGCCCGGGCAAGCGCGCGCCTTGAAAAGCAAGCCCGGTGCACTGGGCAAGGTGTCTCTGGCGCGGGCGCCTTATGCAGGCAGCGCGTTGTCACCGTTCGATGGACAGGGCGAGGCTTTCGAGCAAATGGTGCACTGGCATACCGGACGGGTGCACAGCCGACGCGTCAGCCATCCCCCTTCAAGACATGCAGGCGACCTGCCCGCTCACGCGGTGGTGGAGGAGTCCGGCGTCGCCCTGATGAAGCGGCTGGCGCTGGCCGGCGACCTGGTGCTGCTCGATGGGGACCGCTACATCGAACGCACGTTGTCGTGGGGACCGGCCCAAAGCTTGTCGTGGGTTTGGGAGGAACTGGAGCGCGATGTCGCCGGAGAGGTCTTGTGGATGCCGTCGCCGCGGCTGCCCTCGCCCACGGCCCAGCTGTACTTTGGTTCGCCGATGGTCTATCTCGACCCACAAGCCGGCCTGTGCGGCATCGTCGAGTCGCCCGACCTCACCGCCGACGATGTCGCCCGCTTGCAGAACATGCCGGCGTTGCCAGAATCCTGGATGCGCGAGCACGCCTCGCGCCTCTCGCGTGTGCTGCCCCATTTGCCGGAGACCGTGTGCGAGAGTGCACCCCGCAAGATCTGCGGCGTCACGCCGACGGCGCATCTGTCCGTCACCTCGCACCCCGACCGGAAGCGGGCCTTGCTCCAGCTGGTCTTGTCCTTCGGCTACGAGGACGCACGCGGCCAATGGGCTGCGGCATCCGCTGCGGTGCAGCGGGTCGACACACCACAAGGCACGGCCGACGTCTGGCGAGAATTCTCAGCGGAAGAACGCTTGCGCGATGGCCTGCGGAACCAGGGATTCGTCGAGGCGCACGATGCGGCCGGCGTCTGGGCAGCGCGAAGCCAGTTCCCGAGGATGGGCACGTCGGTCCACCAGCGCGACCTCGATCTGCTGGACAGTGATTTCGCGTGTTTCCGCGAAGCGGGGTGGCACATCGATATCGACCCGGCGCTTTGCGAGCGCTTTCGACACGCGGAGGAACTGACGCTGTCCATGGTCGGTGGAGACGATCAGGGCGGCGGATGGTTCGACCTGTCGCTGGGCTTCTCCGTGGGGGGCCGGAAGGTGAATCTGCTGCCCTGGCTTCCTGCGTTGATCGAACGAATGAGCGGGTGGCGAACCGCCGCCGAACAGGGTGGCGCCTGGCCTGCGCACACATGGTTGACGCATGATGAAAGCGGTGAGTCGTGGCGTGTCCCCGTGGCGCCATTGCGGCCATGGCTGGATGCGTTGGTCGAGCTGTCTCAGGAACGTGGGGCGCTCGACGGCGAGACCCTGCGCCTCGACCGGTTCGAAGCCCTTCGCCTGGCCACCGTGGACACTCCGGGAGGAGAGGCGCTGACGCTGAACCTCTCCAAACGCGACCATCGGTCGCTGGCCGGCCTGGTCGGCATGCTGCGCCAGAACGACAAGTCCTCTGCCGCTCGAATTCCATCCGGCCTGGACGCCGAACTCAGGCCGTATCAGCAGCAAGGTCTCGGCTGGATGCAGTTGTTGCGTGCCCATCGGCTCGGTGGCGTCCTGGCCGATGACATGGGGCTGGGCAAGACCTTGCAGACCATCGCCCACCTGCTGGCCGAGAAGCAGGCACGTCGCCTGAAACGGCCGGCCCTGGTCGTCGCGCCCACCAGCCTGGTCGGCAACTGGCAAAGCGAACTGCATCGGTTCGCACCAGGGCTGTCTCCGCTTGTGCTGCACGGGAGCCAGCGGCGGCACCGTTTCAAGCGGATCGCCGATCATGATGTGATCATCACGACCTATCCCTTGTTGCTGCGCGACGAGCAGGTGCTTGCCGCCCAGGAGTGGTCCATCGTCGTGCTCGACGAGGCTCAGACGATCAAGAACGCCCGCTCGCGCGCCGCGTCCATCGTGCAGACCTTGCGTTCGGATCAGCGCCTGTGCCTGACCGGCACGCCGATGGAAAACCACCTCGGCGAGGTATGGAGCCTGTTCCACTTCCTGATGCCCGGCTACTTGGGGAGTGAGACGCGCTTCAAGCAGATCTTCCGCACCCCCATCGAAAAAAGCGGGGATGCCGACCGACTCGCCCTGCTGCGCACGCGCCTGTCACCCTTCATGCTTCGCCGGACAAAGGCCGCCGTGGCGGACGAATTGCCACCGAAGATCGAGAGCATCGAGCACATCGAGCTGTCGCCCAACCAGGCCAATCTGTACGAAACGATTCGCGTCGCCAACGAGGCGAAGGTGCGCAAGGCGCTGGCCAGCAAAGGGCTGGCTGGCTCCCAGATTTCCGTGCTGGACGCCTTGCTCAAACTGCGGCAGGTCTGCTGTGACCCCAGGCTGGTGGCGCTGCCCTCGGCCCGAAAGGTCAAGGAGTCCGCCAAGATCGACTGGCTGCTGGACCGCTTGCCCACGATGATCGAAGAGGGGCGCCGCGTTCTGCTGTTCTCCCAGTTCACGAGCATGCTCGCGCTCATCGAAGAGGCGCTCGCCGGCACCGGCCTGCGCTGGGCCAAGTTGACCGGGCAGAGTCGCAATCGTGAGGCCATCGTGCAGAAGTTCACCTCCGGCGAGGTGCCCTTGTTTCTCATCAGCATCAAGGCCGGCGGCGTGGGCCTGAACCTTCCCCAGGCCGACACGGTGATTCATGTGGACCCGTGGTGGAATCCGGCAGTCGAGAACCAGGCCACCGACCGCGCTCACCGCATGGGGCAGATCAGCACGGTGTTCGTCTACAAGCTGGTGGCCATGGGCACGCTCGAGGAGCGCATCGTCTCGATGCAGGCGCGCAAAGCGGCCTTGGCACAAGGCCTGCACGGCACGGCCAAGGGCGACGCAGTTCGCCTGACCGAAGCGGAACTGGACTGGCTGCTGCAGCCCATCGGTGCAGCCACGGAATCGGCTGCGGCGATCGCCTGATCGACTGAGCAGGAACGCGTAAGTTTTGGCTGGGCGAACGAGCAACGCCACAGCCTGTTGCGATGAGACTGATTAACCCATCCGCCCCTCAAGAGCACGACCATGCGCTACGCATCCCAAATCAAGCCCATCAGCTACCTCAAGGCCAATGCCGCCGAGGTGCTGACTCACCTTGCCGAACAGCGGGAGCCCTTGGTCATCACGCAGAACGGTGAGGCCAAGGCCGTACTGCAGGACGTTGCATCCTTCGAGGAAACACAGGAGACGCTGGCCCTGCTCAAGATCCTGGCGCTCGGGCAGCAGGACGTTGAGGCGGGTCGGGTCAAGCCGGTTGCCGATGTGGTGGCGCGCCTGCGCGCGAAGCGTGCCATGGCCTGATGGGCGGCAAGCCGACGCGTCACGAGGTTCTGCTCACCCGAGGCGCGGAGCAGGACCTGGAGTCCATCCACGACTACATCTCCGATGTTTGACAATGTCGCCAACGCCAACCACGTTCTCGACCGCTTGATGGAGATCGTGCAGGGGCTCGCCCAGTTCCCTGAGCGTGGCAACTATCCCAGGGAACTCATGGCGCTGGGCATCAAGGAATACCGCCAGACGTCGTTCAAACCCTACCGGGTGATCTATCGCGTCGTGGGCACGCAGGTCGTCATCTACCTGATCGTCGATGGCCGCCGGGATGTGCAGTCCGTGCTGGCGCGTCGGCTTCTGGGCGCCTGACCTGCAGCAGCCCGCGCCGGTGCTCATGAGCCTGGGGGCCACTCGGCACAGGGTCAAGTGCCTCGGGACTCCGCTTCAAACCGCATTGCACCGGCATGCGTTCGGCAACCGTCAGGGCACAATCTGAGTCAGCTTGACCGAACCTTCGTACTCGCCGCTCTTGAGCAACAGTGTGGTCGTGTGCGTGCCCGGGGCCGTCGCGTTCAGCGTCGCGCGGAAGCTGCTGTCGGTCACCTGGTCAATCGTGAGCCACGAAGCCGCTGGCGTCGCCGTCCACGTGAACGGCGCGGCGCCATAGGGCGGGTACACGTAGATGGTCTGCTCCATCGGGCCCGGACCGACCGCCGTGGACTCGGCGGGCAAGGTCTCGATCGGCGGCTTCGTGACCGTGATGGTGTAGTCGAGGCGATGCGGCGAGCCGGCGTAGTGCGTCGTGCAGGCCGGGTCCGCGCAGGCGTTGAGCAGGAGGGTGCCCGTGTGGATCCCGGTCTTGAGGGTGGTGACCGGCACGAGCGTCACCGTGCCTGTGGAGGTGGATTCGTTGAGCACGACGTCCACCCTTGCCAGTTGCGGGTCCGGTTTGCCGCTGAGGGTGGTGCGCCCACGTAAAGGCCGCGAGTGAGCGAGCCATGGCCGACCACCACGACGGACGGACTGATGTGCGCTCTGTTTTCGGCATAGGTCCAGGCGAGGGATGTCTTGTCGAAAACCACGGTATAGCTGCTGTCGACCTGAGTCGGTGCAGGTGCTGGGTCGTCCCCGCCACCGCCTCCGCAGGCCACAAGACCCGCGGCCAGCATCAGGACTGCAGCGCCGCTGCCGGCGAACGTCCGCACGCGCGGCCATGCCCTGTTCCGAATCATCGCTTCCCCGTGCCGTGTAGTGGGCCTGGTCCGGCCCTTTTTCGTGAGCGCGCACTATACCAGTAGACTGCGCTTTTTGGATATCACCAGCTTGTCGGCGCAGAGCCACCTTCCGAGCCGCCAGTCAGGCTCGTCAAACCGAAGCGCCGGGATCAAGCGTCTACCCATGCACGGGCACGCTGAATTGCCTGTCCTCTGGTGGCCTGGTGGGCATGCAAGCCTGCACAGCCCGCAGACGCTGCTTTCACCCGGCGTCGTGCTCGCCTGAACGGGACCGGGCTCCGGCCGCGATGGCGATCGCGCCGGCGATCAGCACCGCGCCAACGGCGAAGGTGGCCTGCACCCCGGTGGCAACGGTCTCGGACCGTGCCATCGTGACGTCGGTCATCGAGGTGGCCAGCGAAAACACCGCCCCCATGGCGGACGCGCCAGTGGTGAGTCCGGCATGCCGCGACAGGTTGAGCATGCCGGAGATGACCCCACGCCGGTCGGCGGAAACATTCACCATGACGATCGTGTTGTTGGCGGCCTGGAAGAGCGCGTAGCCGAAGGTGATGATCACGATGGGCCCGAGGTAGCCGCCAATGCCGAGCGCCGCCGGCACCATGGACAGCATCAAGGAACCGACCCCGATGCCTGTGAGCCCGGTCAGCGTCATGCGCCAAGCTCCGAACCGGTCCGCCATCCGGCCGGCCGGCAAGCCTGCCAGTGCCGCAACCGTCGGGCCGACGGACATGGCGAGTCCGACACGGGCCGCGTCAAGCCCGAACGCCTGGGACAGGTAGAACGGCCCGACCACCAATGTCGCCATCATCACGGTGGAGACGAGCGCGCTCATGGCCAGGCCCGCCGTCAAGGTGCGATCGCGGAACATCGCCAGTCTGATCAACGGGGATGCCGCCCTCGCCTCCACAAGCACGAACAGGCCAATGCCGAGGACGGCAACCAGCAACAGCGCCAGGTTGAGGGGGCCGAAGTGTCCGCGCCCCATCGTCATGGACAACGCATAAACCGCGAGCGCCAGACCCAGCAGCAGCATGCCGGACAGGTCGACGCCGGCGGGTTCGTTCTTCGGCGCCCGGAGCTCGACCGGCAGATGGCGATGCGCGAGGAAAAGAGCCAGGAATCCCAATGGCACGCTCACAAGGAAGATGAGCCGCCAACCGAATCCTGCGATCAACAGGCCGCCGAGCGAGGGACCGAGCGCGGTGCCAATCGCCGACATGGTGCCGAGCAGCCCCATGGCCATGCCGGTCCGGGCCTTCGGAACCGTCTCACCGACAAACGCCATGGTGAGGGCCATCATGATGGCCGCGCCGACGCCTTGAACCGCCCGCGCAGCCACCAGCCACCCAAGCGTGGGCGCCAGGCCGCACATCATGGAGGCCAGCGTGAACAGGAGAAGACCGGCCAGCATCAGCGACCGGCGGCCCACGACGTCACCGAGCCGACCGGCGCTGACGACCAGCGTGGTGATGGCGAGCAGGTACGCCAGCACGATCCACTGCACGTCCTGAAAAGAGGCGTTGAACGCCTGGGCCAAGGTCGGCAAGCCCACATTGGCGATGCTGATGCCCAGCGAGGACAGCAGCATGGAAAGCGAGAGGCTGGCGAGCGCCCACCGGACCGACGTGGACCTCGCCGTCAGCATCGCCGCGGTCGGGCCTTGTTCTGCACTGAGGGGCTTCAACGTGAACTCCTTGTTTGACGACACCTTGGATCGGGACCATCGAAAGCGTAGTTCGTGGCACGACATGGCGGAAGGCGCATCGGATGCACTTTGTTCATGCGTTCGACGCCATGTCACGGTGAAACTGTGCGATCGTCGGCGCATGTCGACACCCGATCTCAACCTGCTGGTCACCCTGGATGTGCTGCTCACGGAAGGCAGCGTGGCGCGCGCGGCCCGACGGCTGCGACTGAGCCCTTCGGCCATGAGCCGGGCGCTGGCGCGGCTGCGCGATTCAACCGGCGATCCGCTGCTGGTCAGGGCCGGACGTGGGCTGGTCCCCACGCCGAGGGCACTCGAATTGCGCGAGCGCGTGCGTCAGCTCGTGCAGGATGGGCAGGCGGTTCTGCGCCCGGCGGAAAAACTCGATCTCAAGCAATTGGTGCGCACGTTCACGATGCGCACAAGCGATGGATTCGTGGAGACGTTCGGACCGCAGCTTCTCGTCCGCCTGGCCGAGGAAGCGCCCGGCGTGCGCCTTTGCTTCCTGCACAAGCCCGACAAGGACAGCACGCCGCTGCGCGACGGCAGCGTCGACCTGGAAACCGGCGTCGTGGGGGCGTCGACCAGTCCGGAGGTGCGGATCCAGGCGCTGTTTCGTGACCGCTTGGTGGGCGTCGTTCGCCTGGCTCACCCGTTGAGCCAGGTCGAGATCACTCCCGCCCTGTACGCAAGTGGCCTGCACATCGGCTCCTCCCGACGCCGCCTCGACAAGGGGCCGATCGATGAAGCATTGAACGCATTGGGGCTCGAGCGCGAAGTCGTCACCCGTGTCGGCGGCTTTTCGACCGCGCTGGCGCTGGCGCGCGCCACCGATCTGATCGCCACCGTTCCGGAACGGCATACCGCCGGTCTACGCGCCGGGCTGCACAGCTTTGCGCTTCCACTGGCCATGCCGGAGCTCACCGTGTCGATGCAGTGGCATCCGCGGCTCGATGCAGACGCAGCCCATCGCTGGCTGCGGAGCGTCGTCCGGCAGGTGTGCATCACGGCCAGCTGAATCGTCTGGGCCCTACTTCACGCAGACGAGCGCTGGCTGCACCGCCGGCCCTTTGCCCGCCAGCACGCATTGCAACGCCCCGCACGTGCAATTGACCATCTCGCTGCCGGCGGCGGCGACGGGTGTCGAACATGTGCACGCCGGCGGCGCGATCAACGACGTGGGCTTGGGCAGGGCCTGGGCCTGAACAGGCGCGGCGCGCAAGGCCAGGCCCGCCACGGTGGCGATGCCAGCAAACGCGCCGGCCAGCAGGGCCAGCGTCCAACGGCGGTGACGGAAAGTTGGCATGGTCGAATCCCCTTCAGGAATGGGCCGCTCGCAAGGAGCGGGCGAGCCGCCGCATTGTGAGGGCTGGGCCCGGTCGTGTCGACCAAGAGGCAAACAGCGTCGCCTTCAAGCATGCCCTTCCCGCGAGTCAGGACACTGCGTGGCGCCGCAAGGCGAGCGTAAGCTCCAAGTCCGTGGTGCCTGATTCAATCGGGCCGGTCGCCATTGTTCGATAACCACTTGCGCACGCCCGAGCTGGCTGCGCCGAAAGGACAATTGCCATGGTCGCCAGGTTCCTGTCCGCAGCCGCCATTGCCTTTTTCACCTGCCCTTTCGCGCACGCTGCGGTGGACTACAAGATCGTCACCGCATCCGAACGGGGCACGTACATCCAGATCGGCAAGGACCTCGCCAAGTTCGTTGCGCCCGAAGCCGACATCGCGCTCGAGGTCCTGCCGTCCAAAGGCTCGGCGGACAACGTCAGCCGGCTGCGGTTTGACGAAGGGGTGAAATTCGCGATCGTGCAATCCGACGTGTACCAGGCGTTCCTCGACCATGCAGACCACGGCCATGCGAAAGCTCGTCAGATGATCCGGCCGTTGCGCGTGATCACGCCGCTGTACAACGAGGAGATCTACTTTGTCGTGCGTGCGGATTCTCCTCTTCAGTACGTGCACGAGATCCGCAACCGGAAGATCAACGTGGGCCCGCTGCAAAGCGGCACGGCGATGAGCGCCACGACGATCTACCGCCTCATGTACAACGAGGCGCTCCCGGAAGCCAACACCAGCTACCTCACGAACGAAGAGGCACTGGTCAAACTGGCCACCGAAAAAACAGTGGACGTGGTGGCCATCGTCGCTGGCCAGCCGGCGAAGATCCTCGCTGAGATGAAGCCCGAAGCCAAGCAGTTGATCCGGCTGCTCAAGGTGGACCCCCAGCACGCAGCCACCCGGGCGGCATTGCGCACGTATTCGGCGGCAACGATCCGTTCGGCCAGCTACCCGAACTGGCTCGACCAGGACGTTCCCGGCTTGGCGATCAAGGCCTTCCTGGTCACCTACGACTTCACCTACAAGCCCACGGCCGCGCACATGGCCAGGTTCGCGCATTCGCTCTGCCGGAACTTCGAGCAGTTGCGAAGCCAAGGCCATCCGAAATGGCGTGACGTGGAACTGTCCCTGCCGCCGCTGGGAAAGGGATGGTCGTACTACGCACCGTCGGAGCGCGTGCTGCGCCGCTGCCGCGCCCCTGCCGCAGCACCTCGGCCAGTTGCGCCGCCGCCCCCGCGAACGTGCCCCCAGGCCGAACGCGTGCTGGGGCTGTGCGAAGGCGTTTGAGACGCGACGGGTTGGCGCCCGTGCCGCACACCGTGAAGCGAAACCAACCCACATCCACATGGCCTACAGAAGGAGGAGTTGTCGATGACTTCCAAACGCTTGCAGCAGCTCGGTCGCCTCGCCCTGTGCGCAACGACATGCACCGGCAGCCTGGGGGGTGCCTATGCGCAAAGCCACGACACCGATTTGCGCATGGCCGGTGCAACGCTTGGGCAGGTGGAAAGCCAGCCGCGACGGGAGCGTCAACCGACGTCGACGTTGCTCGCGCAAGCGGGCTCGGCATCCCCTGCGCCGAGCGCTGCCGCGGGGCCGGAGCCGGTGGGTCAGGCGCCCGAACAACGCAAGCCCGAAGTAGCCCAGCTGTTCGAGCAGCCTGGGGTGCTCACCCCCAGCAACAAGTTCGTCTTCGAACCCTCGTTGCAGTACAGCTATTCGACGAGCAACCGCGTCATGCTTGTCGGCTACACCATCATCCCTGCCATCGTGATCGGGCTGATCGATGTGCGCGAGGTCAAGCGCACGAGCATCACCACCACGCTGTCCGGCCGCTATGGGCTCGGCAACCGAGCCGAGGTGGAGTTCCGGCTGCCGTATGTGCTGCGAAACGACGACACGGTCAGCCGGCCCCTGGGGTCGGGTGCGGCCAGTGACGAGACCTTCAACGCGAAGGGCCATGACATCGGTGACGTGGAACTGGTGGGACGCTATCAGTTCAACAGCGGTGGTCCCGACAAGCCCTACTACATCGGCAGCCTGCGCTTCAAGACCCGCACGGGGAAGGACCCGTTCGAAGTCAACACGATCGGCATCACGGGCCTGCAGGAGGAACTGCCGACCGGCTCAGGCTTCTATGGCCTGCAACCGGCATTGACCGTGCTGTACCCATCCGATCCGGCCGTGTTGTTCGGCACCGTGAGCTATCTCCACAGCTTCTCGCGTGACAACGTCACAGCGTTGAACAACAACACCCCCCAGTTCATCGGCAAGGTGGCCCCAGGCGGTGTCATCGGCGCCAACTTCGGCATGGGTCTCGCGCTCAACGAGAAATCGTCGTTCAGCATCGGCTACGAACACAGCCTCGTGTTGCAAACCAAGGTCAACGGGCAGGTTCCTGCCGGCAATGTGAGGCTGCAACTGGGCACCCTGCTCCTCGGATACTCCCATCGGCTGAGCGACAAGAAGACATTCAGCTTCTCCCTGGGAGCCGGCCTCACCACGGACACGCCCAACGTGACGCTGACCTTCCGATTGCCAATGACGCTGTGAGACGACAAGGCAAGCGAAAGCGAAGCCGCCCGTCAAGCCACCCGCGAGGCCGGCTCCGCCGGCCGACCCGGGACGCCCCTCGGGGGCATGGGGGGCCCTATCACCTCCTGATTGAGGAGGTAATGGCGTTTTGAACGGACTGCTGCAGGTTCATGGAGCGGACGATTTCGCCGCTGTTCACGGTGGCGTTGATGGTGGTCACGCTCTGGATGTGCTGGTTGTCCAAGGTGTTCTGAATCACCGTTCCGATCGTGGAGGCCGACACCACGCCAGGGAGGAAGGTGTTGCCGGTGCCGCTCTGCACGATGGCGAGGGTGCCGCCGTTCAGACTGGCGACGGCCGCCTGGCCGGCTGACAGGTTGCCAAGGTCGGAAACGTTCAGCGCAGTGGTGGTCACGAGCGTGCCGTTGATGTAGACGGCACGTTCGATGCCGAAGGACAACTTGAGGCCGCTGTGGGCGACAAAGCCGCCGCGCACGCCGTCCAGGCGCGACACGTCCATGGCCACCGTCTCGCCGCCCCAAGGGGCACGTGTAGGGGCTTCTCCGGCATCGGATTTTCCTCGCAATGCAGCCAGGTCATTGAGTACATGCTCGATCGGTGAGATGGCGGCAGGCTTGCCGACCTGATCGGTCGGTGCCGGATCTGCCTCGGCCACGGCGGGCGTGGACTTTGCCTGGGTCAGTGCTGCATCCGGCAGACCGGTCAAAGTCACATCGACAACGGGCATGCCCTCGCCTGCCAGGTCGCCACCGGCCCGGACGGCTGTCGTGTCGCCTGAATCAGAATCAAGACGGGATCGCGCGCCGTCATCTCCCGCCACCGGATCGAGGCGTCCGAAGTCCTCCGGCTCGTCGATGGGCCGGACCACCGGACCCGCCAGCACACGTGGATCCGCAGGTGCGTTCGGGAATGGCGCGGGGGCCGGCGGCGGCTCAAGGGCCTCGACTCGCGAAACATTCGATCCGGTCGGGTCGGGATTCACAAAGGCAAGCGGTTCCTCGAG
The DNA here is from genome assembly GCA_966212105.1 of uncultured Rhizobacter sp. Taxonomy (GTDB): domain Bacteria; phylum Pseudomonadota; class Gammaproteobacteria; order Burkholderiales; family Burkholderiaceae_C; genus Rhizobacter. Next base: position 16,274 of record CBIHPH010000077.1, read on the forward strand.
CCCCCCAAGACGCGTGCCAGACGGTGCGGCCCGCCACCCCGGATTCGGACTGACCGCCGCGGCATGCTCGGCCGCATCGAGCCCGAGGGCATGCAACACGCGCGCCATTTCGGCACGCGCGGACTCGTGTGGAGCCATTTGCTGCGAGCCCGCCGACAGGCCAACGCCCATCAACGAAATCAGGAGTGCCAGCCGGGTGGGGTGAAGTGTCATGGCATGAAAGTCCTGCTCAGAAATCCCCAGGGCCGAGCTTCGGGATCGAGGTGCCCGACAGGCCTTCGCGAACAATGCTTTCGCTCAACGGGGCGCGCGGCACGGTACGCCAGTCGGTCGCCAGGTTGAAGCCTGCGCGCTCCTGTCTGTTCGTGATGACGAACACGATCTGATTCACCCATCGCGCCTCGAATGCGGCCCGCGTGAGTGCGCGCGTGCCCCCCGCAGGATCGCCGATCAGGACGCGGTCGTCGCGCAGGCCCTTGATGACGACGAAATGGTTGTAGCCGTTTTCATTGATGAGCGCGATCGCCGGGATGCGGGCGCTTTCGAGCTTGGAAAGCGGTGCCTCGAATCCGTCGGCCTCGTAGCCGTGCGATTCGAGGTACCGCTTCATGTCCAGCAGCGAGAAGCCTTCGCGCTGGATCTTCAATTGATCGCCGTTGCGGTACATCTGCTCGAACACCGTCTGCTCGTTCACGCGATCACCGTAGTGGTGGGTGAGCAAGGTGGAAAGCGCGGCGGAGCCGCAGCTGAAATCGAACTGCTGGCGCTCCGTCGCGAGAAAACGCCCTTCCTTCAGGCTCACCGCAGGCACGGAAAACCGGCCTTCCACGCTGACCGAGCCGGCGCGGGCCGTGCCACCCGCCAGGGCAGCCGACACGAGGAACCAAAAGGTCAGGGACTTCATGGGCTCACTGCAAATGCACGTTGACGATCGTGGCGTTCTGGATGAGCACGTTGTTGCCGGTGTTCTGGATCACCATCGGCAGTCCGGCCGCGCCGGCCAAGGCGCCGTCACTGATGACGTTGCTGCCGGTCACGACCTGGTTTGCCGAGTTGTCGGCCACCACGGCCTTGAGCTTCATGTCATTGAGCGCCGCGGCGCCCCCCCGCTTGACGGCCAGAGTGCGGTCGTCGAGCGGCGTGATGCCGAAGGGATTCGGCGTGCGGGTGGAAGCCTCGACGACCGGCGGGGGCCCGGTCATCGTGACCACCTCGCCGGCCGCGTTCACAGCCGCGCTCCACGGCAGCATCGCTGCGCCGAGCACGACGGCGTGCGTCAGTTTTCTCATGTGATGTCTCCTGTGCGTTCCGGGGCGATGGATGTCTGGGCGGCATGCCCTGGGGACGAACGCCCCTGGCATGCCGCTGCCTGCATCACCTGCCGACGTTCAGGTTGGCCTGCACGTTCACGCTTTGCTGCGTGAGTGCCGCGATGCCGGAGTTCTGGCTCAGCACCATGATGCCGGCGGCCGATTGCGCCACGCCAGACATGCTGTTGGACATGTTGAACGTGCCGGCATTGACGCTGTTGCTGCCGCCCGAGCCACCTGACCCACCAGCCGAGCCCGAGCCCGCGCCGCCGGAGCCTGCGCCACCCGAGCCGCCGCCAGCGCTACCGCCGTTGCCGCCGGAGGCGCCATTGCCGCCCGCGGCACCATTGCCGGCCGTCGCGCTGCCGTTGCTGGCACTGGCCGACAGGTCACCGCTGGTGGCGCTGCCGCCGCCGCCGGCGCCGCCGGCCACGTTGCTGGCCGTGCCGCCAGCGCCGCCCGTGCTGGTGGCCGCGCCGCCCGTTCCGGTGGCGCTGCCCCCTGTCGACGTCGCCGTGCCGGTGTTGGAGCCGCTGGACGCCGAGGCTGAACCGCTGGTGGCGGCACCGCCGGTGCCGCTCGCGGAACCCGTGGCCGCACCACCCGTTCCGATCGAAGAACCGGTGGCCGCACCACCGGTGTTCGACGCCGTGTTGGACGAGCTGCTGTTCGCCGTGCCGGAACCGTCACCCGAACCGGCCGTGCCGTTGACGCTGCCGCTGCCCGTGCCATGACCGCCGGCGCTGCCACCACCGGCGCCGCCTGACGAATCAGACTTTCCACCAGCGCCTCCGTCGGAGCTGCCCGCGCCGCCACCGCCGCCCAAGCCGGCAGCGGCCCCGAGGGCGTTGCCTCCCGAACCAAGGCCGCCGGCCGCCCCGAGGCTGCGGGTCCGCTGACCTGACGCAGCCAACCCGCCGAGCGAAGCGTTGGCCGACAACGCCGAGCCTCCGCGGCTCTTGTCACTGGCCCGGGCGTCTCCGCCGGTCGCGTCCGTCGCCGCACCGGCATGGCCGCTTCGCTGAGCGTTGCCCGCCAGGGCTGCACCGCCGGCGCCGGAGGTGTTGCCGCCGTTGGAATTCCCGTCGCCACCGTTCGCGCCCTTGGCGCCTTTGGCATCACCGCCATTGCCGCCGGAACCGGCGAGTGCACCACCGTTCCAGGCCTCGCCCGTGTACGCGCTGCCGTTCTTGGAGTAGCCGCCCTTGCCACCGTCTCCGCCCTGGCCACCATGGCCCCCATTGCCGCCGATGCCGCCGTTGGCGCTGCCACCACGGCCCTTGCCGCCATATCCGTCGCCGCCGCTTCCGCCATTGCCGCCGTTCGCATTGCCAGTGTTGGCGGCGGTGTTGCCGAGGCCAGAGACGCTGATGCCCGTGACCACGCCCGTCAGCTTGCTGACAGCGACCGCCTTGCTGGTGTTGAACCCATTGGAGAAGGCCGACGTGGCGGTGCTGCCGTTGTTGGCCGCCGCAGTGCCATAGCCCTGGGCTGCAGCCCTTCCCTTGTTGTCGCGGTTGTCGCCGACGCTCTTGTTGTTGTTCTGGTCGGAGTTGGAAGTGGTCTTGGTCAGCGCACTGGTGTTGCTGCTGTTGCTGCTGCTCGTGTTCGTGTTGCTGCTATTGCTGTTGCTGGTGCTGGTGTTCGTGTTGTTGCTGTTGGACGTGATGGTGTTGGTCTTGCTCAGCGTTTGCGTGGCGGTCGAGCTTTCATTGGCCGCGGGCCCGTTTTGGGTGTTTGCGGCCGACTGCGTCACGCCGATGTCCACGTCGGTGTTGCTTGGGTTGGCCAGTGCGGAGGCACCGAAAGCCAGCGTCAGCGCGGACGCCAGTAAGGTTTTCGTCATGGAAATTCTCCTCAAAGTTGATCTGCCGGAGTTGGCATGCAGGCCAATCCGGAAAGCTCATTTGCAGGAACAAGACCAGCTCGCACCTCGGACCGCCAAAGCATTGATCCATAAAGAAAATTCCGGAATGAGGGCCTCAGCAGCCCTGTTTTGCAGGTCGACCGGAAGATCGATGCCGTCTCGGACATGTGACAGCGCGCTGCCTCCGACCGTGCTCCCAAGCTGCGGGCAACACCTTGCTGATCCCCCATCGATGAGGGCGCATCCCGGCGTGTCAAAGGCGTCACGCTCGCGTGACACCCCTTCGGAAGCGAAATCCATGAAGCAGCGCCAGGACAGCGGAGGCGGGCCGCCATCTGAGGTCCACGGCATGCTCGGGCACCCATGGCGGACGCCAGTTCATTCAGCCATGACGATCAATTCGTGATGCTGTGCTTGGCCATCAGGCGGTACAGCGTCATGCGCGACACACCGAGCTGACGTGCAGCCTGACTGACGTTGCGCCCTGAGCTTTGCAGGCTGCAGAAGATCGCGCTGCGTTCGGCCTCGGTTCGCGCCTCGTCCAGCGCATCGCGCGGAGGTGCGTCCAACCGGTCCTCGAGCCCGAGGTCGGCGGGTGTGATCAACCGCCCCTCACTCATCACCATGGCACGCCGCACGCGATTGATGAGTTCGCGCACGTTGCCGGGCCAGTCGTGCGCCTCCATCGCCGCCACCGAGCGGCGGCTGAACCCTCGTAGCCGGGGGCTCTTGTCGTGCGAGAACTTCGTGAAGCAATGCTGTGCCAGCAATGCCACGTCCGACTTGCGTTCGCGCAGCGGAGGCATTTGCAGCGGCAGCACATTGAGGCGATAGAACAGGTCTTCGCGGAAGCTGCCGGCCGCAACCGCCTTGTCCAGGTCCACGTTGGTGGCGGCGATCACGCGCACGTCCACGCGAATGCTGCGCGTCGAACCGATGCGGTTGATGGTCATCTCCTGCAGGAAGCGCAAGAGATTGACCTGCAGATCGAGCGGCAAGTCACCGATCTCGTCAAGGAATACCGTGCCGCTGTTGGCCGCTTCGATGAGCCCGCGTTCATCGCGTGCCGCGCCGGTGAACGAGCCTTTGGTGTG
>CBIHPH010000078.1:0-20174 GCA_966212105.1 uncultured Rhizobacter sp.
GTGCGGGGGATTCGCAGCCGAAGCGCCTGAGCAAAATGCGGGGAAGCTGGTGTTCAGAGCGCTTCTTTGGAACACCTTTCTTGGGCAGCGGCCAAGAAAGGTGTTTCGGCCGCCGGGCCGAGTCCCGGCGCGGCCTCGCCAGAAAACAAGATTCTCTCAAGAGGAGGACAAAGGGAGGAAGAGAGCGAGCGCCGCCCGCTCAAAGGCGGCACAAAACCGGAACCGGTTGTAAGGTTCAAAGCTCGAACCCGACACACCGTCAACAGCGTGGCACCGGCCACCGAAGGAGTCAGCATGTTGTTCCTCAAGGACCGTGGTTTCCAGCACCCGGTGGCCTCCGAGATCACTTCTCGCACAGTCTATGAGCAGCGCCGTCGACTGCTCAGTCTGCTGGCGGCAGGCAGCGGCGGCCTGGCATTGGCAGCCTGGGCGTCCCGCGAGGCGGTGGCACAGACTCCCCGACCCAACAAGCTAGCGGCGCTGCCCGGCAGCCGCAGCGCTGTCGCGGGTGCCATGACGATGGAGAAAGCCACGCCGTATGCGGACGTCACCTCCTACAACAACTACTACGAGTTCGGGACGGACAAGTCGGATCCGGCCCGCAGCGCCGGATCACTGAAGACGCGCCCGTGGACGGTGGCCATCGAAGGTGAGGTCAAGAAACCGAAGGTGTACGACCTCGACGAGCTGTTGAAGCTGTCGCCGATGGAAGAGCGGGTGTACCGGCTGCGCTGCGTCGAGGGCTGGTCGATGGTGATTCCGTGGGTGGGGTACTCGCTCTCCGAGTTGATCAAACGGGTGGAACCCACGGGCAAGGCCAAATTCGTGGAGTTCGTGACCATGGCCGATGCGAAGCAGATGCCAGGAGTGAATTCCCGCGTACTCGCCTGGCCGTATGTGGAAGGGCTGCGCCTGGATGAAGCGATGAACCCGCTCACCTTGCTGACGTTCGGGTTGTACGGCGAGGTGCTGCCCAACCAGAACGGCGCGCCGGTGCGCGTGATCGTCCCATGGAAATATGGCTTCAAGAGCGGCAAATCGATCGTGAAGATCCGCTTCGTCGAGCGGCAGCCCGCCACCTCCTGGAATCTTGCAGCACCGTCGGAATACGGGTTCTATTCGAATGTGAATCCCGACGTGGACCACCCGCGGTGGAGCCAGGCGAAGGAACGCCGCATCGGCGAAGATGGCCTCTTCGCCAAGAAGCGCCCTACCCTGATGTTCAACGGCTATGAAGCGCAGGTGGGCCAGCTTTACGCCGGCATGGACCTGAAGCGGTTCTTCTGAGCCGGCTGCCGACCCGCTTTCAGCTTTCATCCTGGGTGTGCCTTTGTCTTCCGTGTTGTCTTCCCCCTCCCATGCCGCGCGCAAGCGCCCGTGGCTGCTGCATCCTGCATCCAAAGTGGTGCTTTTCATCGCCTGCCTGGTGCCGTTCGGATGGCTGGCGATGGGTGCCGCCACCGACACCCTCGGCCCCAATCCGGCCGAGGCGCTGATCCGCGGCTTCGGCGACTGGACGCTGCGCTTCCTCTGCCTCACGCTGGCCGTCACGCCGGTGCGCCAATGGGCGAACATGCCCGCCCTTGCCCGCTTTCGACGCATGCTGGGGCTCTACACGTTCTTCTACGGCTGCATGCACTTCATCTGCTACGCCTGGCTGGACAAGGACCTGCTGCTGCAAGACATCGTCACCGACATCGCGAAGCGCCCGTTCATTCTCGTGGGAACGCTTGCGCTGGCATTGATGCTGCCTTTGGCCGCCACGTCGTTCAACCGTGCCATCAAGGCGCTCGGTGCACCGCGTTGGCAGCGCCTGCACCGGCTGGTGTACGCCACCGCGCTGCTCGGCCTGCTGCACTTCTTCTGGATGCGGGCCGGCAAGAACGATTTCGCCGAGGTGGGTGTCTATGCGGCGATCGTGGCGGTGCTCTTGGGCTGGCGCCTCAACAGGGCGTGGCAGCGCCTTCGGGCGGACCGCTGATTCAAAGCCGTTGACTGGAGAAGGCGAGCAGCTTGTTGTCCTTGATGGTGGCCGTCAGGTAAGGTCCCGACTCGATGTTGCCCCATGTCAGAACGGACTGGATGCCCAACACGCCACCGTAGTCAACGGCATATGAGACGGTCTGCCCTTTGCAACCGACGACGCCGCTGACAACGTCGATGTCCATGCCGGCAACAAGCCGGTCCGCCGCGGCGCGTGTGGGCAGACAGCTGGCCGGTTCCGTGCCGTACAAACCTTTGGACGACCAGTTCTGGAGCAGATCATTGCGAAAATGCATTTGGACGTAAGGCCCCGAGTCGACGCGCCCCCAGTCGTAAGTGCGCGTGGACTGGCCGGCCACGTTCGCCTCGCTCACGAGGCGGCCCTCGCACCCCATGTGCTCGACCGTCTCGGCATAGGAGGACTTGCCGTCGATGCGCTCGCTCATCACCTCCGCCGTAGGCAGGCATGCAGACGCGGGTGGAAGCCCGCTGTCATCGCTGGGGCCGGGGCCATTCCCGCCACCGCAGCCTGACAGCGCGAGCGCGCTTGCCACAGACAGCACCCAGACACGCGAGATCGAATTCATTAATGGACCTTTCAAGAGAGTGGACGACACATGAGTGCATCCAGTCTCCTGTCAGAGTCCATTTGCACCCCCTTCAGGCAGCCGCACTTTCCCCATGCGCGGCCATTGGGGGCGCGAGCAAGCGATCAGACCACGGTGTCCCAGGGCTTCGACAGGCGCATGGCGCCGTTGATGATGCCGACCATGGAATACGTCTGGGGGAAGTTGCCCCACAGCTCGCCGGTGTCGGGCTTCAGGTCTTCGGACAGCAGGCCCACGTGGTTTCGTCGGGCGAGCAGCGTCTCGAAGATCTCGCGTGCCTGCGCCACGCGGCCGATGCGCGCGAGCGCATCGATTCGCCAGAATGAACACACGTTGAAGGCCGTCTCCGGCCGGCCGAAGTCATCGGGCGCCTCGTAGCGGCGCATGTACGGGCCGTCGCACAGCGTTTTCTCCAATGCATCGACGGTGGAGACGAAGCGCGGATCCTTCGGATTGATGAAACCCACCTCGGCCATCAGCAGCACGCTGGCATCGAGGTCGCGGCCTCCGAAGCTTTCGACGAAGGCCTTGCGCTCCTCATTCCACGAGGCTTCCAGGATGCGGCGCTGGATCACCGTGGCGCGCTCGGCCCACAGGGAGGCGCGTTCGCGCAGGCCCAGCACCATCGCGATCTTGCCGAGGCGGTCGCACGCCGCCCAGCACATCAGCGACGAGGAGGTGTGCACCCGCGAGCGCGAGCGCAGCTCCCACATGCCGGCGTCGGGCTGGTCATGAAGCTGCCACGCCCGTTCGCCCACCGGCTCGAGTGCAGCGAAGTCGTCGACGTCGGCGCGACGGAACAGGCGGTGGTCGTGGAAAGCCTGCGCCGCGCCGAGCACGATGTTGCCGTAGACATCGTGCTGGAAGTGCTCGTATGCCTGGTTGCCCACCCGCACGGGTCCCATGCCGCGGTAGCCGCCCAGGTGCTTGAGTTCGTGCTCGACCAGGCCCTGCTCCAGGCCCACGCCGTAGAGGGGTTGCACATGGCCGCCGTCGGCGCCGCGCACGACGTCATGCACCCAGCGCAGGTAGTCCTCCATCGTGCCCACCTCGGACAGGCTGTTGAGTGCACGCACCACGAAGAAGGCATCGCGCAGCCAGCAGTAGCGGTAGTCCCAGTTGCGCCGGCTGTCGGGGGCCTCGGGGATGCTCGTGGTCATGGCGGCAACGATGGCACCGGTGTCACCATACTGGCAGAGCTTGAGGGTGATGGCCGCGCGGATCACGGCCTCCTGCCATTCGAGCGGCAGCGCCAGCCGGCGCGTCCATTCCCTCCAGTACAGCGACGTCTGTTCCTCGAAGTCGCGGGCGGTCTCGCTGATGCCCGAATTGATGGTCTCATCGGGGCCGAGCAGCATGCAGATGGGCGTGTGCAATGAGAACCAGGTTTCATCGAGCACGTACGTGAGCGGTGCGTCGGTGCTCAGGCGAAGGGCGCCCTGGGGCGAGACGTACCGCACATGGTTGCTGCCCCTCGTGATGGTGGGCGCGACGGTGCCCCATTCACTGCGCGGCCGCACGATGAGCCGGATGCGCGGGCGACCGCTCAACGGACGGATGCGCCGCACGAGTTGCGCCGGATGGAACATGCGCTCGCGCACCCAGAAGCGCGGCGCGAAGTCGGTCACCTCGATGCCATGGCCCGCCGCGTCGAACAGACGTGTGCGCACCACGGCCGTGCCCGGTTCATAGAACTGCTCGCTGCGCACCGCCCCTTCGAGTTCGACGGCCAGCGTGCCGTCGTGGCCCACGCCCTCACCGGAATCGAGCAGTGCGTGGAACACCGGGTCGCTGTCGAAGCGAGGCATGCAGCACCAGACGATGCGCGCGTAGCGATCAACGAGTGCGCCGATGGCGCAGTTGCCGATCAACGCAAGATCGAGTGTGGCATCGCGCTTCAAAAACGGGTTGTCCGTTGCAGGTCCACTCACGGGCGCTCCTTTGTTTGTAGGCATTGTCTGACACGAGAAACCGCCGATTCGACACAGCGGCCCACTGTACAGTCGTCCGGATGGATTTGCGCGATCCAGTGTCATTCCTTCTTGCCATCAAGTCCACGGAATCGGCCGCCGCTGCGGGCCTTCCGACATGTGCCCATGAACTCCCTGAGACTGCAGCTCCGCTTTCTTCTCCCGCTCGTACTCACGCTGATCGCAACCGCTTACCTGGTGCTTCCGCTGATGGACAGCCTCACGCTGAGGTGGTTCTCGCGAGACCTGAACCTGCGCGGCTCGCTGGTGGCGAGCGCGCTGTCGGACTCCATCGCGGAGAACCGGCAAGACTTCAAGACTCGGCGCCTGCAAACCCTGATCGATCGCGCCGCGCAGGACGAGCGCCTCGTGGGCATCGCGCTTTGCTCGATCGAAGGCGAAGTGGTCCGGCGCACCGCCGGCTTCCCTGCTTCGCTGACGTGCGAGAAGGCCCGTGAAATCGCCGGCCAGAACGAACCCCGGCTCAAGCTCGAAGGCGGGTCGGTGCAGGTGGGCATGCACCCGATCAATGACGACAACGGCCGCATGGCCGACCTCGTCATCCTGCATGACCTGAGCTTCCTCGAACGCCGCAGCCAAGACACGCAAAAGTACCTCATCATCCTCATTGCGAGCCTGGGCCTCGCCATGACGCTGATCACCGTGGTCGTCGCCCAGCTCAGCTGGCGCGGCTGGGTGGCCGGCGCCCGCGCACTGCTGCGGGGCGAAGGCGTGCTGATGCCGATGTCGCCGATGTCTCCCGCCGCTGCCGCACCGCCCGAGCTCGCGCCGCTTGCGGCCGACCTTCGCGCCCGACTGCGCGACCTGGAAGACGAGTACCGGCGCGCCCAGGGACCCGATGCCGAATGGAACCCTGAGCGGCTGCGCACGCTGCTGCGCACGCAGCTTCGCGGCGACCAGGTCATCGTGGTCTCCAACCGCGAACCCTACATCCACGAAAAGGGCAAGGACGGCGTGATCGTCAAGCGGCCGGCCAGCGGCCTCGTCACCGCGGTCGAGCCCGTGATGCGTGCGTGCTCCGGCACGTGGATCGCCCACGGCAGCGGCAACGCCGACCACGACGTGGTCGACGCGAACGACCGCGTGATGGTGCCGCCGGGCCACAACGAATACGTGCTGCGCCGCCTGTGGCTTTCGCCGGAGGAGGAACAGGGCTTCTACTATGGCTTCTCGAACGAGGGCCTGTGGCCACTGTGCCACGTGGCCCACGTGCGCCCCGTGTTCCGTGAAGCGGACTGGAACCGCTACCGTGAAGTCAACCAGCGCTTCGCCGATGCGGTGGTGGCAGAGGCGGTGGTCGAAGACCCCGTGGTGCTCGTGCAGGACTACCATTTCGCGCTGCTGCCCGCGATGATCCGCAAGAAGCTGCCGCGGGCCACGATCCTGACGTTCTGGCACATCCCATGGCCCAATCCCGAGTCGTTCGGCATCTGCCCGTGGCGCCGGGAAATTCTCGAGGGGATGCTGGGCAGCACCATCCTCGGGTTCCACACGCGCTTCCACTGCAAGAACTTCATCGAGACGGTGGACCGCTACCTCGAGGCCCGCATCGAGCACGAACACTCGACGATCTCGTTCCATGACGACGACACGCTGGTCGAAAGCTACCCCATCTCGATCGAGTGGCCCTCGGACGAGGAAGTAGCCGGCTGGGCACCGATTGCCGAGTGCCGCCGCAAGGTGCGCGAGCGGTTCGGCTACGGGCCCGACCACCGCCTGGCCGTGGGGGTGGATCGCTTCGACTACACCAAGGGCATCCTCGAGCGGCTGCATGCGGTAGAGCGCCTGCTCGAAAAACATCCGGAGTGGGCGGGCCGCTTCTCATTCATTCAGGTCGCGGCCCCCTCGCGCAGTTCGCTGGAGGAATACCGCGCATTCCAGGACCGCATCCAGCAGGTCACTGAACGCATCAACGGGCGCTTCGGCAGCGAAAACTACCTGCCGGTGCACCTGCTTGCCGAACACCATGAGCACGCCCAGTTGATCGAGTTGTACCGGGCGGCCGAGGTGTGCGTGGTGACGAGCCTGCACGACGGCATGAACCTGGTGTGCAAGGAATTCGTGGCCGCCCGCGACGACGAACAGGGCGTGCTCGTGTTGAGCCGCTTCGCCGGCGCCGCGCGCGAGATGCCCGAAGCGCTGATCGTCAATCCGTACCATGTGGAGGAATGCGCCGACGCGCTGGAGCAGGCGCTGAAGATGCCCGCGCCGGAACAGCGCGAGCGCATGGCCAGCCTGCGGGCCAACGTGCGTGAATTCAACGTGTACCGCTGGGCCGGCCGCATGCTCGCCGACGGCGGCCGCTCACGCCTGCGCGACCGCATCCAGGCCCGCCTCAAACGCCATCAACGCGCTTGACCTTCGCACGAATGCCTTCGCGATGAAACACCTCTTCACCCCTTCCGGCGAGCAGGCTCTGGCCGCGGTGATGGCGCTGCGTCCGTTGCTCGCGTTCGATTTCGATGGCACGCTCGCGCCCATCGTGGCCCGGCCCGACGATGCCCGTGTCTCGGCGGCCGTCGCACAGCAGCTTCGCCAGCTCGCCAATCTGTGCCCGGTGGCCATCGTCACGGGCCGCAGCGTGGCCGACGTCGCTCCAAGGCTTGGCTTCGAGCCTCACTTCGTGATTGGCAACCACGGCGCGGAGGACCCGTTCGACCCGGCGCCTGCACACACCAGCCCATCTCTGGATGCGCTGCGCCTGCGGCTGGCCGCGGCAGCGCCGATGCTGGCATCCGCGGGCGTATCGATCGAAGACAAGCGCTATTCCCTTGCGCTGCACTATCGCCTGGCCCGTGATCGGGATGCAGCCCGTGTGGCGATCGAGACGCTGCTGCAGACCATCGAACCTGGCTTGGCCACGTTCGGCGGCAAGTGCGTGATCAATGTGGTCGATACGCTCGCACCCGACAAGGGGGATGCGGTATTGCGGCTGGTCGGGCGGGCCGGCACGGCCGCAGCGGTGTTCGTGGGCGACGACGTGAACGACGAATCGGTGTTCGTGCGCGCGCCGCCGCATTGGCTCACGGTGCGCATCGGCCGCGATGATCCGCGATCGCGCGCGGCCTACTTCCTCGATGGCCACGCCGAGGTGGCGATGTTCCTCGGAATGATGCTCAACGTGCTGTCGGCCCCCTGACGTTCGTGACCGTCCTGGAGGGCATGACCGGTTCGCTGCGGCATTGACATGACGCAATGAGCGTCGGCCCCGCGCCCGTCAGGATGTCTTCGGAGCTGCAGGCGGGCGACAGGCCGCCGGCAGGTACAGGGGGGCAATGTCCGTGTCGTCTCGCCCCTGGGCTTGCATCTTTTCTGGAACCGCTGCGCCAGCGCAGACCCACACCAGCGGCACCTCCGGGTAGTCGGGCACGTAAGCGGGGCGCAGCGACAGGCGCTTGCCCTTGAGCATGGGATTGGCCCCGTTGCCGAACACGAGCACCAGCGCACCGTCCTGCACGGTCACGGAAGCCAGGAAGCTGCCGACGATCTTGTCCGGTGGCGGCAGGCTGGCCTCGACGTTGTCGACGGGAAACTTGCCCGAAAGGCCGCGAAAGAGGGCCACCTTGCGCTTGGCGAAATCGACGACCTGCAGCGTATCGGCCACCTGCTGGCGCACGATGCGGTCGGTGAAGTTCGGCATCGCAAGCAGCGCGAGGATGGCGAGAACCCCCATCACGATCAACAGCTCGATCAAGGAGAATCCGCGCAGGGCTGGGTGACGATGGTTCATGTGGCGCCACTGTAGTACAGCGGTTGCATCGGGGATGCCGATCGTTGGCTGCCCGCCCGCAAAATATGCACGATCATCACCGCGGGAGTTGCACTTCCCGTCCACCCAATTTTTCTTCGCATCCGGAGCAACCGATGATCGCGCCTCTCTACCTTGAAGACCTCCGTGTCGGAGACCGTTTTTCTTCCGACGAGCACGCGCTCGACGAAGCGCAGATCAAGGCATTCGCGGCCCAATTCGATCCGCAGCCATTTCACCTGGACAATGAGGCCGCCAAAGACTCGATCTTCCAGGGTCTGGCGGCCAGCGGTTGGCACACCGCCTCGATCACGATGAAGCTCATGGTGACGAGCGGGCTGCGGATCGCCGGCGGCATGGTGGGCGCGGGCGGCGAGGTGCAATGGCCGCGGCCCACGCGGGCAACCGACGTGCTCCATGTAGAGATGGAAGTGCTCGAGGTGCGCCCCTCATCCTCGCGCCCCGACCGAGGCATGGCCACCGTGCGCAGCGAAACGAAGAACCAGCATGGCGACGTGCTGCAGGTGCTCACGTCGAAGATGGTGGTGTGGCGTCGGACGTGACCGCGCGATAGGGCTGCAACACGCGCGCATAGGCCGATTCGGCGCGCTCAATGGGTTGCCCGCGTTTCGACAGCCGCTGGGCATACATGAAACTCAACATCATCCCGAAGATCTCGAACACCAGTTGTTCCGGATCGGTTTTCGGGCTCAGCTGCCCGAGCCGGATCGCCTGCCGGATGGTGCGTTCGAGCACCTTCTGCCACAGCGTGAACCCTTTGACGAGGCGCTCGCGCAAGGGCAGATGGATGGGGTCGATGTCGAAGGTGCTGTGACCGTACATCGAGCCGAGCAACACATTCATCTCGGCGCCGCCGCTGATCCACCGCTGCATCAGCGCATCGAGCCGCGGCAGGCCGGGTGGTGTGTTCATCGCGGGCTCGAACACCGTGCGCCTGAAGTAGGCCTCGTATTCGTCGAGCACCATGTTCTTGAGGGCTTCGATGGAGCCCACACGGAGCGCGACGCCGCCTTTGCTGATGCCCAACTCCTTGGCCACGCTTGTCAACGACACGCTTTGCAGGCCTTGTTTGCGTGCAATGTCGAACCCCGTCGACACAATCGCCGCGAGCGTCTGCTCGCTCTTTTCACTGCGCTTCGTTGTCATGGAACCGACCCTCCCGGGGCGCTGAACTGCTGTAAAAAAGTATAGGTCTCGGTCCTTTGCGCAGGCCCCACCTGCATGCGTGGTTTGGGTGTCGAATTCCCCCCCTGTTCTCGTCAGTCGGCGAAACCTTCGTTCAGCACACCAGGTGCGGAGCTCACCCTTCTTCGAACGCCAGCCCTTCGGCGGCCATCCATTCGCTCGCCGCGCGAAAGGCCGCCACCGAGGCCGGAACGCCTGCGTATGGGGCCACATGCAGCAACACCTCCCGCAACTCCGCGAGCGTGGCGCCGTTGTTCATCGCGCCACGGAGGTGACCCTTCAATTCGTTCGTGTGCCCGAGGGCTGCCAACATGGCCACGGTGCAAAGGCTGCGCTGCTTCAGGTCGATGCCACCGCGCTGCCATGTGGCGCCCCAGGCATGGTCATTGACAAGGTCCTGCAGCGGTTGTGTGAATGCCGTGGCGCCTGCCAGAGCGCGATCGACGAAGACGTCGCCCATCACCTGACGGCGGCGTGCTTCACCTGGGGAACGGGGTCGGGAGGCCTGGGTCATGAGGAACTCGCTCGAAGTTGAGTTCCGAGAACAATAGCCCGCCAGCGTGCAATGCGGTTGCACGCCTTCGTCGAACCACCGAAGCAAGGGCCGCGGCCGCTTCGGTATGATGCCGGCACGATGAACCGCACCGCCCTCCTGCCCCAACCGATGCTGCGCGCCCTGTGCGCCGCCGGGGCCACGTGCGCCCACATCCGTTCGTCCATTCAAGCGTCGATTCGAATTCGCCAGGATCGTTGAGCTGCGGCGTTCGCCGGTGCTCGACGGTCCCGCCTGTCGTGCGCCAACGCGCGCCCCCGCCACGCCTCATTCGAATCGATTCGTCATGAACAACACCACCGCCTTCTCGGCACCCTACCCCTCTCTCGACCAACTGCACCGGACAGCCGAGCGCCTGCACGGCAAGGTGCTCGAAACGCCCGTCTGGCGCTGGCACACCGGCATCGTCGAGCGCGCGCTCTCCCCCGCCACCGAGGTGTGGCTGAAGCTCGAACTGTTCCAGCGCACCGGCACCTTCAAGTTGCGCGGCGCGCTCAACAGCATCGGCACACTCGATGCCGACGCGATGGCGCGAGGGGTGGTTGCGGCAAGCGCCGGCAACCATGCCATCGCCGTGGCGTATGCCGCGAAAGCGTCCGGCACCCATGCGACGGTCTGCATGCCCCGCAGTGCCAGTCCAGCACGCATCGCCGCCTGCGAGGCCCAGGATGCCGAGGTGCGGCTCGTCGACAGCGTGCATGAGGCCTTCGCGCTGGCGCTGCAACTGGTCGAAGAGGAGCGCCGCACGATGATCCATCCGTTCGACGGCCCGCTGATCGCGGAGGGTACCGGCACGGTGGGCCTTGAACTGATGCGCCAGGTGCCCGGACTCGATGCGGTCGTCGTGCCGGTGGGCGGTGGGGGCTTGTGCGGAGGCATCGCCGCGGCGGTCAAGCAGATCAATCCAGAGTGCCTGGTGTTCGGCATCGAACCGTACGGTGCCGATGCAATGTACCGCAGCCTGAGGGCCGGTGAACCTCAAAAGCTCGACAAGGTACACACCATTGCAGACAGCCTCGGCGCCCCGTACGCGCTGCCGTACAGCTACGGTGTGTGTCGCCGCTTCGTCGACGACATCGTGCGCGTGTGGGACGAGGAACTGTGCCGGGCGATGGCCCACCTGTACCAGGACATGAAGCTCGTGACCGAACCGGCCGCCGCGGCAGCCACCGCGGCCTTGCTCGGGCCGCTGCGCTCACGGCTTGACGGCAAGCGCGTTGGCCTGATCGTCTGCGGCTCGAACATCGATCCCCAGCGGTTCAGCGAGTGGGTGGCACGCGGCGCGATGGGCTGATTCGATGCTGTGCGGCTGGCCCGCCGCCAGCCGCCCATGAGGGCTCGCAATCGCTTTCCGACGTCGAAGCTCGGCGCTGCCGGGTTGCGTCCTCTTGCCGGCCATAGTCCCTCTCAGCCGGACGAAATCACCTGTGCAACCTGCCCGGCTCCACGTATAAAGGATCAGGGGGGGCCACGACACCCCCGTTGTTCCACCAGGGGGGCACCGTGGACGAAAAATTCGTTGACTGGCACCGGTCATTCCGGGCGCTGGCCATCGCCACGGCACTCGTGCTCGCCGCGGTGGCCGCTTTCTTGGCCTATTCGCTGTCCGCAAGCCAGGCCCGTTACCGTGCCACCGCGGTCGACGATCTCGAGAACCTCACACTCAATCTCGAGCGGTACTTCTTCACGCGGCTGCAGTCGGCTGAGCTGGTGCTCGTGACCGCTGCAGAGGAGTTTCGCCGGCAGAGCAGAGACACGGCGGTGTCGGTGGAGACCTTCTCCGAAACATTGCAGGGCCTGCAACGCCGCTTGCCCGATGCCTCCGAAGTGCGGGCGGCCGACCGCGCTGGCCGAGTGATCTATGGCGGCGGCGTGGATGCCTCTCACCCCTTCAACATCGGACAACGCCAATTCTTCATCGAGGCCATCGCCACGGAAGGGCTCACCCTGGGCCTGCCGGTGAGGTCGCGCCTGTCCAATCGGTGGGTACTCCCCTTGGCGCGGCCGTTGCGCGATGCACAGGGCCGTATCGCCGGCGTGGTGTACCTGACGATGGACATGGCGCAGCTCAACGAACTGTTCAGTTCGTTGAAGGTCGGCGCCCACGGCGTGCTGACCTTGTTCAATGCCCATCGCCAGGTGTTGCTGCGTGTGCCCGATCATCCGCTGCTGCAGGATGAGCAGCCGCCACGCCTGTCCGCCCCCGAGACCATCAAAGCGCTGGCCTCCGGCAAGCCGAGCGCGCTTTTTCAGGCTCACAGCTCCATCGATCGCCTGTACCGCACTTTCATGTACCGGCAGGTGGGCGCCTACCCGGTGTACATCCTGGCGGGCTTGTCGAGCACGGATTTCCTTCGCCCCTGGTACCGTGAGCTCGCCATCACGATCGTCTTCTGGCTGGCCCTTGCAGGCGGGGCGCTTTGGGCGCTCAAGCAGCAGCGGCGTGCGGGCCAATTGCGCAAGCAAGCCATGCTCGCACTGCAGTCCGCCAAGCAGCAGGCCGAAGCAGCGAATGAATCGAAATCGCTGTTCCTCGCGAACGTGAGCCATGAGATCCGCACGCCGCTCAACGGCGTGCTCGGATTTGCGCAGATCGGCCATGGTGACACCACGATCTCGGCTGAAGCGCGGAGCAAGTTCACCCGCATTCTGGAGGCCGGCAAGCTGCTGCAGGGCATCCTCAACGACGTGCTCGACATGTCCAAGATCGAAGCGGGCAAGCTCGAACTCGATCCCACGCCCACGCGGCTGCGTGCCGCAGTGCGGCACACGGTCGAGCTGCTCCAGGATTCGGCCCGGGAGAAACGCCTCGACCTGCGGCTAACGGTGGACGAACGTGTTCCTGAGGTGGTGATGGTCGATACGCTGCGGCTCGGTCAGATCCTGCTCAACCTGCTGTCGAATGCGGTGAAGTTCACCAACCACGGTCACGTCGGCCTGGCCGTCGACAAGATCGATGGCGATCTGCTGCTGATGGTGAGTGACAGCGGCGTGGGCATGTCCGACGAACAGATCCGCCGGCTGTTCGTGCCATTCGAGCAAGCCGATCGCTCCACGACGCGACGCTTCGGCGGCACAGGCCTCGGGCTGGCCATCACGAAGCGGTTGGTCGAATTGATGAAAGGCACCATCTCGGTGTCGAGCCGGCCAGGAGAAGGCACGGCGTTCACGGTGCGGCTGCCGCTCCAACCGGTGCCCGACCCCCTTCAGGAACCAGGAGACGATCATCTTGCCGGTGCGCGGCGCGCGGCCGGGATTGAGTCGCCGCGCGCACGCCTCGACGGGCTTCGCGTGCTCGTGGCCGAAGACAATGCCGTCAACCAGATCGTGATCGAGGGCCTTCTTTCGATCGAAGGTGCTGAAGCGGACATCGTGCCCGATGGCCATCAGGCGGTGGATCGCGTCGCAGCGCAGAACAGCCAGCCGTATCACGTGGTTCTGCTCGATGTGATGATGCCGGGCATCGACGGCTATGAGACGGCCCGACGCATCCGCTCACTGGACCCCGAACTGCCCATCATTGGCCAGACCGCGCATGCGATGCAAGAGGTGCTCGAGGAGTGCCTCGATGCCGGCATGGTGGACCGGGTCACGAAGCCGATCGACACCGAAGAACTCGTGCAAGCCGTGTTGAAGCATGCGAGGCGGGACTGAATTGCGCCATCCGATTCGAATCACGACGCACATAAACCCCGGCACTTGACGCGAAAAGGGGCAATGTCGCATTGTCTGGTCTTTCACCGAGGGACTCCGTTCCCGGCACTTGGAGACTCACATTGCCGAACATCACCTCGAACTTGACAGGCACGCTGCCAGAAGGCACCCGCCTGGGTGAATTCGAACTGACCCGCGTGATCGGCGAAGGTGGCTTCGGCATCGTGTACCTCGCGTGGGATCACTCCCTGGAACGTCGCGTGGCATTGAAGGAGTACATGCCCGCCACGCTGGCTGCACGCTCCGATGGCTCCACGGTGAGCCCGCGCTCGGAACGTCACCGAGACACCTTCGAGGCCGGGCTGCGCAGCTTCGTCAATGAAGCGCGCCTGCTCGCCCGCTTCGATCATCCGGCGCTCGTCAAGGTGTACCGATTCTGGGAAGCCCACGGCACCGCATGCATGGTGATGCCCTTCTATGAAGCCGGCACGCTGCAGGCCGCAGTGAAGGCCATGCGAGCGCCGCCCACGGAGGCGTGGCTTCGGCGCCTGCTGACCCCGCTGTGCGATGCGCTGGCCATGCTGCACGCCGCGCACTGCTACCACCGCGACATCGCTCCCGACAACATCTTGCTGCTGCCGCCAGCCGAACGGCCTCTCTTGCTTGATTTCGGCGCGGCGAGGCGCGTGATCGGCGGCATGACGCATTCGCTCACCACCATCTTGAAACCGGGCTACGCCCCCATCGAGCAATATGCGGAAGTGCCTGGGCTGCGGCAAGGACCTGCCACCGATGTCTACGCGCTCGCCGCCACGATGCACTGGATCATCACCGGCTATACGCCACCGCCGGCGGTGGCCCGCATGCTCAATGATGCGTATGAGCCGCTCGAGGTCACGGCAGCGGGCCGATACAGCCGCGAGTTCCTGCGCGCCATCGACCACGCACTGGTCGTGCGGCCGGAAGCGCGCACGCCCAACATCGAGGCTTTTCGCAACGACTTGAATGCCAAACCGGCGCAACCCGTGGTCATCTCACGCCCGGTCGATCCTGAATCGACCGTGATGTTGCCGCCACCGGCATCACCGCCTCCCCCCGCCGCCCCAGTGTCCCCACGCGCGCGACGCATCGCCGTGGGTGTGGCGGCCGCCGCGGTGGCTGCCACGGCGGTCGGCGCGCTTGCATGGCGCATGAGCACCCCCGATCCTGCACCGCCGCTCTCCGCGGCCACCGCTGCGCCGCCGCCAGCACAACCGCCCTTGCCCACGCCGCCTCTGCCGCCCAAGGAACGGGAGATCGAAACCGTGATCCCGACACCGCCCCCTCCGGCGCCCAAGGTGCACACCGAGCCTGCGCCACCGCCCCATGCCGCCGCCCCGCCTCATGTGGCAGGTGCCGAAACGCCGGCCCGCCCCCGCGCGCCCAGACGCACAGCGGAACAGGCTGCAGCCGAAGTACGTCGCGTCGAATGCGCGCGTTTGATGCAGCGGGGACTGTTCGGCGAACCCAGCGCCGAAAACATGGAGCGGGCCCGGCGGCTCGGGTGCAGCTGACGAATCGTCAGCCGGCGCGCAACCGGGACAAGGCGGCCGAAGACACCATCGCCTCCACCAGCGTGCCTTCGCTGCCCGACGACAGCAGGAACAGCTCACCGCCGATCGCCTCCACGCGTTCGCGCATGTTGCGCAAGCCGATGCCCCGGCTGGGATCGAGTTGCACCGCCTGGAGGTCGAAGCCTCGGCCGTCGTCGGCCACCGTCAGCCGAAGCCCTTCGATGTCCGCTTGCAGCGAAATACGCACCTCCCGTGCGAACGCATGCTTGCCGATGTTGGTCAACGCCTCCTGGGCCACCCTGAACAACACCGTCTTGAGCTCTTCGGGCAAATCATCGTATGCCCCCTGCATTTCCACGAACACCTGGGCGCCCCCCGCTTCGCCAAACTCGCGGCCGAGTTGTTCGAGCGCGGCGGGCAGCCCGAGCGTGTCGAGCATCGTGGGGCGCAGGCGGTGTGAGATGCGCCTCACCTCGGTGAGCGTGTCGTTCAGGCGCAGCAGCGCCGTGTGCAGGCCGGCGGGCACGTCACCGCCCTGGCGCTCCAAGCCATCCACGGCCGATTCGATCAGCAGCTTCGCAGACACCAGCGTCTGGCTCGTCCCGTCATGCAGTTCGCGCGACAGATGCGCGCGCTCATCCTCCTGCGACCGCACCACCTGCCGGGCGAGCAGCTGCAGTTTCGCATCGGCCAGCTTGTGTTCACTGATGTTGAGCCACAAGCCGCTCGCGCTGATGAGGGCGATGCCGAACACGGCAATGCCGCCGATCCACAGCATCGTGGTGGCGATGTGCCGCCCCACTTGCTGATCGAGCGTGCGCAGCGTGGCCTGGATGTCGTCGAGGTAGAGCCCGGTGCCGACCATCCATCCCCACTTCGGCAAGGCAATCACGTAGCCCAGCTTGAGCGTGCTTTGGCCGGTGGAGGGCTTGCGCCAGTGGTATTGGATGAAACCGCCACCAGCGCGGGCCTTGGCCACCAGGTGCTGCACCGTGAGCGAGCCGTGGTCATCGCGGAGGTTCCATTGGTCGGTGCCCACGAGCTCAGGCTGGCGTGGGTGCATCAGCGCGCGGCCGTTCAGGTCGTAGACGAAGAAGTAGCCGTCGTCCCCGTAGTCGAGCGACGCCAGCAGGCGCAGCGCCTCGGCGCGGGTGGCCTCGGTACCGTCGCCGGGGGCGTCGTACAAGGGCTGTAGCACGCTGCGCGCGAGGTCCACGTAGTGGCGCAGCTCCGCCTCGCGGGCGGCCATGTAGGCCTGCTCGACCAGCGCATGCTCACGCGATGCGAGCGCCCGTTCCTGGTGCCGCACCGCCACCGCGATCAACGCAAGCGACAGCAGCAGCGGCAAGGCGGCGAGCAGGAGCAGCTTGGACTGGAGGCGCATCGCTCAATGTCGCGCAAGCGACGTCCTCCATGCCTTCAGCAGCAGCGTCCGGTTCGTGAACCGTACCGCGCATCCTGGCGCTCCCGGAAGAACGCCTCGTAGTCCATCGGCGTCTGGTCCGGATGCGTGGCCGCCATGTGGCGCAGGTAGGTGCCGTAGTCCGGCACGCCCACCATGAGCCGAAGCGACTGCATCAGGTAGCGCCCGGCCTGCTGCACCGTCTCGCGCGCGGGCACCACGTTCATCGCGCGCCCTCGGCCACGGCCCGGTACGGCGTCTCGCTGGTGCTCGGGCGGTTGATGCTGCGGGCATGAAGCACCGCCTTGACGCTGTAGAACAGCACGCTCAGCACCACGCCCACGAACAAGGCGCAGAGTGCCGCGTCGAGCCGGTCGTTGAACACGATGCGTGCCATCGCCTCAGGGGTCTTGGCCGGTGCCAGCAACGTGCCATGGGCCAGCGCATCGGCGTACTTCGACGCATGAGCGAGGAAACCCACCTTCGGATCGGCCGCGAAGATCTTCTGCCAGCCGGCGGTCAGCGTGCAGCAGAGCAGCCACAGCGCGGGCAGCATGGTCGTCCAGGCGTAATGGCCACGCTTCATGCGGAACAGCACGACGGTGCCCAGCATCAGCGCCACGGCGGCAAGCATCTGGTTCGCGATGCCGAACAGCGGCCACAGGGTGTTGATGCCACCGAGCGGGTCGACGACGCCCTGGTACAGGAAGTAGCCCCATGCCGCCACGCACAAGCCGGTGGCGATCAGGTTGGCCGGGAGCGAATCCGTGCGCTTGAGGGCGGGCACGAAGGTGCCGAGCAGGTCCTGCAGCATGAAGCGGCCTGCGCGCGTGCCGGCATCGACCGCGGTCAGGATGAAGAGCGCCTCGAACAGAATGGCAAAGTGGTACCAGAAGGCCATCATCCCCTGCCCGCCCACCACTTGATGCAGGATGTTGGCCATGCCGACGGCCAGCGTGGGTGCGCCACCGGCACGCGCGAGGATGGTGCTCTCGCCAACGTCCTTCGCGGTCTGGACCAGCATCTCGGGCGTGATCACGAAGCCCCAGGTGGACAGCGTCTGTGCCACCGCTTCCGGCGTGCTGCCGACGAGCGCGGCCGGGCTGTTCATCGCGAAGTAGACACCGGGCTCGATGCACGAGGCAGCGACCAGCGCCATCACGGCAACGAACGATTCGGCGAGCATGCCGCCGTAGCCGATGAACCGGGCGTGCGTTTCGTTCTCGAGCATCTTCGGCGTGGTGCCCGACGAGATCAGCGCATGGAAGCCGGAGACGGCGCCGCAGGCGATGGTGATGAACAGGAACGGGAACAGGTCACCGGACCACACCGGACCGCTGCCGGCGGCGAACTGCGTGATCGCAGGCATCTTCAAGCCAGGAGCCACGACGACGATGCCGATGGCCAGGGCCACGATCGTGCCGATCTTCAGGAAGGTGGAGAGGTAGTCGCGCGGGGCGAGCAGCAGCCACACCGGGAGCACCGCGGCCACGAAGCCGTAGCCGATCAGCATCCACGTCAGCGACTTGCCATCGAACGTGAGCAGCGGCCCGAGCGTGGGGCTTTCCTGAGCCCACTGGCCGCCCATGATCGAGAGCATCAGCAGCACGAACCCGATCACCGAAACCTCTCCGATGCGCCCCGGACGGATGTACCGGAGGTACACGCCCATGAAGAGCGCAACCGGGATCGTGGCGCCCACGGTGAACGTGCCCCATGGCGAGTGCGCAAGCGCCTTCACGACGATCAGCGCCAGCACCGCGAGGATGATGATCATGATCATGAACGCGCCGAACAGCGCGATCAGGCCGGGCACCACGCCCATCTCCTGCTTGACGAGGTCGCCCAGCGAGCGGCCGTCGCGCCGCGTGGAGATGAACAGCACGATGAAGTCCTGCACCGCGCCGGCGAAGACAACGCCGGCCAGGATCCACAGCAGCCCGGGCAGGTAGCCCATCTGCGCGGCCAGCACCGGCCCCACCAGCGGGCCCGCCCCCGCGATGGCGGCGAAGTGGTGACCGTACAGCACGTACTGGTTCGTCGGCACGTAGTCGAGGCCATCGTTGTGCACATAGGCCGGGGTCTTGCGCGTGGGATCGAGACCCAGCACGCGGTTCGCTAGGAAGAGGCTGTAATAGCGATAGGCGATCAGATAGACGCACACGGCGGCTACCACGACCCACAGTGCGCTGACGGCCTCGCCGCGACCGAGTGCAATGACGGCAAGCGCCAACGCTCCCAGAACGGAGACCAGCAGCCACGGCAAGTGGCGACGGATGAAGGGCATGGAAAAACTCCTCGATAGAGATAGCTCCCCCGCCGTGCGGGGACAGAGGGGAGTCTGCGCGCGGGCGGATGCTGCCACATTCGTCGCACTACGTGTTGTGGCGCGTGGCACCACCTAAGGGTAACTGCTATAAAGGGATTACCCGGCCCGGGCGCCGTCAGAGTTCGCCGGCGTGCTCCACGGCGTACTTGATCAACTCCGCCTGCCCCGCGAGCCCCAGCTTGCGCTTGATGTTCTGGCGATGGGCCTCCACGGTGCGCACGCTCAGATCCATGTCCCGTGCCAGCTGCTTGCTCGACAGCCCCTTGGCGAGGCCCGTGAGGATCTCACTCTCGCGCATCGACAGCACCGGCCGGGGCGCCTGGTTGCGGAACAACCGCTTCGAGACGGCCGGACTCAGGAAGGTGCCGCCGCTGGCCACGGCGGTGATGGCCGAGACGATCTCGCTTGCGGGCGCATCCTTGAGCACATAGCCGCGCGCGCCCGCCTGCAGCGCACGCTGCACATACTCGGGGTTGTCGTACATGCTCAGCATCAGCACCTGCAACGAGGGGTGCTGGCCCAGCAACAGCGCGGTCAGGTCAATGCCATTCATGTCGCGCATGCCCACGTCCATCAGGACGAGCGTGGGCCGATGAAGCAACACCTGCTGCTGCGCTTCGGCGGCCGAACCGGCCTCCCCGACCACCTCGAACCCCGGCACGGTTGCCAAACGGGCGCGCAGACCATCGCGGACGAGCGGGTGGTCGTCGATCAACAGTAGCTGGATCGGGGGGGTGGACATTTTCTGGATTGTAGGGATACCCGTGATTCGTCCTCTGCCGGACGGGGCTGGGTTGGGTTGATCACTGGGCTAGTGATGCAATGCTCGGTTCTCGTTGGGAGGTTTTTTCTCTTACTGAATCTTGCTCTCTGGCGAGGCCGCGCCGGGTCTCGGCCCGGCAGCCGACTTCCCTTTCTTGTCGCGCCAAGAAAGGGAAGCCAAAGAAGGCGCTGGAACACCAGCTTCCCCACATTTTGCTCAGGCGCTTCGGCTACGAATCCCCCGCGCGACCACTGTCTCCAGCTCCACCGTGACCGTACGAGACTCGGCCGTGCTGGCCCGCTTCAGCTCGCTTCGCATCGTGCCCGCTCGCTCACTGGACCCGGTGGGCCCCGGCTTTCGCCGGGGTGACATTTGTTTGCGGCC
>CBIHPH010000079.1:0-19859 GCA_966212105.1 uncultured Rhizobacter sp.
TCTGGCGCGACAGAAAGGTAATTCGGCTGCCGGGCCGAGACCCGGCGCGGCCTCGTCAGAGAACAAGAGTAGCGCGAAGCAACCCGCAAGAGGGCCAAGCACAACCACCCTCAACAGTATTTTTAGATTACGCCTAAAACAGGTAAATTCCAAATACCAGCATGAACGGTAAAGACGGTAGGTGACACATGAACGCAAGGCTCTCATGAAGCAAATCCTGTCCGTCCCCGACCAAGTAGGCCCCCTGCTGCAAGCAGCCCGAAAATCCGCCGGCCTGTCCCAGACAGCGCTCGCCCAGCAATTGGGCATCAGCCAAAGCCGCCTGTCCGCGATGGAACTGAACCCCGCCTCCATCAACCTTGCGCAATTGCTGGCCCTTTGCGCGGCGATGGACCTGGAACTGCAGGTGCAGACCAAGGCCGGTGGAAACCACGGCTCCCACCCCATGCCAGAGTGGTGACCGATGGGCCGCCGATCGCATGCGCGCGCGTTGTCGGTGTGGACAAACGGGCTGCGCGTAGGCACCTGGACACTGCCTGCCCGCGGTGAGACGCAATTCACCTACGACCTCGCCTGGATGACGTCGCCGGCCGGGCGCCCGCTGTCCTTGTCACTGCCTTACACCGGCAACAGATCGCTCCAGGGCGACCGCGTCCGCAATTTCTTTGACAACCTGCTGCCCGACAGCGAACCCATCCGCCGACGGCTCGCCACGAGGTTCAGGACCGGCACAACGGAGGCGTTCGACCTCCTGCAGGCGATCGGCCGCGATTGCGTCGGCGCCGTACAGTTGCTCGGTGAGGATGAAGCCCCGACCGAGGTGACGAGCATCTCCGGTACGCCGATGTCGGAAGCCGACGTCGAGCGGTTGCTCATTCAAGCCACCGAACCCGGCTCGCTGGCCCACCTCGACAGCGAAGACGATCTTCGCATCTCCCTGGCAGGCGCCCAGGAGAAGACCGCCCTGCTCTGGCACCATGGCCAGTGGATGCGTCCCCACGGCTCCACGCCCACCACCCACATCCTGAAGCTGCCGCTCGGCCTGGTCGGCCACCGGCGCGCGGACTTCAGCACCTCGGTGGAAAACGAATGGGTGTGCATGAACCTGCTGGGCGCATTCGGCCTGCCCGTAGCCCGCACGGCGCTGCTGAGGTTCGGCCGGCAGAAGGCGCTGGGCGTCGAGCGTTTCGACCGCCAGGCGCATGCCTCTGGCACCTGGCTGATGCGCCTGCCTCAGGAGGACTTCTGCCAAGTCAAGGGCATGCCGCCGCACCTGAAGTACGAAAGCGATGGCGGACCTGGCCTTGCCGACCTGGCTGGCGTGCTGGCCGGGTCCGTCCACGCAGTGCAGGACCTCACCACGTTGCTGAAGGCACAGATTCTGTTTTGGATGCTGGCCGCCCCCGACGGTCACGCCAAGAACTTCAGCCTGCGGGTGCTGCCTGAAGGCCGCTACGCGCTGACCCCTCTTTATGATGTGATGTCCATCTGGCCCGTCGAGGGCGATGGTGAAAGCCGTTTCTCCTGGCACAAGACCAAGCTTGCGATGGCGCTGCTGGGCAAGCACAAGCACTACCTGCTCAAGGACATACGGCGTCGACACTTCGACATCACCGCTGCGCGGCATTTCCGCCTCCCCGATGCCGAAGATCTCATCGAGGAGGTGCTGGCGCGCACGCCTTCAGCCATCGAGGAAGTGGCGGGCAAGCTGCCTGCTGGTTTTCCGGAACAGGTTGCGACATCGATCTTTGAAGGGTTGCGGTGGTCGGCGGACAAGTTGGCTGGCATGCCCAAGGTATAGCCGTCTCTCGGGCTCGAGAATGACAACGTCACTCCGGCGGACCCACGGCACGCTTGGACCAGTGGGTACCGGCATTCGCCGGTATGACATGTGGGGGAGCGCTCGTTTTTCTGCCGAGGCCGCTGGTCGCCCCGGTGAAAACCGGGGCCCACCGCAGCCAGCGGATCGGCACGACGAGACATGTGCCCCTGCGAATTGAACGGAATGACTGGCCTCGTGTTCACCATCCCGGCACCGCCTGTACGATGAAGGACTTGCCGACCATCCATCGTTTCGGGAGCTGCCATGTCGACTTCAAAGGTTTCCTCACGCCCCGCTGTTGAAACCAGCCCACCCAACGCCGATCGCATGGACGCCGGCGCCTCTCCGTCCGATCTGATCGACGCGCGGATCGACGATCTGGGCGACTGGCGAGGCGAGATGCTTTCCCGGATCCGTGCATTGATCAAAGAGGCCGAGCCCGAA
Organism: uncultured Rhizobacter sp.; assembly: GCA_966212105.1. Taxonomy (GTDB): domain Bacteria; phylum Pseudomonadota; class Gammaproteobacteria; order Burkholderiales; family Burkholderiaceae_C; genus Rhizobacter. The sequence continues at coordinate 2,267 of CBIHPH010000079.1, forward strand.
GTGATCGAGGAGTGGAAGTGGCGGGGAACGCCCGTCTGGTCGTGCAAGGGGCAGATCTGCACCGGCGAAACGTACAAACAGGTCGTCAAGATGACCTTCGCCAAGGGAGCTTCGCTGGCGGATCCCACCGGCCTTTTCAATTCCAGTCTCGACGGCAACGTCAGACGCGCCATCGACTTTCATGAGGGCGACACGCTCGATGAAGCGGCCTTGAAATCGCTCATCCGGGCTGCCGTGGAGTTGAACAAATCAAAGCCTGCGGCTCGCCGCTGAGCTGCCATGCACGTCATGGGCCCAAGGTGCATCGGCCCACCGATCAGGACAAACACCACGATCGATATATCACAACGTGATAGAGTCGGGGCTTCTTCACCCGCGAGGATCGCCCATGCCGCAACGCAAGCTCGCCAAGGCGGATTTCGAGGTCCTGTCGGACTTCCGCTATCAGATGCGGCGCTTCGAGCGCTTCTCGGAGCGTGCGGCACAGACTGAAGGCATCACGCCACAGCAGTACCTCGTGCTGCTGCACATCAAAGGCTTTCCGGGGCGATCCTGGGCATCCGTCGGCGAGATCGCGGAGCGGCTCCAGATGCAGGCGCACGGCGCAGTCGCGCTCGTGAGCCGGTGCGAGGCGCTGGATCTGGTCGAGCGGCGCGCCAGCGAATCCGATCGCCGGCTGGTGGAGGTGCATCTTCGTCCCCCGGGCGAGGCGTTGCTGCAGCGCCTTGCCAGCCTGCATCACGCAGAGCTGGCCTCACTGGCGGGGATCTTCCAGGTGCCCCGGATCGACCTGCCTTTGGCCCACTGAGCGCCTCGCCATGCCGACCCCTCTCCGCGGCGACTTCGCGCCGAACACCCGCCTGCTTCGCATCACGCTGATCGCGGCGGTCCTCGGCGTGCTGGGCGCTGTCGCGGCCCGCGTGTTGCTGGACCTCATCCACCTGTTCACCAACTTGTTCTTCTTCCAGACGGTGTCAACGGCGGACCGTTCGCCCGCTTCGCACACCTTGGGCGCGGCCGTCATCGCCCTGCCCGTCATCGGTGGATTGATCGTCGGCCTGATGGCGCGCTACGGCTCTGACAAGATTCGCGGTCATGGCATTCCGGAGGCGATTGAAGCGATCCTGTTCGGCAAGAGCAGGATGTCGCCCAAGGTCGCCGTGCTCAAGCCCCTTTCCTCGGGCATCGTGATCGGAAGCGGTGGTCCGTTCGGTGCGGAAGGTCCCATCATCATGACGGGGGGCGCCATCGGCTCGCTGCTCGCGCAGCATTTCCATCTGTCTGCCGCCGAGCGCAAGGCCTTGCTGGTGTCCGGCGCCACGGCGGGGATGACGGCCGTGTTCGGCACGCCCGTCGCCGCAGTGCTGTTGGCGGTGGAATTGCTGCTCTTCGAGCTGCGCCCGCGCAGCCTGTTGCCGGTGGCGGTGGCCTGTGCGGTGGCGGGCTTTCTCAGGCCACTGCTCGTGGGCGCATCGGGGCCCTTGTTTCCGTTGGAGACCGCACCCGTCGAGCCGCTGGCCATCGTCTCGTGCGTTGCGGCCGGCCTCGCCTGCGGCGCATTGTCGGCGACGCTTTCGCTGTCGCTGTACAAGGTCGAGGACCTTTTCGGCAAGCTGCCGGTGCACTGGATGTGGTGGCCTGCGATTGGCGGGCTCGTCGTCGGCATCGGCGGCCTTCTGGAGCCGCGTGCACTCGGGGTCGGCTATGACGTCATTGACGATCTTCTGCACAACCACCTTGCGCTCAGTGCCGTGGTGGCGCTGTTGGCGGTGAAGGCCGCGATCTGGGTGATCGCGCTCGGATCGGGCACCTCGGGCGGCGTGCTGGCGCCGCTGCTGATGATGGGCGCCGGGCTCGGTGTGGTGCTCGGTCACGTGCTGCCTGGGCACGAGGCCGCTCTGTGGCCGCTGGTTTGCATGGCTGCCACCTTGGGCGGCACGATGCGGGTGCCGCTGACGGCGACCGTCTTCGCGTTCGGTCTCACGCACGATGCAAACGCCTTGCTGCCCACCTTGTGCGCGTCGGCCGTGGCCTATGGCTTCACCGTGCTGACCATGCGGCGCTCCATCCTGACCGAGAAAATCGCGCGCCGCGGCCATCACATCTACCGGGAGTACGGCGTCGACCCGCTGGAGCGGCACGCCGTCCATGAAGTGATGACGCGCAGTGTGCGAAGCATCGATGCCGCCATGACGGTGGCGCAGGCCATGACAGGCCCTTTCGGACCGGAGCAGCTGCATCGCGCGCACCCGGTGGTCGAAGGGAGCCGGCTCGTGGGCATCGTCGATCGGGCCGCTGTCATCGAGCTGCACGACCGGGTGCCGCATGCGGTTGTCGCCGAGGCCTGCGCCATGGCCCCTGAGTTTGCGCTGCCGGATGAGACCTGCCGGGCGGTGGCGACGCGGCTTGCGCGCCTTCAGCTCGAACGCCTGCCCGTGGTGTCTGACGCCGTGTCGCTGACCGTGGTGGGCATCGTCTCCCGCAGCGACTTGATCAAGCTCTCCGGTGTTCACTTCGACGAAGAGGACACCTGCGAGCGCATGCGAAGCGTGCCTTGGCGAGATCAGCCCTGAGGGCGACGCCAAAGCCGCTGCGCGCTCGCCGCATCAAGAAGCCGGCCGAGTCGGCTGCACCTGCACGGCACCGTCCACCACACTGACTTCCAGGCGTGCGCCGTCCCCCACCACCTCGAACAACGCCCTCGCGACAGCCGCGACCACATGCTGTTCAACCGCGCGCTGCAACGGCCTCGCGCCGTACTTGGGGCTGAAGCCTACGTCGGCGATGAAGTCGACCACCGACGGCGAGAAGCTCAGGCGAATGCCCCGGCGCAGCAGCCCTTCCCGCCGCTCGATCGCCTGGAGCTCCTGCCGCGCGATGGACGCGATGGCGTCCCGCGTCAAGGGTGCGAACGGCACCACGCGGTCGATCCGGTTGAAGAATTCGGGGCGGAAGAACTGTCGGATGGCGTGGGTCGCATCGTCGGCCGCGTCGGCCTCGCCGAAGCCCAGTGACGCACCGTGGCGAACGCCCAGGTTGGTGGTCATCACGATCAGCGTGCTGCGGAAATCCGTGACCCGCCCATGGCTGTCACTCAGGCGGCCTTCGTCGAGCACGCTCAGCAGCATGTCGAACACCGAGGCATCGGCTTTTTCGATCTCATCGAGCAGCAACACCGAGAACGGTCGCTGCCGCATGTGCTCGATGAGTTTGCCGGGTCGCGCGCCATTGCCGATCAAGCGGGCGATCTGGAAAGCGTGCTGGAATTCGCTCATGTCGATGCGAAACAGCGGATCGGTGCCACTGTTTGCACCGTAGAAGCAGCTCGCCAGCGCCTTGGCCGCCGCCGTCTTGCCTACGCCGGTGGGCCCGGCGAACAGCAGCGTGGCAATGGGCTTGGCCGGGTCGTTGAGGCCTGCCTTGAAGAGGTACACCACCTCTTTCAGCTGGGCAATGGCAAGGTCCTGCCCGAACAGCTTGTTGGTGAAGAAGTCGTGCACCTGCCGGTCGTCGAGCGGTTGGTCGTCACGCAGGAATCGCTCGGGCAGGCCGGTGGTGCGGGCGAACTGCGCGATGGCATGGTCTTCGCTCACCGACACGCGCTGCTCAGCCATGGCGCCGCGCACGCATTCTCCGAAGAAGCGCACGGCCTTGCCGGGAAAGCGCTCGTAGCGAACATAGCGCTGGAGCAGGCGATACCCCGTATCGAGCGCCGGCCGTTCGATCTCCACCGACAGCGAGCTCTTGGCATGGGCAGCAAAAAGCTCCAGCACCCGCCGTGCCTGAAGGCCATCCATCTCGGGCATCTGCAGCGGCTCGAAGCAATCGACGAAGCCGGGCAGCTTCTGGCGGGCCACCTCCAGTTCGCTCGGGTTGGCCTCGCCGATCAGGCGCAGCGTGCCTCGCCGCAGCGCGGGCAGCAGGTAGGCCGCCATCGAATCTTCGGGGCCTTCGCCGCCGACTTGCAGCAGGTTCACGAAGTCCGTCACCCACAGCATGCCGTGCGACATGTCCAGCCACTGCTCGGCCTGGTCACACAGGGCCTGCCATTCGCCCAGGTATTTCGCGCGGCCGATGAGCCGCTCGGCATTGCTTCGCCAGAAGGTGGGCGGCGCGTCGAAAGACGTGGTGAGCCGATGTGCCTTGCGGATCGCCTCGAGGATGGCCACGCTCTTGCCCACGCCGGTCTCGCCGACCAGCAACAGGTTGCCACGGCGCATGAGCCGCTCGGCGATGGCATCCACCAATGCGCCCTGCTCCCAGGCCGCCTCGGGGAACACATGCAGGCCGCGGCGTGTGCCCGTTTCGGGCAGGCGGTCGGCCACCACCGCGAGCTCGGCATGCGCTTCACGCACGTGGCGCGGCAGGCGCTGCCGGTCGGAGGCTCGGTCGTCGCGACGCGATTCCACCTGCTCCAGCCACGGCCTGCCCTGGGCGACATAGCGGTGGGCCTCTTCCGGCGCCATGCCGTCCAGGCGGTCGCGCGTGTAGTGCTGTATCAGCAGCGGCAGCTGCGCGTCATCGTAGAAGTAGAAACTCTCGTCGAGGTACGGCAGATAGCACTTCGAATGCCCCTCGGCGGCGTTGGCGCCGTAGACCGCGGCCACCGTGAACTCGGTGGGCGTGGGCACGGGAAAGCTGCCCTTGCGGGTGCGGTGGGCAAGGCTCACCGGCACGCTCATGATCTTGAGTCGCGCGTCCTCGATGTCCGGGTCGGGCACGTAGCGTCCGCGTTCGCGCTCGCGCTGCAGGGTCTCGGCAAGCGCCGTCTTCAGGCGCTTGATGTTGCGCTCCACCAGCTGGAAATCCGTGCCCAGCAGCATGCCGAAGACGGCATCGTCATCGAGCTGCCAGCACACGAGGGGGTAAGAAAGCGTGGGCATGGTCAGGCCGCCTCGGGCAGGTGGGACGGGCTCGCGCTGTCCCACAGGAGCAGGCGCCAATCGTCTTCGGTCAAGGGTCCGGCGAATTTGCGCACACGCCCGGAGCGCAAGTCGGTCGGCCGGCGCAGCTCGCCAGCGCCTGAGGGTTCGAGGCGGATGCGGATGATGTCGGTGGGCAGCGCCGAAGGCTCGGCGTCCAGCGGCCACAGGCGGACGGCCAGCGGCACCGGCCGATCTCCGCCTTCGTACCAGAGATGGATCCCGCATTCGCCGGAGAAAGCATCGCGAAGGCCTGCGCCCTCGAAGCAGCGCACGCCTGGCTTGAGCGATTCAAGTTCGTGCACATCAAGCTGCGACAGCAGCGCCTCGCAGTCGGCCCACGCCGTGTCCACGAGCGATGCCGAGGCGCCGGCCTGCAACGGGACGATCTCCACCGCCAGGCGCTCGATGCCATGCCGGGCCAGGCCTTCGGCGCGCCTGGACAGCAGGTTGAGCTCGAGCTGCCAGCGCACGAGTTCGGAATCGGCGCCTCGCAGCGGGCTCGATGCGGCATGCAGTTCATCGAAGAAGCAATGGATGTCCTGCTGGGCATTCAACATGTCCACCAGCGGCCGCCCGAAGTAGCGCCATTCGCGCGGCCGCGGCAGGTTCGCCCGGGTGGCGCGGAGAGGGGCACCGCGGCGGTCGTCCAGGTCCCAGCAGCGGCGTTCCAGCAACTCACGCAGCGGATCGAGCCGCACCTGCAAGGCGCGCAGCGCCAGTGCCACCTCGGCATCCGTGGAGGCATCGAGCGATGTCATCAAACCCGCGTGCAGGGCTCGCGCCGAATCCAGCACGCGCTGGTAGTCCGCGACAGCGCCGCTGTCCACCGGAAGGCCCACCGGCCGCGCCGCCGCATGCTGCAGCAGCGTCGCCCGGGTGGCGAGCGCGTCTTGCTCGAACGACACGTCCAGCAGCATGGGTTGACCCGGATGCGACGATGCCAGCCGCTGCGCGATGGGGCCGGTCAAGGCGCGCTCGATGCCCCGCTTGAGCGCGCGTGCGCCAAGGGATTCATCGTGCCCCAGGTCGGCCAGGTGATCGAGCGCCTCCCGGGAGACATTCAGGAAAGTCAGGCGCCGCAAGAAGCCATCGCGCGAGAGCACGCGGTTCAGCTGCAGTTGGGCAATCGCCGCGATGTCTTCTCCCGCCAGCGGTGTGAAGGTGACGATCTGGTCGATGCGGTTGAGAAACTCCGGCCTGAAGAAGCGCTCCACCGCCTCGCGGTAGGTGTGTGCCGCATCGGCCGCCTGGTGCGTGAAGCCGGTGCGGCGGCTGGCTGCCACGGCGCCGAGGTTGGAGGTGAGGATCACCACGCATTGGGAAAAATCGGTGGTGCGGCCGATGGCATCGGTGAGACGGCCTTCGCCGAGCAACTGCAGCAGCAGGTCGTGCACGGCCGGATGCGCTTTCTCGATCTCGTCCAGCAGGAGCACGCAGGCGCGCCGCTGGCGAATGGCCGAGGTGAGCTGCCCGTCGGGCCGCACGGGGTCTCCGATCAGGCGGTCCAGCGCGCAGCCATCGACGTATTCGTTCATGTCGAAGCGCACCAGCCCGCCTTCGTCCTCGAAGAGGTAATCGGCCAGCAGCTTGGCCGCTTCGCTCTTGCCCACGCCCGTGGGGCCGATGAACAACAACGATGACAGCGGCTTGCCAGGCGCAGCCAGCCCCGACTTGATGAGTGCCACCACATCGACGAGCCGGGCGCGCGCCGCCCCTTGTCCGATCAGACGCTCGGCAAAGTGGCTGGCGGCCTCGGCCGGCGCCAGGCCCACATGGCGGGAAAACAGCTTCTCGCGGAAGTGGAAGGCCGACATGTAGGCCGCCATGACCTCAGCGCGCCCCACCACCTGCTTCGCATGCCGAACGGCGAGCCGGTCGAGCACGCGCAACGCGGAGCCGGGCAGCACTTCGTCGGAGGCGAAGCGCCGTTCCATCTTCAGCAGCTCGGCGATGGCCGCCGATTCGACACGACAGCCGTGGCGCTGCTCGAGCTCGGCGCGCCGCCAGCCCACGATGCGGATGGCCGTGGCGCGCGACGGCGCATCGACCCGGATCACGCGAAACAAATCGGCAAACCGGCGGTCGCGTTGCTGCACCTTCTGCCACGCCTCGGGCGTGGCCTCGCCGATCATCGTGAAGGCTCGCTTTTCCAGCTGCGGACGCAGCACATCGGCCAAGGTGAGCGTGTTCTGCGAACTCTTGCCCACCGTGAGGAGGGCAACCAGGTTGTCGCAGTAGAGGTGATCGGGCTTGCGGATGCCATAAGCCTTGCTCAGGCGCGACTGCAGGTACTGCGTCACGACCGCCATGCGGCGCTGCCACTGGCCGATCACGCTCATGCCGGAGATCACCCGCATCGGGTCGAGCAGCCAGATCTTCTGGAGCCGGCTGCGGTCGTGCCCCGGCAGTGCGTCGATGTGGCTGCGCAGTGCACCATGAACCAGCGCCGTCTTGCCGGCACCGCGGGGACCGACCAGCACGACGGCACCCGCATCGGCCCGATAGATGGACTGCGCCACCTCCTGCACGAGCTCATCGCGCAGGATCGCATGATCCAGCGCTTCCGGGTAGAGCTCGTTGAGGTCCGACGCCACGCGGGCCATCTCGCTGGGCCCGTCGCCGACACCGTCGTCACGCAGCGAGGCCATCAGGTCGCCATCGCCCTCGAACGGAAAGCGGCCGTGAGACACATGCATCGACAACTCGAGCTCGCCCAGTTCGTCATTGGCGGAGGCCAGGCACGCCAGCGGGTCGAAGGCATCGCCCAGCTCCTTGCGCTGAGCTCGAAAGTACTGCTGGATGCACGCCACGAGGCGCTCCGTGCGCTGCGCCTTGTCCAGGTGGCCGTCGCCCAGGTCGGCAATGGTGCCTTCGAGCTGCGGCAGGCAGGCATAGCGCCGGTCGCCCACGGAGAAGTGCGCCGCGGCGAACACGCCCTCGACCCAGCGGCGGCCACTGTCAAAGCCCAGCGGCACGAGCTCGAAACGAAGCTCCGGTGCGAAGGTAAGCCACAGCCTGTCGTCCAGGGTCGAACGGTTGCTCTTGACGCCTTGGAAACAGCGGATCACTGCCTGGCGCAGCTTGTTCAAGGCCGACTCATACCGCACCGCGACCGCCTCGATGTGCGGCAGGAACAGGCAACGCAGCCGGTAGCCCGACGCCTTGCGATGGGCCACGAACACGGGGATCTTCAGCGCCTCCATCACGCGTCCTCCCCGAGCAGCATGCGGCCGATCAAGGCATCGAAGTGACGATCGAGCAGACGCTTCCATGCGGGCGCGTCGGGGAAGTCGCAATGCCAATCGGCTTGGGCATCGCTGAGCTGTCCCTGCTTGAGCTGGCGGTGCACGGTCAACGCATCGAAGAAATGCTGGCGGTGCACGTTGTGCGGCGAGGCGAACTCGGCCAGGGGCTGCTTGCGCACGGACACCCACGCGTTGGACTTGCGGTCTTCTTCATGGATGCGCCAGACACCGCTTTCGCCGCGGAAGTAGTCGAACACCGCCGGACCACGCAATTCGATTTCGAATCCAACCACGAGGCTTTGCCTTTCATGGGGCTCCGGCCAGGGAAACTTGCGGTAGGCGCCGGGCGGCACAGCTTCGCCGTCGGGCGGTTTCTTGCCGGGCTCATCGTCCAGGCGCACCACCTGGCTGCGGCATTCGAAGCCGGCCAGGCGGGCCACCTCCTGCCAAGCCTCATGCAGCAGGTGCGCGAGCTGCGGGGCAGCGTACACCCCCACCGTGCACAGGCTGCTCTCAGGCCGCACGGCGTGGAAAGCGTGCTGCTGGAAGGCAGAAAAACGCACGCGCCAGGCCACCACATCGGGCGATGCCTGCGGCTCTCCGGCCAGGGCCAGGAGGGCCTGGCCTTCCAGGTCGATGATCTCACCGAAGAGCGCCTGCGCATCCCGCTGCACCGACTGCAGCTCGCGCGAGCGCGCCGCCTGCTCCGTCGCAGCCCAATGGGGCAGCGTCGGCGCCTTCCGCCGCTTCTTCTCGTGACGCTGGCGCTCCTTGTCGAGCCTGAACACCTGGTTCACGAGGTTCACGAACAGCGGGCCATCGGTCACCTGCTGCCAATGGCGCCGCGCCTCGGCCAGGGCATCGGCCGCCAGCAGCGGCCCCATGTCGACCGGACGCTGCAAGGATTCCACCTGCACCGTCACCGCCGATTCGACGCCCGAATCGATGCACGCGGACAAGGGCGTGACGTAGGCATGAGGCGCCAGTGCATGGGCCAGCGGCAGCACGAGCTGCTCGCGCAGCGTACGCTGGACATCGCGCGCGCCGTAGCGCGGGTCGCCCGGCAGGGCCGCGAGCCGGTCCGCCACGCCGGGCCGCAGGGCCAGCTCGGCACTGCGCTCGAGGAGGCCGTCCCGCCGGCGCATGAGGCCGATCTCGCGTTCGAAGATCGGCCCCCTCTCGGCGGCCGTCAACGCGGCAAACGGCACGATGTGGTCGATGCGGTTGAACAGCTCGGGCCGGAACACCTCCTGCACCGCATGCTCGAAATGGCGGCGAGGATCATCCCGGGAGGAGACCAGCCCCATGGGCGCGCGCTGCATGGCCTCGGCGCCCAGGTTCGATGTCATCACGACGAACGTGCCGCAGAAATTGGCGGTCAGGCCATCGCCGCCGGTGAGGCGCCCTTCCCCCAGCACCTGGAGCAGCAAGTCGAAGAAGCTCGGATGGGCCTTCTCGAGTTCATCGAACAGCACCACCGAAAAAGGCTGTCGACGCACTGCCCCGATGAGCACGCCTTCGCCGCTGCCGAGGTCGCCAAGCAGGCGAAGCACCGCAGCGGGATCGGCGTATTCACTCATGTCGAAGCGGATCATCCGCCGAGGATCGCCAAACATGAACTCGGCCAACGCCTTGGCGGTTTCGGTTTTGCCCACGCCCGTGGGGCCGATCAGCAGAAGCGATGCGATCGGTTTTCCGGTGCGCGCCAGACCGGTTTTCGTTGCCGCCAGCAGCCCGACGACCACGTCCAGCGCATCGTCCTGCCCGAACAACCGCCGCCGGAAGAAGCCATCCACCTCTGCCAGCTCCAGCGGCAGCTTCGGGTCGAGCATGCGGCGCGGCATGCCGGTTTCGGCACAGAACGCATCGATCGCCTCGTCCCGGCCCAGGGTGGCCACACGGCCGCGGGCATGCAGGATCAATTCCTCGAAGAAGCGGATGCTCTTGCCCGGAAAACCCGAATAGGGAGAGAAACGCCGCTGCAGCGCGATGACTTCGGCCACGGCCTCGGAGGCAACCTCCACGCCGTGGTCGGCCGCCACGGCGGACACGGCCTCGACCATCACACGCTCCTGGGCCGGCTCGGGCAGTTCGGGCATGCGCACGGTCTGGAACAGCGCACCGAAGCCCGGACTGCGCAGCTCGATGCGCGAGAGTTCCGCGGGCGTAGCCTCGGCCAGAAGCATCAGCCGCCCGCGAGCCAAGGGCTCGCGCAACGCCTCGCCCAGGCTCACGGCGTTGCCCTGGTACTGCCCCACCTCGAACAGTTCGGCGAGGTGCCCCACGTACAGCACGGCGTCCCGCCGGGCGAGCTCACCACACAACACGGCCAACGCATGCTGCCAGCTGCCGTCCTGGGTGAGGCGCTGGATGAGCTGAGCCGCACTGGTCTCCCACGGCGCGGACAGGTTGCGGCGACCACGATCGCGCACGTACTGGTGAATCAAGGCGGTCTTGCCGCTGCCTTCGGCACCCACCACGAGAATGCTGCGTGCAAAACTGCCTTCTGCGGCACGGGCAAGGGTCGCCACGGCCTCGTCGAGCCCGGTGGCGGGCCGGCGCCCCGGCTGCATCTCGCACGCAGCCTCTTGCAACAGCGGCTGGGCGCGCTGATCCTGCAACTGGCGCAAGGCCTCCGCACTGTGGAACGCCAGATCCAATGGCATCGGCTTGAGCACGATGTGATCGAACCAGGCCGCGGCCACTTGCTTGCGCACATCGGCGTGGCGTCCGTTGCGCCGATGCTCGAGCACCACGGCCTGAGCCACAGCCGCCTGAAGGCCGGCCGTGTCGGCCAGCGCAACCACCCCGAGCGCCGGCACGCAACCGATGGCCCGATCGCCATCGGCACCCGCAGACAGAAAAGCCACATGGGACACCCGCCGTGCGGGCTGGGTCAGCGGATCAGGACCTGCGGGAAGCTCCACCTCGATGTCGTGGCGTTCGAGTTCGCAAGGGGCCACGATTCGCATGGCCTCGAGATAGCGCCCCTGGTCGATCAGGTGCGCCTGCACCGCCCGCGCCATCTTGCGTGCCATGGAGGAGGCACTGCTGCCGATCCAGGCCATCTCCGGAAATGCCAGCGATGTGACGACCGTCTCTCCCGAGACCGTGCGGAGCTCGAAGAATGCCAGTGACGCGCTTTGGAAAGATCCCATCGGCCGAAAACTACGCGGTCGGACGTTGCAAGATCGTGGGATCGATGACCGATGCGATGGCCGGCAGACCGGTGTGTTGCTTCATATCTATGTGGGCGCCCTTGTTGCGGGGCGGATTGTCGCTCACGCCGGCCGGGTCCTTTGGCGCGCCCGGTCAGCAGACCGCGCGTTCACCCTGAGCGGGTTTGCCGCGAAGAGACATGACGCATCGCCGGCAGGCTGGGCTGCACATCCATGTGCAGCCCCCGATTGGTGGTGTCCAACCCATACACACGATCCGCAAGGCGCAGTACGATCACTTCGGGTGGCGAGCCGTGTCTACTTCCGCCCCGCTCTACTTCCTGCCTCGTTGAGCGGCCACCACTCGGTCTTCAAGCTCTACAGCTGCCCAGGCGACAGAACATTTCTCGGCCGGAATCCCGTCGACGGCGCCCGGCACGCGTGCACAACGTGAACCCGCATCACAGTTGCCTCCACAGCTGGCCTCGAACCTTGAAGGCCGCCTGCGCCCGCCCATCCGTGGGTCGGCTCTTCATCCCATCGCCCCCGGCTCGAAGCCCAAAGCGGGGCTGAAGACATCCATCTGATCGGTTGATTTCAAACCTGAGGAGATGAACATGACTCGGTACTTGAAAGCTGCATGGCTGACTGTTTTCTGTCTTTCGGTCTGCAGCCCTTCGTTGTCCGCCTCGGCGGCTGAACCACAGCAACCCTTGGTGGTGAAGGTCCGTGCATTCAGAGGAACCGCGACAAACTACGACCAGACCAAGGAGTACAAGTACCAAGTATTGAAGTTGATCCTGGAAAAAACCGAAAAGACAGACGGCCCCTTCACGATTCAAGCCCCGCAACAAGAGCTTCCGCAGGCCCGGGATTTCGAGATGGTCAAGCAAGGCTACGTCGATGTGATTCTGACGTCGACCTCCAACGAGCGGGAGCAAGAACTCCACCCCATTCGAATTCCCTTTGACAAAGGGCTGTACGGGTATCACATCGCCATCATCAACGAGAGCGATCAGCCGAAATTTTCAGCGGTGCGAACGCTGGCAGACCTGCAGAAGATGTGGGCCGGCCTCAATGAAATCTGGCCCGAGACGAAAGTCTTTCGGGACAACGGCCTGAACGTGGTGGCAACCTCGGGCTACAGAGAACTTTTCGGCATGCTGAAAGAACGGCGCTTCGATTATTTCCCGAGAGTGGCTCATGAACCTTGGCGGGAACTTCGGGACATGAACATTCCCGGGTTGGCCGTTGAAACCGATTTGTTGATTTACTACCCCACGCCCGGATATATCTTCACCAACAAGAACAACACGAAGTTGGCCGACAGACTGGAGCGCGGGTTCCGCATTGCGCTCAAAGACGGCTCCTTCGACAAGCTTTTCTACAACCACCCCGACATCAAAGAAGCCCTCGAAAAAGCCAATCTGAAGAACAGAAGGCTTTTTGAACTGAAAAACCCGTCGCTGCCGAAAGAAACACCACTCAACGACAAAAGCTTGTGGTACACGCCGTGATTGCATGAGCGCGCCCGGAGGCCGCTGCAATGTTGAAAGACCTCGTACCCATCAAACACTCGATTGCCACCAGGCTTCTGAGAGTTGTTTTTTCTTTCTACATCATTCTCGTGCTCACCGTGACGGGCGCGCAAATCACCGCGGAATATGTTCACACAAAGAACCTTGTCCTGGAAGAGCTTGAAATACTCAAGCAGGTTTTCCAACCCTCACTGGAGCAGGCACTTTGGGAGCTCAACAACAATCAACTCCAGTCCACCCTGAATGGGATCATCAAACTTCCCAACGTGGTCGGCATCGAAGTGGTCAATTCGAAAGGAAGCCACTTGGGAGAAAGAGGGAGTGTTCTACACCTGTCCGGCCTTTCCTCCACCGATAAACAAAGCCCGAATGAAAGCGACACCAACAAATCTTCGGGCCTCTTCTGGAAAACATTCCAGATCAATCACCTGAGGGAAGACGCCTCGTTCCAGGTTGGCGCCGTGACGATTTACTCCAGCGAGAAAATCATCATCGACAAGCTGAAATTCAGTGTCATTTTCCTGATTGTCAGCGCGATCATCAACATCATCGGGTTCTGGATACTTTTCCTGCTGATTTCCAGGCGCTTGCTAAGCCGCCCCCTGGCAGAACTGACGCGCGCAACAGAACAATTGCATTTCGACAGCCTTGAGAATGTCAAAATCAATGTGAACACAAAGGGCAACAACGAACTCAAGATTCTTGAAAATGCTTTCACGGCCATGATCCGCAACTTGCTTCAGGCCCGTTCAGAGCTCTACAAAAGCAAGGAGTCCCTCGAAATCAGGGTCGTGGAGCGGACGGCCGAGCTGGTCGCAACGAAAGAACAGGCGGAACAGGCGAACCGGGCAAAAAGCGTTTTTCTTGCCAACATGAGCCATGAATTGCGCACCCCACTGAACGCCGTGCTCGGGTTCGCGCAACTGCTGAAGGCCGCACCGGAGGCCACAGGGCACCAGATCGAGAGCCTGAACATCATCACCCGCAGTGGCGAACATCTGTTGAATTTGATCAACAACATTCTGGACATCACCAAGATCGAATCCGGACGCGTGCTGCCGGAGGAATCCGCCACGGACCTGCATCAACTCGTGCACGAGATGCGCTCGCTGATGCTCGTGAAGGCGCAGGAAAAGGGCCTCGATTTCACGCTGGAGCAATCGACGGATTTTCCTCGTCGTGCCAACATTGACTCCAGCAAGCTGCGCCAGGTGTTGATCAATCTGATCGGCAATGCCATCAAGTTCACGGCATGCGGCGGCGTGATTCTCCATGCGGAGGTTGCGCACTGGGAGTCGCCACAATTGGCGCGCATTCGATTCGAGGTGAAAGACAGCGGCCTTGGCATTCGAAAGGAAGACCTGGGGCGCCTTTTTCAACCCTTTGTGCAACTGGCCGAGCAGCCGATGACGGACGCGGGCACCGGGCTGGGGTTGGCCATTTGCAAACAGTATGTCGAGCTCATGGGCGGACAACTCGGCGTTGTCAGCGAGCCAGGGCGAGGCTCGACGTTCTACTTCGAAATTCCGGTGGCGGTGCTTGCCGTCGAAGAGATGCCCGTCGCACTGGGTCACGGTCGGGTCATCGGGCTCGAAGAGGGGCAGCCACGATACCGAATCTTGATCGTCGAAGATCAGCCCGAGAACCGCCTGCTCTTGAACAAGCTGCTTGAACCGCTGGGATTCGACCTCCAGGAGGCAAGCAATGGCCTGCAAGCGTTGGAGATCTTCGATCGATGGCATCCCCATCTGGTGTGGATGGATGTGCGCATGCCGGTGATGGACGGGAAGGAAGCGACCCGGCGAATCAAGCACACCGAGGCCGGGCAATCCACGAAAGTGATTGCCGTCACAGCACACGCGTTGGAGGATGAGCGGCGAGAGATATTGGCGGCAGGCTGCGACGATTTCATTCGCAAACCCTATAGGGATTCGGAGATATTCGACGCGCTGGCCAAACATCTTGGCATACGCTATCGGTATTCCAATGTCGATGCTTCAGCCTCTGAAACTGCGACATCTGCATTGGACGCCAATCAGCTGCGCCGACTTCCCCGCCATGTGACCGAGGATTTGTTGCGAGCGGCACAATTGTTGGAAGGCCATCGCATCCTCGATGTGATAGACCACATCAGTGAGCTCAATCGCGGGCTGGGCGAACGCCTGCGCCTCATGGCTGAGAATCTGCAATACAAGGAGCTTCTCGAGGTCCTGGACGGATTGAGGGAAAGGGCGGTCTCATGAGCGATGACATCCTCGTGGTCGACGACACACCGGCCAGCCTGAAGCTGCTTGAAAGTGTTCTCGGCAGCGCGGGCTATCGCGTGCGATTGGCGACCGATGGCGAGGTGGCTCTTTTCAGCGCGAAGATGCACCCTCCGTCGATGATCTTGCTCGACATCAAGATGCCGGGCATGAACGGTTTCGAGCTGTGTCAGCGCCTCAAAGAGGATGAACGCACCCGTTCCATTCCCATCATCTTCCTCAGCGGCATTGAAGATGAACGTGAGAAGGTCAAGGCGTTCCAGGTCGGCGGCGTCGACTACATCAGTAAACCGATCCGCACCGAGGAGGTGCTGGCGCGAGTCAATACGCATCTCGCGCTGCGGCATGCGCTGGCCGATCTGGAGGCGCGCAATGCCGAGCTTGAGGCCGCCCGCGAAACACTGGAAGAGAGGATCAAGGAGCGTTCAGCAGAACTGGAACTGACAAACCGGCGGCTCCGCCAGCAAATCGAGGAGCATCTTCACACCGTCGAGGCGCTGCGGGAAAGCGAAGCGCGGCTGAACATTTCTCAACGGCTCAGCAAGGTCGGCGGCTGGGAATACGACGTTGCATCGGGAAAATCATTCTGGACGGAGGAGCTTTATCAAATCCATGAGCTCCCCGCCGATCCTGGCCTGGATCATTTTCAGCAAAGTCTGAAATGCTACAAAGCCGAGGACCGGCCGGCTCTGCTGGACGCCTTTCGCAAAGCCATTGAACACGGGGAAAGCTGCGACCTTGAGTTTCCGTTCACGACGTTCAAAGGCAACCCCTTGTGGGTGCGCTTCACCGCCGAACCTGTTTGGGCGCAAGGCAAGGTCGTGCGCATCGCGGGAAACCTCATGGATATCACGGAGCGCAAACGGGCGGACAACGCGTTGCGCGCAAGCGAGGAGAAATACCGCTCTCTGATCCAGAAGCTTCAGACGGCCGTGGTGGTTCATGGAGCGGACACCCGCATCGTCACCTGCAATTCCGTTGCGCAGCTGTTGCTCGGGCTTTCGGAAGATCAGTTGCTGGGCAAGACATCCATCGATCCGGACTGGCATTTCTTTCGCGAAGACGGAAGCGCGATGCCACCGGATGAATATCCCGTCAATCAGGTGATGGCCACGGGGCAGCCACTCAAGAATTTCATGGTGGGTGTGCATCGCCCGGGCAATGCGGAAGATGTCTGGGTCATCGCCAATGCCAACCCGGTATTCGGCGCGGAAAACAGAATCGATGAAATCGTCGTGACGTTCATGGACGTGACCGAGCGCTTGCGGGATCAGGAGAAGATCACCCATCTCGCATCCATCGTCGAATCATCGGATGACGCCATCATCGGCAAGACACTCGACGAGACGATCGTCAGCTGGAATCGCGGGGCCGAGCGCATCTATGGCTACACGCCGGCGGAGGTCGTGGGCCGGCCCATCTCGATCCTCGTTCCTCCCGGGGTGAAAGATGAGCTTGCCAGCATCATGGAGCGGCTCAAACGTGGCCAAGGGGTGGAACACCTCGAAACGACCCGCCTGCGCAAGGACGGGCAGACGATCAACGTTGCCCTGACGATCTCCCCGATGAAGGACGCCAGTGGCCGTGTTGTCGGCGCGTCCACCATCGCCCGCGACATCACCCAGCGAAGGTTGAGCGAAGCGGAACGGGAGGCGCGCCGAGTGGCTGAAGCGGCGAACCAGGCCAAGAGCGAATTTCTGGCCCACATGAGCCATGAGATCCGCACGCCGATGAACGCGATTCTCGGTATGTCGCATCTGGCGCTGCAAAGCGGGCTCAATCCGCAACAGTACAACTATGTGGAGAAGGTGCACCGGTCGGCCGAATCGCTGCTGGGCATCATCAACGACATCCTCGATTTCTCGAAAATCGAGGCCGGTCACCTCGACATCGAACACATCCCGTTCGACCTTGGGGACGTCATGGACAACCTGGCGAACCTTCTTGGCATGAAGGCCGAAGAGAAGGGTCTGGAGCTGGTGTTCGCATTGCCGGCCGACCTGCCCAGCGCGCTCGTGGGCGACCCCTCGCGGCTGGGGCAGGTGTTGGTGAACCTGTGCAACAACGCGGTCAAGTTCACCGATCAGGGTGAGGTCATCGTCGGCGTCGAAGTCCTCGCGCGCGACGCCACGTCGGTGCGCCTGCACTTCGAGGTGCGCGACACCGGCATCGGCATCACGCCGCAAGAGCAGCAGCGCCTCTTCAAACCCTTCTCGCAGGCCGACGCATCCACGAGCCGCCGATTTGGCGGCACAGGACTGGGCCTGGCGATCAGTCGCCACCTGGTGCGCATGATGGACGGTGAACTCAGTGTCGACAGCACCGTGGGGCGCGGAAGCCGGTTTCACTTCAGCGCAAGCTTCGGTGTCGGGGTCGGGCGCGGGGCGCGCCGCGCGGCCCACCCCCCCGGACCGGGGCGGCACCGCGGCCGGGCGGGCACCGGCGCCCCCAAACCCCCCCCCC
>CBIHPH010000080.1:0-19581 GCA_966212105.1 uncultured Rhizobacter sp.
CCCATGTGTTACCCAGGTCCCCGCACACCCGTTACCTAGGTCTCCGGTCCGTACAACGGGCGCAAAAAAGCGCGCGTCCAGAAAGTCCCGGGTCGCGCGCTCTTGATGCTAGGCCACTGGCGTGGCCCAGGATTGGAACTTAGAAGTTGTGCTTGATGCCCAGGTCCCAGCCGGTCTTCTTCAGTTGAGAACCGGCGGCACGGACAGCGTCATTGCGCTCGTGCACAAGATCCGTGTACAGGGTGGTGCGCTTGGACAGGGCATAGTGGTAGCCAATGCCAAACTGCTTGTCCAGATTGGTCTTGACGTCCGTATTCACTGCCTTTTGCTGAAGCCAGCCGTAGCTGGCCTTCAACTCGCCGCTGCCAATCGGAGCAGTCAGGCCCAAGATGTAACCGCGGCGCTTGTTGTCAGAGTTGTCGTTCCCGAAGCCGAACAGACCGATCAGTTTGACAACGCGAAGGTCGTATGCGGCGTTGACGGTAGTCCATTTCGCATTGTCGTTGGCGGGGTTTTCAAAACCCACGCCGACGGTGACCGGGCCGCCGATGTAATTGGCCGCGATCGAGTAAGGACGGTCGTTGCCAACCTGTTGGGCCTTGATGCCGGACGTTGGTGTCTGGTCTGCAGCAGAAGCGCGTTCTGCGATCTGCGCGCCGACAGTGAAGCCACCGAACGTGCCGCGGTAGTTCAGCGAATTGGCGTAACGGGTGGTGGCGATGCCGCGGCCGTTCAGAATCGTGGTGTTTTGGGCCACCGTATCCGTGCCGAACGGATCAGCAATGGATTGCGACAGCGCGTACGCCGGGTTGTCTTCGCGGCCGATGTAGAAGTCGCCGAAGTTCGAGCGCAGGCCGACGAAAGATTTTCCGTCCCAGAACACTTGGTTGGCGGTACCAGTATCGGCGTCAAAGCGGTGCTCGATCTGGAAGAAGGCCTTCAAGCCGCCGCCCAGGTCTTCAACGCCACGGAAGCCAAGGCGGTTCGCAGAGGCCGAGCGGACTTCGATGTTCTTCACCGCTTCCGAATACTGAGCAATGCCTTGGTCGATGCGACCGTAGATGGTGACGGACGATTGAGCGAATGCGGAACCGCTGACAGCGGCGATCGCAGCGAGGGCGAGCAGAGATTTTTTCATGGTGTGCATTCCAACTTATTTGAGGTCAATCGGCTGTCCATGATCGATGGCGCCGGAGGGCGTGTTGCAAGAGGTGCCTCACATCACGACAGAACGCATTGGAGCGCAGGAA
Organism: uncultured Rhizobacter sp.; assembly: GCA_966212105.1. Taxonomy (GTDB): domain Bacteria; phylum Pseudomonadota; class Gammaproteobacteria; order Burkholderiales; family Burkholderiaceae_C; genus Rhizobacter. The sequence continues at coordinate 1,251 of CBIHPH010000080.1, forward strand.
AGAGGCGCTGTCACCGATATTGCTGGGATTCGTTGGTGCAAAGCCACACTGTCTTGACGTCACCGGCGGGGCACGGGCAATGGCAGGGGCTCTCAGAGTGCCTCGTCGAGCACCTCGATCCAGTGTCGGATCGGCAGGTCGGTTCCGCTTTGCAAATGAGAGATGCAACCGATATTGGCGGAAATAATGGCCTGCGGATGCGCCGCTTCGAGGTGCGCCAGTTTCCGGTCTCGAAGTTTCATGGCCAATTCGGGTTGAAGAAGCGAATAGGTGCCCGCAGAACCACAGCAGAGATGGGCGTCTGCAGACGCCACGGCGACATGGAATCCCATTAGACGCATGTGGGTTTCTACGACATCGCGCAATTGCTGGCCATGTTGCAGGGTACATGGCGAATGGAATACCAAATGGCTTCGGGTGCCCGTTTTCAGGTGGGGCCGCAAGACCGGCACCAATTCGGGGAGTAATTCGCTGAGGTCTCGGGTCTTTTCCGCGATGCGCAGGGCTTTGTCAGCGTAGCGTGGGTCCTGGGCGAGCGCATGGCCATAGTCTTTCACCATGACCCCGCATCCTGAGGCGTTGATCACGATGGCTTCCACTTGGTCGACCAGGGGCCACCAGGCGTCGATGTTTCGTCGCATGTCCTCGAGTCCGCCCTCCACGTCGCCGAGGTGCGTCCGGATGGCGCCACAGCATCGGGCGCCGCGCGCCAAGAGGGCCTGGATGCCGGCGGCATCGAGCACGCGCATTGTTGCGCTGTTGATGTTGGGCGCCATGGCGGGTTGCACACAGCCGGCGAGCAGGAGCACCTTGCGCGCATGGGTGCCGGTGGGCCGGCGTCGGGCCGGTGATGGCCTTTGTGAGGGGACCTTTGTTTTCAGTGCACGCGGCAGCATCGGGCGCAGCAGCTGGCCGAGGCGCATTGCGGGCCCGAAGAGGGGGGATGTCAGCCCTTCCTTCAGCAGCCAGCGGAGTGCGCGTTCCGGCACCGGACGCGGCACTTTGGTGTCGACCGCTTCGCGGCCGATCTCGACGAGGCGGCCATATTGCACTCCGGACGGACAGGTGCTTTCACAGTTCCGGCAGGTGAGGCAGCGGTCGAGGTGCTCTTGGGTCACGGCCGTGACTGGGGCTCCCTCCAGCACCTGTTTCATCAGATAGATGCGGCCCCGCGGCCCGTCGAGTTCGTCTCCAAGGAGTTGGTAGGTGGGGCATGTGGCGGTGCAAAAGCCGCAGTGAACGCAGCTGCGCACGATGGCTTCGGCTTCGATGCCTCGAGGGGTGTCCTGATATTCAGGAGCGAGATGGATCTGCATGAGGCCTCCTCACAGGCCAGGGTACAGCCGACCAGGGTTGAAGATGCCGGCCGGGTCGAATGCTTGCTTGAGCGTTCGGTGGATCGCCATCAGCGGCGGCGCGAGCCGGGTGAACACGCCGGCCGATTTGTCTTGAGCTCGAAAGAGCGTGGCATGCCCGCCGGCAGCCGCGGCGGCCCGTCGTACCTCACCTGCCGGTGCGGGGGTGCACCACCAGCGTTGCGCCCCATGCCATTCGATCAATTGCTCTCCGGGCAGCGCAATGGCGGGTGCCGTCTGCGGCACCGACAAGCGCCACAAGGGCACGCCGCGCGCCGCCGCCGTGGCGGCCTTGCGAAAGAATTCGTCAGTTTGATCGCGCAGCCCTTGCCAGAACGGCCTGGCCATGGCCTCGTCGATGCATTCACCGCCTGCATTCCACAATGCGGCAGTTGCAGCCCGCACGGCGGCGTGCGCCCCTTGGAGGCGCACGAGCAACGTGCCGTCCCACCAAGCGCTGGCATTCAGCGGCAGAGGTTGGGCGCCCCATTGATGCAGTCGCGCAAGCGCGGACGACTCGTCGAGTGGGAACCGCAACGTCGTCGTGGCAGGAGGGAGCGGCAGCACCTTCAGCGAGACGTCGACCAGCACGCCGAGCGTGCCCAGTGAACCGACCAGCACCCGGGACACGTCGTAGCCGGCCACGTTCTTCATCACCTCTCCGCCGAACTGCATGAGTTCGCCGCGTCCGTCGAGCAGCGTGGCGCCGAGGACGTGGTCGCGCACGGCCCCGAGGGAGGCCCGCGACGGTCCTGACAATCCGGCTGCGATCATGCCCCCGACGGTGCCGCCTTGAGCGAAGTGCGGAGGCTCGAAGGCGAGGCGTTGGTTTTTCTCGGCCAGTGTCGCCTCGAGTTGATCCAGCGGCGTGCCGCACGATGCGGTGATGACGAGTTCGGTGGGCTGGTAGCCGATGATGCCCTCGTGCCCGCGCGTGTCGAGCACGCGGCCAGCCGGCGCCTCGCCGTAGAAGGCCTTCGTGCCCCCGCCGCGGATTTCGAGCGGGTCACGGGCAGCGTGCGCGGCGCGCACCTGGTCGATCAGGCGGGCGAGGGTCGGTGTCATTGGGCGTCAGAAGCGGGGGATATCCGCGAAGGCCAGCAGCCCGCGCCGCACGTGCATCTTTCCGTATTCAGCGCACCGCGCCAGTGTGGGAATGACCTTGCCGGGATTCAACAGGCCGGCTGGATCGAAGGCGTGCTTGAGTGCCAGCATGCGTTCGCGTTCGGCGGGGGAGAATTGAACGCACATGGACGACAGTTTTTCCACGCCGACGCCGTGTTCTCCGGTCACCGTGCCGCCCATTGCCACGCTGGTCTCCAGGATGTCGGCGCCGAACAATTCGCATCGGCGCAATTGGTCGGGGTCGTTCGCGTCATACAGGATCAGCGGATGGAGGTTGCCGTCGCCCGCATGGAACACATTGGCGCAGCGCAGGCCGTATTTCGTTTCCATCGCGGCAATGGCTTGCAGCATGTCGGCGAGCCGGTGGCGCGGGATCGTCGAATCCATGCACATGTAGTCCGGACTGATGCGTCCGCTGGCCGGAAATGCGTTCTTGCGGCCGCTCCAGAATCGCAGGCGCTGGGTTTCGTCCCGGCTGACTTCTGTGCGTGTGGCGCCGCACCTCGACAAGACCTCGAGCATTCGACCGGTTTCCTCGTCGACTTCCTCAGGCGTGCCATCGCTTTCGCACAGCAGGATGGCCTGCGCATCGAGATCGTATCCGGCGTGCACGAAGGCTTCCACGGCAGCGATCATCGGCTTGTCCATCATCTCGAGCCCCGCAGGGATGATGCCTGCGGCGATGACGCCGGCGACTGCATCACCCGCTTTGCGCAGGTCGTCGAAGCTGGCCATGATGCAGCGGGCCGCCACAGGCTTGGGCAGCAGCTTGACGGTGACCTCGGTGATGACGGCAAGCATGCCCTCGCTGCCGATCACCAGGGCGAGCAGATCGAGCCCGGGTGCATCCAGGGCATCTCCGCCGAATGCGACCGGTTCCCCTGTGGCCGTGAAGCCGCGCACGCCCAGCACGTTGTGGAGTGTCAGGCCATACTTCAGGCAGTGCACCCCTCCGGAATTTTCCGCGACGTTGCCACCGATGGTGCAGGCGATCTGGCTGCTCGGGTCCGGCGCGTAGTACAGGCCGTGGGGCGCCGCGGCTTCGCTGATGGCGAGGTTGCGCACCCCGCATTGCACGACGGCCGTGCGGGCGACGGGATCCACGTTCAAGATGCGGTTGAACTTCGCGAGGCTCAGCGTGAGCCCGAGGGCATGGGGCAGCGCGCCCCCGCTCAGGCCCGTGCCGGCGCCGCGCACAACCACCGGCACGTCAAGGGCGTGGCAAGCCTTCAAGATGGCCGAGACCTGGTCGGTCGTCTCGGGCAGCGCCACCAGCAGCGGGACTTGGCGGTAGGCGGTCAGGCCATCGCATTCGTAGGGCACGGTGTCCTCGGGTTGCCACAACAAGGCATGCGAGGGCAGCAACGGCCGCAGTGCGGCGACCACTTGCGCCTGGCGTGTGCGCCGGTCCGCCGCATTCATGGCCGTGAACCGTTCGAGAAGACCGTGAGCACGCCGGTGCAGCCGTGCAGGTGCCGGTGCGCAATTTCCCCAGCGGCGAAGAACCCCGCAAGCGGCACGTCGCCGAGCGCATGGTGGATGAGCGCCAATTCGGCTGATGGGGCGCCGAAATGCGGCCCGCCCCGACCTGTACAACTCACGTATATCGCCCCGGCGATGCCACGCGCAGGATGCGGGGCGCGTTCGGCTGGACCAGGGTGCAGTGCCATCGCCTCGGCGAGAGGCAGGGCATCGGGCTCCAGTTCCTCGCGGATTTCGCTGCAAATGCGCACGAGGTCGCGGCGGGCGGCATCGACGTGACGGTGGCAGAACGCGAGTTGCATGCCTGCGGTGACCTCTTCGCCGAGGGCGATCCCCCTCTGCTTGGGTTCGATGCCGATCAGAGGGCGCACGCGTGTGTCGATGCCGAATTGACCGGCATGGGTGAGCAGCTTGTCCTGGGCATCGCTCAGCCCGACCAGGGTTTCTCGCAGCCGTGGCAGTGCCTCGCGCGGTTCGCTGGATGGCACGCCAAGGTCGCGCAAGAGTGCGTCCAGCGCCGGTTCGCCGTCGAGCGTCAGCACGAGATTGCGATGGGCCTGCGTGATGAGCCGCACCGGGCCCACGGGCTGGCAGCCTTGCGTGACGCGGGACATCAGCGCCACGTCATGACCGAACGCCACTCCGGACAGCCCTCCCTCGAATATGCCGTCAGCCACCTGGATCGTGCGCGTGCGCGACGATGCCAGGCCGCCGAACAAATGGCCTGATGCGGTACGCGAGGACATCTCGGAGATCATGTCCGGCAAGTCCGGCATGGCGGGGTCGGCATGCACGAGTGCCGCGGCTGCCGGAAAGGCACCCAGTGGCCGGGCGCCCGAGAACACCTGGAACTGCTCGCGCGGCAGGTCTGCGAACATCAGCACGAGGGCCGGCTCGTCGATGTACTCAGCGCCATTGGCGGCCACGCCGACCCCCACTGCACCGACCCAGGATACGCCCGCCCAGCGCCGTTTCAGCTCACCGAGCAACGCGGTTGCATGCGGTGCGTAATGGTCGCTGAAATAGACCCAGCCGAGTGTCGGGTGGGCCACATGCCGGCCCCGCGGATCGGCGCGCTGTGCGTCGATTTGCGCTGCCGCCAGCGCCAGGGCCATCCGCCAGTCGGGATGGGTGGCATGGGCATGCGCAAAAAGTTTCATCAGCGCTTCGGGCTCCCGCGCTTGCGCGAGGGGGTCCCCGTCGACGCCTTTGCTGCAACCGGGGTCGGGGGCGTCTTGGCAGGTTCGCCGACCGGGGTGCCGGCGGGCTCCTGCATCGCGGATGCCGCCAGCTGCGTGAATTGTTTGGTCAAGGCCCCCCACCATTGCACTGGGTCGACCATGGTTGCCGACGGTTCGTGGGTCTTGCCTTTGCCCGAGGCTTCCGACCCCGCCTGCGAGGCGTCCGGTGAATCACCGGGCATGGGGGGGCGCGCATTCAGGGACTCCCGCAGGTCCTCCATCTGCACGTTCATCGTCTTGAGCGTGGACAGTGTCATGCGCTGCACTTCAAGGGCCTGGACGCTGGCGGCCAGCATGCGTGCGTTCTGCTCGAGCCAGAACTGCACGGTGCGAAGCTCGTCGATGCGCTTTTCCAGTTCCTCCGGGTTCAATGTGGGGGCGATCCATTGGCCCATGGCAGGCATTGCCGAACCGGCGTTCTTGACGAGGTTCTGCAGAAAGTCGAAGCCGGGGACCAGGTTGGTGAAGGATGTGGTGTCGGCCATGCTGTCTCCTCGATCGTGAAATAGTTTCCATTCCATTGTGCATGGCCCACCAGGTCTCGCCAATCAAAGGATGGGCGGCACTTGCATTGGCAATGGAACGAAGTCGAGCAGGCAGCTTTCATGCCTGGGCGCAGCAAGGCGGAGGAGTCAATGGGGCAAGGGCTCACGCGTCACCTTGTAGCCCCGCCGGGCCATCAATGCTGGCAGGCCTCGCGGGCCCACGAGGTGCAGGCTGCCCACTGCGGCGAAGACGGACTTGCCGCTGGCATGCAGCCGGTCTACGGCATCGGCAAGGCCCGGGTTGCGGTCGTCGAGCAGCAGTTTCAGCTGGGCCCGTGCGCGCGGCGTCCCGACACAGCCGCACCAGGCTGGAAACCTGCGGAGTTCATCGTCAAGCCCGGCCTCCCAGGCCCGGGCCATCCGCCGGGCGATGGGGCGCACGCGGCCGCGCTCCAGGTCGTCGAGCATCTGAGCCATGTTGTCGCGAAGATCGGTTTCGTTGATGCTGATCAGTCCGGCGAGCTGGAGTTCGACGGTTTCGAGCGCGGTGACTGGCTTCTGCATGGTGCGGGCCAGCTGGGCGAGCGAGAGGTCGATGCCGAACAACGCGTGCAAGTCGTCGTATGCGGAGGCTGACATCGTCAGGCTGGCGGCCAGCATTTCTGGCGCCACGTGCTCGGCATATGCCGGCGGCATGCAGGCCTGGCGAAGCTGCGAGCGAAGGCGATGTTGCAACGCTGGTGTCAGCGTCAATTTTTCATTTCGAACCATGCCGGCCTGCAGCTTGCGCTGCGTATCGGGGTCGAGTGGATCGATTTCAAGTGCCAGCGTATCGCTGCGCTCGAATGCCGCCCGCACGGTCGGACCAGGGAATGTCCAGGAGGCCTTGCCGATGTGGATGGTGCCGTACAGCCACGATGTACGACCGTTCTTTTCGGCGCGCCAAAGCATGCCGCGGTCGCGCGCGTCACGCATTCCTGCGGCCCGTTCCTCGGCGCTGGGCGGCCGGGGCACTGGCGGGCAGGCGTCGGGCCGGTCCTTCGAGGTGGCGAATGCAGGTCCGCTCAGGAAGCATGCGGCCAGCCAGGCGAGGATCACGCGATGCAGGGTCATGGCTTGTTTTCCCGAAGATCGAACGTCAGCACTCCGTTGTGCTGTTGCCATCGCAAGCGCCCGAGCACATCCATGCCGAGCAGCGGGTTGTCGCCCAATCCGGGCAGGGCCACCACGCGCAGGTCATCGACCCGCACGCCGCCCTTGAGTGCGAGGTCGACTCGCATCACTTCGCCCGTGACGATGCCCCCCGCCGTACTGGATTGCACTTGGCCGAGCGGAGTCAGTCCGAGCTGGCGCGCCAACCCAGCCGACAAGGCGGACCCGGTGGCGCCGGTGTCGATCAAGAACTCCACCCGATGGCCGTTGATCGTGCCGGGCCAGTGGTAGTGGCCGTCCGGCCCTCTCTGGATTTCCACGAGGTCCCCGGCCGTCTGGAAGCGCGCCCGGCGCTGTTGGCTTTCGAAGGCCTGGAATGCCAGGAATACGCCCAAACCAACGAGCAGCCAGACGGTGACGATCTTCAGGGTGCGAGGAAGTTCCGACATGGTGCGGGGTATGTGGTATCGAGGTCCGTCAGGGTGTCGGAGCCGCCACCACTTGATCGATGGCGCCGAAGACCGAGTGGCCGTCCGCGCCCTTCATCTCGATGTGGATGGTATCGCCGTACCGCATGAAATCCGTTCGGGGCTCGCCGTGTTCGATTGTCTCCAGCGCACGTTGGTCGGCGATGCATGGGTAACCGCGCGACCGATCCGCATTGCTGACGGGGCCGCTGCTGACGATGCTGCCTGCGCGGACATGGCGGGTCTTTGCCAAGTGGGCGATCAACTGGCCGAAATGAAGGTTCATCTCCGTGCCCGCTTCGCACAGTCCCACCCGTTTGCCGTTCCAGGTGATTTGCAGTGGAAGGTGCAGGCGACCGCCTTTCCAGGCGGCACCGAGCTCGTCGCTGGTGACTGCGACGGGACTGAACGCAGTGGCCGGCTTGCTCTGCACAAGGCCGAAGCCCGTGACGGACTCTTTTGGCACCAGGTGGCGGAGCGTCACGTTGTTGGACAGCATGACCAGGCGGATGGCGTCGACCGCCCGATCGGGTGGCGTGCCCATCGGGGCATCGCCCGTGACAACCGCCACTTGAGCCTCGAAGTCGATGCCCATCTTGTCACTCGGTACAACGATGGGGTCGGAGGGTCCAAGAAAGTGATCGCTCGCGCCTTGAGAGATCAACGGATCGGTTTTCCAGCCCTCGGGCAATTCACTGTTGCATGATTTGCGCTCGAGTTCCACATGCCGCAGGTATGCGCAGCCCTCGGCCCGCTGATAGGCGCGTGGCAGAGGTGCCATGCACATCGCCGGATCGAACGGGAACGCGTGGCGTGCACGGCCGTGGTTCAGGACGACGGACAGCTCCTCGAGTTGGGGCGAGAGGAAATTCCAGTCGTCCAGCACCTGCTGCAGCCGCGTGGCGATGCCATTGGCATAGTGGGCGGTGCTGAGGTCGCGCGAGACGACCACCAGCTGTCCGTCGCGCGATCCGTCCTTGTAACTGGCGAGTTTCATGGTGAGAGTGGCGTGGCAAGGCTTGGTTTGTCGTATTGTCGATGCATGGACACTGCTTTTTCCCGCCCTCCCCGCCGCCTGCGTATGCTGCCCTGGCTGGCCGCTTCCATCGTGCTCGCCCATGTTTCAGTCTCACGGGCAGCCGACCCCATTTCCTCCAAGGGTGCCACGGTGCCGCATCCCGTGGTGTCCCCCGCCGTCGGCGACGTGCCGGTGTACCGCACGCGCATGCCCCCGCCCATCACCGTGCGCTACGTGATCAGCCGGGGCCCCTGGAGCGGCAATGGTGAACTGGTGTGGCGGCACCAGGACGGGCGATATCACGCCCGCCTGGAAGGCCGCGTGGCCGGCTTCAAAGTGATCACCTGGGACAGCACCGGCCAAGTCGACAACGACGGCATCGCCCCCCTGCGTTTCACCGATGAACGCCGCGGCAAGTCCATGCTGGCGGCTGACTTCCAGCGAAGCACCTCGAAGATCACGTACTCGGGCCCCGGAACGGATCAACCCCTGGTTCCCGGCACCCAGGATCGGCTGAGCTGGATGGTGCAGATCGCCGCCATCGCCAACGCAGACCCGCAGCGCGTGGCACCCGGCAAACGGGTCAGCATGTTCGTCAGCGGCGCCCGCGGTGATGCCGATGTGTGGTCGTTTCAGGTGATCGGCATCGAAAACGTCGCCATCGGTGGTGCGTCGGTGCCCGCCATCAAATTGTTGCGGGAACCTCGCAAAGTGCACGACACACGGGTAGAGGTGTGGCTGGACCCGCAATTGCACCATCTCCCGGTGCGGGCGCGGCTGACCAATTCCCCTGAGAACGAAACCTTGGAACTGGTGCGGCGCGGTTCGGATCCATCCTGAAACACCGCGTTCGCCGGGCTTCCCTTGAAAGCATCCGGATCGGCCCGAGGTACGGGGTATCTCACCAGGAGAATCGCATGCAGATGGTCTACAACTCGGACAACTATGTCGTCGTTCAGTTCGATCTGCCGCAGGCACAGGACAGCGGGCTCGGCGACGACGCCTTGTCCAGGGGCGGATTCGAGATCGTCGACAAATTCACGCGGAAGGAAATTTTCATCGAGGGCGCCATGGCAGAGACCTTCAAGGACGAGGTCACCGCACTCATCGAAACCTCGCCCTCCGAGGAGGAGATGGATGCCTACATCGAGCGCTACACCTCGTTGATGCTTCATCCTGTGATCCTGCACTGACTTCAGCTCCCGCGCAGTGCTGCCGTGGCCGGGCGGGGTGGCGCCTCCGGCAAGGGTTCCCCCTTAGAACGGTGCATTGCGCTATGGTCGGGGCGCAACCGGGCTTGCCCCTTGGTGCGCGGTGCGCCAAGATGGCCCCCGATGGTTGTTCGCCCGCAGGAGCTGCTCATGGCCACCCCCCGCTGCGACGCGCGTGTCGTGTTGTCGCCCGGTTTGAAAGACGCGCCGGTCCTCGACCGCATGTGCTCGCAGTTTGTGCTGACGCTCACGGTGCGGCACGCAGCGCGCTTCAACCTTCGCCGCGACTGGAACAGCCTGCTGTCGCTCACGGCCAAGCACCTCGTGTGGCCGACCAGCGTGCTCGAGCGGGTGAGGGCGTTCCTGAAGGCCCGTTGCAAGGGCAATGAACACTGGGTCGGCCACGAGGATCTGAGCGATGCCGCTTTCATGGCGCGCCACGGCGGTTGGGGTGGACCGTACGAGGAGGGCACGCTTTTCTTCTACATCGATGAGTACATCAAGGACGCGCCGAAGGATCTTCTCGCCGTCATTGGCACCACCGCCGAATGGCTCGACCGCAGCCTGAAGAAGGAATCCACGCTCGTCGAGAAGAACATCGATGCCCTGGCAGGCTTGCTGCAGTTGAACCCCGCCGAACGCGCCCTGCTGCTGTACGGCACGCTCGCCCGCTACCAGCGCGATCTTCGAGGCCTCCTCGTCGAATTCAAGGTGGCCAACGCGCAGGAGGCTTACGCCGCCATTGCCGCCGTGGCTGGGGTCAATGAGCAAGAGGTGGCCGAAGCCTTGCGCGCCGGGTCCCGGCTCGAGCGCACCGGCATGGTGGAAAACCTGATCTCCGAACACAACATCACCGACCTGGCGGACCTGATGAAAGTCAGCGAACAGCTCCCGCCGGTGCTGATGCGGCATTACGAAGGTCCGTCAGACTTGATGGCCGTGTTCACGCGGCCCGCCACCCGAAGCGAACTCGCGCCTGCCGACTTCCACTACGTGGGCGACGACCAGAAGGTGCTGACCGCATTGCTGCGCAACGCGGTCGCGCGCCGCGAACCGGGCGTCAACGTGCTGCTGTATGGTCCGCCCGGCACCGGCAAGACTGAGCTGGCCAAGGTGGCCGCGCAGGCCGCCGGGCTGGAGCTTTTTGAAGTGGAGTATGCCGACCGGGACGGCAATAGCCTGAGCGGCCGCGACCGTTACCGCTCGCTGCAGATCAGCCAGGTTTTCCTCAAAGGCAGCCCCACGGTGGCGCTGCTCTTCGACGAGGTGGAAGACGTTTTTCCGCCCATTTCGACAGACGCGGCGCAGCTGATGGCAAGGCTGGACACTGGCGACGGCATGCCGTCTGGGAGTGTCAGCGGCAAGGCCTGGGTGAATCAGATCCTGGAGACCAACCCCGTGCCGGTGATCTGGGTGACGAACCGCATCGAGCAGATCGACCCGGCATTCCGACGCCGGTTCCAGTATCACCTCGACCTGAAATCTCCGCCGCCCGGCGCGCGTCAGGCGCTTGTGACACGGGCGCTCGAAGGCGTGCAAGTGTCAGATGGTTTTGCGGCCCGGTTGGCCGAACGGCGCGGATTGACGCCTGCTCAGGTCCGCACCGCCGTTAAATTCGCGCGTCTCACGGCGGACGGGGCGGATTCCCAGGCGATCGAGGGCCTCATCGAGCGCCAGCTGGGCAACGCAGACAAGGCGCTCGGTTCCACGGGCAATGGGCGAGGCGCACGCAAGGTGGTGTCCCGGTACGATTTGTCCCTTCTCAACACCGAATCGCGGTTCGAGGTGCCGAAGATCGTCGAGGCGCTTGCCCGCAAGGGCTTCGGCACCCTGTGTTTCCATGGGCCGCCGGGCACCGGCAAGACGGCGCTGGCCGAGCACATCGCCCAGCGGCTGCAGCGGCCGCTGCTGATCCGGCAGGCCTCAGACCTCACGAGCAAATTCGTCGGCGAAACCGAGCAGAACATGGCTCGCATGTTCGAGGAAGCCGAGGCCGAACAGGCGGTGCTGCTGCTCGATGAAGCGGACAGCTTCCTGCGCAGCCGCCGCATGGCCGAGCGCAATTACGAAGTCACCGAAGTGAACGAAATGCTGCAGGGAATGGAGCGCTTCACCGGCGTGTTCATCTGCACCACGAACCTGTTCGATGAGCTCGACGAGGCGGCGCTGCGGCGGTTCACCTTCAAAGTGAGCTTTCTTGGGCTGACTGCCGAACAGCGGGAGCGGATGTTCACAGCCGAAGCCCTCGATGGTGAACCTGGCCGCTTCACCACCGAACAGGCCGGCCGCCTGCGCCAGTTGGACGGGCTGACCGTCGGCGACTTCGCATCGGTCAAGCGCCAGGTCGAGGTGCTGGGCGAGGCGTTCACGGCCGATGAATTTCTGTCGCAGCTCGAAGCCGAGCACCGGGTGAAGCCCGAGGTGAGACGTCGGCGGGGCATCGGCTTTTTGCACGGCCCTGCAACAGCCTGACAGGATCGCCCATTCGCACGCTTGCGCGGCTTTCTACAATCGGGGCATGAACCCGCCCATCTACACCCGCGCCGCTGCCCTTCCGGGCATCATGAAAAACCGCATCGTCATTCTTGACGGGGCGATGGGCACGATGATCCAGCGGTACAAACTGGGCGAGGCCGATTACCGCGGCACCCGTTTTGCCGATCATCCGACGGACCTCAAGGGCAACAACGAACTGCTGCAGTTCACGCGCCCTGACGTCATCAGCGAGATTCATGAGCAGTACCTCGCCGCCGGGGCCGACCTGATCGAGACCAACACCTTCGGTGCCACGACCGTGGCGCAGGACGACTACGGCCTGGGCGCCCTGGCCCGCGAGATGAATGTTGCGGCGGCGCGCCTCGCCCGAGAAGCCTGCGACAAGTTCAGCACCGCCGACAAGCCGCGATTCGTGGCGGGGGCCTTGGGCCCCACGCCGCGCACGGCCAGCATCAGCCCTGACGTGAACGACCCGGCTGCACGCAACGTCCATTTCGACGAACTGAAAGCCGCTTATTACGAGCAGGGAGAGGCCTTGATGGAGGGGGGCGCCGATGTGTTCCTCGTGGAAACCATCTTTGACACCCTGAACGCAAAAGCCGCGATCTTCGCCCTCGACGAACTGATGGAGAACACCGGCGAACGTCTGCCGGTGATCATCTCCGGCACCGTGACCGATGCGTCCGGACGCATCCTGTCAGGGCAGACGGTCACTGCGTTCTGGCACAGCGTGCGCCACGCGCGTCCGCTGGCCGTGGGGCTGAATTGCGCCCTGGGGGCGGCGCTGATGCGCCCCTACATCGAGGAACTGGCCAAGGCGGCCGGCGATACGTTCATCAGTTGCTATCCGAACGCCGGACTGCCGAACCCGATGAGCGAGACGGGCTTCGATGAAACGCCTGAAATCACGGGTGGATTGCTCGAGGAATTCGCAAAAGCCGGTTTCCTGAACATCGCTGGCGGCTGCTGCGGCACCACACCGGATCACATCGCTGAAATTGCGCGCAAGGTGGGTCAATACCAACCGCGGTGCGTCCACGGTGGCTTGTTCAGCGACCTCCTGGTGGCGTGACACCGGCGGCGCGTTCGCCCACCAGAATCTCCACGCGGCGGTTGCTGGCACGGCCGCTGTCGGTATCGTTGCCGGCCACCGGGTCCTGCGCGCCCCGGCCGGCCACGGCGATGCGCACGGGCGACAGACCTCTCGCCACGAGCCAGTCGCGGGCGCTGGCCGCACGGTCGAGCGATAACGCGTTGTTGGCGGCAGCCGACCCCTTGCTGTCGGTATGGCCCACGATGCGCACATCGACGGGACCCAGTTTGCGCACGGCGAGCGACACCTGGTCCAGCGCGGCTCGGGCGCCGGGCTTGAGCGCCGACCGGTTGGCCTCGAAGCTCATGTCGCCCGGCAAGGTGATCCACAGGCGATCGTCGGTGCTGCGGTTCACCGTCACCCCGGTGCCGCGCAACGACGATTCGAGCTGCCCTCTTGCGGCTTGCATGGACGCCGACCAGTTGAATGCGCCGGGAGCCGTCTTGCCGTAGGCCGGGCCCGGTGCCGATCCCTCGACGGCGCTCGTGGCCTTCGGGACGGGTTTGGGTGCGGACCCGCAGGCAACGAGCCCCAGCACGATCGAGCCGGTGGCGATCAAGGGCAGGCAGGCGCGGCAAATTGAAATCACAGGTGATGTCCAGGTTCGCATGGCGGATGAGGGCATTGGAACGCGTCTTCAGCCTGGTTTGTAACCGCTGACCCTTCCGGGTTCCACCCATGGCGGTGCCAGAGGGCAGTCCGGCATAAAATCCGCGGGTCCAAGGAGCGTTGCGACGGGGCCGCCTGCACGGTCCCGCCAGGCTTGGAGCTCGTAACCACGCTCACCCGCCATGAGTCGTCCATGCATTCCGTCGTCTGCATGCGCCGCGGGTCGAGCGCCGCGGCCATGCCCACCTGCGCCCACACCGTGACCACATCCACCGCCGTAGTCGTTCCCCCACCGATGAAGCTGTCGGGCCTGGAGCCTGTGCTCATCGGCGAAGGTTCGCTGTTCGTCAACATCGGCGAACGCACGAACGTCACCGGCTCGAAGGCCTTCGCCCGCATGATTCTGAACGGCGAATTCGAACAGGCGCTCAGCGTGGCGCGCCAGCAAGTCGAAAACGGCGCGCAGGTGATCGACATCAACATGGATGAGGCCATGCTCGACGCGAAGGCGTCGATGGTGCGCTTCCTGAACCTGATTGCCAGCGAGCCCGAGATCTCGCGCGTGCCGATCATGATCGACAGCTCCAAATGGGAGGTGATCGAAGCCGGCCTGAAGTGCATCCAGGGCAAGGGCATCGTCAATTCCATTTCGATGAAGGAAGGCGAGGCCCCCTTCCGGGAGCAGGCCAAGCTGATCCGCCGGTACGGCGCGGCCACCGTGGTCATGGCTTTCGATGAAAAGGGCCAGGCGGACACATACGCCCGCAAGATCGAGATTTGTGAACGGGCGTACCGCATCCTCGTGGACGAGATCGGTTTCCCGCCCGAGGACATCATCTTCGATCCGAACATCTTCGCGATCGCGACGGGCATCGAAGAACACGACAACTATGCGGTGGACTTCATCGAGGCCACGCGGTGGATCAAGCAGAACCTGCCGGGCGCGAAGGTGAGCGGGGGGGTGTCGAACGTGAGCTTCAGCTTCCGGGGCAACGACCCGATGCGCGAGGCGATCCACACCGTGTTCCTGTACCACGCCATCCAGGCGGGCATGGACATGGGCATCGTCAACGCCGGCATGGTCGGCGTCTACGACAACCTCGATGCCACGCTTCGCGAACGCGTCGAGGATGTGGTGTTGAACCGCCGCCCCGTCTACAAGGACGGTGAGCCGGAACTCACCCCCAGTGAGCGCCTGATCGAGATCGCAGAGACCGCCAAGGGCGCGGCCAAAGACGACTCTGCGAAGTTCGCGTGGCGAGCCAAACCGGTGGCCGAGCGGCTGAGCCATGCCCTCGTTCACGGCATCAACGATTTCATCGTCGAAGACACCGAGGAGGTGTACCAGCAAATCCGCGCACAGGGCGGCCGCCCTCTGCACGTGATCGAAGGCCCGCTGATGGACGGCATGAACGTCGTTGGCGACTTGTTCGGCCAGGGCAAGATGTTCCTGCCGCAGGTGGTCAAGAGCGCCCGGGTGATGAAACAGGCGGTGGCCCACCTGCTGCCCTACATCGAGGAAGAAAAGAAGGCCCTGATCGATGCGGGCGGCGAAGCCAAGGCCAAAGGCAAGATCGTGATCGCCACGGTCAAGGGCGACGTGCACGACATCGGCAAGAACATCGTCACCGTGGTCCTGCAATGCAACAACTTCGAAGTGGTGAACATGGGGGTGATGGTCCCGTGCCAGGACATTCTTGCGAAAGCCAAGGAAGAAGGCGCCGACATCATCGGCCTGTCCGGCCTGATCACCCCGAGCCTGGAGGAAATGCAGCATGTGGCCGGTGAAATGCAGCGTGATCCGTATTTCCGGGATCGCCTCACGCCGCTGCTGATCGGCGGTGCGACCACGAGCCGGGTGCACACGGCCGTCAAGATCTCGCCGCACTACGATGGTCCGGTGGTCTACGTGCCCGATGCGAGCCGCAGCGTGGGCGTTTGCAGCGATCTGCTGAGCGATGACAAGTCCGCGGCGTTCATTGCCGAATTGAAGGCCGACTACGACCGCGTGCGCGACCAGCACGCCAACAAGAAGGCCACGCCGCTTGTCACTCTCGCGCAGGCGAGGGCCAACAAGACGCCCGTTGATTGGGCCGCGTTCGAGCCCGCCAAACCGAAAGTCATCGGCCGCCGGGTGTTCCACAACTATGACTTGGCCGAGCTGGCGCAGAGCATCGACTGGGGGCCTTTCTTCCAGACCTGGGACCTGGCCGGCCCCTATCCGGCCATCCTCACCGATGCGGTGGTCGGCGAGGCCGCCACCAAGGTCTTCGACGATGCCCGTGCCATGCTCAAGCGGTTGATCGAAGGGCGCTGGCTCGCGGCCAATGGCGTGATCGGCCTGTACCCCGCCAACACGGTCAACGACGACGACATCGAGATCTACACCGATGAATCCCGCTCCGAGGTGTTGATGACATGGCATGGGCTGCGGATGCAGACCGTGCGGCCGGTGGTCGATGGCGTGCAGCGACCGAATCGCTGCCTCGCCGACTTTGTCGCCCCGAAGTCTTCGGGCAAGGCCGATTACATCGGCCTGTTCGCGGTGACCGCCGGCATCGGCGCGGAGAAGAAGGAAAAACAGTTCCTCGACGCCAACGACGACTACAGCTCGATCATGTTCAAGGCCTTGGCGGACCGCCTCGCCGAGGCGTTCGCCGAACGGTTGCACCAGCGCGTGCGCACCGATTTCTGGGGTTACGCTGCCGACGAGCAGCTCGACACCGACGCGCTGATCGCCGAGCAGTACCGTGGCATCCGGCCAGCCCCGGGTTACCCGGCTTGCCCTGACCACACGGTCAAAGGCGACATGTTCCGCGTGCTGGCGTGTGACGGCATCGGCATGGCCCTCACCGAAAGCTGGGCCATGACGCCGGCGGCCAGCGTGAGCGGCTTCTACCTGGCCCATCCCGACGCGGCCTACTTCAACGTGGGCAAGATCGGAGATGACCAGGTGCGGGACTTCGCCGCGCGCACCGGCCAGGAACCGGACCGCGTGGAACGCGCCCTCGCCTCCCTGCGCTGAATCCGCCCCACTTACATCCGAAACACTTCGTCTCGATTGAGACGTGATCCGTCACCTTTGGGCGCGCGAACTGCACCGCGATTCAGTTCCAATTGCCAAAGATTGACGGAATTCCGGGTCTGATGCGCTGTTGCCATACCTTGGTATGTGACGTGCGTGGTGCCAGACCCAGATCACAGTGTTGTTGCAAGTCGGGGAGCAATGAGTTGAAGACACTTCCGGAGAAGAAGTTGGGCAGGCATGTCCGCATGGGCATCGCCGCCGTGATGTTGGCGCTGCTGGCCGCCTGTGGCGGCAACAAGGAAACCGAGCAAGGCGATACGGTGGCCGAACTGCCGGCAGACGAGCAGCCGTCGTCCGCGGACGCCGCACGCTTTCTGACACAGGCGACGTTCGGTCCGACGACAGCCTCGATCGATTGGGTGCACCGCCACGGGTATCCCGCGTGGATCAAGGCGCAGATGGACATGGGCCGCAATCCCCATCGCGCCTACCTCGACGCCGTCCAAGCCAGCTTGGCGGCCACGAACGGCACGGTGAGCCAGACGCACTTCCGGGAGTCCTTCTGGGCGCAGGCCCTGGCCGGCCCCGACCAGCTTCGCCAGCGCGCCACGTTCGCGCTTTCCGAGATCTTTGTCATTTCCTTCGTGGACGGCAACCTCGCCGGCCAGGTGCGCGGCGTCACGTCTTACTACGACATGCTGGCCGAACATGCCTTCGGCAACTACCGCGATCTGCTCGAGGCGGTGTCCAAGCACCCGATGATGGGGGTGTACCTGTCGAGCCTGCGCAACCAGAAGGAAGATGGCAAGGGGCGCGTGGCCGACGAGAACTTCGCCCGCGAGATCATGCAGTTGTTCTCGATCGGGCTGTATGAGTTGAATCCGGATGGCACGCTCAAAGGCGGCACGCCCACGGAGACGTACACCCACGAGGACATCAAGGGCCTGGCGAAGGTGTTCACCGGATGGAGCTGGTACGCCGGCCCGAATCTGGCGGACCGGACCGATTCCCGGTTCTTCGGCGGCAATGCGAACCCCGACCGCGACTGGAGGCCCATGCAGGCCTACAACAAGTTCCATTCGGTCAGTGAGAAGACCTTCCTGGGCAAGACGATCCCGGCCGCGTCCTCGGCCGATGCCGAGGGCGACATGGAGGTCGCACTCGACCATTTGTTCAACCATCCCAACGTGGGCCCCTTCTTCGGCAGGCTGCTGATCCAGCGCCTGGTGACGAGCAACCCCAGCCCGGCCTACGTGGGGCGCGTGGCAGCGGCATTCAACAACAACGGCCAGGGTGTACGGGGCGACCTCAAGGCTGTGTTCAAGGCCATCTTGCTCGATCCCGAGGCGCGAACGTACGATCCCGCGAACACGACGTACGGCAAACTGCGCGAGCCGGTGTTGCGCTTGTCGAGCATGTTGCGCGCATTCGATGCCCGCTCGACGAGCGGCCGCTATTCGGGCCTCGACGACACCGACAGCATCACCTCGAGCCTCGGCCAGACGGTGCTGCGATCGCCCACGGTGTTCAACTTCTTCCGCCCGGGGTACACGCCGCCGAACAGTGCCG
>CBIHPH010000081.1:0-19330 GCA_966212105.1 uncultured Rhizobacter sp.
GAAAAGTGTTACCCAGGTCCCCGCACACCTGTTACCCAGGTCTCCGGTCCGTACACGCGACAAGAAAGGGAAGTCGGCTGCCGGGCCGAGACCCGGCGCGGCCTCGCCAGAGAACAAGCGCCGCCAAGCAAAAAGCAAAAAGGGAACGGCCGCCCCGCCCTAAAAAAGGGCTGCGGGCCTGTTGCCCGTGCGGTCGATCCGCAGGCTTCATGACGGCTCCTTGGCCGTCTCATCTGGCCGGGCCGGAACGAGGCCGAGCTCGGCCAGGTATTCCTTCAAGGCCGCGCGCCAGTGGTCGGGCATCAGGTACACGTAGTGTCCGTCGCGCCCGATCGGCGGCGCGAGCACCAGGCGGGCTCGACCGCCGGCAGCGACAAAGGCTTCATGTGCCGCGCGGATGGTTTGCACCGAGTAGCGGCTGTCTTCTTCCGCGAAGATGAACAGCGCCGGTACCTTCACCTCACGGCCCAGTTCCGCGAAGCCGTTGACCATCATCCGGTTGAGATAGCCCGGCCCGGTGTTGTCCTTGATGTCCGTCCGCCCGCCGGAGAAATCGACGACGCCCACGACCCCGGCCAGCTGCTTGCCGGCCACGTAGGTGGCACTGTAGCCGCCGGCTGACTGGCCGGCCAGCACGATGCGCTGACCATCGAGGTCCGGCCGGCTGCGCAGCAGGTCGAGGGCCGGCAGCACGTCCTGCGCGTGCACGCGCGCCTTGTAGGTCGGGTCTCCATCGTTGGCCGAGAAGTTGCGTGGGTAGGTGCCGCCGGACAGCGCGATGCCACGACGCGCCGGCATCGCCACCGCCATGCCGAGCTTCAGAAACTCCCGGGCGATGACCATTTCGCGGATCCGGCGCTTGAAGCGCATCTGCGGAAAATCCAGTTCGACGTCGCCATGGTTGAACAACACCACCGGCGCAGGCCCTCGGGTGTTCGGCAGCCACAGCGTCATCTCGAGCCGATGGGTGCCCAGGGCGCCTGGAACGTCGTAGTGCAGCAACTGCTCGCTCCAGGCGACGTGTGCCGGCGTGCTGCCAATTTCGGCCGCGGGCGTGCCACCGTCCAGCCACCGTGTGACCTGGGCCGCGAACTCGGACTCCATGCCGCGCAGGGCATGCTGGCTGTTGGCTCCGCACCCCGGCGTGGTCTCGAGTTCTCGGTAACCGACACGTACCAGTGCATGGCCATGGCGGTGCGCCAGTTGTTCTGCTTCCAGCAGGGGGGCGGCGTCGCATTGCGCTGTCGCGGCATGCACGAACAGCACCGGCTGCTTGATGTGCTTCAGCGACCGTTCGCGGTCGTCCAGGAACGTGCCGCTGGCGACAATGATGCGAGATACGCCGCGCACACGCGCCGCCGCGTCCAGGGTCGCGCCGGAGACCGCGAACATGCCGAGGTGCACCGGAACGCCCGGAAACTTGCCGGCCGTCTTGTCGACAGCAGCCTGGAGGTCCGCCTGCATGTCACCCGCTGGCCGCTGCGACAGGGTGCGTCCCGCGGCATCGGATGGCGCATCCAGCTGAACGAGAGCGACGCCGCCTTCGGCCAGCGCCGCCGCACCGCGTGCCCAAGGCCCCGCGGCGTTGGTCTTCGTGGCCCCGGGCTGCATGAGCGAGGTCGCCGAGGTGAGTGGGCTGACGATGACATGGCGCACCGGCTCCGCAGGAAGGTGGGTCGCGAGGTTGACACGCACGCGCTGTCCTTCGGCGGATGAGCGGGTGGTGTCCATCGCTTCGACCGACCATGACTGGGCCAGCGCGGCGCGGCCCAGCAGGGTCACCAGTGCCAGTGTGAGAGTGAGGATTCGCTTCATGCGGCATTTTGCCGGTGCTGCCGCGCACCAGGCATGTTTCGGCTCGTCCTGAAGGGGGCCCCGAGGAGGGCGAGCGTCACAACGTGGAACGCCGCGCTAATACGGGGTGCAATTCGTCAAGCCCTTGCCCGCCAGCGCCGGCGTCTGCAACGCGGCCAATTGCGCCTGCTCGTCCGGGGCGACCTCGGGCATGCGCAGCGTGTGAGTCAGCACCGCGGCCGCGTGTTGCGCCACCCGGGCGGTGTGCACGCCCCTGTTGGCCAGTTCCGCCAAGGCTTTCTCGGCCGCACTGCGGTTGCCGAACCGCCCGAGGGACAGGCCATCGCCGATTTCGGGCACCTGGCGAATGTCTTCGAACGCGACCCTGCGGCGCTTGAGTTCGTCGACCTTCTTTTGCCGCGCATCTTCGTCGGGGAACGGGCCCATGAAGATGATCCAGACGGCGGGTTTCTCGAGTTTGATGTCGTCGATGCGGTTGGCTGGCAGCGTGGCCTGGAGTGCGGCCAGGGCCGGCGCCAGCTGTGAGGGGGAGAACGGGCCGATTTCCATGCAGGTGGCAGCCCTGTCGGGAGAATGCGCGGGTGCGGACGCCGGCGCCGGCAAGGACGGCGGCGTGCGCGCGCTGGCGCCGACGACATGTACCCGCTGCGGCTCCACCTGCAGGGCGAGGCGCTCAGGCTCCCGGTCGCCCTGGGCGCGGACACCGACGAGTTGATCGAGCCAGCCCTGGCTCCACCCGTAGAACAAGGCGTTGGCGACCACCAGCGCACCTACCAGAAGCCTCAGCATGCCGAGCCCTCTGCCGAATCGGTCAGGCGAACGCTGACCTCGCCGCTGATGACGTCGTGCAATGTGCCGTCCGGTGCACGCACGTGCAGTGCACCACGGGCGTCGATGCCTTCGGCCATGCCTTCCGGCACGCCGGCAAGCGTGGTGCTGACCGACCGGCCGCGAAGCAGATCGCGTGCGGCGAAACGGGGGGCAAAGGGGGCAAACCCGCTGTGCTTGAAGTCGACGAGGGCCTGCGCCAGCGGGCGTGCCACGCGGGCCAGGGCGCCTGGCGCGGAGGCGGTGGCGTCGAGTTCCTGGAGGCAGGCGTAGCCGTGGGCGAGCTCCGTGGGAGTGCTGCCCTGTGGTTGGGCTTGCACGTTGAGACCCACGCCGATGACCGCCAGGCGATGGCGGCCCACCGTCACCGATTCGATCAGGATGCCGCCGAGCTTGCGGCCGGGGCCCGGGCCGCCGACGAGCCAGAGATCGTTGGGCCACTTCAGTCCGATGCGCGGACCGCCCGGCTGCGGACGGGGGTCCAGCGACTCGGCGAGCGCGACGCCCACAGCGAGCGACAGCCCCGACCAGTCCGTCGCCGCCATCGGCAGGGACAGCGAAAACGTCAGCGACGCACCGCGGGCGGATGTCCAGGCACGGCCCATGCGGCCACGGCCGCCGGTCTGGTGTTCGGCAACCAGCAGGCATGGCGACACATCGGCGGCGCGCCGGCCGAAGGCCGCGCTTTCGCGACTGCGGCGCACGAGCGCGAAATCGCTGCTGGCGTTGTCACGCGCCGTGACACGGGCGCGCTCGAGCAGGGCCGTGTTGGTGGATGCGGTGTCCGCGACCACCTCGACGCTCAGCCCGGGCAGCAAGGGTTCGAGGTCTTCCCAGAGCGATTCGGCATTCCACAGGAGTGTCATGGCGGGATCGTGGTGCTGTCAGCGTTTGGGGGCGAGCATGGTGCCGCGGCAGCCCTGCGTGCCACAGCGGCATTCGAATTCCTTCTTCAGCTTCGGCGTGTAGCGCTCGTCGATCACGAGGCGGTAGTCGTAGAAGAGTTCTTCGCCGGGCTTCAATGTGCGCAGCGCCTTGATGAACACGCGGCCATCGATTTCGTCGGCCTCGCAATTGGGTTCGCAGGCGTGGTTGATCCAGCGTGCAGCGTTGCCGTCGACGTTGCCGTCGATCACACGCTTGTCGTCGACGTGGAAGTAGAAGGTGTGGTTCGGCTGGCTCGGATCGTGCGGATGGCGGCGCAAGGCCTCGGGCCAGGTGATGACCTCGCCCTTGTACTCGATGACCACATCGCCCGGCGCAATCGCCGTGAGGGCAAACACGCCCTTGCCATGAACCCCCGACCGACGGACCTGGATACGGCGCCCTGTTGCACGGGCGGCGGGGCGTGTTTTGGGGTTCTTGGCGGCGCGGGCTTGCGTCATCATCTTCTTTGGGTACATTGAAATCGTAGGTGCGCGCGGGTGCGTGCGTGCGCCTGCGGGCGCGTGCGTATATACACGCGCTGAAACCACGATTGTAGAGAAGCACTAGCGACAGCGACGTTTGGACAGCAGAAAGAGCCATGAGCAAGACCCTCATCATTGCCGAGAAGCCCTCCGTGGCGCAGGACATCGTGCGCGCGTTGACCCCCGTTGCCGGCAAGTTCGAGAAGCACGACGAATACTTCGAGGGCGAGCGCCACGTCGTCACATCGGCCGTGGGCCACCTGCTGGAGATCAAGGCGCCGGAGGAATATGACGTCAAGCGCGGCAAATGGAGTTTTGCGAACCTGCCGGTGATTCCGCCGCATTTCGAACTCAACCCCATCGACAAGAGCAAGGGGCGGCTCAACGCCATCGTCAAGCTCGTCAAGCGCAAGGACGTGAGCGAAATCGTCAATGCCTGCGACGCGGGCCGGGAAGGGGAGCTGATTTTCCGCCTCATCCAGCAGCACTGCAAAAGCAAGCACCCGGTCAAGCGATTGTGGTTGCAGAGCATGACGCCGGCGGCCATCCGCGAGGGCTTCGACAACCTTCGTTCGGACCAGCAGATGCTGCCCCTGGCCGATGCGGCACGCTGCCGTTCGGAGGCCGACTGGCTCGTGGGCATCAATGGCACGCGGGCGATGACCGCCTTCAACTCGCGCGACGGCGGGTTCTTCCTGACCACCGTCGGCCGGGTGCAGACGCCCACCTTGTCGATCGTGGTCGAACGGGAAGAGAAGATCCGCCGCCATGTGCCGCGCGACTATTGGGAGATCAAGGCCACGTTCGCCGCGCAGGCGGGCGAGTACGAGGGCAAGTGGTTCGATCCGAAGTGGAAGAAGCATCCGGAGGATGTCGAACTCCGTGCCGACCGCCTCTGGAATGAGGCCGATGCCAAAGCCATTGCCGAGGCAGTGCGCGGCCAGCCGGCCTCGGTCACCGAGGAGTCCAAGCCCAGCACGCAGAGCGCGCCGCAGCTCTACGATTTGACCACCCTGCAACGCGAGGCCAACTCGCGCTTCGGCTTTTCGGCCAAGACCACGCTGTCGCTGGCACAGGCGTTGTACGAGAAGCACAAGGTGTTGACCTACCCTCGTACCGACAGCAAGGCGCTGCCTGAAGACTACCTGCCGGTGGTCAAGCAGACCATGGAGATGCTTGCCACCGAGGACCTGCCCGGCCCGCTGCAAGCGCTCGGCGCGCACGCCCGCAAGGTGGTCAAGGAGGGCTATGTGAAGCCCAACAAGCGCGTCTTCGACAACGCGAAGGTCTCGGATCACTTCGCCATCATCCCGACGTTGCAGGCGCCCAAGAGCCTGACCGAGATCGAGGCCAAGCTGTACGACATGGTCGTCAAGCGTTTCCTCGCGGTGTTCTATCCGGCGGCAGAATTCCTCGTCACCACCCGCATCAGCACGGTGACTGTGGCCGGCAAGGGGCACAGCTTCCAGACCAACGGCAAGGTCATGGTCAAGCCCGGCTGGCTTGCGGTGTATGGCCGCGAGGCACAGGAGGACGACGCCAACCTCGTGGCGGTGGCTCCAGGTGAGATGGTGCGCACGGAGAGCGTGGATCTCAACGCCTTGAAGACCAAACCGCCCGCGCGGTATTCGGAAGCCACGCTGCTGAGCGCGATGGAAGGCGCGGGCAAGCTCATCGACGACGACGAGCTGCGCGAGGCCATGCAGGAGAAGGGCCTGGGCACCCCGGCGACGCGCGCGGCCATCATCGAAGGGCTGATCCTCGAGAAATACATCATTCGCGATGGGCGCGAACTCGTGCCCACCGCGAAGGCCTTCCAGCTGACCACGCTGCTGCGCGGCCTCGGCGTGGAAGACCTGACCAAGCCCGAACTCACGGGCAACTGGGAGCACCAGCTGTCAGAGATGGAGAAGGGGCGGCTGAGCCGTGAGCGCTTCATGGCCGAGATCGCGGCCATGACCGAGCGCATCGTCTCCAAGGCGAAGGAATATGACCGGGACACCATTCCCGGCGACTACGCCACGCTGAAGACGCCGTGTCCCGGCTGCGGTGGCGTCGTCAAGGAAAACTATCGCCGCTTCACCTGCACCGGCGCCGATGGGGCCGGCGAGGGCTGCGGTTTTTCCATCGGCAAGATTCCCGGCGGGCGCAGTTTCGAATTGCCCGAAGTGGAGCAGTTCCTGGCGGAAAAACGCATCGGTCCGCTGGAGGGCTTCCGTTCGAAGGCGGGTTGGCCCTTCACGGCCGAACTGAAGCTGACCTTCGACGAAGAACTCGGGAACTGGAAGCTTGAATTCGATTTCGGCGAGGACGCCAAGAAGGACGGTGAATCCGGCGAGCCCGTCGATTTCTCGGACCAGCAGCCGCTCGGCCCCTGCCCGAAGTGCCAGGGGCGCGTCTTCGAGCATGGTGCCAACTATGTGTGCGAGCACAGCGTGGGCGCGCAAGTCACCTGCGACTTCAAGACCGGCAAGATCATCCTCCAGCAGCCGGTGGTGCGTGAGCAGATGACCAAACTCCTGGAGACAGGCAAGACGGATCTGCTTGAGAATTTTGTCTCGAACAAGACGCGCCGCAAGTTCAAGGCGTTCCTCGCGTTCGACAAGAAAGAAGGCAAAGTGAGTTTCGAATTCCAGCCGCGCGTCGCCAAGGCGCCGGCGGCGAAGAAGACCGCGGCCAAGTCGGCCGCGAAGAAGGCGGCCTGACCGGGGGGCCGGTGCGTTGCATTGTGTTGATGGAAAGAACAAGTCGATGAGATTGCTGACATGGGGCGTGGCGCCGCTGCTGCTGGTGCTGGGAGGGTGCGTGAGCGTGCAGATGCCGGCGGCCATCGCCGAGGCGCAGAAGCTCGCTGAGCAGGCCAAGGAATCGCAGGAAGCCAAGGACCTGATCCAGGCCGCCCGCACGGCCAGCCCCAGCGGGAAAGACAAGCCGGTCATCGCGCATTCGTACATCGGCAAGGACAATCAGACGCTCGCTGACATCAAGCAGTCGTGCGTCGTCGAGGCGACGCAGAAATTCGCGCAGCTGGTCGGCACCGACGTGCGGTCCGTCGTCATCGAGAACGAAGTGGTGACGGCCAAGGGCAAGGTGGTTGCTAACTGCAAGCTCGTATTGCAAGAGTAGATGGGCCCCCCAGTCGGCTTGCGCCTCCTGCCCCCGAGGGGCGACCCCGGGTCGGCCGGCAGAGCCGGCCTCGCGGGTGGCTTGATGGGCGGCTTCGCTTTGCTTGCCTTCCTGTCGCGTGCGGGTCGGGGCGTTGCTCGCTTTGCTCGCTCGCCTCTCACTCTCATGTCACACCGGCGAAGGCCGGTGCCCGCTGGGAAGTCGGCTGCCCGCTTCGTTCCTGCTCCCGAGGGGCGATCCCGGGTAGGCCGGCAAAGCCGGCCTCGCGGGTGGCTTGATGCGCGGCTTCGCTTTGCTTGCCTGCCTGTCGCGTGCGCTGCGCGGCGTTGCTCGCTTTGCTCGCTTGGCAGTCATGGCTGATCCATCTGCCTGAACGAATCTTCGAGCACATGATTTCCCGTACGCATTGCCGCCCTGTGCTGAAAAAGTGCATCGTTCATTCCTTTCAGGCGACATTGCTGTCCGTGCCTCTGGGGTCACTCCTGGTCGGTCTGTTGTTCGGTGCAGCACTGGCCGTGCAAGAAGGAAGTGCAAAGGCGTTGCCGGAAACTCTCTTTGCTGGCGGTGTGGTGGCCCTCGGCGGGATGCTGATCGCGTTGCTGCCTGCCCTCACTTACGGGGTTTTCGTGCACGCGTTTCTCATGGCGCGCCAGCGGGCAACTTACTTCACGTCGCTCTTGGTCGGGGCGCTCCCGGCATTGTGTTTGATCCCATTCGACACGAACGGGGCGGTGCTTGTTGGTTCTTTCGGCTCGGTGATCGCCATGATGACCCACTGGATCGCGATCCGAAGCGAGCCGTCCGCCACCGAGTAGGCTGCGAACAGATGTCCCTCGCCCCCGTCTTGCTCAAGCTGCTCGCCATCCTGTGCGTGATCGGCCTGGGCTATGTGGTCGGACGGCTCAGGTGGTTGGGCGAAGGGGACTCGGCCCGTACGCTGGGCAATGCGGCGTTCTACATCTTCGTGCCAGCGTTGCTGTTCCGGACGACTGCTCGCCTCGATCTCGCCGCGATGCCCTGGGGGACCTTGGTCGCGTTCTTCGTGCCGGTGACGGTGCTGATGCTGGCTGTCTACGCCGTGTCACGCTGGCGCCTGGCGCCAGGGAAGCCGGTGGCTGCACCCGCCGTGCGCGCGATCAATGCCTGTTTCGGCAACACGGTGCAGCTGGGCATTCCGATGGCCGCGGCGATGTTCGGCGAGGCGGGTCTGTCGATCCATGTGGCCATCGTGAGTCTCCACGCGCTGACCTTGTTGACGGTATTGACGGCGCTCGTCGAGATGGACCTGGCGCGCGAGCGTGTGCGCCAAGGCACGGAGGACACCCATCTCGGCCGCATGCTGCTGGCCACCGCGCGCAACACGATCATCCATCCGGTGGTGCTGCCGATCCTTGCGGGTCTCGCGTGGAATGCCTTGTCGCTGCCATTGCCTGACTTGGTCGATGAGACGCTGCTTCAACTCGGGCAGGCGGTGGTGCCGCTGTGCCTCGTGCTGATCGGGATGTCGCTCGCATATCACGGCTTGAAGGGGACGCTGCGCGGCGCGCTCGTGCTGTCGGCCCTCAAGCTCGTGGCCCTGCCGTTTGCCGTGCTCGCCGTGGGGCACTGGGCGTTCGGCCTGAGCGGCCTGCCGCTGGCCGTGGTGGTGATGGCGGGCGCGCTGCCGGTGGGCAACAACGCGCTGATCTTTTCGCAGCGGTATCGCACGCTGGAGGCCGAGAGCACCGCCACGGTGGTGGTCTCGACCTTCCTGTTCGCCTGCTCGGCCCCGCTGTGGCTGTGGTTGCTGAGCCTGCTGGGCTAGCCCAGTTCGAACGTCGTGATGCCATAGACGGTGTTCAGCTCGCACTCGGGCGCCAGGCCCCTGTACATGCGTGCCGTCTCGAACACGCTGCTCATGCCGTTGGCCTGCGCCAGCGCGACGGCAGCGGCGTTGGGCTCGGGCACGTCCAGATAGACGGCGTCGCCGGCCGGCACGGTGTTGCAGAGGCCCGCATACAGCGCGGAGGCGATCGCCGGTTCGTCGGCGACGAGCGGGCCGATCTTGTGCCCTTCTCGGGATCGGCGGATCACGCCCCATCCGCCGATCCGGCCGTGTTGCAGCCAGGCCAGGCCGGCCGAATCCGGCATGGCGCACCATTCACGCAGGAAGGCCGTGCGAGGGGCTGGAAAGGCTTCTCGATCCTTGCGGCACAAGGCTTCGAAAGCGACCGATGACAGGGGCACCAGTTCGCTCGGTGGCGCTTTCTCGCTGCGTTGTGCGGTTCCGCCGTAACGTGCGTTGCGCCAGGCCAGCGTGAAGCCGCTGCGCCCGTAGTTCTCTTGCTGGGCAACAACGCCGTCGAGGCCGATGACGCGGCCCGACAGTCGGGAGATTGCCGCATTCCACAAGCGCAATCCGATGCCGCGTCCACGCCAGGCCGGCGCCACGATGTACAGGCCGATGAAGCCGAAATCGCTTCCGTGTGCGACGGCGCTGATGCAGCCGACAGGCGTGCGATCGATCTCCGCCATCAGGAACCCGTCGGGATCCGCTGCATGGAAGCTGTGCGCATCGTGCAGGCCGGGGTTCCATCCCTCCTGTGCGGCCCAGTCGATCGCGAGCTGGATTTCGTCGCGATGCATGGTGCGAATGGTGTAGTCCATGCATGCGATTCTGAAGCACGGGCATCGTGCAGGTTGCTTTCGCCCTGTGCAAGACATGGCGCGCCTTGTGTCCGTTGACTGGCGCCGGCCTGGGTGCGTCCCGGCCCTGATCAGGTCGAGCGCGCCACCAGGTCGAAGTGCTCGACGATGGGCGGCACCGCGAAGAATGGGCCGACGATGGCCCGCCACTGCGGGAACAGCGGGCCTTCGCGGAAGTCTTTCAGGTGGTTGTCGAGCGTGTCCCAGTAGATCATCAGCAGGTAGCGCTCGGGAGATTCGATGCCGCGGTTGACTTTGTAGCCGCGAAAGCCCGGCGATCTGGCGATCACGGTTTCCACGCCACGGCGAATGGCTTCGTCGAATGCGGCGTTCTGGCCGGGGGCGATGCGGATGTCGGCAACTTCAAGAATCATGGGGTTGGCTCCAGAGAAAGAATTCGCAAGCATAGAACCGGATGAGCGCCCCCTATCCGGGGGAAGGCGTGCCCCAGGTCGGCCGAACACAATGTCGGCTTTTGAATGTCTCTGAACGCCGGGCCAGATGCTCACCCTCAAGCTGATCTTTGTCATTGCTGTCCTCGGCTGGTCCCTCTACAGCGCAGCCATCTACTGGAGCCGCCGCGGCGAGAACAAGCAGGCCTTGCAGGCGATGCAAACCGGTGCCGATCCGGTGCGCTCGCTGTCTGCCGAGGAGTCGGTGGCGCTTGCGCCGTTCCTGTTCGAGCCTTTGAAGCCGACGAAGGCCATGCCGCTGCAGCGCGACGGGGTGTTCGCACTGCATGGCGAATACGTGCGTCACGGCATCAGCACGAGCCAGGGCGGCGAAACGATGCACGACACCATCGGCGGGGTGGAGGTCATCCTGCCTTACGACGCCCGCGACTTCCTCGAACCCATGAACCGGGCCGAAGTGGTCTTCACGCGGAAGTTCGCCATCGTCGTCGGGCTCAATGGTTCGTTCGATTTGCTGGGTGCCCGCACCCGCGAGCTGCGACGGCAGCAGCAGGATCAGCAATGGAAGAGCGGCAAGGCCGGCGAGGTGCCCGGGGTCGAGCCTGGCTCGGCGGACGAGCCTGCAGAGGAGGGTGCGGTGCGGGAGGCGCTGCGGGTGGAGATCCTCGGGCAGCGTGATGAAACGCCGGCCGAGGCAAGTGCCCGTTCAGGGCCCGGTGTGGGGTTGTTCCCGGCGCTGTTGTGGGTACTGGCTTTCATCGGCCTGGGCATCGCGAGTGCGCAGGATGCAGGCGCGCGGCTCGTCTGGCTGGCGCCCGCCGGCGGGCTTGCATTGTTCGCATCCTGGTGGGTCTTTATGCGGCGGCGAACGCCGGTGCCGGGCAAGGTGAACCGCGTGCGCGGTCACATCGCGGCGATCACGCTGCCGGGGCAGGGCGGCGCCGGGGTCGGCCTCGTGCGATGGTTCGTCGGGGACAAGTTCCCGCTCGAGCTGCCTCACCACTGGCGTTCGCGCTGGGCCACGCCGCCCGAAGGGCCGGTGGACGTGGAAATGCGGGTCGATGGCCATACCGCGGTGCGGTTCGGCCGAGGTTTGTCGATCGACGAGGAGGTGACGCGGTTCAAGCCCGTCTACTGGGGGCGCCACTTCGTGCTCGCATGCATCGGCGCGTTGGCGCTGGCGGTGTTGCCGCTGTGGGCCGACGGCGTGCGCAATGACCTCGTGCTCACGGCCGCATGGTTGCGCCATGGTGATGCCCTCTCGTTCGACCAGCCCGACCGCCTGAAGGACCAGGTGCCGGCGATGGGCACGCCGGTGCGCCTGTCCGGGCAGGCGCAGTGCGATTGGCGTGCCGACGCAGCCCCTCCGCGCATCGATTGCACGAAGCTTCGATGGGGCAGCATCGACCAGGCCGCGGCCCGCATCGACGTCGACGACATCACGCGGCAGCTGCACGGCGGCGATTTCCTCCGCGCGCGCACCGATCCCCGGGTCAACCTGCTGCTGCAGCTGCAGCTCATGGGGAGCGGTGATCCGTTGGCCCGCTATTCGGCGGCGGCCGATGCGCCGAAGGTCGTCCATGGCCTCGCCCAGCTCGTGCATACCGTCGATGCCGCCTGCACTTCGGCGTCGAATGCGTGCGACACCTTGCGCCGCAGCGTGGTCGACGGGCTGACCAGCGCCGGCGAATCTGTTCCCCAGGATTGGGCCGGCTGGGCAAAGCAGGCCGCCAATGGTGAACTCACCGGCGATCGCGACATCGTCTTGATGAACGCAAGCGCTGTGTCCAGCATTCTGCAAGCCGGGCGGGCCGTGGCCGAGCTCCGGGCCGGCGCGCTGGTCACGACCGCGCTGGCTGCCCGGCACGCCGCGGACCGCGGCGGCGTCGTGCTCGACGTGTTGCCTGGGCAGGGCACCCGGTTGCCGCAGGCGCCGGAGCAATCCGATGCGCTCGCCTTCATCGATCAGCTCAACAATGAACCTTCACAACAGCCGTTCGCCGTGGAGGGCCTGCTCGTCGCCTCGTCCCAGGATCCGGGGGGCGTTCCGGTGCTGCAGATCGATGCCCTGCGTCATCTCGGCGACCCCTGGCCATCGGTGATGCGTGCCGGATGGCTCGCGCTGGGCCTGATGCTGCTGTGCGGTCACGGCGTGCTGTTCGGCGTGCGACTGCGCGCAGCCCGCGCCCGTGCCAGGGCGCTGGAGGCGTTCATCGACCAGCGCCTGTCGAAGGCCGCATTCATCGCCTGACGTTCCGGCTTTCGCAGGACCGTCGGGGAGCGGGGGCTCACACCCGCTCGACGATCACCGCGATCCCCTGGCCCACGCCGATGCACATGGTGCACAGTGCGTAGCGGCCGCCGGTGCGGTGCAGCTGGTTGACCGCCGTGGTGACCAGGCGGGCGCCGCTCGCGCCCAGCGGGTGGCCGAGGGCGATGGCGCCACCGTTCGGATTCACCCGGGCATCGTCGTCCTGCAGGCCCAGGTCGCGGAGCACGGCCAGGCCTTGCGCCGCAAAGGCCTCGTTCAGTTCGATCACATCCATCTGAGCGAGCGTGAGGCCGGTCAGTGCCAGCACCTTGCGGGTGGCAGGCGCCGGGCCCATGCCCATGATGCGCGGGGCCACGCCGGCGGCCGCCATGCCCACCACGCGGGCACGCGGTGTCAGCCCGTGTTTCGCCGCCCCCGATTCGCTCGCCAGCAGCAAGGCGCACGCCCCGTCGTTGACACCCGAAGCGTTGCCCGCGGTCACGGTGCCGTCCGGACGCACCACGCCCTTGAGCCTGGCGAGCACCTCGAGGCTGGTCTCGCGCGGGTGCTCGTCCTTGGTCACCACGATCGGATCACCCTTCTTCTGTGCGACGGTCACCGGGGTGATTTCGGCATCGAAGAAGCCGGCCTGCTGGGCCGCCACGGCCTTGAGCTGGCTGCCGAGCGCCATGCGGTCCTGCGACGCACGGTCGATGTTGTAGTCGGTGGCCACGTTCTCGGCCGTCTCGGGCATCGAATCGACGCCGTACTGTTCCTTCATCAGTTTGTTGACGAAGCGCCAGCCGATCGTGGTGTCGTACACCGCGTTGTGTCGGCTGAAGGCGGATTCGGCCTTCGGCATCACGAACGGCGCACGGCTCATGCTCTCCACGCCCCCGGCGAGCATCAGTTGTGCTTCGCCGCTCCGGATGGCACGGGCCGCAGTGCCCAGGGCGTCCATGCCTGATCCGCACAACCGGTTCACGGTGGACCCCGGGAGCTCCATGGGCAGGCCAGCCAGCAGGCTCGACATGCGGGCGACGTTTCGGTTGTCTTCCCCGGCCTGGTTGGCGCATCCGAAGATCACGTCGGTGACCGCGGCCCAATCGACCTTCGGGTTGCGGGCCATCAGGGCTTTCAATGGAATGGCGCCGAGGTCGTCCGCGCGCACGGAAGACAGGGCGCCGCCGTAGCGGCCGAAAGGCGTGCGGATGGCGTCGCAGATG
Organism: uncultured Rhizobacter sp.; assembly: GCA_966212105.1. Lineage (GTDB taxonomy): Bacteria > Pseudomonadota > Gammaproteobacteria > Burkholderiales > Burkholderiaceae_C > Rhizobacter. Next base: position 13,754 of record CBIHPH010000081.1, read on the forward strand.
AAGGCATGGGACATGGCTGGCTCCGGGTGATCGATCTGAAATGTGGGCGGCGCTGCAAAGGCCGTGAGCCATCGAGTGACGGCAGGCGGCGCCTTCCGGGCGCGGCACGATGCAGTGGCGGGGGTGTTGCTGAAATGAAGTCTAGATCGGAGGAAACGCCAATTTCGTCACCTTGGTGACACCGCCCGGCGCGAGCAGGCTGGACAAACCGGAATCAGGAATGCAAATTTCTTCACGCCACCTTGTTTCATCCAGCGAACCCGCCGGCCGGCCAGGAGGCTCCGGCTCGCCTTCCTGTGCGTCATTTCCCCTGTCATTTGTGTCAGGTGCGTCAATCATCAGCTCGACATAACCTCAAGTCGGACGGCGATGCCGCCGATAAGGTCTTACGTGCCGCGCCCCGGGGCCGGTCTCAGCGGTCCACGGTATGAAAGACGCCTTGCCCACATCACTGATCGAGGTACAAAAGCTCCGTGTCGGGATGTTCATCCATCTCGATGTCGGCTGGATCGCCCATCCGTTTCCGCTGAGCAGTTTCAAGATTTCCTCAGTGGATCAGATCGCCACCATCCGGGGCCTGGGCAAGCCGCAGATCCGCTGGTGCCCGGACAAGAGCGATCCGCCACCCGCGGACACGGCCCCCGATGTGGCCGCGTCGCCCGTCCAGGCCGCCGAAGCTGCGCCAGAGACCCCCCAGGCCACACAGGCTCGCCGTCACCGTGAGGCCCTGGCCGCCTCCCGGTCGCGGCTGTTGTTGTGTGAACGCCAGTTCGCCGAAGCCACGCGTTCCTGCCGCCAGGCGGCCGAACTCGTGGCCAGCCAGCCCGAGCGCGCCCGAGAGCAGACCGAAGCGCTCACTCGCGCCATCGTCGACAAGATGCTCGGCGAGCAGGAGATGTGCATCCGGCTGCTCACGGATGGCGCGGGCGACAAGGCGTCGCACCACGCCGTCAATGTCAGCATCATCTCGCTGCTGATGGGCCGCACGTTCGGGCTCTCGGATTCGGAGATGATGGACCTGGGTGTCGGGGCACTGATGCACGACGTGGGCAAGCTCGAACTGCCCGAGCGGGTTCGCCACCGCGAGGAGAACTTCACGGTCGCCGAAACCCAGTTCTATCAGGAGCATGTGACGCACGGGGTGGCGCAGGCGCGCCGGATGGGGCTGCAGCCGGGGGCCGCGCTCGTGATCGCGCAGCACCATGAGCATGCGGACGGCAGCGGCTTCCCGCTCAGGCTCAACAGTGACCGCATGACCATCGCGTCGCGCATCGTGGCGCTCGTCAACCGCTATGACAACATGTGCAACCCGCATGTGCCTTCGCGCGCGTTGACACCTCACGAGGCGCTGTCGCTGTTGTTTGCACAGGGCAAGAACCGCTACGACACGGCGATCCTCGGCGCATTCATCCGCATGATGGGGGTGTACCCGCCGGGTTCCGCCGTGCAACTCACCGACGACCGCTACGCGCTGGTGATGTCCGTCAATTCGAGTCGGCCGCTCAAGCCCACGGTGCTGGTCCATGACCCGAAGGTGCCTCGCGGCGAGGCGCTGCCGCTCAGCCTCGAGAACAACACGCGCCTGGGCATCCGCCGCAGCCTCAAGCCGCAGCAATTGCCGGGCGAGACGCTCGCGTACTTGTCGCCGCGGCCCCGCATTTCCTACTATTTCGAACCGCAGGTCGAGCCGGAGGACATGGTCTCATGACGGCGCCCGACGTGCGGGGCGCATGGTCGGTGTTGATCGAGGGATTCCTCGATGCGGTATGGCTGGTGGATGCCACCACCTTGCGCATCGTCGCGGCGAATGCCGCCGCCGGCACCTTGCTGGGAACGGACCCCGCCATGCTGGTCTCGCGCGCAGCCGCCGAGCTGAGCGCCACGCCGGAGGATCTCGCGTTCTGGCAGGGCGTGGACGAAGGCTGGCACGATGCCATCGTCTCCGAATCCCTCGTTCGCCGCTTCAACGGGTCGGTCGTGCCGGTCACGCGGCGCGTGAACCGGGTACACATCGAAGACGCCTCGGTCTATGTGGTGGTTTTCCACGACCGCAGCGCCCACCAGGCCACCCAGGATGAACTGGAGCACCGCCTCGCCGAACTGCGGGCCACGCTGGAATCCACGGCCGACGGCATCCTGGTGACCGATCTGGCTGGGAGCATCCGCGGGTTCAACCGGCGGTTCGCTGCGCTGTGGAACCTGCCCGAAGAACTGCTGACGCAGCGTGACGACGCGGCCGTGCAGGCATGGATGCGCCGCAGCGTGCTCGACGGCCCTGATTACGATCGGCGCCTTGCCGCCATCCAGGATGCCACGCTGCTGCAGACCAGCGACGTCATCTCCCTGCATTCGGGCAAGGTGATCGAGCGCGTGACCCTGCCCCAGTGCAGCCGGGGCCAGCCCATCGGGCGCGTCTTCTCCTTCCGTGACATCACCGAAAAACTGGCGGCCAGTCAGCGCATCGAAGAGCTGAGCCAGACGGACCCGCTCACCGGCTTGCCGAACCGCCGGTTGCTGGCGGATCGGGTGGAGTTCGCGCTCGCGATGTCGCAGCGCAACGGCCATCCGTTCGCACTGATGGTGGTCAACCTCGACCGTTTCAAGCACATCAACGACACCTTCGGCCTGGGCTTCGGCGACCGCGTGCTGCTCGAGGTGACCGAGCGCATCAAGGGTTCGCTGCGCAGCCTCGACACCGTGGCGCGCCTGGGAAGCGATGAGTTCGTGCTGCTCGTGCACAAGACCGATGCCCCTGGCGCCGAAGCCACGGCCCGGCGCGTGATCGAGGCGATGTCGCAGCCGTTCCGTCTCGATGGTGTCGAGTTCACGGTGACCTGCAGCATCGGCGTGGCGATGTGCCCGAACGACGGTGACAACCTCGACGAACTGATGCGTCACGCCGATGCCGCGATGCATCGCGTCAAGGAGCTGGGCCGCGCGAGCTTTCGCTTCCACCAGCCTCAGGCCGACGCCGCGCCACGCGCGCAGATGCAGCTTGACCACGCGATGCGCCAGGCGCTCGTCAGCGGCCATTTCCGCCTGTGCTACCAGCCCCAGGTCGACCTGGGCACCGGCAACGTGACGGGCACGGAAGCGCTGATCCGCTGGCGCGACCCGGTGCTCGGTGAAGTGTCTCCCGGCGAGTTCATTCCCGTGGCAGAGGAGAGCGGGTTCATCATCGCCATCGGCGACTGGGTGCTCGCCCAGGCCGTCAAGCAGGCGGCCGCATGGCGCGCGGACGGCTGGGACATGCCGGTGTCGATCAACGTGTCGGCGCTGCAGTTCCAGCAGGCCGAATTCATCGAACGCGTGTCGGCGACGCTCAAGGCGGCCGGCCTGCCACCGCGCCTGCTCGAACTCGAGTTGACCGAATCCATCCTGATCCATGATGCTGACGATGCCCTGCACCGGCTCAAGGCATTGAAGCAATTGGGCGTGATGCTGGCCATCGACGACTTCGGCACCGGTTACTCGAGCCTGGCCTACCTGAAGCGGTTTCCCATCGACAGGCTGAAGATCGACCGCAGTTTCGTGCGCAGCCTGCCGGGTGACAGCAGCGACGTGGCCATCGTCAATGCCATCGTGCAACTGGCGCGGGCGATGCACCTTCGCGTGATCGCCGAAGGCGTCGAGACGGAGCCGCAGCGCCGATTCCTGCTGGATGCAGGCTGCCATGAGTTCCAGGGGTTCCTGTTCTCGCCGGCGCTCGACGTGCAGGCGTTCGAGCAGCGCCTGGGCCGTCCCGAGTCCCTCGTGCAGTCGATCGTGCGCCTCGCCAAGGGCTGACAGGCCCCTCCCACTCATCCCTGGCGTCGACTGCAGTTCCGTCGGCCGGGCACAATCGGACTTCGTCCCACCCCGTGGAGGTTGCACCGTGTTGTACAAGTTCAGATCCAAGGCCGGAAGCGACGTCATCATGATGGGCCCGAACGGGGATGAGGTGCTCCGCCTGATCGGCAAGGGGCCTGCACCGAAGGGCATCATCGAACCCGAGGCCATGCCGGCCGCGATCGCCGCCATCGAGCACGCAGTGGCGGCCGACGAGGCCGCCCGTGCCCAGCAGGAAGCCGAGGCGCAGGCCGACGGCAAGACCCTGGAGCCCCGCGAAGGCGTCACGCTGCGCCAGCGGGCGTGGCCCCTCATCGAGATGATGAGGCGTGCCCAACCGGCTGGCCACGACATCGTCTGGGGTGTCTGACAGACGCCGGCCGATCACAGGAGTGAATCACCATGGAACTTCGCAGCGACGATTTCAACGATGGCGAGCGGCTGCCCGTCCGCTTCGCCGCCGGCCGGCCCGACGGCTCCGGCCGTGCCGTGTTCTCGGACAACGTGAATCCGCATCTCGCCTGGTCCGATGTGCCCGATGGCACGCGGTCTTTCGTGCTGATCTGCCACGACCCCGACGTGCCGAGCCGCGGCGACGATGTGAACCAGCCGAAGCGGGAGGTGCCCGCCGACCTGCCTCGGGCCGACTTCTTTCACTGGACGATGGTCGACCTGCCGGGCACCCTGCGTGAGATCGCGCGCGGGGAGTTCAGCGATGGTTTCATGCCCAGGGGCAAACCCGGCCCGGCCACCTTGCACGGCGCGCGGCACGGGCTCAACGACTTCACGGGTTGGTTTGCCACCGACCCGACCCTGGGGGGGCACTACTTCGGCTATGACGGGCCGTTTCCGCCGTTCAACGATGCGATCGAGCACCGCTATGTGTTCACGCTGTACGCGCTGTCGGTGCCCAAGCTGGCCGTCGAAGGCAACTTCACCGGCCCGCAGGCGCGCGCCGCCATGAGCCCCCATGTGATCGGCGAGGCCGCCATCACTGCCACCTACACACTGAATCCCCGCCTGCTGTGAATGCCACCCGCATCTTGGCCATCCGCCACGGAGAAACCGCCTGGAACGTGGACACCCGCATCCAGGGGCAGCTCGACATCCCCCTGAACGCCACCGGGCGCTGGCAGGCCGCGCAGGTGGCGCGCGCACTGGCCGATGAGGAGCTCTGCGCCATCTATACGAGCGATCTGGCGCGCGCCCATGAAACGGCTGAGGCCCTGGGTCGCAGCGTGGGCGTGCCCCTCATCAAGGACGTGGGCCTGCGCGAGCGGGCTTTCGGGGTGTTCCAGGGGCGCACGTTCAACGAGATCGAGGCCGAATGGCCTGAGGCCGCGACCCGCTGGCGCAAGCGCGATCCGAACTTCGGCCCTGACGGTGGCGAGGCACTGCAGGCGTTCTATGACCGCTGCGTGGCCACAGTGACGCGCCTGGCCGCAGCCCATCCCGGTGAAACCATCGCGTTCGTGGCACACGGCGGCGTGATGGATTGCCTCTACCGCCTGGCCACCCGCATCGACCTGCAGGCCCCGAGGTCATGGCTGCTCGGCAACGCGAGCATCAACCGGCTCCTGTACACCCCTGAAGGCTTCACCCTGATTGGCTGGAGCGACACGAACCATCTGGATGGCGCAGGGCGCGACGAGACGAACGACCCGGGCGATCGCGTGGGCCACGCAGCGTAGGGAGGGCCCCCCAGTCGCTTCGCTCCTGCCCCCGAGGGGCGACCCCGGGTCGGCCGGC
>CBIHPH010000082.1:0-19154 GCA_966212105.1 uncultured Rhizobacter sp.
GCGGGGGATTTGTAGCCGAAGCGCCTGAGCAAAATAGCGGGGAAGCTGGTGTTCAGAGCGCCTCTTTGGGTCACCTTTCTGGCGCCGACAGAAAGGTGACTCGGCTGCCGGGCCGAGACCCGGCGCGGCCTCGCCAGAGAACAAGATCATCAAAAACAACAAACCCAACAAGCGAAGACTGCTACCGCAAGAGCAGGAACACCCCCTCACCCCATCCACCTCCCCGCCGCCCCCTCAACCACCGCCGACAGCGGCAGCCCGCGCGCTCTCTGCTTGCGCAACCATCCCGCGTCGTTGCCTTCGAACAGGCTGTCGCGCAGCAAGTTGCTGGCATCGAGCGCCTTGAGGTCGAGCGCATGTTCGTCGATGTGGGCGAGCGTGCGGATGATGTCGTCGCGCAGCTTCGCCCGTTGCTTGGTCTTCGGGTCCACGATTTCGCCGTCAAGGCCGAAGCGACAGGCCTGGAAACGGTTGAATGTGTAGACGAGGTAGTCGTCGTCCGCGGGCTCGTAGGGATGTTCGTTGCGCAGGTAGCTGCACAGGCATTGCAGGTAGCAGGCGAGCGCGGCCGCCTTGTCCACGGTCAGCGGCGTGTCGCACACGCGCAGCTCGATGGTGCCGAATTCGGGCTTGGGTCGGATGTCCCAGTAGAAGTCCTTCATGGACTTGACGACACCGGTGCTCGCCATTTTGTCGAAGTACTGGCCGAATTCTTCCCAGCTGTGCACGAACGGCGCGCGCCCCGACAGGGGGAATGCGAACACCGAGTTGAGTCGGGCCGAATCGAAGCCCGTGTCCACGCCTTGCACGAACGGCGAAGACGCACTGAGCGCAATGAAGTGCGGCACGTAGCGCGAGAGCGCATGCAGCAGCCACAGGGCTTTGTCGCCATCCTCGCAACCCACGTGCACATGCTGGCCGAACACGGTGAATTGCTTGGCAAGGTAACCATACAAGTCGTTGAGGTATTGGAAGCGTTCGGTCGGGAAGATTTGCTGATCGCTCCAGTGCTGATAAGCATGGGTGCCGCCGCCGGCAATGCCGATGTTCAGGCGGCGTGCCGCCTGCGAGAGCTGCTCGCGCAGGTCATTCAGTTCGGCCCGCAGCAGGGCGTGCTCGCGCTGCACGGAACTGCTGATCTCGATCATGCTGCGGGTGATCTCGGGCTTCACATCCCAGGTGCCGGCGTGTTTGCCAAGGAGGCGCAGCAGGTCCTGCGCCTGCGGAGACAGATCGAAGTCGTGGTTGCTGACGAGCTGAAGTTCCAGCTCGACGCCCAGGGTCAGTGGTTCGGACGGCGTGAATCCGGCCAGCGACATCATGGCTCCTTCGCACTCGCATGCGGGCATTCGTTGGCCAGCGAATTGAGTGCCCATTGCGCAAGCACCGGGCCCACGACGTGCATCACCGTGGTGGCGATCAGCAGCGATTGCAGCACGCGCTGTTCGATGCCCGGCAGTTGTTCGCTCCATCCGAGCGTGTCGGCCGTCAGCAGCACGGCCAGGCTGCTCATGGGCTGCAATGCAAGGACCAGTGCCGCCGCCTGGCGGGCGCTCAGGCCGCTCGGCCGTGCAAGCAGGCCCACCGCCAACGCCTTTCCTCCCAGGCGTCCGAACACCAGGCCGAGCACCCAGGGCCACAGCCTGACGATGCCATCGAGCGTGAACAACATGCCGAGCGCGATGAACAGCATCACGCCGAGTGCGGCACCGGCCGATCCGAGATGCGGTTCCACGGTGAGCATGTGGCCCATCAGGTGCCGCGCCGTCATGCCGGCCACCAGCAATGCGAGCAGCGGCGACAGTTTCCATTGCGTGGCCAGCATGGCAGCGAGAATCACGACCGCGATCTGCAGTACCGGGGCTGCCGCCATGCCGCGGATCGCCTCGCTCAGCTTGGTCAGCAGCCAGCCGGCGGCCAAGCCCAGGAGCAAGGAGCCGCTGACCACCAGAATGGCGCCGGCGGCCGCCTGGATCAGTTCATCACTCCAGGTGGGGGCATCGGCCGCCGCGAGCACGCGCCAGGCCTTGATGGTCACCATGGTCAACACACAGTTCGCGGCGGTGGTCATCAGCAGGCGTTCGGTGACCTGGCCGCGCGGCCGGATTTCATGCACGAGGCTCAATGTGATGACCGGCGATGTGGACATCGCCACCGCCCCGGCCAGTGCGGCCGACACGAGCGGCAAGCCCATCGTGTAGAGCACGGCGGTGACGGCGACGCCGGCGAACGCACCTTCCAGCACGCACGTCAGCGCAAAAGAGCGGTTGTCGAGGAGCCAGCGCGGCCGGATGCGGCTGCCGAGTTCGAACACCAGCACGCCGATCGCAAGGTCAATCAGGGGCTTCCACGGATCGAGGTCCGTGCGTTCCAGGAGGCGAAATGCGAGCGGGCTGGCGAGTGCGCCGGTGACCATGTGGCCGACCATGCGCGGCAGGTGCAGGCGGCGATGCAAAGCTTCGCCGAGCACCACGGCCACCAGCAGCACGATGGCAAAGCCCAGCACCGGATCGGCGCCCCTCAGGCCGTCGAGCGACCAAGGCACGGCCGAGGGCGCCGGGGCAGGCGCGGGCCAAGTGTCGACGACGTGGGGCATGGGTGGTGCGGCTCCATGGGCTCAGGGGCGTCACGGCGCACGATATCGCAGCCCGAACGCCATGAGGACACCGCGGGGATCTTTATCATGGCGGCCCTTGAAACGCCCGCCCAGACCCCTATATCTCTGGAGCCGTTTCCCCAGTCAATCGCTTCACAAGACGACCATGGACAAACAAACCCTTTCCTTCCAGGCCGAGGTCAAGCAGATCCTGCACCTCGTCACGCACTCCCTGTACTCGAACAAGGAGATTTTCCTGCGCGAACTGGTGTCTAACGCGTCGGACGCCTGCGACAAGCTCCGCTTCGAGGCACTGAACGCCGCGGACTTGTACGAAGACGCGCCGAATCTCGAAGTGCGCGTCAGCTTCGACAAGGAAGCCCGCACCATCACCATCCGTGACAACGGCATCGGCATGAGCGCCGAAGAGGCCGTGGCCCACCTGGGCACCATCGCCAAGAGCGGCACGCGCGAGTTCATGAGCAAGCTCGAAGGCGACCAGAAGAAGGATGCCCAGCTGATCGGCCAGTTCGGCGTGGGTTTCTATTCCGGCTTCATCGTCGCTGACCGCATCACGGTGGAAACCCGCCGCGCCGGCGCCAAGCCCGAAGAAGCGGTGCGCTGGACATCCGAAGGCACCGGTGACTTCCAGATCGAGCCGATCACCCGCGCCGAGCGCGGCACCGATGTCATCCTGCACCTGCGCGAAGGCGAGGACGAATTCCTGAACGGCTGGAAGCTCAAGTCGATCATCGGCAAGTACTCCGACCACATCTCGCTCCCCATCCTGATGCAGAAGGAGGAATGGGATGCGGAGGCCCAGAAACAGATCACCACGAACGAATGGGCGCCCGTGAACAAGGCGGCTGCCTTGTGGACGCGCAGCAAGAACGACATCACGCCAGAGCAGTACGCCGAGTTCTACAAGCAGATCAGCTACGACACCGAGCCGCCGCTCGCCTACACCCACAACCGCGTCGAAGGCCGCAGCGAGTACACCCAGCTCCTGTACGTGCCGGCGAAAGCACCGTTCGACCTGTGGAACCGCGACAAGCGCGGGGGCGTCAAGCTGTACGTCAAGCGCGTGTTCATCATGGACGACGCCGAGGCCTTGATGCCGGTCTACCTGCGGTTCGTCAAGGGCGTGATCGACAGCGCCGACCTGCCGCTGAATGTGTCGCGCGAGCTGCTGCAGGAAAGCCGCGACGTCAAGGCCATCCGCGAAGGCTCCACCAAGCGCGTGCTGGGCATGCTCGAATCGCTGGCCAACAGCGAGGACGCGGCCGAGCGCGCCAAGTACGCGGCATTCTGGAAAGACTTCGGCAGCGTGCTCAAGGAAGGTGTTGGCGAAGACCATGCCAACCAGGAACGCCTCACGAAGCTGCTGCGCTTTGCCTCCACGCATGCCGACGAAGGCGTGTCGTTCGCTGATTACGTCAGCCGCATGAAGGAAGGCCAGGAGGCCATCTACTACATCACGGCCGACAGCCTGGCTGCTGCGAAGAACAGCCCGCAGCTCGAGATCTTCCGCAAGAAGGGCATCGAGGTGCTGCTGCTGGTCGACCGCGTGGACGAATGGATGCTCAGCCACCTGTACGAATTCGAAGGCAAATCGCTGCAAAGCGTGGCCAAGGGCGCGGTGGACCTCGGTTCGCTGCAGGACGAGGCCGAGAAGAAGCAGGCCGAAGAAGCGGCCACTGCATTCAAGCCGGTGCTCGATCGCCTCAAGGAATCGCTGAAAGACCGGGCGAAGGACGTTCGCGTCACGACCCGCCTCGTCGATTCTCCCGCCTGCCTCGTCGTGGAAGAGGGCGATGTCAGCGCCCATCTCGCCCGCATGCTCAAGCAGGCCGGCCAGACCGCGCCGAAATCTCTGCCCACGCTCGAGGTGAACGCCGAACACGTGCTGGTCAAGCGCCTCGACGGCAATGCGCACTTTGACGACCTGGCGCACATCCTGTTCGACCAGGCCTTGCTGGCCGAAGGCGGCCAGCTCGAAGATCCGGCCGCCTACGTGCGGCGCGTCAACGCGCTGTTGACGTCGGTCTGATCAGGGCCATGAAGGCGCTTCGCGGAGCGCCTCGACTTGTTCGAGCAGGCGGGTCGCCTGCTCGTTCCAGTAGCCCCGCCCGCCGAACCAGGGGAACGCCACCGGGAATGCCGGGTCGTTCCATCGGCGGGCGATCCATGCGCTGTAGTGGATCATCCTCAAGGTGCGCAGCGCCTCGATCAGGCGCAGCTCGCGCCAGTCGAATTCCATGAAATCCTCATAGCCCGCCAGCAGTTCATGCAGCTGCCGGCGCATCGCCACGGGCTCCCCGGACAGCAGCATCCAGAAATCCTGCACAGCGGGCCCGTTCAACGCATCGTCCAGATCGACGAAGTGCGGGCCGGCCTCGGTCCACAGCACATTGCCGGTATGGCAGTCGCCATGCAGCCGCAGCGTGCGATAAGGCCCGACGCGATCGAAACACTCTTGTACTTCCATGAGCGCGGCATCGACGGCTTGCCTCCAGCCTGATTCCGCGTCCAGCGGAATCAACCCCGAAGCCAGCAGCCAATCGCGAGGCGCGGTGCCATGAGTGGCGATGTCGAGCGTGAGCCGGTGATCGAACGGTCGTTGCGCGCCCACCGCATGGATGCGCCCGATGAACCGGCCGATCCAGGCGAGCACGCTCGGATCTTCCAGCTCCGGCGCGCGGCCGGAACGTCGCGCCGCAACGCCGAAGCGGTATGAATGGTCTGCCACATCGAAGTGCGCGAGCGTGCTCCCGCCGCCGAATGCGAGGGGCGCGGCCACAGGCACTTCGGCGGCTTCCAGTTCGAGCGCGAAGGCGTGTTCCTCGAGAATCTGGGCATCGGTCCAGCGTCCCGGCCGATAGAACTTGGGCACCACCACCTGACCGTCTTCGAGGAACACCTGGAAGACGCGGTTCTCGTAGGAGTTGAGCTGGATCAGCCGACCATCGCCGCGAAGGCCGACGGTGTCGAGGGCATCGAGCACCGCCTCGGGCGTGAGGCCGGCGTAGGGGGTGTCGTCGTCGGTGGGGGCAGGCAGGGACATTCGCGCATGGTACGACGCGCGCCGCACATTCTCTTCACATCGGCATGCGCCGCGGGAGCAGGTCCCGATCAGCGGCGAGGGGGCGGCGCGATGCGTGGGTCATCGTCGTCCACGACGCCGGCAACATCGTTGCCGAAGCCGGACGAGCGCACGCCGGCGGATTGGCCCTGGGCCGGGCGGTCGGAGTGAGGGCTGAAGTCAGGCGCCGCGAACGAGGAATCGATTCGGCTGTCCATCGCAAAGAAGGAGTCCTGGAACAGCGTGGAGTCTTGCCAGAGGGCGCTGCGCTCGGCGCGCCGGTTGGCCACCGTGCTGGCCAGGTTGTCGCGGGCTTGATCGAGCGACGGCGGAGGCAGCGGTGCGCGGGCCGCTGCGCCGCTGTGCGGCACGAGCAGCTGCAATTCCGCAATGGACGGCAGCCGGTCGACCGGGCACACGAGGTAGCGCATGCGGCACGCTTCAAGCACAGACTGCTTGATCTTCTGCATGCGGCTGGACTGGCCCCGTTCGCCCTCCAGGTCGATGGCAGCCAGCACCCGGCCGTTGGCACTGCACACCGCGAATGTCACATGGTTCGAGCCGAGCAGATCGAACCAGTAGCGCACGGTAGACACGTCGGTGGGCTGGCAAAAGCGCACCAGCGGAAGCTTCGACAAGATGATGTGGTGGGGCAGCGCCTCTCGCAGCAGGCGATAGATGCGGCGCTCATCCGCTGTGAACACCGGGCGGCTGGTCAACGCCCAGGTCTTCGGCAAAGGCTTGGAGGCCGCCGGCTTGGAGCCGCGGAGAAGGAGGATGGTGAGCAGTGGCATCACGATCGCCACGACAGCGACGACGATCCACGGAAGATATGGTTGATTCACGGTACGACCGGGTGCCCATTCCTGGTGCACAAATACTTTCCCGGATGCTAAGTGTGAGAAGTCTCACGTCAAATCCCCGAATTGGGTGTGATGCAACAACGCGGTGCTGACGTCGCATTCGATGGGAGGTGGCGTCCTCCTCGGCGGCGGCACGCGGGAAGCGTGGCCGCAGTGGCCGCCACCCTTGACTTGCGATACACTAGAAGGCTTTCCCGCTGGGCTCTGGGAAGAAGGCAGGCTGAAGTCCTGCAACAACGGTCCTGGAAGTGAGAGGCTGCCGCATCGCATGAGCAGCACCGAACGCCCGGAGTGCCGTTCCTGTTTTGAGCCTGTTTTGAAAGATCCTCATGAAGACCTTCAGCGCCAAGCCGGCCGAAGTGACGCACGAGTGGTACGTGATTGACGCCACCGACAAGGTGCTCGGACGAGTAGCCAGCGAAGTTGCTCTCCGTTTGCGCGGCAAACACAAGGCCATTTACACGCCTCACGTCGATACCGGTGATTTCATCGTCGTCGTCAACGCCGACAAGATCCGTGTCACCGGCAACAAGGCCACCGACAAGGTGTACTACCGCCACACCGGCTTCCCGGGCGGCATCTACGGCACCAAGTTCAAGGACATGCAAGCCAAGCACCCCGGCCGTGCGCTGGAGAAGGCCGTCAAGGGCATGCTGCCCAAGGGCCCGCTCGGTTTCGCGATGGTGAAAAAGCTGAAGGTGTACGCTGGTGCCACGCACCCGCACACCGCCCAGCAGCCCAAGGCGCTGGAAATCTAAGGAGCGGTGATGATCGGAAATTGGAACTACGGCACCGGCCGCCGCAAGTCGTCGGTCGCCCGGGTCTTCATCAAGAAGGGCACCGGCCAGATCCTCGTGAACGGCAAGACGGTCGACGAGTATTTCGGTCGCCAGACCTCCATCATGGTGGTTCGCCAGCCCCTCGTGCTGACGTCCAACGATGCGGCCTTCGACGTGAAGGTGAACGTGCGCGGTGGTGGTGAGTCCGGCCAGGCCGGCGCCGTGCGCCACGGCATCACCCGTGCGTTGATCGACTACGACGCGGGCCTGAAGTCTGCGCTCAAGCAAGCCGGGTTCGTGACCCGCGATGCTCGTGAAGTCGAGCGTAAGAAGGTCGGTCTGCACGGCGCTCGCCGTCGCAAGCAGTTCAGCAAGCGCTGATCGACCCTGGAATCCAGCGGGCCGCACATCGTGCGGTTTCGCACAGGTTTCCCCACAAAGGCCGCCTTCGGGCGGCCTTTGTGTTTTTTGTCTGCCCCTCAGTCACATCCGCAAGATTTCGTCACAGCCGGGCAAAGAAGCGACTCCTACAATCGCTTGCTTCCTTCACTCCCGCTGTCGTCATGCGCTGGAAGTATCTCCGTCGCCGTTTGTCGATCAGTGCCCCGCGCATGATCGTCCGCAGCTACTTGCCGTGGCCGCTGCGTTGGATCGCCTTTGCGCTGATGCTTGGTTTTTCGGCCGCCATCGGGTTGTGGGCTTTCGAATTCGGCAAAGACATTGCCGGTCTGGATCGCAACGCCAAAGCCGAGCTGGCGGCATTGCGGGACGAGGTGGAGCAGCTGCGTGCCGAGCGCCAGGGGGCCCAGTCCATTGCCAACACGGCCGAAAGCCTGTTGCGCACGGAAAAGGTCGCTCAGGAACGGCTGGTCCAGCAACTCAAGCAAGTGGAAGCGGAGAACCTGGGTCTGAAGGCGGATCTGGGCTTTTTCGAGCGGCTCCTGCCGTCGACCGGCGCCGAGGGCCTCAATGTTCGAGCGCTGCAAGCCCATGTCCAGTCGCCCACTCAAACCAAATACCAGGCGTTGCTGATGCAGATCGGCAAGAACCAGCCCGAATTCGTGGGGCGCTATGAGATCCAGCTCAGTGGCTTGCTTGACGGCAAGCCATGGGTCTTTCCGCAGCCGGGCGGCCCCCGTCTGCTGCAGATCAAGCAATCACTTCGTCTCGAAGGGTTGATCGACCATCCGGAAATGGCCGTGGTAAAAACCCTGCAAATCAGAGTGACAGATAAGCAAGGCACGGTCCGGGCGTCCCAGACGGTCAAGCTTTGAACGGGGTTGTTGCCCGCCCCACCATCGGAGAACGTCATGTTCGCAAAAAAGAAACAACCGCCGATCCGCACGCTGATTGGCGAAGGCACCGTCATCGTCGGTGAGCTGCGGTTCACAGAAGGCCTTCGCATCGATGGGGAGGTGCAGGGTGATGTGCTGGCCACGGAGGGCAGCCAAAGCATTCTCGTGATCAGCGAAAAAGCCCGTGTCATCGGCCGCGTGAAGGCGAGCCACGTGATCATCAACGGCAGCGTCGAGGGGCCGGTGCAATCAGATGAACTGCTCGAACTGCAGCCCAAGGCCAGCATCGTCGGGGATGTGCGCTACCAGGCCCTTGAAATGCATCAGGGCGCCACGATCAACGGCGAACTTCAGCCGCTCAAGGTGGAGGAAAAGGCCCCTCTGATCAAGCTGGCCACGGCCCAGGCCTCCAGCGCGCCTGCTGCCGCAGTGGGATAATGCGGTCAGTTTCGTTTGACCGACCGATTTTCCAGGAGACGCCATGAGCGCCGTTGCAGATCAAGTCCCCACCCCCGCCGATGACGCGCCTCCGGTGCCGCTGGTCTTCACCGACAGCGCTGCGAACAAGGTGAAGGAGCTGGTCGACGAGGAGGGCAATCCTGACCTCAAGCTGCGCGTGTTCGTGCAGGGCGGTGGCTGCTCGGGCTTCCAATACGGCTTCACGTTCGACGAAATCGTCAACGAAGACGATACGCAGATGAACAAGAACGGCGTCACGCTGCTGATCGATGCCATGAGCCTGCAGTACCTCGTGGGCGCCGAGATCGACTACAAGGACGACCTGCAAGGCGCCCAATTCGTCATCAAGAATCCCAATGCCACGACCACCTGCGGTTGTGGATCCAGCTTCTCGGTCTGATCCCTCCCCCTGGCGAAGGCCGGGGCCCACTGCAGCCAGTAGGTACCGGCTTTCGCCGGTATGACGTCCGCATGATTGGGGTGATCCTGCTGGAGCGCCCGCCGCGAACCTGAAGAGATGTCACCCCGGCGAAAGCCGGGGCCCACTGTGGCCGGCAGGCACCAGTGTTGGCTGGCATGACGTGTGAGCCTCGCCGAGGCGCCGTTGGGTTCGGCGTTTCGCCGCCGTGCTCAGGCCGGGTAGCGCGCGCCAAGCACGCGCGGGCCCTGGGCACCGGTCACCGTGGGCAGGTTGCCCGCCAGCTGGTGCGTGTGCGCCCACGCGAGCCATGCAAACGCCGTGGCTTCCACCTGCATGGCCGGGAGGCCTCGGGTATCGGTGCCTTGCACGGCAACGCTTGGCAGGCGCTGGGCCAGGCGCTGCATCAGGTGGCGATTCAGTGCGCCGCCACCGCAGACGAGCAGCTTCTTGGCCGTGGGCGCGTGCGTGAGCACCGCATTGGCGCAGGTGATTGCCGTGAATTCGCACAGCGTTGCTTGCACATTGTCTGCACGCATCGCGGTGTTGATCTGCCGCAGGCGGGCAGCGAGCCAATCCGCATTGAAGAGGTCGCGCCCCGTGCTCTTGGGCGGGGGCAGCGCAAGAAACGGTTCGTCCAGCAGCAGCTCGAGCAGGCGGGGCAGCACTTGCCCGCTGGCCGCCCAGTCGCCGTTGGCGTCGAACGGTCGTCCGGTGTTCTGCTGGCACCAGAGGTCCATCAGCACGTTGGCCGGGCCACAGTCGAACCCCCGGGTCTGGCCATCGGCCGCAAGCACGGTGAGGTTGCTGATGCCGCCCAGGTTCAGTACCGCGCCGGCCTCGCCGGGGCGACCGAACAGCGCGCGGTGGAACGCCGGCACCAGTGGGGCGCCTTGTCCGCCTGCGGCGAGATCCCGGCTGCGGAAATCCGCAATGACGGTCACGCCCGTCAGTTCTGCAAGCAGCGCGGGGCTGTTGATCTGGAGCGTGTAGCCGGGCTGGCCGTCGATGCGGGGCTGGTGCCGCACGGTTTGCCCATGGGCACCGACAGCAATGATTTGTTCGGGTGCCCACGATCCGGTCGCCCGCAGTTCGTGCACCACCTGCGCGTAGACGCGCGCGAGTGCGTTGCCCGCGAGTTGGGCCCGGTGCAGCTCATCTGTGCCCCCTGGCGTGTTCAGTGCCAGCAGCTCGGCACGCAGCGCATCGGGAAACGGGTGGTGGGAATGGGCCAGCACCTTCATGGACCCGAGACCGGAAGGCGCCGGCCGGCCGGCCGGATCTTCGGCCGCGAAATCAACGAGCACCCCATCCACGCCGTCCATCGACGTGCCCGACATCAGACCCACGAACAGTTCTGCCATGCGGCGATTGTGCCCTGCCACGCAGGGCGTGGCTGTGAGCGGTGGTGAGTGGATGACGGAGGTCAGTCGGCCAAGGCGACCGAATGGGTGTCGGCGGACACGAGCGCCTGCTCCAGTTGCTGGCGGAACTCCTTGGCCACCATGGCAAACCTGGCTTGGGCGGCCGGCGAGAGCGTCACGGCATCAGATGCCTTGGCGATCAGCAGCGGATCCTGGTGCTCGCCCTTGACCTTCAATTCGAAGTGCAGGTGCGGCCCGGTGGCCCAGCCGGTGGCGCCGACCGCGCCGATCACTGTGCCCTGGTCGACGCGCTGTCCCACGCGGACGTCGATGCGGCTCAGGTGGCCGTACAGCGTGGTGCGCTCATTGGCGTGCTGGATCTGGATGACATTGCCGTAACCGTTTTGCCATCCGGCAAAGGTGACCACGCCATCCCCGACGTTGCGAACAGCGGTGCCCGTGGGGGCGCCGTAGTCGACTCCCAGGTGCTGGCGCCATTGCTGCAGGATGGGGTGAAAGCGCATGGAGAACCCGGACGTGACGCGCGAGAACTCCACTGGGCTCGAGAGGAACGAGCGGCGTTTGCTTTGGCCGTCGAAGCCGTAGTAGCCGCCTTTGTCGTTGCCGTCCTGGAACCAGACCGCTGAATGGGACTTGCCGTTGTTGACGAATTCGGCGGCGAGCACGCGGCCGGACGACTGGTTCCAGGTGATGGGTTCGCCATCGGCCGTGAGGGCTTCGTAGACGACGCTGAATGTGTCGCCCTTGCGCAGCTCGCGATGGAAATCGATGTCGGTGCCGAACATTTCGGCGAGCTGGGTGGCTACCGGATCGGGAAGGCGGGCTTCATCGGTGGCTGCAAACAGCGTACTGCGGATGGTGCCGCTCCCCAGGCGAAGCTGGGCCGACATGGGCGCGGTTTCCACCATCGAGATGAAACCGTCGTTGAAGCGGGTGACACGAAGGCGGGAGAAATGGGTGCCCGCTTGCTCCGGATTCTCGGCCGGGTAGCGTGCGACCAGCTCTTCGAGCAGGCCGGTTTCGCCGGTGCGGACGGAGAGCATCTTGCCGGCACGGCCCTCCAGCAGCTTGCGCGCTGTCTTGTCGGTGCGCAGGAAGTTTGCGGCAGCGGCATCGGCGATGTTCAGGCGGCGCAGCACGCTGTCGACCGTGTCGGCGCTGCGGGTGACATCGCTGCGGTAAAGCTGCAGCGGGTACCGGGCCAAGGCTTCCAGTTGCGCGGATGTGTCGTCCGGCGTGACGGATTCGGTCACCAGGCGACGCGGAAGGTCAGAGGCGTCGGGCGCCATCGGGGCGATACCGAACGCGGTGACGCCAAAGCCCATCAATGCCAGGACCACGGCCGTGGCGAGGCTGCGTGGGTGCTTGTGGATGAACTGACGGGTGCGAGAGCCGGTGTGGGCGACCGCGCGATCAAGATGTTTCAGCGAACTCAATTTTGATGCGGGGCACGAAGGCCCATCTGCAAGTGGCCGCCCTCGGGGGACGGCACACTCTGGTTTTTATTGCTGCAAGGGGTGTCCACTAGAATCGCGGACGCCCGGCAGAACCCAATTTTGTTGTTGCAGTGGAGAACCATCGGGGTGCTGAAGTATAGCCAGCCCCCCGGATCCCCTGTTTCGGTATATCCCGTCCATTCGAGCCTCAATTCATGCCCGCGTCAGAAAATCCCGCAACCGAAGTCACAGACACCGTCTCTGCCGGCAAGTTCCCGGTGACTGAGGGGGTGCGCCATGCACTCGATGTGACGCGCCGGGGCGTCGATGAACTTCTGCCCGAATCCGAATGGTTGACCAAGTTGGCACGTTCGCAAGCAACCGGCGTGCCGCTGCGCATCAAGCTGGGGCTGGACCCCACGGCACCAGACATCCATCTCGGCCATACCGTCGTCCTCAACAAGATGCGGCAGCTGCAGGACCTCGGACACCAAGTCATTTTCCTGATCGGCGATTTCACCTCCACGATCGGTGATCCCTCGGGCCGCAACACCACCCGGCCCCCGCTCAGCCGCGAACAGATCGAGGCCAATGCCACCACGTACCTGAACCAGGCCAACCTCGTGCTGGACCCGGCTCGCACGGAGGTGCGCTACAACTCCGAATGGTGCGATGCGCTTGGAGCGCGCGGCATGATCCAGCTGGCCTCCCGGTACACCGTGGCCCGGATGATGGAGCGCGATGACTTCACGAAGCGCTTCAAGGCCGGCACGCCCATCAGCGTGCATGAGTTCCTGTACCCCCTGATGCAGGGGTACGACTCCGTGGCATTGAAGAGCGATCTGGAGCTCGGTGGCACCGATCAGAAGTTCAATCTGCTCGTCGGCCGGGCGCTGCAGAGCGAATACGGGCAAGAGCCGCAGTGTGTGCTCACGATGCCGCTCCTGGAAGGGCTCGATGGGGTCGAGAAGATGTCCAAGAGCAAGGGCAACTACATCGGCATCACGGAGCCGGCCAACAGCATGTTCGCGAAGCTGCTGTCCATCAGCGACGTGATGATGTGGCGCTACTTCACGCTGCTGAGTTTCCTCAGCGAGGCGGAGATCGCGCGGTTGAAGGCTGAAGTGGAGGGCGGGCGCAATCCGAAGGAGGTCAAGGTGCTGCTGGCCAAGGAGATCACCGCGCGGTTCCACAATGCCGCGGCGGCCGAGGCGGCCGAGGCCGATTTCAACAACCGGGCGCGGGGCGGCGTGCCTGACGAGATTCCGGAGGTCGCCCTCTCGGGGGCGCCATTGGGCATTGGCGCGCTGCTGCGCCAGGCAAATCTTGCGGCATCGTCCAGCGAAGGCTTGCGCCTGGTTGACGGCGGGGGCGTGCGGGTGGATGGGGTGGTCATCAGCGACAAGGGGCTCAAGCTCGAAGCCGGCACGTACGTGGTGCAGGTGGGCAAGCGCAAATTCGCGCGCGTGACGTTGACCGCCTGACGATGCTGGCCGTGGTGCAGCGGGTCTCCGAGGCCCGGGTCGATGTGGCGGGTGGCACGGTGGGAGCCATCGGGCGCGGGTTGCTGGTGCTCGTCTGCGCTGAACCGGACGACACCGAAGCGCTGGCCGACAAGCTGGTGGCCAAGCTGCTCAAGCTGCGCATCTTTGCCGACCCGGCGGGCAAGATGAACCTGGACGTCGGTGGCGTCCATGGCGGCCTGCTCATCGTGAGCCAGTTCACCCTCGCGGCAGACACCCGCAGCGGCAACCGCCCGAGCTTCACGGGTGCGGCGCCTGCGGAGCTGGGCCGCAGGCTTTATGAGCGGGTGGTGGCCACCGCGCGAGCTGCGCATCCGGCGGTTGCCACGGGTACCTTCGGCGCGGACATGCAGGTGACGCTCGTCAACGACGGGCCGGTGACGATTCCGATCACGCTGCGCAACTGAGCCCCTCGTTCAGCGCCCGATGGTGTCGGGCCACGCCGCACCGGTCTCGCTGTCTCCGGCCACCATCGTGTTGCCCATGCCGAGCCGTTCCCGTGCGTCCTGCAGGCTGAGCAACTGAGCACGGCCGCGGCGCGCATGATTGCGCTGGCGTTCGATGTCCCAGATCAGCTCGATGAGGTCATCAGGGGTTTGAGCGGTGCGGATGCGGGCCAGGGTCAGCGGTGAAAACAGCGCCGCCTCCGTGCCCAGCGCACCGATGAGCAGGGTGCGCACCTCCTGCAGGTCATCCGGCGCGGGCGAGGGCGGGGGTGTCGGGTCCGCAAAAGTCCCCGGGAACGGGGTTCGTGCCGACCCGTGTGACACCGGGGACGGCAGAGCCACATCGGGCGATGGTGCGGCGACGGCCACGGCTTGCGGCGCGGGAGCTGGCTCCGGTTCGACTTCCGGGTCGGGGCTGTTGCTGCTGAAGGCCGCAGGCGTGTCGGCTTCGAGGGTGGCGCTGGTTTCCGGTTCTGCCGGTACATCGACCTGGACGCTCGTCAACCGGGTCTGATTCAGTGCGCCTGGCGCGGTCTCGGGAAGCTCCTGCGCTGGTTCGACCGGCATCTCCACCAGGCCCAGGCGCATCAATTCCTCGAAGTGGCTGGTGCTGGCCCCCGCCCGATGCGCCATGCCGAGTACCTCGCCGAGCGGCCGGTGGCCGTCGATCAGCAGCAACACGGTGCGGTGCCGCTGTCCGAGGCCGCGCGTTCGATGACGAAGTTCGTCGAGGCCGAGCGGTGTCTTGAACGGGGCGGGAGGATTGAACATCACCCGGGTGTCACGGAAGAACAGGATTTGATTGTGAGGCGCCCGGCTTGCCCTCAACGCGGCATCAATGGGGGCTTTGCCCGCTTGTTTCATGCTGTCACGCCGGGCGTCGCGGTCTTGCGACGGGTGTGTCACCGGGAGGCATCAAGAAAAAGGCCACCCGAAGGTGGCCTGATGAATGGGGGAACGAGCGTTCAGTCGGCGTACTGCACATTGGCGCGGATGACCGGGCCCCATTTGTTGATCTCCGATTCCACGAACTTCTTGTGCTCTGCACTGTTGGTGCGTGCATCGTTGACGATCACGGCGGCCATGGATTCTTCGGACTTCATGAAGTCCGGGTCCTTGAGCACCTTCTTCAGCGCGCCGTTGACCTTGTCGACCACAGGCTTCGGCGTGCCCTTCGGTGCGTACAGGCCGTGCCAGATGGTGACGTTGAATCCCTTGAGTCCCAGTTCATCGAGCGTGGGCAACTTCGCCAGCGAGGGCATGCCGAGGCGCTTGGTGGTGGACACGGCGAAGAACTTGATCTTGCCGCCATCGAGCTGGCTGATCGTGTTGGTGGTCTGGTCGCACATGAGGTCGACCTGGCCGCCGAGCAGGTCGGTCATTGCGGGACCGGTGCCCTTGTACGGCACGGCCACCATGTCGACCTTCACCGTGCTCTGGTAGAGCAGGCCGCACAGGTGCGAGGCGGAGCCCACGCCGGCGTGGGCCAGGTTGATCTTGCCCTTGTTGGCCTGAATCCAGGTGTT
Source organism: uncultured Rhizobacter sp. (assembly GCA_966212105.1). Classification (GTDB taxonomy): domain Bacteria; phylum Pseudomonadota; class Gammaproteobacteria; order Burkholderiales; family Burkholderiaceae_C; genus Rhizobacter. The sequence goes on from CBIHPH010000082.1 coordinate 15,809, forward strand.
GAGTTCGGCGTAGTTCTTGGCCGGCAGCGTGGCCCGGCCGACGAGGGTCATGGGCACTTCATTGATCAGGCCCAGGTATTCGAAATCCTCGAGCGTCTTGTATTGCAGATTGCGGTACAGCGCAGGCGCGGTGGCCATGCCGATGTGGGTCAGCAGCAGGGTGTAGCCGTCGGCCGGGGCCTTGGACACCTTCGTGGCGCCGAGCGTGCCGCCGGCCCCGCCAGCGTTTTCGATGATGACTGGCTGGCCCAGTTGCTTGCGAAGGCCTTCGGCGAAGTCGCGGGCGACCTTGTCCGTGGGGCCGCCTGCGGCGAAGGGCACGACAATCGTGATCGGTTTTTCGGGGTAGTCGGCCAAAGCCGCCGTCGCAGTGAATGCGGCCACTGCAGCCAGCAACAGCTTCTTCATAAGAAATCCTTCTGGTCGATCAAGTGTCGGGATCTTCATGCTACGAAAGGGGTCCATGAGCCGCATTCCGGAAACTACGTAGCTGGCAGTGGGGGTTTGCACGGGGATGTGCGCCGGCTCAACCCGCAGGTGGCGGCGCGTTGTAGCGGCCCGCGAGTGCGAGAAGATGGTCTCGTTCATTGTCTTCGAGGTACGGCATGACAAGGCCGAGCGCGTGAAAGGCGCCTCGCAACAGTGCGGCGCCGGCCACCTCGGGTTCCAGCGCGCGGCGCGGGTCGCGCGCATATTCGTAGCTCAGCCAATACGTGAGCAACACCACCATCGAGGTGGCCACCGCATCGAGATCGCGCGTGTCGGCCCGCAATGCACCGCCTCGCCCCAGGCCTTCGAGCAGTTCCCGCACCGCCCGGGCTTTGTGGGCGAGCAGGGGCTGGAACCGGGTCTCCAGGTAGCGGTTCCTCGACAGCAGGTCGTTCAGGTCGCGGTAGAGAAAGCGGTATTTCCACAACAGTTCGAACAGCATGTGGAAGAAGAGCCAGGCGTCCTCCACGTTTCGCGCCCCGTCGGCTGCGTGCAGCAGTGCTTCGAGCGATTCCGCGTATCGGTCGAACAGCGTGTTGACCAGGATGTCTTTTGCGGGGAAGTGGTAGTACAGGTTGCCCGGACTGATGTTCAATTCGGCGGAGATGGCCGTTGTGGACACGTTCGGCTCGCCGAAGCGGTTGAACAACCCGAGTGCGGTGTCGAGGATGCGCTCGGCCGTGCGGCGGGGCTTCTTCGAAGGGGAGGGCATGCCGCAATCTAGCAGCCTGCAGGGGGCGGGCTATCTGCCGCGGCCGGGTTTCCTGTCGCCTTGGTGCCGGGGCACGTCCTTCGCCGCCGGGGCTGTGCTGCCGTTCGCCTGATCCAGCCAAAGCAGGGCATCGACGTACGACATGAACAGATTGAGGTACTCCGGCGACAGGTCGCGCATCAGCGTGAGCGACCGGTGCACGAGGTGGTGGGAGTTGAGCGGGCCGGCGTTCTCCGGCACTTTGGCCAGCGACTGCATCAGGCGTTGATCGGCACTCAGCCGGGACCAGGTGCTTCTGAAGTACGTGAGCGTCTTGAGTTCGGGCGCCGAAGCCAGGCCGGGTGCCACATGGCTCGGCGCCAAACCGTTGCCTTGAAGCGGCGCATGCCGGGCGATGTGGTCGACGAGGGCGGCGAGCGGCCCGCGAGGGTCGGGCTCGTCCTGTCGGGCGCCGACCTTGCGCGATGTTCCGGGCGCAGCGTTCTCGGCAGCGGTGCCACCATTCATCCCGCCGGCGGCGCGTGCCTTCTCTGCATCATCCCCATACGCGGCCAGCAGCGAGGCCACTTTGCCTTCCAGGAGGCGCTGCGCCATTCCATCGAGCGCAGCCGCTCGCCTGGCAAGCGCCTCGATGAAATGGAAGCGGACCGGATCGAAGTGGTGAGCGCCACGGCTGCGCCATGCGTCCACCGAGGCGTTCGCTTCTTCTGAGCCGGCCGCTGCGCTATCGCTCTGCATGGGGCTGCCCGGTGCGGTTGGAGGGGCGCGGCGTGGGCGACATCTCCACCCGGCGGTTCTTCGAGCGCCCTTCCGCCTCGGCATTCGATGCCACCGGTTGTTCGGAACCAAAGGCGGCAGCGAACACGGAGGACGATGGCACGCCTTCCTCGATCAAGGCCCGCGTCACCGTCAAGGCGCGCTGTGCCGACAGCTCGAGGTTGTCGGCGAAGCGGCGGTTGCCTTCCCGAATCTGCCGATCATCGGTGAATCCGCTGACCATCAAGATCTCGTCACGGGCCTGGAGGTAGGCCACCAACGGCGCAGCGAGGGTTTTCAGCAGCTGGCGGCCTTCGGGCTGCAATTCGGCGGAGTTCAGGGCGAACAGGACGCTGCCGCTGATGCCGATGCGGCCGTTGATCAGCGTGACCCGGCCTGCTGCGAGCGGGCCGGCCAGGGCTTTCTCCAACGTCTCGCGGCGCTGGGCCTCCGCCTGCCGTTGCTTGACCTCGGCCTCCAGTTTCGTCGCCAGCTCCAGCTGCATGCCGACCACGAACACCAGGATCAGCACGAACGCGCCCAGCAACCCTGCCATCAGGTCGCCGAAGACGGTCCACACCGGGACGGTCGGCTCCAGGCCGGCGTCGACGTCTTCCATCGTCACGCCTCGATGCCCGCGCGAGCCTGGTTGCTGCCGAACTGTTGCAGGTCTTCGACGATCTGCTTTTGCGACATGATGCTCAGGTCGATGACCTCTCTGGCCTGGGCCACGTAGTAGGCGAGCTGCTCGTCGCTGCGCGTGATGGATTTGCCGAGTGCGCCTTCGATGCGCTGCAGATGCGCCATCAGCTTGTCATTCGACTGGCTGAAGAGCTGCACGGCGAAACCCATGGCTTCGCTCAGGCTCGCCACCTCGGCCGCACTGCCGGTGACCTGTGCCGCGGCAACGGCCATGTGGGCCGATTCGGTGTCGATCTTCTCGGTGAACCGGCTGCCGGCTCGCTCCAGCAGATCGGCCGATGTGGCGACCAGTGCATCGATCGCTGCCCGCTGTTCGGTGGACGCATGGTTCACGGCATCGAGCAGGGTGCCCAGCGTTTGCAGGATGCGCTCGCGCTCCTCCAGCATGTCGTTGTCGCGCACCATGCTGTCGGAAAGCCTCTGGCGCAGCTCGGCGATGACTTCGGCCGCGGCCCGGGGCGCCTCGGAGGCGGCTTGCACGAGCCGGGCGATCTCGGCGATCGTGCCGCTCGCATGCGCCTCGGCCTGTGCCGCGATGCCGCGGGCCGTCTGCTCCAGCGTGACGCAGATTTGCTGCTGATGGGCGAGGGCCTGCGCGCCTGCCTGCTGCCATTGCTGCTGAAGCGATGCGGCCATCGACTCCAGCGCCTGCACCCAGGCCGCCAGCCGCTGCTGGTCGCCCGATGC
>CBIHPH010000083.1:0-18822 GCA_966212105.1 uncultured Rhizobacter sp.
GTGCAGATGGAGTCGAGCAGGTTGCGGCGCGACCAGACCTTGCGCGAGGTATAGGCGTTGTAGCCGCCCTCGAAGCTGGCCACGTGGATCTTGATCTCCTGCGGCGCACGGCCGAAGAGCAGCGCGTGCACCAGGCCGTGGCCCGCCTCATGCACGGCCAGCAGGGCGCGGAAGTCCGCGTTGCTGCGCTGGCGCAGGCGGCTGATTTCAAAGGGCGCCGCGATCACGTGCGACTGCCCGCGAAAATGCGCAATCAGACTGCGGCCGTCGGCTGTGAGGCCCACGTTGTCACCGGCCGCGGCGCCGCGTTCGAGCGCCCACAACGCGGCCTTGGACAGGCCCGCGCCGAGGATGGCATGCAGCGATGAAAACAACGGCCGGGTGCCCTGCGCGGGGAAGACAGCGTTCGCGTAGATCTGCTCGCGCACGCTCGCGTCCAGATCGAAGCGCAGGCCGCAGCGACCCTCGATCTCGCCGACGTAGCCCGCGCAGCTCTGCTCGATCAACTGCTCGTACGCCCGTCGCGAGAGCGAGGGGTAGATCACATGCTCGTTGCCCAGGCGCGCCACCTGCTCGGGCTTGAAGCGCTTGTTGAGCGCCTGCTTCACATCGATGACGCTCAACTTGCTGGTCACCGAATGGTAGGTGTCGGCATCGCTGTCGCAGTCGTCCACGCTGGTGGCGAGGTCCTCATACATCTCGTCGAGGTTGCCGCAAACGAAAATGAGCAGGCGGCTGTAGTCGGTCTCCCATTGCTGCTGGCTCTCGCGGAAGGCGCGCAGACGCTCCTGGATCTGCTCGGGCGTCCAGGCCATGATCTCCATCAGTGGCTCGTCGAGCTTGAGATTGCGCTGCAGCTCCTGCGCCTCCCAGCTGCGCAACTTGAAGCGCAACTTGGCATCGCTCGCCTCAGAGCGTTCGGCGTCGTAGGCGGCTTTGGCGATGGAGGTTTCGATGTCGCCCAGGAGCGAAAGCGCGGGTGGCAGACGGCCGTCCGACAGCAGGGCCCAGACGTCCTGATAGCGCTCGACACGCAGCTCGACCCGCTTGTTGTCGATCGTGCGGAATCGCTGAAACTCATCGAGCGCGAGGATGCCCGGCTCACCCTCGCGCACGCCGGACTGAGCCAGCATGCCCGAGATGCTCTGGGCGCCCCGCCAGCCCGCGCCATTGGAGAAACCGTCCATCTGCACTTCGATGAAACGGTCGTAGAAGCCCAGCAGCTGCGCCAGGCAGCGCCGTCAGGGGGGCGCTGTCGTGGGCGCCTTTCAGGTGTGGGGCGCAAATGATGCAGGTATTGGGCGCGGCTGCGCAAGTGGGGTGGTCGGCTGCGTTGTGGCCCGCACCAACGGGCGTGGGCAGCTGCTGACTGGGTTGAGCAGTCGGCGGTCGGGTGCGCGATGGCCTTGGGCTGCATCGTCAATGGCATCATTTCGCATCTTCACAATTCATCGAGCAAGCGGAGACTCTCGAATGACCTATGCGCTCCCGGGTGCCCCTGAGAACATCGTTCTCGCATTGAAATCATTGGCAACCGACCTCTCCGAACAAGCCAGCATCAACTTCGCTGCCCTGATCCTGTATGGCGGCCTGGCGCGAGGGCGCTACCGTGCGGGGCGCAGCGACGTCAATGTGGTTGTCCTGTTGCACAAGGCGAACGCCCAATCGCTGCAGGCCATCGCGCCGGCCCTTCGAGACGCTCGCCGGGCCGCCGCAGTGCAGGCGATGATTTTGACGCCGGCCGAAGTTCCCTTGGCAGCGCACGATTTTCCAACCAAGTTCCTCGACATCCGTCGTCATCATGTCGTGCTCCATGGGGTTGATCCCTTTGCCACCCTGGAGGTACCGCAGGCATTGGTGCTGAGGCGGATCGCGCAGTCTCTGCGCAACATGCTGTTGCGCCTGCGTCATCGTTACTTGATTCTTTGCGATGAACCCGATGGCTTGAACAAGGCGCTCGCGGAGGTGGCGCGGCCGCTCGCCATTGAATTGGGCGCCCTGGTGCAGCTCGAAGGCAACCTCCTCCCCGACGAAGACCGCACCGCATCCCTCTTCGCCTTGGCGGCCAAAGCGTTCAATCTCGACGCGTCCACCCTCGCCAGCTTGGCTTCGCTGCGCGACGGCATACCCGAAAACGACGTCGCAGAGCTGTTCCAGCGTTTGCTTGACCTTTTGTCCTCCCTGTCAGATCAGGTCGACAGGCGCGCTGCCTCGGTGGAGATTCCCACATGATCAAGGCGTTGCTCGATCTGTCGGGGCCGACGTTCCTGTTCGTCTATATGGTGTCGATGATCGGCGCGTTATTTCTAAGCACGCCAATGCGCAAGCTCTGCCATTCGTTGCACCGTCGCGACGACACGGTCGGCGGGGCGGGCTTGACGCCTTACGAGCTTGCATACCTGGCAGGCGGGAAATTGCGTGCCATCCAGGCCGCCCTGGCTTCGCTTGCACATCGCGGCATCCTCAAGGCAACGTCGGACGGGCAAGGTCTTGAGGTGGGGAGTGCCTTGCCGCAGCGCGCCCATCCGCTTGAGACAGGCCTGTATCGCGAAATCCAGGCCGGCAACAGCCGCTCCTCGGCTTGGGCCGGGTTATCGCTCAACGCGCTCAATGACATTGAAGATCGTGTGCGCACAGCCGGTTATTCACCGTCGGCGGGCGAAATCAGGTGCCTGCGGTGGATGGGTAGCCTGCCGTTGCTGTCAGTGATGTTGATGGGCATCGTCCGGGCCGTGGTAGGCGTGTCACGCGACAGACCGATCGGCTTCCTGGTCGCCCTGCTTGTCATATCGCTGTTCATTCTGCTGATCAAGCTCACGAGTGCACCGACGCGGACCGAACGCGGAGAGTCGTATCTTCATGGCCTGCAACGACGCAACGCCGCTCTCGAGAGCACGGCGATGCGCCGCAGCACGGAGCTGTCTCAAGCCGACCTGATGCTGGGGGTCGCCCTGTTCGGCGCTGCAGCGTTGGGAAGCGGCGCAGGTGCACTGGCCTGGATGAAGCCGGCGCTGTTTCCCGACTCGGTCGGCTCCGGGGCGAATGGGTCATCGTCATCCTGCAGTTCCGGCGGCGGTGGTTCGTCCTGTGGCTCGTCCTGCGGTGGCGGCTGCGGCGGCGGAGGATGCGGAGGATGAACGCGCCGCTTTCCCCCCTCGGGCTCGGCATCGGATGGCGGCCCGAGTTGGCGCTCATGATCGAACGACGAGCCGATCTCGGTTTTGTCGAAATCGTGGCGGAAAACTTCATGACAAATCCCGGCCAACGCCGCCTTCCGGTGGCGCTGGAAGTGCTGCGCGAGCGAGGGGTGGCCGTCATTCCGCATGGCCTGAGCCTGTCTCTGGGGGGCGCTGAGCCGCTGGAGCCGCACCGGCTCGATGAGCTTGCGCAACTGGCCCAACAGCTGGACGCCCCCTTGGTTAGCGAGCACCTGGCCTTCGTGCGTGCCGCTGGCATGGAAAGCGGCCATCTGCTCCCGGTGCCTCGCACCAGAGAAGCGCTCAAAGTCGTGGTGCGCAATGTACGCGCCGCACAAGCAGCGTTGCCGGTGCCCCTGGCTCTGGAAAACATCGCAGGCCTCTTCGAGTGGCCGGATGCAGAAATGAGCGAGGCAGACTTCCTGGCGGAAGTGGTTGATCAAACCGGTGTCCTCTTGCTGCTGGACCTGGAAAACCTCTATGCCAACGCTCGCAATCTCCGATGGGATTCGTCCGGTTTCCTCGATCGCATTCCATTGCATCGTGTCGCCTATGTGCACATGGCGGGCGGGACCCTCGGAACGGACGGCCTCTACCACGATACCCATGCCCACTGCATTCCAGGCGACGTATTCGCACTGTTGAAGGCGTTGTGCAGACGAGAGGTGCCACCCGGTGTGATGATCGAAAGGGACGATGCCTTCCCGGCCGATCATGTGCTCCACGCCGAATTGGATGCGGTGGCCGCCATGATGCGATACGGGCCGCAAGAGCGTTTGTCCCGGAGCCCCAATGCCGTGGGCGCCTGAACCGGCCGCATCGTTCATGTCCCTTGGCGAACAACAGGCGGCATTGCTCGCTGCCTTGACTGGCCGGAGTCCCGTGCCACCGGGCTTCGATGCTGCGCGCGTGCTTGCCTCGGCCGAAATGCTTTTCTGCAAGCGGGCCCGCTCGGTGGCTCAGGCATGGCCTTCTTTGGCCCAGGCGCTGTCATCCGACTTCAACGGCCGGTTCACTGCCTATGCACGGGCCATTGCCTTGCCTGCATCAGGAGGCCCTGCCGCAGACGGCCGCCTCTTCGTGCACTGGCTGAAAGCCAACGGCGAACCGTTGACCGACCTCGTTCGCGCGCAAGCGCTCGCCATGGATCTGCGTTTCAAACGCAAGCAGCAGGGATACACCCTGCGGCGCTGGCCCAGCGTGCGGGCCGTGCGCCTGCCTGACGCGCAGTGCTGGTTGATCGGAGTGCGTCTTCCCGGCCTGAACTGGGAGCGACACATGCGAATTGGCTTGCCGCATCCTTGGCCCCGAGGCAGCCGCAGCACCAAGTAGCCGAACCTGGTATGAGATCCGATCGTGCTTTTCAGCGTCGCGAACTCGCCGAGCGAAGCGAGGTAGCTAGGTTCAGAGGTCAGTGCCGTCGCCCACTACCAGCTCGTCAATGATGTCTTCGATCAGGTTGCAGTCTTGGCCGACGACGCCGACGAACTTCACGCCGTCGGCTACGAACTGCTCAATCAACGCATCAAGCCCCATGCGGTAGCCGACAGGACAATGCAGAACTAGCTTTTGCGAGTATTTCATGTGCCGGGCAGGGGGAGCGCGAGCGAGTCAGCCAGCCTGCTGCGCCCGCTCGCACGACACCTGGAACAGACCTTCTCGTTCGCCGTGCGCGCCCACCCGCATCGCCGTGAGCTGCCCGCCCCACACGCACCCCGTGTCGAGCGACAGCAGGTCAGGGCGGTTGATCAGGCCGAGCGTGGACCAATGCCCGAACGCGATGGGTACCCCGGCCGTGCGGCGGCCAGGCGCGTCGAACCACCGGTACAGCCCGGGCGGCGGTTCACCGAGCCCGTCCTTGCTCTTGAGGTCGATGGTGCCGTCGGCCGTGCAGAAGCGGATGCGGGTGAGCACGTTGACGGCGAAGCGCAGCCTGTCGTCGCCGGTGAGTGCAGGATCCCAGCGGTCGGGCTCATTGCCGTACATGACGGCCAGGAAGTCCGCCAGATCAGGCGCCTGCAGCCGGGCTTCGATCTCCGCGGCAAGCGCCAGCGTGGTCTCCAGATCCCATTGCGGCACCACGCCGGCATGCACCATCAGCCAGCCGTGCGCGAAGAGCGCCAGGCGCTGGTGGCGTAGCCAGTGGACCATCGCGGGCCGGTCCTCGGCCTGGAGCACGTCGTCGAGCGTGTCGCTCGGCGATGGACGGCGGGTGCCATGGGCCACCGCCAGCAGGTGCAGGTCGTGGTTGCCCAGCAGGCAGGTGGCCGAATCTTCGAGGCTCACCAGCCGGCGCAGCGTGGCCAGGGTGGCCGGCCCGCGGTTGGCCAGGTCACCGAGGAGGTAGAGGCGGTCACGGGAGGGGGAGAAGTCGATGCGTTCGAGCAGGCGTTCGAAGGCATCGCAACAGCCCTGCAGGTCGCCGATCAGGTAGTTCATGGTGGCATTGTGCCGTGGCGTTCAGCACAAAGGGCCCGGCGTACGCCACCCGGCTGGAGCGCTGGCGCGCCGGAACACTACACTATGTGCCTTCTTTGAAACGCGTGCGTCCGGTCGTCACCGGGACGCGCCCCGCATGGAAATCGCCCTACTCGTCTTCCTGATCCTGCTCAACGGCCTTTTTGCCATGTCTGAAATGGCGCTCACCGCCAGCCGCAAGGCCCGGCTGCAGGTGATGGTCGAAACCGGGGAATCGGGCGCGCAGGCGGCGATGGACCTGCACGACAACCCCACGAAGTTCCTGTCCACCGTGCAGATCGGCATCACGTCGATCGGGGTGCTCAACGGTATCGTCGGCGAAGCCGCCTTTGCCGAGCCGTTTGGGAAATGGCTGACCGGCCTGGGCATCCCCGCGCATGCGGCCGGCATCACGGCCACCGGGCTCGTGGTCATGTGCATCACGTTCGCCACGATCATCTTCGGTGAACTCGTGCCCAAGCGCCTGGGCCAGATGTACCCGGAATCCGTGGCCCGCCTTGTCGCGCCGCCGATGGAGTTGCTGTCGCTCGTCGCACGGCCGTTCGTCAAATTGCTGTCCGGAAGCACCGAGGCCACGCTGCGCCTGCTGGGCATCCGCGGCGGGCCGTCGCGGTCGGTGACGGAAGAAGAAATCGCCGCCAGCCTGGAAGAGGGCCTGGACGCGGGCGTCATCGAGGCACAGGAGCACCAGATGGTGCGCAATGTGTTCCGCCTGGACGATCGCGAGGTCGGCTCGATGATGATCCCCCGCACCGAAATCGTGTGGCTGGACGTCAACGCCACGGCAGACCAGATCCGCGAAGCCATGGCGGCGCAGGAGCATTCGCGCTACCCGGTATGCCGCGGCGGCCTGAACGACGTGCTGGGCATCATCAGTGCGCAAAGCCTCCTGCAGCAGCAACTGCAGGGCCGGCCCCTGTCGCTCACCGAGAACCTGCAGCCGCCCGTGTTCGTTCCCGAGACGCTGTCGGGCATGGAACTGCTCGACCAGTTCCGTGCCACGAGCGCCCAGCTCGTGTTCGTCGTCGATGAATACGGTGAAGTGCAGGGCGTGATCACCGTTCGAGATGTGCTGGAGGCCATCACCGGCGAATTCACGACCGAGGCCGATGGCGACGCCTGGGCCGTGCAGCGCGACGACGGCACATGGCTGTTCGACGGCCTGATCCCGGTGCCCGAGCTGAAGGACCGCCTCGGCCTGAAAGACCTGCCCGACGAAGACCGCGGGCGCTACAACACGCTGGCCGGCATGGTGATGCTGCTGCTCGGCCGCCTGCCGCAGACCACCGATGCCGTCGAATGGGAAGGCTGGCGCTTCGAGGTGATGGACCTCGACGGCAAGCGCGTCGACAAGGTGCTCGCCACCGCCCTGGAAACCGGAGATCAGAACACATGAGCGCCTCCGCGCTGTACACGCAGCTGGTGCTGCTCGACCGCCAGAAGCACCGCACCACGCGCGTGCGCCACACGGACCGCCGCGAAGCCGCCGCCGGCCTCAATGCCGTCTTCTGCGCCGCCGCGGAATTCGCGGAGGCCTGCAAGGCCTTCCCGCTGCTGTTCATCCGCACCGGCGAACAGGACGAACGCGGCCAGCCGGTGATCAGCCCGGTGTGCCTGCTGGGCCTGGAGGCCGGGGAGAATTTGTTCGTGCACGATGGCCGGTGGACAGCGGCCTACGAGCCCGCGTTCCTGCGCCGCTATCCTTTCGCGCTGGTGGATGCGCGCCAGAACGGCGAGGCAGCCGCTGCCCAGGCCTTGGCGGTGGATGCAGGGTTCGCCGGCCTCGCCGAAGACGGTGAGGGCGAGCGCCTGTTCGGTGACGACGGCGAACCCACGCCGTACCTGCAGCAGGTGCTGCAGTTCCTCAACGACTACGAGGCCGCCGTGCGCATCACCCGGCCCATCGGGGCACACCTGCAATCGCTCGGGCTGCTCAAGGACATGCGCGCCGCCGGCAAGCTCGCCAATGGCGAACCGTTCGCGGTGGATGGTTTCTTCGTCGTCGACGAGGACAAGCTGCGCGCACTGCCGGATGACGTGGTGCTGGCCATGCACCGCGGCGGCCTGTTGGCGCTCGTGCATGCGCACCTCGTGTCGCTCAGCAACATTTCCACGCTGGTGGAGCGAAAGTCCGCACGGCGGCGTGCCCGGGAATAGGCCTGGCGTGCGGCAATGAAGCCATGGCAGTGCCCTCATTGCCAGGCGTCAAACGGCGGTCACGCGGCCCCTGACGCACTGCTGTTTGTTTTCGGCGCGGTGGTCGGTACGGTTCGAACGTTCCGCTCCCCGCGAGCGAGGGGATTGACGGAAAGCGGTGCACGGGGTCCACTGCCGCGTCCGCTGGCGTACCGGAGCGCGACATGCCGACCACTCAGGAGTGCGGTGGTCTTTCACGTGCAGTTTCCTCAATAGTCAAACTCAAATGAAGAAAACTCTTGGCGCACTCGCGCTCAGCTTGGCCGCAGGCAGTTCCTGGGGCGCTACCTGCAATAGCTACGGGGCCGACCTCGGCACCCTGAGCCAATCCTTGGCCAGCTACGGCGCCAGCTGTTCAGCGCTGGGCCTGGATCCCACTGACCCGAACCGTTGGACTTTCACCTACGAACTCAACTTCACGATGGCGCAGGCAGGCGACATCTGGGGAAACATCGACTTGAACTTTCGGCGGGCCGGCGAAGGCAATCCCGATGCGCAATCTCCAGGAGAAATCTGGCGCATGGTTCGCATCGACCCCATCCAACTGGTGCACGAGGGAATCACCACGGCCATCGGCGGCGAAAGCGGAGGCCAGAACGAGATCTCGCGCTTCTTCGCCAACGGCATCGAAGCGGGTGACTACACCCTCCGGCTGAACGGCCAAGTGTTCGACACCGGCACCCGCGGCGGCTCCTTCGACGGATCCCTTGGCGTTGCCTACTCGAGCGTGGCCACCCCGGTGCCGGAACCGGCCGCCGTGGCGATGCTTCTGTCCGCAGCGCCGCTGCTGGCGTGGCAACTGCGCCGCCGCCGCACGCGCAAGTTGGCGTGAGGCCTCCCAGGCTGTTGTGAGGCGCGCCGCTTCAGGCGCGCAGCTTGCACCGCCGTCGAGCCACTGACCGGCCGCGCTCGTTCCGACGTGGCCGGTGCAAGCGGGCGGTCCACCGGAGTGCATCAGACATCCGGGCACTGCAGCACGCCGTCTTGTACATCGGGCCCCTCTGAAAGATACTGTATGAATGAACAGTATCGACCAGAGCGCAGACCCACCGCTCCCGCCTTACGCCGAGCTGCATTGCCGCAGCAACTTCACCTTCCTGACCGGCGCCTCGCACCCTGAGGAACTGGTCGAGCGGGCCATCACCCTCGGCTACACGGCGCTGGCCATCACCGATGAATGTTCTCTCGCCGGGGTGGTGCGGGCCCATGTGGCCGCGCGTGACCGGCCACTGCACCTGATCGTCGGTGCCGAGATGCGGCTCACACCGGTGGCCGCGCCGCCGGCCGGCCAGCCGGGTCTGCCGATGCGCCTCGTGGTGCTCGCGCAATCGCGCCGGGGGTACGGCAACCTGTCGCAGTGGATCACCATCGCGCGGCGCCGGGCGGTCAAGGGCAGTTACCTGGCGCATCCGTCCGATGTCGAGGGTCGGGTGCCGCATGCGCCCATGCTGGCCGGTTTGCCCGATTGCCTCGGCCTGCTGGCGGTCCAGGCCGGGCAACCGTTCGAGGAGGTGTTCGCCCAGGCGATGTGGCTCAAGACCTGGTTCCAGGACCGCGCGGCACTCGCCCTCGAACTGCTGCACCGCGCCGGAGACGACCAGCTCACAGACCACGTGCTGCAGGTTGCTGCACTCACCGGGCTGCCGGTGGTGGCCGCGGGCGACGTGCTGATGCATGTGCGCTCTCGAAAGCCCTTGCAGGACACGCTGACCGCCACCCGGCTCAACCGCCCCGTGGCCGAATGCGGCTGGCAGCTCGAACCCAATGCCGAGCAGCACCTGCGCTCGCGGGCGCGTCTGGCGGCCTTGTACGAGCCGCAATGGCTCGCGCAGACCGTGGCGCTGGCCGCCCGTTGCGTGTTCTCGCTTGCCGAGCTGAGGTACGAATACCCGCGGGAGTTGGTGCCACCCGGCGAAACACCCATCAGCCACCTGCGGGCCCTCGCCTTGCAAGGCGTGCCGAAGCGCTTCCCCGGGGGGCTCGAGCCGGCCCTCGCCGCGCAGATCGACAAGGAGCTCGCATTGATCGAGCAACTGGGCTACGAGGCCTACTTCCTGACCGTGGCCGACATCGTCGCGTGGGCGCGCAGCCAGGGCATCCTGTGCCAGGGGCGGGGCAGCGCGGCCAACTCGCTGGTGTGCTATTGCCTGCACGTCACCGAAGTGGACCCGCACCGCGCCACGATGCTGTTCGAGCGCTTCATCAGCGCGGAACGCAATGAGCCCCCCGACATCGACATCGACTTCGAGCACCAGCGCCGCGAAGAAGTCATCCAGTACGTGTACCGCAAGTACGGGCGTCACCGCGCGGCGCTCACCGCCGTGGTGATCAGCTACCGGCCTCGCTCGGCCCTGCGCGACGTGGGACGTGCCCTCGGCATCGATGAATCCGCGATCGACCTCGTGGCCAAGAGCCAGCAGTGGTTCGACGGTCGCACCGTCAGCATCGACCGGCTGCGGGAGAACGGCTTCGACCCGGAGGCCCCCATCACGCGCCAGTGGATCGAACTCACGGCCGGCTTGATCGGTTTTCCTCGCCACCTGAGTCAGCACCCGGGCGGCTTCGTGATCGCGAGGGACCGCATCGAGGAACTCGTGCCCGTGGAAAACGCCGCGATGGACGGCCGCAGCGTCGTGCAATGGGACAAGGACGACCTCGATGCCCTGGGCCTCATCAAGGTGGATCTGCTGGCGCTGGGCATGCTGAGTGCGCTGCGGCGCTCGCTCGAATGCATCGGCCGCAAGCTCGGCCGCACATTCACGATGCAGGACGTGCCCGACGGCGACACCCCCACCTACGACATGATTTGCCGTGCCGACACCGTGGGCGTGTTCCAGATCGAAAGCCGAGCCCAGATGAGCATGCTGCCCCGGCTGCGCCCCAGGACCTACTACGACCTGGTGGTGGAGGTGGCCATCGTGCGCCCCGGCCCCATCCAGGGCGGCATGGTGCATCCGTACCTGCGCAACCGCGGGCTGCCCCCTGACCAGATCGAATACCCCCGCGATGAAATCCGCCCTGCGCTCGAGCGTACCCTCGGGGTGCCCATCTTCCAGGAGCAGGTGATGCAGATCGCCATGCTCGCTGCCGACTTCACCGGTGGGGAGGCCGATGCCTTGCGCCGTGCCATGGCCGCCTGGAAACGCAAGGGCGGCCTCGGCCCCTTCGAACGCAAGCTCGTGGGCCGCATGGTGGAGAAGGGCTATGACCAGGCCTACGCCGAGCGCATCTTCAAGCAGATCGAGGGGTTCGGCGAATATGGGTTCCCCGAGAGCCATGCGGCCGGCTTTGCCATGCTCGCGTACGTGAGCAGCTGGATCAAATGCCACCATCCCGATGCCTTCCTCGTCGGCCTGCTCAACAGCCAGCCGATGGGCTTTTACGCTCCGGCGCAACTCGTGCGCGACGCACGGGCGCACGGCGTCACGGTGCTGCCGGTGGATGTGAACGCGAGCGGCTGGGAAAGCCATCTCGAAGGCGATGCCGAACCGTGGCGCCAGGTGAGGCTGGGGCTGCAACAGGTCAAGGGTTTCCCGGAAGGGGCTGCAGCCCGCGTGGCGGCCGCGCGAAACGAGGCACCGTTCGCTGATCCCGAAGACCTCGCCCGGAGGGCCGCATTGAACCGCCGGGAACTTGAACAACTGGCCCAGGCCGATGCCTTGCGAGGGGTGCCCGGCGTGGCTGTCGGCACCGCGGGTGGACACCGCCACCAGGCGGCCTGGGCCGTGGCCGGCATCGATGCCCGTCCCACCGAACTGCTGCGGGCCACGCGGACGAACGAAGCCCGGGTCGAGCTGGCCGCGCCCGAGGCCGTCGAGGAAACCCTGGCCGACTACCGGGCGCTGGGCCTCACGCTGAAAACCCATCCGCTGGCGCTGTTGCGTGCGCAACTCGACGCTTTCAAGGTGCTGCCGGCTGCAGTCTTGCGCCGGTATCCGCATGGGCGCCTCGCGCGTGCGAGCGGCCTCGTCACACACCGCCAGCGTCCGCCCACCGCGAAAGGCACCATGTTCGTCACGCTGGAGGACGACACCGGCACCATCAACGTGGTCGTGTGGCCGAAGGTGGTGGAGGCGCAGCGCAAGCCGCTGCTGAGCGCGGCCTTGCTCACGGTATTCGGGCAATGGCAACGCGAAGGGGAGGGCGATTGCGCAGTGATGCACCTCGTGGCCGCGAAGGTGATCGACCACACCCCGCTGTTGCAGGGCCTGGACACGCACAGCCGCGATTTCCGCTGATCGCGCCTCAGGCGGCTTGCCGCTCGGCGTCGGCGGCCACGAGGCGCGCATCCTGCAACGCCAGCTTCAGGTCCTGCGGAGACCCGGTGACCACCATGAGGTTCGAATCGGGGTGGCGATGCGCGCCCGATTCCGCCACCCGCGGCAGCCACAGCACCGGTGCGGCACCGGCCATCAGCGCGCCCTGGATCAACGACGGTATCGGGTCGGGCCGCAGGGGCCGGCCCCGCCCATCGACAAGACCAGGGGAGGTGCGCGGCCCGGACGCCCACATGCCCGACTTGAACCCCTGGATGTCCACGACAAAGCGCATGCCGTCGTCACGGATCACGGCGAGCGGCGCGGTCCACGCACCGAGGCGCTTGTCGAACTTGACGGACCATGACGTGGGCAGCGCCAGCTTCGCGCGCGAGCGTTTCACGAGGCGCCGGCGGCGTTCGATCCATTCGGCCCTTGCGGCGATGGCCAGTCCCGCCAACCCGACGACGGCACAACCTGCCGCCACCTCCCACCATCCCCGGCCAAAGATGAGACCCACCTGGAGGCTGATGCCGGCCAGGCCCAGACCCAGGAGGAGCTGTGCGAGCCAGTTGACGAGGGGACTGTGGCGCATGGATCGGAGAGAGCGGCGGTACAGGCCGCCTGCGCCGATTCTGTCAAATGCGAGGCCGCGCGCGGTGGTACGAATCCACGTTTGCCTGCGGCACGAGGAGCGCTCCGGCTGAACGAAAATCACCGCATGCACTTTCTTCTCTCGCCTGCCAAGTCCCTGGATTTCGAAACCCCCGCCCATGTCGACAGCATGGCGTTGCCGCAGTTCCTGCCGCAGTCGGAAGAACTGATCAGCCTGCTGCGGCCCAAAAGCCCGCAGGAGATCGCCTCGCTGATGGACCTTTCGGGCAAGCTCGCCGCACTCAACGTGGCCCGGTATGCCGCCTGGTCGCCCCACTTCACCGCAGACAACAGCAAGCCGGCCATTCTTGCTTTCAATGGCGACGTGTACGACGGTCTGCAGGCGCCCACGCTGGACGCAGGCGACCTCGCCTGGGCCCATGAACACATCAGCATCCTGAGCGGTCTGTATGGCGTGCTGCGGCCGCTCGACCGCATGCAGCCGTACCGACTCGAAATGGGCACCGCGCTCGAGAACGCACACGGCAAGAACCTCTACGCGTTCTGGGGCGACACCCTGGCCCGATACCTCAACCGCCGCGTCGCGGCCGACCCCGTGCCTGTCATCGTGAACCTCGCCTCCAACGAGTACTTCAAGGCAGCGGACCGCAAAGTGCTCAAGCCGCGCGTCATCGAATGCGTGTTCGAGGATTGGAAAGGTGGAAAATACAAAGTCATCAGCTTCTTCGCCAAGCGCGCACGGGGCTTGATGGCACGCCATGCCATCGTCAATCGCCTGACATCGCCGGCCGATCTGCCATCCTTCGATTCCGACGGCTATGCCTTCGACCGCGCAGCTTCCGAAACCGATCGCCTCGTGTTCCGCCGGCGTGTTGCCGGCGTGGCTTGATGGCGGCGCATACCACGGCACAATGACATCATGAGCGAACAGCAAGTCACCCCTGAACTTCGACAGTGGATCGTCGACCAGGCGAAAGCGGGCCGCGATCCCGATGCCGTGCTGAAGTCCATGATCGAAAGCGGCTGGAACGAGGACGTGGCGCTCGCTGCGCTCGAGCACACCCTTTCAGGCTTCCTCAAGGAGCATGCCGAAGCCAATGGTTTGCCGGTGCCAGTGCGCGTGCCCGAGCCGGACCTGTTCGAGTCGCCCTCCAAGATCGTGATCGACGGGCATGAGATCAGCATCTTGATGACCCTGCGCAGCCCCCGCGTGGTCGTGTTCGGCAACATGCTGTCCGATGCAGAGTGCGATGAACTCGTGGCCTTGTCGAGCAAGCGCCTGGCGCGCTCCGAGACGGTCGTCACGAGCACGGGCAGCAGCGAGGTCAACGCGGCGAGAACGAGCGAGGGCATGTTCTTCAATCGTGGAGAAAATGCTTTGTGCGCGAAGTTCGAGGCCCGCATTGCAGCGCTGCTGAACTGGCCGGTCGAGAACGGAGAAGGCCTGCAGATCCTGCGCTACCGGCCGGGCGCCGAATACAAGCCGCACTACGACTACTTCGACCCGGCTCAAACAGGCACACCCACCATCCTCAAGCGCGGCGGTCAGCGCGTGGGCACACTCGTGACCTACCTGAACACACCGACGCTCGGCGGCGGCACCACCTTCCCCGATGTGCATCTCGAGATCGCGCCGGTCAAGGGCAACGCGGTGTTCTTCAGCTATGACCGTCCCCACCCCATGACCCGCACGCTGCACGGCGGGGCACCGGTCGTCCAGGGCGAGAAATGGGTGGCCACGAAATGGCTCCGGGAAGGCCGGTTCGAATGACGCGACGCTGAAAAAAACATTCGATCAGCTTGTCAACGGGGGCCGCGAGGCCCCCGTTGTGCATGTGAGCGACGTGCTCTTCAACCCAGGAAAGACCTGACATGAACAAGTTGATTGCCGCCTTGATTGCTGCTTCGTTCTCGGTGGGTGCATTCGCCGCAGCGCCCGCTGCTGCGCCGGCTTCCGAACCGGCCGCCACCACCGCGCCGGCCCCAGCGGCCAAGCCTGCGCCGGCCAAGAAGGCCACGAAGAAGAAGGCTGCGCACGCCAAGAAGACCGATGCGAAGAAGGCCGATGCCGCCGCACCTGCAGCGCCTGCAGCCCCGGCGTCTGGCGCCAAGAGCTGATCGGTCTCCACCAAGAAAGCCCGGCGATGCCGGGCTTTTTTTCTACCGCGTGGCGAGGTGTGGCATCAGGCGCGCTTGCGCTGCGCGCCCGTATCAAGCGCTGCGGGTTGGGAGACGCTGCCGAAGGGCCGGCTGCGTTCGATGCGCAGCCATTTGCGCTGTTCCCAGGTTTGCGGCCCGGTGACGGGCCAACGTTCGAGCACCGACGCCAGTTCGGCTCGCGGCAGCCGACGGAACGCAGGCAGGCCTGGGCGCAGCAGCCAGAGCCCACGGCGCAGGCGCGAGGGCAGCGGCGCTTGGGATTCGGCCACCCAGTACACGCACTGCTTGCTTTCCCAGAAGGCGGTGCGCTCGAAGTGGACGCGGCCGGCAAAGCCCGTGTCTGCCGGGAAGATGATGCATTCGTCGGGCAGCACGACGACGGCGAACGACATGTCTCCCGGCGTTTCGCCGGTGCCACGATGGACGAAGATCACGCGCTCGACGCGGTCGGCGGTGAAGCGGTCGACTTCCACGTCGTCGCGGAACACGACGACATCAGATCCTTGCCATGCGGTATGCCATGGTGTTTTCATGTGAGTACTCCACAGTTTTGACCACGTTAACGCGGGGGGATGTGAAGGATGTGTCCACGCGCGTCAATTGGCAAGCGGCTTCCAACACCTTGGGGTTATTGAAACACTTCCTCACACGCTGCGCGGCGCATTCAGCGGAATTGTTCTCGACCGGCCCAGGGTCAGCTTCACGCGGGAAGCGGGGAGCGCGCTCGCAAGGGCATTGAAGCAAACCGACCGTATTCGGGATTGCTGCACGCTGATGAGACGCCGGTGAGGTGTGCTCGACTCGAATCAGAAGCTCGATTCCTCCGGTGCGCCTCATTGCGTAAACGCAAGAGCCGGCCAACAAGCACCCCATAGAGTACGAGCGTGCCTTGCCGTTGGCCCCGCAAATGGACCACTTCAGTTCGAGAGGAGTTCGCAATGAAGAGCATCTGCACAAACCTCGTGGCCGTCGCCACGCTGTTCGCGCTTCAAGCTTCCGGGCAAGCATTCGCGAAGCAATTGCCGCCGACAAGCGTGGACACCACCCCGTTCATCATCTCGGCCAACAGCGCGTTCTATGCGTGCACCTTCGACCTGCAAGTGCAGTACAACGGGAAGGGCGGGAGCTTGGCGCTTCCAGGTGGCCGCTTCACGAGCGTCGCCATCAGTCCGGGATTCACGGCGACCTTGACCAATGTGCAGAAGCCAGAGAACAGCTTGACGGTGAGTCTTACGGGCTCGATCAGAGCAAGCGTGGATTCATACGGAACCACGACTTACATGGCGACGGGCCGGAATTTGCTGGGCGATCCCACCACCGGCCTCGTGGTCGCCATCGGCGACTTCAGCTTTGCATTCGACGCGTCAGGCAATTTGGTGAAGACGCTCTCCGGCAAGGGACGATTGTTGCCTGTTTGTCCGATGGTCGAGTAGCCGCGGCGCACCGCCTCCAGGGCGACGTCCCCGCAGGGTGACGGGGCGGCCCATCGTCCGCCCCAAGGTGTGGAGGTCAGCGTTTCGGCGCTTCCCGGCGCGGGGCGGCGGGCCGCCCGCCATCACGGCGGGGCTCGGGCCGTCCGCCGCCGCCCGGATGAGCTTGACGCGAGCCTTGCGGCCGGCCAGGGCCGCCGCGTCCACCGTTCGGGCGCGGACCACGCCCGCCGCGGCCGGCGCCTTCGCCGATCACCATGCGGCCGAGCACGATGGGCTCGGGCTTTTCGTGGGGCGGCGGCGCGAAGCCGGGAATGACCTCTTTCGGGATCTCGCGCTTGATGAGCTTTTCGATGTCGCGCAGGAAGCCGTTTTCATCGACGCAGACGAGCGACACCGCCTCGCCCTGGGCGCCGGCACGGCCCGTGCGGCCGATGCGGTGCACGTAATCTTCGGGCACGTTCGGCAGTTCGTAGTTCACCACGTGGGGCAACTGATCGATGTCGATGCCGCGGGCCGCGATGTCGGTGGCAACGAGCACCTGCAGGTCGCCGGTCTTGAACTCCGACAAGGCCTTCGTTCGGGCGCTCTGGCTCTTGTTGCCGTGGATGGCCATGGCGCTGATGCCCTCCTTCTCCAGGTGCTCCACCAGGCGGTTCGCGCCATGTTTCATGCGGGTGAACACGAGCACCTGGTGCCAGTCGTTTTCCTTGATCAGGTGGCAGAGCAGGTCCTTCTTCATCTCGCGGCCCACCGGATGGACCTTCTGCGCGATGGTTTCCGCCGTGGTGTTGCGCCGGGCGACTTCGATCAGCTCGGGCTTGTTCAGCAGGCGCTCGGCCAGGGCCTTGATGTCGTCGCTGAAGGTGGCGGAGAAGAGCAGGCTTTGCTTCTTGACCGGCAGCACCGCGAGCACCTTCTTGATGTCGTGGATGAAGCCCATGTCGAGCATGCGGTCCGCTTCGTCGAGCACGAAGATTTCGATGTGGCTCAGGTCGAGCGTGCCTTGCTGGTGGTGGTCGAGCAGGCGGCCGGGCGTGGCCACGAGGATGTCGACGCCCTTGCGGAGCCGGTCGATCTGCGGCTGCATGCCCACGCCGCCGAACATCACCATGGACGACAGCTTGGCGTACTTGCCGTAGGTGCGCACGCTTTCCTCCACCTGCGCGGCCAGTTCGCGGGTGGGGGTGAGGATCAGGGCCCGGACGGCCACGCGGCCGCGGGCGTCGCGCACCGCGGGTTTTTGCATCAGGCGGTGCAGGGTGGGCAGCGTGAATCCGGCGGTCTTGCCGGTGCCCGTCTGGGCGCCGCCGAGCAGGTCGGCTCCGGACATCACGACCGGGATGGCCTGCGACTGGATGGGGGTAGGGGTGGTGTAACCGTACTCTTCAACGGCGCGCAACAAGGGCTCGGCCAAACCGAGAGAAGCAAAAGACATGGAGGTCCATCATGAAATCCGCCCGCCGCATGCGCGAGGACCCGGTGGGTCTGTCGGCACGCAGAAGCCGGAATGAGCAGTGCTCGGGCCAAAAGTGTGCAAACATCCCGGACGGCATTAGGGTTTGCGCTGATGGCATTCTACAGGGCGGCGCTCGGGCACCTGTCGTCCCCCAGTCGGCCGCTGCCAAGGCGTTCGGGAAAACGAACGGTCTGCATGCAGCCCGCCCGAGGGCCCTGCCGGCCGCATGGCTCCAATTGTCCGGGATAATCCGGCGTTTCCGGTTCGGATCCCGACCCCACGCGCGGCACCTGCGGCCCGGCGTCCAGGCGGGGCGACTGCCCGGCCTCATCCACACTTCTCACGGTAAACCATGGCGCAATACGTTTTCACGATGAACCGCGTCGGCAAGATCGTCCCGCCGAAGCGTCAAATTCTCAAGAACATCTCGCTGAGCTTTTTCCCGGGCGCCAAGATCGGCGTGCTGGGCCTCAACGGCTCGGGCAAGAGCACGCTGCTGAAGATCATGGCGGGCCTCGACAAGGACATCGAGGGCGAAGCCACGCCGATGCCCGACCTGAAGATCGGATACCTGCCGCAAGAACCCGTGATGGATCCGAACCAGACGGTCCGTCAGGCGGTGGAGGAGGGCATCGGTGGCGCATTGGCCGCGAAGAAGCGCCTGGAGGAGGTGTACGCCGAATACGGCGCCGAAGACGCCGACTTCGACAAGCTCGCCGCCGAGCAGGCCGAACTCGAAGCCATCATCGCTGCGGCCGGCAGCGAGAACAGTGACCTGCAGCTCGAGATCGCCGCCGACGCCCTGCGTCTGCCGCCTTGGGATGCGGTGGTCGGCAAGCTCTCGGGCGGCGAGAAGCGCCGCGTCGCGCTGTGCCGCATGCTGCTGTCGAAGCCCGACATGCTCCTGCTCGACGAACCCACCAACCACCTGGACGCCGAATCGGTGGACTGGCTCGAGCAGTTCCTCTCGCGCTTCCCGGGCACCGTGGTGGCCATCACCCACGACCGCTACTTCCTCGACAACGCGGCCG